>CAJMKD010000008.1 GCA_905213905.1 uncultured Sutterella sp. | reverse complement strand
CCCTCGATGCGCTGATCGAACGCTTCTGCTTCAGCGGGCGCGGCCTGCGTCTTCTTCATGCTGCATCCTCAAAGAAAGACCGCTGGCGCTTTTGGCGCCGCGTTAGCCGCAGCGATTTCCGCCATGCGCGTCTCGATGGCCTTTGCATAGGGTTCCGGGTAGTTTCTTGCGCCGTTCGGGCAGGCGGTGATGCACGCGCGGCAGCCGAGGCAGGCTTCGGGGTCCGTCACCGTGAAGTCCATCGGGTCGATGATGCCGGCCGGGCATTTTTCCGCGCACGAGCCGCAGCGGCAGCAGTCCTTCGGGTCAAGCACGCGCGGCGGCGTCGGAATGACGCCGTAGGGGCGCATTTCGCCTTCGCCAGGGAGCTTCACGGCAAGCTTTTCCGCGCTGCCGGCGGCGACGGCCGCGCCGATCTTCATTATGAGGCTCGTGAGGAACTTCGCCATATCCGCTTCGTCGGCGTCGTTCGGACGGCCGGCGCCAAGGCTCGGCCACTGCGAGTGGCGTGCGACGAACGCTGCGCCGGCGGTGACGGCGAATCCTTCGTCCGTCATGAGTGCGCCGATTTCGCGGATGGTGTCGTCCCAGTCGCGGTTGCCGAAGACGGCGACCGGCACGCCGAGCGCGCCCTCGGCGGCAAGGCCCTTGAAGCCGCGCAGAATGGCAGGCATGCGGCCGAAATAGCTGGGCGCACAGAAGAGCACCAGGTCCTGCGCGTCAAAGCGCAGCACGGCCGAGCGCATTTCGGGGAGCGTGATGTCATGCTCAAAAAGCTCGAGCGTCGGCAGTGCGCTGCGGGCAGCCGAAAGGAATCGCCGTGCAACGCGGCGCGTGCCGCCCGTGGGGGAGAAGTAAACGACGTGAAGGCGCTTGGGAAGAACTGGGGTCATTGCGGGATGCTCCGGGAAGAAGAGGAACCAGAGAATTGTAAGGCGCGCGGCGCAGCGTTTATGGGGGGCGCCCAGATTGTTCAGGGCATCTGTTCAAAAAAAGAAAGCCGCGCTCCGATAAGAGCGCGGCGCAAAAGGAAGCGTTAAGGGTGCGTCAGAGCGAACCAAGCGCAACGACGAGCACGAAGAGCGGCGAAATGAAGCCGATCAGCAAGCGCACTGCGCGCAGCGTGTTGGGCGAGAGCGTGCGCGCCGACTGCAGTTCCTTGGCCGTCGTGGGCCAGGCGACCCAGGCCGCGGCGATCGCGATGCCGAAGGTCGAGAGCGGCATCCCGACGTTCGAGGTGACGTAGTCGAGAAGGTCGAAGAAGTTCTTGCCGAAAAACTTCATGTCGCTCCAGGCGCCGAAGGAGAGATTGGCGCAGAGGCCAACGACGGCCGAGCCTGCGAGCGTCATGAGAATCGCTGTCCGGCGCTTGATCGAGAAGGACTGCGAGAGGAGAACCGTGCAGTCTTCAAGCATCGAGACCGACGAAGTGATGGCGGCGACAAGGAGGCAGATGTAGAAGAAGATCGCGAAAAGCTGTCCGAGCGGCATCTGCGCGAAAATCGCCGGCATGGTCACAAAGGTGAGGCCTGGGCCGGCCGTCGGATCGAGATTGAAGGCAAAGACCGCCGGCATCACCATGAGGCCGCCCAGAACGGACGAGAGAATGGCGAGCACCGCCACCCAGCCTACCGATGAAGGCAAATCGGCCTTCGGATTGAGGTAGGAGCCGTAGGTGATCATCGTGCCTGCGCCGAGCGAAAGCGAGAAGAAGCAGAAGCCCATGGCGTTGAAGAGCGCCGTGGCGTTGAAGTCTTCCCAGCGGGGCGTGAAAAGAAATTCGACGCCCTTCCAGCCGCCCGGGAGCGTAACGCCGCGGACGATGAGAATGAGCATCAGGATGAAAAGCGAAGGCATGAGAATCTTCGAAAGCTTTTCAATGCCCGCTTCGACGCCGCGCAGCACGACGAAGGCCGTCATGAAGAGGAAGACGAGAAGGTACGCATAGGAGCGCACGCCGTCGGAGACAAAGCCGCCGAAATACGCGCTGAGCGCGTTGGCGTCGGCAGTGATGCCGCTGCCCATGAAGGCGTCGACGGTGTACTTGATGCACCAGCCGCCCACGACCGAGTAAAAGGAAAGGATCAGAAAGACGGTGAAAACGCCGACGCCGCCGAAGAAGCCCCAGGGCTTGCCGCAGACGTTGTTGAGGCTGCCCACGGCGCCGCGCTTGCCGGCGCGTCCCATGGCGAATTCGGCAATGAGGAGCGCAATCCCGACGGTCACGGTAAAGAAGATGTAGGGGATCATGAAGATCGATCCGCCGTTGGTGCCCGCCATGTACGGGAACTTCCAGATCGCGCCGAGGCCGACCGCCGAGCCGGCTGAGGCGAGAATGAAGCCGAGGCGCGAGCCCCAGCCCGTCGAAGCGCCTTGAGACATTGAGAATTCCTTCTGAGGGTTTGAGTTTGTTTGCTTTGCGATGGTTGTCTGCTGCGGCTTCGGTGTCGCCCGAGTGCGGGAACGCGCCTGCGAAGGGCGCACCGAAAAGGACGCATTTTTTCAGTCTACCGAAGCGCCCGGAAGTGAAGCAGGTAGTTTGTCGTATTGCTCTTGCATCAGGCTAAACACGCTGGGGAATGTTGTTGCTTTGGCGAGAGCCGCGTGCACAGCGCAAATGTAAACAACCACTTGCTTCCCCGAGGACAAGGACGCATCAAAGGAGTCCGAGCCCCTTGGCGGCGACGATCAGGATCACGATGGGCGAAACCACGCCGAGGATGAAGCGCATCGCCTTGAGCGCAGCGGGCGACCAGCGCGCGTTGCGAAGAAGCTCGCTTCGGGTGGTGCGCCAGGCTGTCCAGCCGGCGACGCCGGCGATGCCGAGGCAACCGATCGGCATGCCGATGTTGGAGGTGGCGTAGTCGAAGAGGTCGAAAATGGTTTTGCCGAAAAGCTTCACGTCGGCGAGCGGCCCGAAGGAGAGCGCGCAGAAGATGCCGAGCACGCCGAGAACCGTCGACACGAGGAATGCAGCGCGGCGGCGAGTCATTCCGTAGACGTCGACGCAGTGCTGCGTCGTCATTTCGAGAATCGAAATGGAGGAGGTGATCGCTGCGACGAAAAGGCAAGCGTAGAAGATCACCGCAAAGAGGCCGCCCAGCGGAAGCTTCGCAAAGACCGCAGGCATCGTCGCGAAGGTGAGTCCCGGACCTGCGTCAGGGGAGAGCCCGAAGGCGAAGACGGCGGGCATGATCATGAGGCCGCCCAGCACCGCAGAGAGGATCGCAAGGCACACGATCCAGGCCGTGGAGCTCCCGACGTTGACGCGATCGGGCAGGTAGGAGCCGTAGTTCATCATCGAGCCGGAGCCTACGGAAAGCGAAAAGAAGGAAAAGCCGAGCGCGTTGAGAAGCGCTTCGCCCGTGAAGGCTTCGGGATCGGGGCGGAAGAGAAAAACGAGCCCCTCGAAGGCGCCCGGGAGCATGAGGCCGCGCACGATGAGAACGAGCATCATCACGAAGAGAAGCGGCATCAGAATCTTGCTCACGCGCTCGATGCCCTTTTCAACGCCGAGGAGCACGACGGCGGCGGTTGCCGTGAGGAAAATGACGTGGCAGAGCACGGCTTCAAAGCCGTTGCCGGCAAAAGTCTCGAAGGTCGCGCGCATTGTCGCGGGATCTTCGGCGACGCCGCGCCCGAGCACGGCTTCGAGCAGATAGTGCACGCACCAGCCGCCCACGACGGAATAGAAGGCGAGCACGCCAGCGCCCGTGAGCACGCAGATGAAGCCCACCGGCGCCCATTTGGCGCCGCCGAGCTTGCGGAAGGCCGTGGCGGCGCCGCCGCGCGCGGCGCGCCCCATGCACATTTCGCCCACGAGAAGCGCGAGCCCGATCGTGAGCGTGAAGACAATGTAGGGCAGAAAGAAAACCGAGCCGCCGTTGGTGCCGGCCATGTAGGGGAACTTCCAGATGGCGCCGAGACCGACGGCGGAACCGGCCGCCGCGAGAATGAAGCCGATGCGCGAGGACCAGGAAGAGCGGGCGCCTGCGCCCTTGGCTTGAACGTCTTGCATGTTTTAAAACGCTTTGTTGGTACGTTGCGCGAGGCGGGAAGCGGCTGGCATGCGCTTGCCCGTCGAGGGGCGCCTCGCGCGCGGTTTTGTTGTGGAGCGTCGCGCGCCGCTCGGCCCCGGGCGTTCAAGACCAGAAAGGCGGAGAGTGCGGGGGAGCGGTGCGCCGGCGAATAAGGAAACGGCCGATGCCCGAGATGCACCGGCCGTTTGCTTCAGCCATTCTAGCCGAATCGTCGGATTGTTTTGTGGCGCCCGCGGACGGGACTGGCCGAGGCTGCCTCTCTGAAATGCCTGCTGCAGAAGCATCTCGGGAGAGCACCCAAGAGCATGTGCTGCGTCCGCCGGCTCGGCGGACGGCGGGACGCCAGCGGCATGCCGGCCTCAGAGAAGCCCCGAAACGAGCACGGCCGCCACAAGGATCGGCGCGAGCACGCAGATCATGAAGCGCAGCCGCGTGTACCAGCCCGCCGGACGCACGGCCGTGCCGGCGATGTTGGCCTTAACGACGGGCCAGCATTTGACGCCCGCAAGGTAGAGAATCACGAGGCCGCCCACCGGCAGCGAGATGTTGCTCGTCAGGAAGTCGAAGATGTCGAAGAAAGTCTTGCCGCCAAAGAAGGTTGTGTCGGCCAGAATCCCGAAGGAGAGGCAGGGAAGCGCGCCCACGATCGCCAGGGCGATCGTCGAGACGACGGCGGCTTTCGGGCGGCCGTAGCCTTTTTCATCAACCAGGAAGGACACCAGAATTTCAATCATCGACACCGAGGACGTGATGGCTGCGACGATGAGGCAGAGGTAGAAGATCGCAGCGAAGATCTGCCCGAACGGCAGCTGCGCGAAAACCGCAGGCATCGTGATGAAGGTGAGTCCTGGGCCCGCAGTCGGGTCGAGGCCGAACGCAAAGACGCTCGGCATGATCATGAGGCCGCCCATCAGGGAAGCGATGACCCCGAGGAAGGCAATCCAGAGGCAGGAGCGCGGCAGGTCCGTGTCGTCCTTGAGATAGGAGCCGTAGGTCATCATGCAGCCGCAGCCGACGCACAGCGAGAAGAACGTAAAGCCCATCGCCTGCAGCAGCGCTGAGAACGTGAAGGCGTCCGGGTCGAACTTGAAGAGATATTCAACCCCCGCCCAGGCGCCCGGCAGCATGAGGCCGCGCACGATGAGCACGAGCATCATCACGAAGAGGAGCGGCATCAGGATTTTGCTCACGCGCTCGATGCCCTTCGTGACGTCGAAGGCGACGATGAGGCCGTTCAGAAGCAGAAAGAGCCACTGAAAGCCCATGGCCATCACAGGGTCGGCCGTGAATTCGGCAAAATGCGCGCCGAGCTGCGACTGATCGCTGATGAGGCCGCGGCCTACCAGCGCTTCGCAGAAGTAGGAAATCGTCCAGCCGCCGATCGCCGAGTAGAAGCAGAGAACAAGAAAGCCCGTCAAAACGCCCACGTAGCCCATGGGGACGAAGCCCGAGCCGGCTAGGCGCCGGTAGCTCGTGACGATGCCGCCCTTGCCGGCGCGCCCGAGCGCGACTTCCGCAATGAGCAGAACCAGCCCCACGGTGAAGGTGAGAAGCACGTACGGGAAGAGGAAGACCGAGCCGCCGTTTGTTCCTGCCATGTAGGGGAACTTCCAAATGGCGCCCAGACCGACGGCTGCGCCTGCGCTTGCGAGCACGAAGCCGATTCTGCTGGTCCAGGTGATGCGTTGTTCGGACATGTCGATTGCCTTTTTTTGGTTTTTTGCGAAGCCTGCGGCTTGACGTTGGGGCGCGTATGGAGCGAGTCGCCCGAGCAACAATCATAGCCTGCTCAGCTGGCGGGCGTTGCCGCTCTAGCGGCGGGCGGAAAAAAGGCCGGCAGTCCCGTTTGGACGCCGGCCTTTTGCAGGTCTAGGACTCTCGGGGCATCAGCCGAAAAGGCCCTGGAAGACCGCGACGAGCACGAGGATCGGCGCCATGATGGCCACGATCCAGTGGATCGCCGAAAGAACGCCTTCGCTGTAGGGCCGGGCGCTCTGGAGCTCTTCCCTGAAGATCGGCCAGGCCTTCCAGCCCATGATCGCGGCAACGACAAGCCCGCCCGCCGGCATCATGAAGTTCGTGCAGACGAAGTCGAGGAAGTCGAAGAAGTTGCGGCCCGCGATTGTGAAGTCGCTCCAGACGCCGAAGGAGAGCGCGGAGACGGCGCCAAGGAGGAAAAGCGACACGAAGCAGAGCGTCACGGAGAGGCGGCGCGAGAAGTGCCATTCGTTGTGCAGGAACGCAACGACGACCTCGAGGAGCGATACGGCGGACGTGAGCGCAGCGGTGAGCAGGCAGATGTAGAAGAGCAGCGCGAAGAAGCCGCCGAAGGGAATCTTCGAGAAGATCATCGGGACGGTCACGAAGACGAGGCCCGGGCCGGCGTTGGGTTCGAGGCCGAAGGCGAAGACGGCCGGCATGATCATGAGGCCGGCGAGGAGCGCCGCCTGAATGGCAAGGACGGCCACCCATGCGGAAGCGGTAACGATGTTGGATTCCTTCTGCAGGTACGAGCCGTACGTGATGAGAATGCCGGCGCCGAGCGAGAGCGAGAAGAACGTGAAGCCCATGGCGTTCAGAATGGCGCTCGGCGTGACCGTGCTCCAGTCGAAGGCGAAGAGGTACTTCACGCCGCCCCAGGCGCCGTCGAGCATGAGGCAGCGGATGATGATCGCAACCATGAGCACGAAGAGCGTCGGCATCAGGTACTTCGAGAGGCGTTCAATGCCCTGCTGCACGCCGAGCGCCACCGTGCCGCAGGTGATCGCGAGGAAGACGAAGTGCCAGCCGACGTTGAGGTAGCCGTTCGAGACGAGATTGGCAAACTGCGCCTTGAGGACCTCTGGGTCGGAAATGGTCACGGCGCCCGTGAGGGCATCAAAGAGATAAGCGACGCACCAGCCGCCCACGACCGAGTAGTAGGAAAGAATCAGAAAGGACGTAAGCACGGCAAAGATGCCGAGCGGCGCGCACCAGCGGCCGCCGACGCGCATCATGGCAGACATGACGGAGCCGCGGCCGCGGCGGCCGAGCGCAATTTCTGCCATCACGAGCATGATGCCGATCGTGAACGTGAAGAAGATGTAGGGAATGATGAAGGCGGCGCCGCCGTTGGCGCCCGCCCAGAACGGAAACTTCCAGATGGCGCCGATGCCGATCGCGGAGCCCGCGGAGGCTAGGATGAAGCCGAGTCGGGAGCTCCACTGAGCAGAGGAAGAATTCGACATGGAGAGATCCTTATTTCTAATAATTCGAACGGCGACCGACGCAGAGGCGCCGGACGGGGCGCCGTTGCGGGCAGCCGTTTCCGAGGACGGCTTGCCGGGCTGCGCCGGGCGGACGCCGGAGAGCCGCGGTCGCATCGCGCTTTGCGCGGAAAAGAACCGCAGTATGCATCCGATTGTAATAAGCGGCGCCCGAATTTGATCTCTGTTAAGCCTTTTTGCGGAATGCAGGCGCGCGGTCAAAGCGCGTTTGTTTGCGTTCATGCGCTGCCTTTTAGGTGCATTTCCTTAAAGGGTTGCGGAAGAAGCAGTGGGATTTTTATGAAAAACCCCTTGCAAAAGAGCGGTTTTTGCAAATTTGCGCACGTGCGGGCGAATTTGAACGAGGCTGTCCTGTCGCGCTTTGTCCCCTTTGCGGCAATCGCTTTTGAACCGGTTCGGCTGTCCCCGATAAGGCAACTTTTCGAAAGATTTCCTTGCAGATCTTGACCTTTCAGTTGCGTTTCCTTGCGTTCGAGCGGTGCTTTTTTCCTTAGGATGGTTCTGGAGAACGGCGGGCGAAACGCTGCGCCGCTTGAGAGAAAAAAGAAAAGGAGTTGCTTTATATGCTGAAGACCGTTGCGATCCGACCTTTCTGCGGCCGCGCCGCGCTTTGCGCGTCGCTCTTTGCAGCCCTCGCAGCCGGCGCCTCGCCCGCCTGGTCGGCCCCGATGCCGAGCGACGCAGGCGCCGTCGTCACGCTGCCGGGGAGCGCCTCCGTGACGCTCAAGAACGACGAAGCGACCATTGTCTTTACGGCCGAAAGCCAGAAGCCCGATGCCCGTGCCGCCCAGGCGGAGGTGACGCAGGCGGCCGACAAGGCGCTTGCTGCGCTCGCGGCCTTCGATCAGGAGGCGGTCGTCGCCGAAACGACTGGACTTTCAACGTGGCCCGTCTACCGCAAGGCCAAGGAAGGCGAAGTTGCGACGGTGGGCGCCTGGGGCGTGCGCGAGACCGTCACGGTGAAGGTGAAGGATGTGGCGCTCGTCTCAAAGGTGCTTGAAGCGGCCGGCCGCACAATGAATTACGACGGCATTTCCTTCGGCGTATCAACGAAGGCGCGCGATGAGGCCGACGACAAGTTGCTTGAAGCAGCCGTCGCCGACGCAGGCCGAAGCGCTGAAATCATTGCGCGCACCATGGGGCTCGGCGAAAAGAACGTGCGCATCGAGTCGATTTCGGTGGGCGGGTATTCCGCGCCTGCCGTTCGCTACTATGCCGCCCCGCGCGCGCTCGCTGCGGCGAATGCCGCCGATGTCGCTGCGCCGGCGGTGAGCGCAGGCACGGCCGAAGTGACGATGCGCATCACGATGCAGGTCCGGATCACGCCTTGACGCGTCCTGCGGCTCGGGCTGCCCGGAAGAACGGCGCTTTGCGGGGCGCCGCCGCGCCGGGCATGAATCGGCTCGCTCCCTCGAGCTTTCTCCATTAAGCTAGCTCGCGTGCTCAAACTACAAGGAACGCTTTTTTATGGTTCGCTTTGAAGTTGAGGGCGGCGTCGATCCGCTCCTCCTTGTCAGACTGGAAAAGGGCGATGCCGTTGCGACCGAGTCGAACGCCATGGTTGCCATGGACCGCTCGCTCACGCTCAAAGGCAAAACCCGCGGCGGCTTCTTCGGCTCGATCGCGCGGAAGTTTCTCAATGAGGAAACTTTCTTTCAGCAGTGGGTGGAGGCTGAGGACGAACCCGGCGAAGTGATGCTCGCGCCGAATCTGCCGGGCGACGTCCGCATTCTCGACGTCGGCGATCGTCAGTACTGCCTCTCTGACGGGGCCTTTCTTGCGAGCACGAGCGAAGTCGGCATCACGACGAAGGCGCAGGGGCTCGGACGCGCGCTGTTCGGCGGCAACGGGGGCTTTTTCATCATGGCGACCGAAGGCCGCGGCCGCGTTGCGGTTTCGGGCTTCGGCTCGATTCGGGAAATCGAGGTAACAGAGGACCGTCCCATCAATGTCGACAACGGGCATCTCGTCGCCTGGGATGCGTCGCTCGACTATGAGCTCACGCTCAACACAAGCCGCTCGGGACTTCTCGGCAAGCTCGTCCAGAGCCAGATCACAGGCGAAGGGGTTGCGCTCAAGTTCCAGGGCACGGGCAAGGTGCTCGTCTGCTCTCGCAACAAGGGCAGCTTCCTCGACTGGATTCTTTCTTCTCGGCCTACCGAGAAGGCTGCGCAAAACAACGAATAGGAGCGGTCGCGATAGAGGGGGCCGCAGCTCTCAAGCGCGAAGCGGCTTCAGCGGTTCGGTTTATTCGTGTCGAGCCGCAAAAGCCGCTTCTGCGCGCGTTCCTAAACGCTGTAATTCCTATAATATGCCGCAACCTTTGCGCTTCGCGGATCGACCCCGCTCCGCAGCGCGCTGATTTTCGATTATCTTCAGAGGCTTTCCCTTGCAGTCCCGCATTTATCCGCATCCGATCATCGCCCGCGAAGGCTGGCCGATTCTCTTCGGACTTCTCGCGATCACGATCGTTTTCTGGCTCCTCGACTTCGACTTCCTTACGTTCGTCGCTTTCGTCGCCTTCGTCTTTGCGCTGCAGTTCTTCCGCGATCCCGCGCGCGAGCTGCCCGAGGATCCGCGTGCGGTAGTGAGCCCCGTCGACGGGCGCGTCTGCAAAGTCGAACCTGCCGTGAATCCTGAAACGGGCGAAGACGCCATCAAGATTTCGATCTTCATGAACGTCTTCAACGTGCACAGCCAGAAAGCACCGCTTTCGGGCGTCGTCGAAAAGGTAACGTATACGCCGGGGCTCTTTCTCAACGCCGATCTCGACAAAGCCTCGACCGAAAACGAACGCAACGCCGTGACGGTCCGCACCGACGAAGGCCGCCTTATCACCTTCATTCAGGTCGCGGGCCTCGTTGCCCGCCGCATCGTCTGCTACGCAAAGGTGGGCGACCGCCTCGAGCGCGGCGAGCGCTATGGCTTCATTCGCTTCGGCTCGCGCGTCGACCTCTTCTTGCCGACGGACGCCGAAATCAAGGTGTCGATTGGTGAAAAGGTGACGGGCACGATGACGACTGTCGCGAGACTCTGAGCGACGATATTTCCGCACTAAAAGCACTAAAAAACGCAAGAGCCGCGCTCACTTCCGAAACTGTCGGAAGCCGGCGCGGCTTTTTCGTTTTCTTTTTCCAGGTTGCGTTTCTGCGTCTGGTGCGCTCGGCAGCTCGCGCATCAAAGCCGCTGCTCGGGGGCGCGTTCTTTGAGGCGCAGGAAAATCGTCGTTTCCTTGCCTTCAAAGAAGGCCTCGGTCGCAACGTCCGAGAGCCGGAAGGCATGCGCTTCGCCGTCCTTGAGCATCAGGTTGGCGAAATGATAGGGTTCGTCGTCGACAAAAAGGCTCGGCGCCACGATTTGGACGTCGCGGCCGATATCAAAAGCGAGCCGCAGCGTGACCGAAGGCTCGAAAGAAATGCTCGAGGCTTTCTCGACTTTGGCAAGTCCTTCGCGAAAGCCTTGGCCCGCCGCCGCGACGATGTTCATGTCTTCCTTGGCTGAGGCGCCGATGCAGATGTCGGTGCCTTCGCATGGCTTGACAAAGCGTCCGATCCGCACGGGCGTCGAGAAGCGGGCGAAGCTCGTGAAGTCGCCCGCTTCGCAGGAAAGAAAGCGCGCCTGCGGCAGAACAGCTGGAATGCGGGACTTGAGTTCAAGTACGGCGCTCGATTCAAATTCGGTATTGGGCTCCGTGCACGCCGGCACTTCAATCGAAAGATGCGCGAGCTTCATCTGAGGGGTCGCCGCGAAGAGTTCGGAGTAGTCGGCCGTGGCAACAAAATCCGCCTTGCAGCCGGCAAGCAGCAGGAGGGTGGAGAGAAGAGCGGGAAAGTAGCGTTTCATTCGCAGGAAAAAAGAGAGGATTGGATGTTTATTAGAAGCATTGCGCGCCGAAGGTGCGGCGCGCAAGCGTAAAAGCGAGCGTTTGTTTGTTTTTTGCCTAATCTGATTCTTCGGAGGCCGCTTCGACGATGTGGCGCCCGACAACGAGAAGGCTCTCGTGCGGCCGCGGCTTTTCGCGCTCGCGCTGAGGATCGTTTTCTGCGAGACGCGCTCGGTGTTCTTCGGGCGTGGCGATCCGGGAGGCAAAGCGCTGCGGCGCAAAAGCCGCCGATGCGGCTGATGGCGCTTCACCCCCTTCTGGCGCTTCGGATGCTTCTGGAGCTCCGGGGGCTTCGTCAGGAGCGGCTTTTTCGGCGCCTGTCGAGAACGGGGCTTCACTCGCTTCGGCCGGTTCCTCAGCCGCGGCCTGCGTCGCTGAGGCGCGGCGCAGTTTCGGCGCAGGCTTTTGCGCGGCATCGTTGGTTTTGATGAGCGTCTTCTTCGTGCTCAGAATGGACGCGCGCCGCATGGCAAGCCAGCCGTCGAGAAGGAGCGAGTCTTCAATGTCGACCGTGATGCGCCAGCGCGGATCGGGCGCCGGCGCTTCGCTCACGACGGCCTGGGTCCGGTTGAAGGGCGTCTCTTCGAGGTTTTTGACGAGGACGGGATCATCCGTCAGGATTTCAAGGCGGATGGTTCGGCCCTGCGCATAGTTGAAGGGCGCGCGCGCCGTGTAGTCCTCAAGGTCGAAATCGGCAGGCCGCTCGAAGTCGAACGTCGTGACGCGGGCGGATTCGATGCGGTGCAGCGCAAGGTGGCGGAAGTTCGAGTAGCCCTCGAACTGGCAGACGAGGTAGGTGCGCACGTCCTGCTGCACGAGCGCGAGCGGCATCACATAGGCTTCGACAAGCTTGCCGCGTGCATTCCGGTAGCGCACGAAGAGCATCTTGTCGGCGAAAAGCGCCTCGGAAGCGTGCTCGAAGACCTGCGCATTGATTTTGGGCGCCATGAAGGGCAGGCTCGGGCTCACCACCTTCACTTTTCTCAGCCATGAATATTCGCGCCGTTTGGCATTGAGGGCGGCCATTTGCTTCGCATCGTGAAAGAGCGGGCGCAGGCCGGAAAGCACGGAAGGCGGCAGCTGGTAGCGCAGATGCTCTTCGGCAAGCCGAAGCAGAAGCGTGTCCTGCACGGAAAGCACCGGCAGGTGCAGACCCTTGGAGCGCAAGTCCCAGCGGAAGCGGTAAGGCTTTTCAGTAACGTCGACAGAAATCGGGAAGATTTCCGGATGCGATCGGATGGTCTGCAGATAGCGCTGCAGCGACCGGCGCTTGAGGGGCGTTCCCTGCGCTTCGAGCTGCTCGGCAATTTCTGCGATCGTTGTCCAGCGGCGCTGCGGGATGAGCTGCAGAATTTTGAGAAGCAGCACCGCATCTTCAAACATGACAGAGGGCTTGGCGCTCTTCGGGGCGTTTTCCTCGGCGCTTCTTCGTGGCATGGGCGATCCTTCTTTGCTGAGGGCGATTATTCGTGCATTTTTGATGCGTGTCTGCCGACAGAGGCGAGGCATGCGAAAACGCCGTCCGGTGCGCTGGAAGCGGCGGACGGCGCGATGAGAGCAATCAGCGCTCAGGGCGCAAGGCGCAAGTGCACGATGCGGCCCCCTTGGGCTTATAAGTGCGCTTCTCCTTCGGCTTCTTCAAGCGCCTTCTGCTGCGCGGCGAGGTCCGCCTGAATCGGGTTGGGGCGGCCGCGCCACCAGCACCAGAACTCATAGACGTAGCCCGAAAGCGCGTAGATGCAGAAGAGAATGAAGATCGAGAGCGACGTGTTGCTCGAAATGACGATGAAGGCGATCGAGAAAACGACGACGGCCCAGAAGGGAATCGTGCGCACGACCGCGTAGCTCTTGCCGGAGAAGAAAGGCGCGTTGCTCACCATCGTAAGGCCGGCGTAGAGCGTCACCACGAAGGCAAGGGTGCTGCGGTGGTCAACGAGCCAATCCGGGAGCTTGTTCTCGACGCCAAGCCAGACGAAGCCGCAGACGAGGGCGGCCGCTGCCGGCGAAGGCAGCCCCTGAAAGTAATTCTTGCTCACGACTCCCACGTTGCAGTTGAAGCGTGCAAGGCGCAGGATGGCGCAGAAGGCATAGATGAAGGCGCAGGCCCAGCCGAGCTTCCCAAGCTCGAGAAGCGTGTATTCGTAGACGATGAGCGCAGGCGCGACGCCGAAGCTCACGGCGTCGGCAAGGCTGTCCATCTGCACGCCGAATTCCGACTGCGTGTGCGTCAGGCGCGCGACGCGCCCGTCCATGCCGTCGAAGAGCATGGAGAAGAAGACGGCGATTGCCGCTTCGGAGAAGTTGCCGTTCATCGCCTGGATGATGCCGTAGAACGCAGCGAAGAACGCGGCCGCGGTAAAGGCGTTTGGCAGAACATAGATGCCTTTGCTGCGCACGGCTTGAAGACGACGATGACCGATGCTCGCAAGGCTTTCTCGGCGCGGCGCGCTGCTGTTTGTATTGGTTGTCATGTCTGAAGTAATTGCCTTTTTCTGGCTCCGTGCGCGACGAGTGCCGCCGTCATGGAAAAGCGGCGAGCGGGCGGAGCGGCGATGATTGACTGCGTGCATTTTACCGATGAAGTTTCACATTCGCGAATGCTCGTTCCGATTCATCGCTCGGAAGCCGGCGGAATGCGCTCGCAAAGTTGTGTCGTTTCGTTGCTGCGCAAAGGCTGCGCCGCGCGAATACAATCTTCGGCACTGCCGCCCGCCGCGCGGCCGTTGCGCATACTTCCGGCGACGCGCTCGCCATGCATTTTTCGTAGAGGCCTTCATGTCTTTTGTTTTCGCTCCGCCGCCTCAGGCTGTGATTCCCGTTCAGGACGAACGCTATGAATTCTTTCCCGTGCGCCGCGTCTACTGCATCGCGCGCAACTATCGGGCGCCCGGCGAAGCGCCGCTCGCTGCCGGCGAAAAGCTTCCCGAGCCCATTTTCTTCATGAAGCCCGCTGACGCGGTGGTGCCGGTGGCCGACGGCGAGACGCTCGCGCTCGCATTCCCGCCCCGAGGCGAAAACCTGCGTCCGGAGCTTGAACTCGTCGCCTGCCTCTCCAAGGGCGGCGCGAACCTCACGCTCGAAGAAGCCGAGGCCGCGATCTGGGGCTGGTGCGTCGGAATCGACTTTGCCCGAGGCGACCTGCAGGACGAATCGAAAAAGCACGGACGTCCCTGGGAAACGGCCAAGGTCTTCGACAACTGCGCGCCGGTGACGCATGTGCGTCCTGCCTACCGTGCGCCGATGCCTGCGCCTGCAGACGTGTACTTCTATGTTGGGAATGAAAAGCGTCAGTCGGGCAATACCTCGCAGATGCTGCGCTCGCCTGCGGAAGTGATTGCGGCGCTCTCGACTTACTTCACGCTTGAGCCGGGCGACATCGTCTTCACCGGCACGCCCGCCGGCGTTGCGCCCGTCAAGCGCGGCGACCGCCTCATGGGCGGCGTCAACGGCGTGGGGCAGATCAAGGTGGATCTCGTCTAAGGCGCGCCGGCGGGCAGTGGGTTCAAATTACATTGAATCAGCCGGCCGCTTCCTGCGAAGCGCTGCTCTTCGCGCGAGCGGCGGGCGGCGCAGGAAAGTTTCTGAGGATCGTTTCGAAGACGATCCGCTTTTCGTCCGGGCGCAGCGGATCAAGCCCGAATTTGTGCGAATAGAAGAGCCCTTCGAGCGCCATGACGCACAGAAAGGCCATCGGCTGACGGTCCTTCGGCATGGAGCGGAGGCGGTCGATGGTCTTCTCGTACCAGCGCCGCACGGGTTCAAGGAGCTCGGGGTCGTGAAAATTCTGGTTGCAGAGCGACGTGCCGATCTGCGCCCAGTTGGCGTCGTCGAGGTCGAACGCCCGGAACCACTCGATGTAGCCCGGGAAGAATGTTTCCTCGGGCGTGCCTGAAAAAAGCGCTTCCCCTTCCCGAAGCTTGGCTTCGAGATGTTCGGCGTAATCCTCCACGAGCGCGGCGAGCAGCGCGCGCTTCGTCTTGAAGTGATACATCACGGCGCCTTTGCTCATCCCGGCGCGCTCGGCGACGCGGTCCATGCTGAGCCGCTCGATCCCGAGCTCGACGATGACGGCGCGGGCGGCTTCAAGCAGTTCGGATCGTGTTTTGATGGCTTTGGCTGATGACATGTCGGTAGGAGGCGTGAGAATGCGCCAGGGAGGCTGTGCTTTGGTTTTGAGTGAGAAGCTGAAAAAAAGAGCTGAACAAAGCTGAAAAAAGCGCCGGCGACTGCCGGCGCTCGGTTCTTCGTCGCTCAGGCCGGCCGAAGGCGCCGCTATTGGCGCAGCCGGGCGGACGCGATGATTCTATTACTTCGCAGCTTCCGCAGCGGCCTTGCCGGCGATGCGGCCGAAGACGATGATGTCGGTGTAGGCATTGCCGCCCAGGCGGTTCGTGCCGTGCGTGACGCCCGTCACTTCGCCAGCGGCCCAGAGGCCCGGAATCGGCTTGCCGTCCTTCGTGAGCGCCTGCGCCTTTTCATTGATGCGCACGCCGCCCATCGTGTGGTGGACCGACGGCACGGCCTTGATCACGTAGTACTTGCCCTGCGTCATGTCGACGAGGCCCGAACGGTGGTTGAAGTCCTTGTCGTTGCCCTTGCCGGCCATCGAGGAGACGCGCTTCACCGTGGCTTCAAGCTGTTCGCCCGGAATCTTCGTGAAGTCGGCGATGCACTTGAGATCGTCGCAGGTCTTCATGATGCCCTGCTTCGTGAAGGCTTCGTATTCGGTCGGATGCGCCTTCACCGTGTTGGAGATCGCGCCGATCTTGTCGTTCCAGAGCACCCAGCAGTAGCCTCCCGTCTGCTTGAGGATGGCTTCGGAAAGCACGTCGCGGCGGGCGAGCTCTTCGACGAAGCGCTTGCCTTCCTGGTTGAGCATGATGGCGCCGTCGAAGCGCGCGTCGGCGATGAGTTCGATCACACCGGAGATCGGGTCGCAGATCGGATACGTCTGGATGTAGCCCATGTTGACGAGTTCGGCGCCCGCGCGCTCGGCCATGTAGAGCGCTTCGCCCGTCGTGCCCGGCGCATCGGTCGTCTTGAAGCGCTCGTCAATCTTCGGGTTGTACTTCTTCACCATTTCGGGATTCGCGCCGAAGCCGCCCGTGGCGAGCACCACGCCGCCCTTGGCGTTGAATTCGTAGGTGTTGCCGTCCATCGTGGCCTTGACGCCGACGACGCGGCCGTCCTTGTCCTTGATGAGCTCTTCGGCCTTCATGTTGGTGATGACGGGAATGCCGAGCTCATCGGCCTTGGCCTGGAACTTCGAAATGAATTCCGTGCCGGTGTGGCCGACCGGAATCAGGGCGCGCTTGCGGCTGTGGCCGCCGAAGAAGAAGAGGTTGTCGTCCTCGAAGCGAACGCCGAGGTAGTCGCGGCACCATTTGGCGGCGTCGAGCGCGTTGTGGGTCATCACGTTGATGACCTTCATATCGCCTTTGCCGTCGCCGCCCTTGAAGGTGTCTTCGGCATGAAGTTCGGGCGAGTCGTCCGTGATGCCGAGCTTGGGCTGGACCCAGTTCTGCGCGGCGTTCATTTCAGCGCCGGAGATGAGGGAGTTGCCGCCCACCGCCGGCATTTTTTCAAGGAGAACGACGTTTGCGCCCGCATTCTTCGCTTCAATGGCGGCCGAGAAGCCCGCGCCGCCCGCACCCACCACGACGACGTCGTAGCTCGAGCTCTTCGGCAGCTTGGCGGCGGCCTTCTTGAGCGCCATCTTGTCGGCCTTCGAGAGCGTGACGCCCGCCTTCTTGGCGGCGTCCTTCACGGCGTCAAGGAAGCCCTTCGAGGAGAAGGTGGCGCCGGAAATGACGTCGAGGTCGGCCGAATTCGTCGCGATCACGTCATTCTTGAGGTCCGTGTAGACCTTGGCAGCGAGAACCTTGTTTTCCTGCTCCTTGACGATCTTGATGTCGGTGATCTTGCCGTTGTCGAACGTGACGGCCACCGTGACGTCGCCGTGCTTGCCGATGCCCGTGCCTTCCTGCGTGACGGGGGCGGCGATGGCGCTGCCCGCGAAGAGCGCGGCAACGGCCGCGGCTGCGAGTGCCTTGCGAATCTGCATGAGTGAAGCTCCTGAGAAGCTGATGAAAAGGAGGAGAAAACGGCGCTGCAGCGTGTTCAGCATGCTCGAACGCGAGGGCCGTTTGGAATGAACACGCGAAGCATAAAAACCGACCAGTCGGTTTGCAATAGTGGTTTCTCTAATAGGCAGATGCCGTTTCAGCTTCAATCACTCGAAGACAGGCCGCTGCGCCAGCCAGCCAGGCCGAGCTTTTCCACGCTCGCCATGGCGCATCTTTCGCATTACGCCGTCGAGCGCACCGTGCATCTTTCCTACGATCAGTTCACGGGCCTCACTCGCTTTTTGAGCGATCCGGACAACAAAGGCCATGCCTTCGGCGCCATTCAGAAGGCATTCATGGGGCTTCATATCGACAACATGTCGTTTGCTCAGCCGGTGAGCCTTTACGGCATGCCGGTGGCGGGCGAAATCGAAGACACCTTCACGAACGTGCTTCAGGCGGCAAAGCGCCTCGGCGCAATCGACAAGAACATGTTCCAGATCTATTCGCTCGAAGCGCTTCATGCCGCACAGGCCGTGGATCTGCGCCGCATGCTGAAGACGAAGGATCTGAAGCTCGGCGAGGGCACGAATGCCTTCTACGAAGCCTATCGGGCGGTCGTGCCTTACGTGAAGTCCGACCGAATCTTTACCGACGACATCCGCAAAGGCGCGGATTTCCTCCAGCGCTATCCGCTTTGACGGATTGCGGCGCGCTCTGACGGAGGCTTTCGCCCGGCGCTCAATCCGTGCAGGGCGGGAATATTTTTGAAGGGCGGCTCCGCTCGGGGCCGCCCTTCAAAATTTACTGGGCAGGGTCGCTCGCCGGCTTTTTGGCGTCCTCGGCATCCGCAGGGGCGGACGCTTCAGCGCGCCGGTGGAGCATGTCTTCCGAGCGCTTTTCGAGCTCGTAGGAAAGAAGGGTCACGGCCGCCGCATAGAAGTAGCTGCGGTTGTAGCGAAGGATCGCAGCAAAGGAATCCGTCCCGATGTAGTAGTCGACGCCGCGCGTGTTGTCCTTGGCAATCCACGGCAGATTGACGAGCATGGCGGGCTCTTTTTCGTCGAGCGGGAGCTTCCCTGCGGGCTTGACGCCTGCCTTGAGAAGCGCGCCCACGGTCGAATGGGTTTTGATGCCGCCCGACTTCGTGGCTTTGAAAATGGCTTCCGAAGCTTCGACCGGATAAAGCGGCCGCTCGCCGCGGGCCCAGCCGTGCACGCGCAGAAAGTTCGCCACGGAGGCAATGCCGTCGGCCTCGTTGTGAACGATGTCGATCTTGCCGTCGCCGTCGCCGTCGCGCCCGTAGGCGTTGAGCGACGCGGGCATGAACTGCCCGAGCCCGAGCGCGCCCGCAAAAGAGCCTGTGACGGTGACGGGCGGAACCTGCTGCCGGTAGCAGAAGTCGAGAAAGCTCGCAAGCTCCGAGCGGTAGTACTTGGCGCGGCGCGTGTAGTCGAAGGAGAGCGTCATGAGCGCGTCAAGGACGCGGAAGCGCCCCATGTTTCGCCCGTAGATGGATTCAACGCCGATGATCGCCGTGACGGCATAGCCGCTCACGCCCGTTTCAGCTTCAACGCGGCGCAATGTGTCGGCATTGCGCTCAATGAAGTCAACCCCCTTGACGATGCGCTCCGTGTTGACGAGGTTGCGCTCGTAGAGCAGAAAATTCTTTTCCGGCGTCGTCTTTTTGTCAGCCTTGGGCTTGGGCGTCGTGTACTTTTCCGAGAGCGGCGAATAGCGCGCGAGCGCCACTTCGCGCTCGAGCCATTCGTAAGGAATCTTCTTTTCCTTGGCGAGGCTGCGCAGATACTTCTGCACCTCTTCGCGCTCGACGTAGTCGGACGCGGCGGGGCTCTTTTGGGCGGACTGGGCTGCCGGCTTTGCGCCCGCTGCGGCTTCGTCGGTCCGAAGGACGATCTGCGCGGCCGGCTTTAGGGCTGCGCCCGCGCTCGGCGCTTCGGCATGCGACGCTTGAACGAGCACGAGCGCCGAGGCGGCGAGAACGAGCGGCGCGTGCTTCAGATAACTGCGGGACGGTCGGGAAGACTTGTCGAAGGGCATGAGGTTCAGTCCGGTGAAATATCGTTCGATCGCATTGTAGCCGTGCACCCGTTAGGGCTCGGGCGGCACGCGTCGGAAAAAGCGTTTCGATCTGTAGGCGCGCTGCCTCGGGTGCAGAAAGCACCAGGCATTCTGCGGGCTCAAGCTGCGTGCTAACCTTTTGATATCTGCATTCATCCAATTTTTCTCTTATGACCGATTCGAACTGGCGCACGCTGCCGACGGGATACTTCACCCATCAGCTCGTTGAGCTGCCGAATCCGCTCGAGGACGCACCGGAAGCGCCCGAGCGCATTGAAGCGATCGAAACGCGGCTGATGGCGGGAGGCGTCGACAACTTCGTGCGCCGCGTCGACTGCGGCCCGGCGCCCCGCTCGGCGGTGCTTCTCGCCCACGACGCAGACTACGTCGCGAATCTTGAACGCGCTTCCGCCGGCGATCCCAAGGCGCTCGAGCGCTTTGACGCGCCGGACACGAAAGTGGGGCCGAACACGTTTGCATGCGCGATGGCGAGCGCCGGCGCAGTCGTCCGTGCTGTCGATGAGCTCTTTACGCGCACGGTGAAGAACGCCTTCTGCGCCGTGCGTCCGCCCGGACATCACGCTTCGCGCAGCCGCGCCTCAGGCTTCTGCTACCTCAACAACGTCGCCATCGGCGCGCTTTACGCCCGAGCGCGATACAAGCTCGAGCGGATCGCCGTGGTCGACTTCGACGTGCATCACGGCGACGGCACCGAAGCGATTCTGGCGAATCTTCCCGAGTTTCGATTCTTTTCGCTCTTTCAGTGGCCGCTCTTTCCGTATTCGCGCATGGAGCCGACGCCGGCAAACGTGGTGACGACGCCGCTCGCTGCCGGCGCGGAAGGACATGTGCTCTCCGACGTGGTCGAGCACATCTGGCTGCCGGCGCTCGAGGCGTTCAGGCCGCAGCTCATTCTTGTTTCCGCAGGATTCGACGCCCATGTCGAGGAGCACATGGCGCAGCTCAAGGCTGCGGAAATCGACTACGCGCGCATGTCGCGCCGACTTGTTCAGGCCGCCGCCGAGCTTTGCGAAGGCCGCATTGTGAGCGTGCTCGAAGGCGGCTACGCCGTGCGCAGCCTTGCGCGAAGCGTCTTTACGCATGTGCAGGCGCTCCTGCGCGGCGCCTGATGAGGAACGCGAGGCACATCCCATGGATCCGAAAACACTGAAGCCCGGCGTTTCGCCCAAGGAGGTCTGGTCCTGGGCCGCATTCGACTTCGCCAATTCGGGCTATACGACCGTTGTTCTCACCGCGGTCTTCAACGCGTATTTCGTTTCAGTCGTCGCCGGGGGCGAAGCCTGGGCGACGTTTCTCTGGACGTGCGTGATTGCGGCGAGCAATGCCCTCGGCCTCTTTGCGATGCCCGTCATCGCCGCGATCGCGGACCGCACTGCGTCAAAAAAGCGATGGCTTTTCGCCGCGACGATGCTCTGCATTGCAGGGACCGCAGGCCTCGCACTTGCCGGGCCGGGGACGATTGTCTGGGCTTCGCTCATGGTGATTGTCTCGAACCTTGGCTACAACGTGGGCGAGACGCTCAATTCGGCGTTTCTGCCCGAACTCGCGCGCGAAGAATCCGTCGGGAAGGTTTCCGGCTGGGGCTGGTCGTTCGGCTACTGCGGGGGACTTGCAACGCTTGGGCTTTCACTCCTTCTTGTCACTTCTGGCGAGCGTTTCGGCCTGGGGTTTGACGCGCGCGTAGCCGGCACGATGCTCATTACGGCCGCGGTCTTCGCCATTGCGGCGGTGCCGCTCTTCCTTTTCGTAAAGGAGCGCGCGGCGCCGCGCTCGATCGAAAAGGCGGAGGTGAAGCGTCTCGCGGCCGAGAGCCTTCGCGAAGTCGCACGCACCATGAAGAGCCTCGGGCGCTTCTGCGACTTCGGCCTTCTCGCTTTCTGCGGCTTCTGCTATCAATCGGGCGTTTCGGTCGTGATCACGCTTTCGGCCGTTTATGCAGCGGAAGTCATGGGCTTTACGACCGAGGACACCATTCTGATGGTGTTCCTCGTCAACATCACGGCCGCCGCCGGCGCTTTTGCATTCGGCTACGTGCAGGACCGAATCGGCCACAAGCGGGCGCTGGCGCTCACGCTCTGCGTCTGGCTGGCGATGATTGTGACGGCGGCGCTCGCTGAGACGCGCGCGCTTTTCTGGGTGGCGGCGAATCTTGCCGGCATTGCGATGGGCTCGAGCCAGTCGGCCGGACGCGCCATGGTGGCGCTTCTGGCGCCCAAGAAGCGCCTGGCGGAGTTCTACGGCTTCTGGAACATGGCGCTCTGGCTCGCCGCAATCGTCGGACCGCTCTGCTACGGCGCCGTTTCCTGGGCCGCCGGCAACAATCAGCGGCTCGCGATTTGGGTGACGGGGCTCTTCTTCCTTGCGGCGCTCGTCGTGCTGATGCCGATGAAGCTTGAGCGCGGCATGGCGGCGGCCGCGCAGCAGAATGCGATGGACGACGCAGCCTGATTGGCGCCGCGTGCACGGGCGGCGCAGCGCGCAACCCCCGCTGCCCAACAAGAGCTTCAGCGGCAAAATAAAAGCGGGACGCCTCACTTTGGAAGCGCCCCGCTTCTTGCGGGATGGATGCGCCTCGCGGGCGCCGGCTTAATCAGCGCGCAGGCTGTGCGCGCACGCCGTCCTTGTTGAGCTCAATGATGCGGCGCGTGTCGGCGGCGAGATCCGTGAGCTTGAGTTCGTCGTAGCACTTCGCGATCAGCTCGAGCGCATCGTCGCGCATCGGCGTGTTCTGGAATTCGCGCACGACGCGCTGCGCGCGGTCGATTGCGGCAACGTAGGCGTGGCGAATGTAGTAGTACTCGGCGGTCTTCAGCTCGTGTTCGGCCTGCGCGAGCACAAGCTCATGCATGCGGCGGCGCGCTTCGGGAGCGAAGCGGCTGTTCGGATAGCGCAGCACAAGCTCCTTGAAGATGTCGAAGGCTTCGCGGGAGGCGTTGGCATCGCGCTCGGCGAGGTCTTCTGCCGAAAGCATGGCGAACCAGCTGTCGTTTTCATTGAGCGTGGCGAGCGCCTTCAGATACATGACGTAGTCGCTGTTCTGATGATTCGGATAGGTGCGCAGGAACCGGTCTGCCGCCTGAACAGCGCCCGGCGCATCGCCGTCCTTCCAGGTGGCGTAAATGAGCTCGATCTGCGCCTGCTGCGCATACTGACCGAACGGGTAGCGCGCTTCAAGCTTCTGATAGTAGTCCTTCGCCTGCGTCCAATTGCTATCATCGAGGGCTGTTCGGGCTTCCGTATAAAGCCTGTCGGCCGGCCAGTCGAGCGTGGGGTCCTGATCAAGGCTCTGCAGCCACGAGCAGGAAGCGGTCGCCAGCGTGACCGCGATCAGCGCGCCGGTGCGCACAAGAAGCCGTTTGAAAGGATTAGCAAAGTTCATGACGACAGAAAAAGTCGAATTAGAAAGCGAGCTCGATTATACCGACGACGAGGATGTCGACGAGGCTTCCGATAGCGAAGAGTCGCTTCCGGCATTTGCCGTAACAGGTTTTTGGGGCGAACGCCTCGACAAAGTGATGGCGGCGATGCTGCCGGACGTATCTCGCGCGCGTCTTCAGAAGCTGATTGAGGACGGCAAGGTCGAGGTGAACGGCGAGGTCGTCGACAAGGTCCGCTTCAAGGTTGCAGAAGGCGACCAGGTGCGGCTCCTTGAGGCGCCGCGCCTTGATGAATCGCTTCATTTCGAGCCCGAGGAAGGGGTCGAGTTCGAGGTGGTCTACGAAGACGAGGCGATCATCGTCGTTGAAAAGCCCGCCGGACTCGTCGTGCATCCCGGTGCGGGCAACCACTCGGGCACGCTTCTCAACGGGCTCCTTTATCGATATCCCGAACTGAAGGATGTTCCGCGCGCCGGGATTGTTCATCGACTCGACCGGGACACGACGGGCCTCATGGTGGTGGCCCGCACGCTCGCGGCGCAGACGAATCTCGTGCGCCAGCTTCAGGCTCGAACCGTGAAGCGCGAATACTGGGCCTTCACGATCGGGAGCGCCGCCCCCGAATTCACGGTCGACGTTCCGATCGGACGCGACCCGAGAAGCCGCACCCGCTTCAAGGGATTCCCGGGCTCGACGGGCGTGCGCGCCAAGCCCGCGAAAACCCGCGTTCGCGCAGTGGACTGGTCGAGCATCGACGGCATTCCCGTCTCCTGGGTGGCGTGCCGGCTCGACACGGGCCGCACGCACCAGATCCGCGTGCACCTCACGGGCGAGGACCTGCCTCTCATCGGCGACCAGGTCTACCGGGGCCGCGCGCCCGGGATCTGCGTGAAGGTGGAGAATCTGCTCGACTTTCACCGTCAGGCGCTGCACGCCTCGCGTCTCGGGCTTCTGCACCCGGAAACGGGCGAATTCATGGAATGGTTCGTGCCGCCGCCCGAGGACATGATCGAATTGATGGACGCGCTTGGCTTCGGGCCTTGGGATGCGCCCGTTGCTGTTTTTGAAAAACCCTGAGCCCGTGCGGCCGCCCAAGCTGCGGCGCACGAATTGTTGAGGAATTTGACGCTATGGCCAAAAATCAGTTCAAGCCCGAGCTCGAGCGCATCGTGCCCGAGTGGTCGGGCGCAGTGCCCGCTTCTGTCGGCGCGTGCTTCACGTGCCGCGCGGGCGGCGTTTCGAGCGGCCCCTACGGCACGACTGAAGGCATCATGGGGCTCAATCTGGCGGATCATGTCGGCGACGCGCCGGCATGCGTTCGCATGAATCGCTCGATTCTGACGCACTGCCTTCCTGCCGAGCCGAAGTGGCTGCGGCAGGTGCACGGCGATGCGGTTGTCGATGCTGCGCTGATTGCGCCGGGGGACGTGCCGCAGGCTGATGCGAGCTTCACGACGAAGCCCGGCGTCGTGCTTGCCGTGATGACGGCCGACTGCCTGCCGGTGCTGCTCGCAGACAAAAAGGGCCGTGCTGTTGCGGCCGTGCATGCTGGGTGGCGCAGCCTCGCGGCCGGCATCATCCAGAAGGCCGTCGCCCGGGTGCGCGAGGCGCTCGGCGACCCGGAGGCTCAGTTGGCTGCTTGGCTCGGCCCGAGAATCGGCGCCGACGATTTCGAAGTGGGCGCCGACGTGCTCGAAGCGATGCGCGCGACGCTCCCTGAGGCAGCGCGCCATTTCCGCGAAAAGTCGCAGGGAAAGTACCTCGCCGACCTCGGCGGGCTTGCTCGAGATGCGCTTGCTGCGGCTGACGTGGCCGCCGCCGACGTTTATGATTGCGGGCTCTCGACCTATGCCGATCCGGCGCGCTTTTACAGCTTCCGCCGCGACGGCGAGCGCTCGGGACGGCATGCGGCGCTCATCTGGATCGATGCGGCCGCCGAAGCGCCCGAAGACTGATTGATGGCTGGGGCGGCGCAAAAGCGCGCGCCGTCCGCGAGAGTCCATCGTTTGCAAAGAGACCCGCCGGCCGCATGCCGGCAGGCGAAGATCACGCCATTTTCTACGAAGGAAGAATTCCCCATGACCCGCAAGATTCCCGTCGTCGGCTTCGTGTCGCTCGGCTGTCCCAAGGCGCTTGTCGACACGGAGCGCATCGTGACGGAGCTGCGCGCGCGCGGCTACCGCATCGGCACGACTTACAAGGATGCGGATCTCGTCATCGTCAACACCTGCGGCTTCATCAATGAGGCTGTCGAGGAGAGCCTGCAGGCGATTGCAGAAGCGCTCGAAGAGAACGGCCGCGTCATCGTCTGCGGCTGCCTCGGCGGCAAGGCCGAGGCTGACGGCTCGAACTTCATTACGCGCCGCATGCCCAAAGTGCTCGGCGTCACGGGTCCCGACAGCGTTGACGAAGTGCTCGCCATGGTCGAAAAGGCGCTGCCGCGGCCGCACGACCCCTGGGATGAGCTTGTGCCGAAGGCCGGCGTGCGCCTGACGCCGAAGCATTACGCGTACCTCAAGATCAGCGAAGGGTGCAATCACCACTGCACCTACTGCATCATTCCGAAGCTGCGCGGCGAGCTGGTGAGCCGGCCGATCGGCGACATCGTACGCGAAGCGGCGAATCTCAAGGAAGCGGGCGTGAAGGAGCTGCTTGTGATCAGCCAGGACACCGCCGCCTACGGGCTCGATCGCAACTACCGCATCGATTTTGCTGGCGGCCGTCCCGTGCGCACGCGCCTATATGACCTCTGCCGCGAACTTGGCCGCCTTGGGATCTGGACGCGCCTGCACTATGTCTACCCCTATCCGAGCGTCGATGAAGTGGTGCCGCTCATGGCCGACGGGCTCATCCTGCCTTATCTCGACGTTCCGTTCCAGCATGCGCACCCGCGCATTCTGAAGCTCATGAAGCGTCCGGCTTCGACCGAGCGGAATCTGGAGCGCATTGCCGCGTGGCGCGCGGCGTGTCCGGACATCACGATCCGTTCGACTTTCATTGTCGGCTTCCCCGGCGAAACAGAAGCGGAATTCGAGTATCTGCTCGACTTTTTGCGCGAAGCCGAGCTCGACCGCGTCGGCTGCTTCGCCTATTCGCCCGTTGACGGCGCCGCCGCCAACGATCTGCCCGGGCAGCTTCCGGATGAAGTGCGCGAAGAGCGCCGCCGCCGCTTCATGGAAGTGCAGGCGGAAATCTCGAAGAAGAAGCTCCGCCGCAAGATCGGTCAGACCCTCGACGTCCTGATCGACGAGGCGCCCGACGAGGACGGCGTCGCCGTCGGCCGTACGAAGGCCGATGCGCCCAACATTGACGGCGTCTGCTATGTCACGACCGATCGCAGCCTCGAGCCGGGCGACTTCGTAAAGGTGCGGATCACCGACAACGAAGAGCACGATCTGATCGGCCGGGAGGTGCCGCCCGAAGCCTGAAGCGCCTTCGCGCAGAAAGCCGTCCCGGGCAATCTGGGCGGCTTTCCCGCGAGGGGCCTTGCTGCGGCTTTGCGCCGCGCGACGGGCGCCGCTCCTCGCTCGGCCTTTTGACCTAAGCCGCAATAATCGGCGCCTGCGGCAGACCCTGACGATTCGGCGCCGCTACAATGCGCCCGTCGTCCGGTCCGGACCGACGCATGACCTGACTTTTCTACTCGCCATCTGCCTCAACTCGAACCGCCTGCGATTTCTTCGGTACGGTTCGGAAAACGCTTGCGCGCGCCGCGCGAGATTTTTCCAAACTGTTATTGCGGAGGCCGACATGGCTCAGGAAAATCAGCGCGTTGATGCGTTCTCGCCCGCCGAAGTGACGGCGAAGGTGCTTGATCTGGCCGTCTCGAAGACGGCGCTTTCATTCGGGCGGCAGCTGCCGCTCACGTTTTTGGCCGGCATCTACATCGGGATCGGCGGCATATTCAGCGCGCTCTTTACGGGCGAGGCGGCGCTGCCCTATGCGGTGCAGAAGTTTGCCGGGGGCGGCGTCTTCTCCGTTGGGCTTCTGCTCGTGCTTGTTGCGGGCGCGGAGCTCTTCACGGGCAACACGATGATCGCCGCAGGCGCCGTCGACGGACGGATCGGCTGGGGAAAAACCGTCGAAAACTGGGTGCGCGTCTGGCTTGGCAACTTGCTCGGCGCGCTCACCCTCACGGCGCTCATTTATTTTTCCCACGTGGCGGACTCGGGCAATCTCGCCCGCGGCATTCTCTCGACCGCAGCGGCGAAGACGGCTGCGTCCTGGGATGTCATCTTCGTGAAGGGCATTCTCTGCAATCTTCTCGTCTGCCTCGGGGTCTGGATGGGCTACGCAGGGCGCACGGTCGTGGACAAGGCATTCGCAGTGTTTCTGCCCGTCACCGCCTTTGTGGCGCTCGGCTTCGAGCACTGCGTCGCCAACATGTTCTTCCTGCCGCTTGCCTGGCTTCTCGTTCAGTCGGGCGTTGCGCCCGAAGGCATTGCGCTCGGGACGATCGATGCGGTCGGCATTCTGAAGAATCTTTCGGCCGCCACGCTCGGCAACATCGTCGCCGGCGCTGCGCTTGCGCTGCTTTACCGGAAAGCCTACGGCGCGAAAAACTAAGCCGGCCCGAGCCGCACGAACGGGCTCTAAAATGAGAGGCGCCTGCGTCGGCGGATTTTCTTCCCGCGCAGACGCTCTCTATATTTTCTGAGGCACTTCACACATGCGCAGCACCAATCCGGGCTTCGTGCCCGACAGCCCCTTCCATCGCGAACTTTCCGCGCCTTGGCTCGAATTCTTCGAGTCGTTTCCCCGTGCAGAGCTCCACTGCCATCTGCTCGGCACGATCAGCCGCGACACCTTCATGGATCTTGTGCGCGAATCCGAAGCGCCCGTGACCGAAGAAGAGGTGAACGAATTCTTCACGCGCGGCGAGAAGCCCGTGGGCGTGCTTCGCATCTTCCGGGCGCTTGAAGCGCACATTCTGAAGAAGCCCGAGATGCTGCGCCGCATCACGGTTGAGCACATGGCAAGCGCCCGCGCGCACGGCGTGCGCTACATCGAATTCTTCTGGAACTGGACAGGCCTCAAGCGTCACTTTTCCTATGAAGCCGGCCAGCAGGCGATCATCGAAGGGCTTCGCGAAGGCGAGGCGCGCTACGGCATCGTCGGGCGGCTCATTCCGGCCGTCGACCGCGAGGCAAGTCCGGAGGACGCGCTTGAGCTCGTGAACGAAATGCTTGCGCATCCGGCCGACGAGACAATTGGTCTTGGCATCGATTACCGCGAGACGAATCACGAACCGGAAAATTTCTGGAAGGCGTTTCTCCTCGCGCGTGCCGCGGGGCTTCACATCACGCTCCACGCGGGCGAATTCGGCGAGCATTGGCGCAATGTCGAAACGGCGATGGATCTCCTTGGCGCCGAACGCATCGATCACGGCTACACGATCACGGACAATCCGGCGCTGATGCGCCACGCCCGCGACGAAAACGTGATTTTTGCGGTTGTGCCGACCAATTCCTACTACCTGCGCACCTTCACGGATGAGGAATGGGCGGTCCGCCATCCGATCCGGGCGATGAAGCGCGCGGGCCTGCGGATTTTCCCGAATTCCGACGATCCGACGATGCATCACGTCAACAATGCCGAGAGCTGGCGCATCATGTTCGAGTACCTCGGCTTCTCGCTCGAGGAAATTCGCGAAATGGTGGTGAACAGCATTGATGCGGCCTGGGTCGACGAAGAAACGAAGATCCGCTGGAGCACCGAGTGGCTTGACGAGTTTGACCGACTCGCTGCAGCGCTGCCGAAGCTCGCTTCGTAAGCGCGTCCTGTTCTTCAGTCTTTGCGCTTTCGCCTTTTCGCGCTTGGGTGCGAAGCCGCAACGATTGCTGAAGGGCGGCCGATTCAAAGAGGATCGGCCGCCCCACTTTATTTGGCGCTGCATCGGCATTGGGCGGCCTCTGCTCTGCGCCGCCGCTTCAGCTGCCGAAGCTGAGATCCGATGGCCTCAGGGGCGGTGATGCTGGCGCCTGCCGGCAGCTGCATTCTGAGCGGCGCGCCTGCGCAATCGAACAAGGCCGGAAAAACGGGGCTGCGCCGTGCAAGCTCGGGTATTTCACGCCTTCATACCTCGATCGGCTGATCTCGGCTCGGAAGCCTCGTGCGCTATCATTGCCCGCATACCGATACAACGCGGGCCTGTGGGCCGCACCCGGCCTGTAGCCGGCGTTCTTCGCTCTTCCTATGTCAGTCATGTTCGCACGCAAGTCTGCCGCCCTTCTTCTTTCTTTCGCCTTTGCCGCGGCCTCCGCATCTGCGGCGGCCGTATCGCTCGGGGCACTCACGGTGGAAAGCCGACCAGGCGAGCCGCTCAACGCAGTGCTCGAAATCGACGACGTCGACCTGTCTGTTTCGCCCCTGCTTGTTCGGGTGGCGCCGCCGTCGACCTATGAGCGGCAGGGCGTTGCCTGGCCCGAGGAAGTTGAGGGCCTGCGCATCGCAAAGGATTCCGCGAAGAACGGCATCCGGGTGCGGGTGCTCGGAAAAGAACGCATTGAGGGCAGCTTTCCGCTTCTGATCGAACTCAATGCGGGCGGCGTCGTCACGGTTCGCGAATACGCGATCAGTGCGCAGAACGGCGCTTACGTTGTTTCGCCGACGGGCGAACGCACGGCGCTGAAGCCCGCAGTGCCGAGCGTGGCGCATCCCGGATATGCGCTGCCGGAAAAATCGGCTCAGCCTGCCGCTGAAGAGAAAGCCGCGGAAGAGGGTGCCGCTGCTCCTCAAGCGGCATCGCAAAAGCCTCAGACGAAGAAAGTCCGCCGCGGCCGCTATGCGCCTCAGGTCGTGAAGGAATACGTAGCGCTCAACGGCTTCAGCGCAGAAGAGCCTTTCCACGTGCAGCGCGACATGACCCTCTGGTCCATCGCCAAGCTCTATTGGCCGAGCTACCAGGGCGCAACGCTCGAGCAGCTCGCCAGCGCCTTTACTGCCGGGAATCCGAGCGCCTTTGAAAATGGCGACGCCTCGAGGCTCAAGCCTGGCGCGACGCTTGCGCCGCCCTCGCTCGAGACGGTGCTTGCCGTTGATGCTGAAGCGGCGTTCCGTGAAATGCACGGCGCCGCCGCAGAAATTCCGGCGCCGACCAAGAACCTCATTGAAGCGCAGCGTGTTTCGCTCGAATGCGCCGAAGCGGTTGCCAATGCGCAGAACGCGGCTCGCGCCAAGGGCGCGAGCGTGAGCACGGTGGGCAGCGCGGGCGCCAATGCGCTCGCGAGCTGCGCTGCGCCCGCGTTAGCGTCCGGCGCATCGGCCGCTGCGCCTGATAAGCCGGCATCGCAAACTGACGCGGCTCTGCCGAGCCAGGCCCCAGCCGAGGGCGAGACGGCTGTTGCTGCCGCTGCTGCGGCGCCGGCAGCGTCGGCTTCAGGCGCTGCCGCTCCCGCTGACGGCACGGCGAAGCCCGAATCGGCGCAGCCGTCCGCGCCGCGCGCGCCCATCGCCATTCCGAGCGAAGAAGAGCTTCGCCCGAAAATTGAAGTATCCGCGACGGCGCAGATGCCGAACGAAGCCGCCGATGCGCCCACGGGCAGCCAGGCGGAACGCGCTGCGGCGCCGCAGCCCGATGGCGCCGTGCCTTCGGCAGAATCAGCGCCGGCGGCGCCGGCCACGCCGTCCGCAGAGCCGGCGCCGTCCGGCGATTCGACCGCTGCAGGCAAAGCCAGCGATGATGCTGCTTCGCAGGCAGCAGAGACGACAAAAACGGATGAGCAGGTAACCAAGGATTCGGGTCTCTCCATGCCCTGGCTTGCGCTTATCGTCATCGTGGCGGCCATTTTGGGCGGCCTCGTCTGGACGAGAAGCCGCCGCGACGAGAGCGACGGCAGCGCAGAGCGTTCGCCTGAGGCGCAAGGCGGCAAGAGCGGCAAGATTGGATTTGCGAGTGTCGAGCCCGCAACCGATGCGCAGCTTCGCGCCGTTGACGCAACCGTTTCCGAAGCTGTGAAGAACGGCACCACGGCGGGCGCCATGGGCGCGGGCTCAATCGAATACGTCCGCGCGCAGATGGAGGCGGCCAAGACGGGGGCGAGCGAAGAGAAGCCCCGCGAAGCCGCGCCCGGCGAAGCGCCGCTCGAAGAGGCGAAGGATGAGGCAGAAGCGCCGCAGGCGCCGGCCTCGGACGCTGCGGCGCAGGCTGCGGGCGAACCCTCCTCGCCTTCCTATGTGCCGCCCGCCGATCAGCCCTGGCTCGATCCCAATGACGATGAGCTGCCGCCGCTCGACGAGGATGCGCCGCGCTCGACGCCTGAGCGTCCCATTGACGTTGCCGCCGCCGTTGCCGGCGTTTCGCTGGAGCTCGAAGGTGAGGAAAACAGCGCGCTCGTCGCCGACGGAGCGAAGCCTCTCGAAAAGGCGGACGCAGTGAAGCCTGAAGACGATTTCCGGCCGATTGCATCTTCCCGCTACGTGGCGCCGCTTGAGCCCGAACCGATGGAAGCGCCTGCGGAAAAGCCCTTGGCAACGGAGTCGGTTGACGCTGCCGAGTCGGCAGAAGCTGCTGCGCCCGCTGCGCTCAAGGCGCATCCCGAAGAGCCCGCCTTTGCTGAAAGGCAGCCGAGCGAAAAGGAGCGCGCACAGTGGAGCGCCTACGACGGCAAGCTGAAGCTCGCCAATTCCTTCATCGGCCTCGGCGCGTTGAAGGAAGCGCATGAGCTGCTTGAAGAAGTGCGCCGGCACGGCAGCGAAGAGCAGCGGCGTCAGGCAGCCTTCCTCGAAGAGCGCATTGCTTCAAGACTTTGAGCCTGAAGAGCGCGCCGGCGCCTTCATCCGGGCCGGCAGCCTAAGCAGCAAAGCAACTTTGGGGCCATCGGCAAACGATGGCCCCTGCGAAACGCCGCCCGTGCAAGAACGCGTGCGGCGCTTCTCTTCCTGCGGCACGTGCCGCAGCGCAGAATGCGCGTCAAACCATTTCGCCACAGCAAGCACATGAATTCATACGACGAAAAGCTTGACGAAAAGCTGGAAAAACAGCCCGAAAACACGAAAATCGATGCAGAGGGGCCGCAGCCGGGGCGCTGCGTGATGGCGCTCGGCATTGAATACAAAGGCACGGATTTCAGCGGCTGGCAGGTGCAGCCCGACCAGCCGTCCGTGCAGGCGGCGCTTGAGGCGGCGCTCGAGCGTTTTCTCCGCGTCAAGACGCCCACGATCTGCGCGGGCCGCACCGATGCGGGCGTGCATGCAACGCACCAGGTGGTGAGCTTTGAGACGACGGCGCAGAGGCCAAGCGCCAACTGGGTGCGCGGCCTCAATTCCTTTATGCCCAAGAGCGTTGCCGTTCGGTGGGCGCAGCGCGTGCCCGCGGATTTTCATGCCCGCTTCAGCGCCTCTTCGCGAACCTATGAATACTGGATTCTCAACGATCCGGTGCGCTCGCCCCTTTTTCATGAGACAACGGGCTGGGTCTTCCGGCCGCTCGATGTGGAGCGCATGCGGCGCGCAGCCGCCCATCTCGTCGGCACGCACGACTTCACGAGCTTTCGCGCTGCCGAATGCCAGGCGGCTTCGCCAGTGAGAACCGTGACGGCGCTCGACATCGTTCGGCTCGGACGGCTCGTCGGCGTGCGCATCAGTGCGAACGCTTTCCTGCAGCACATGGTCCGCAACATTGTGGGCGCGCTCATCTATGCCGGCACGGGCCGGGAGTCGCCCGAGTGGGTGGGAGCGGTGCTTGCAGCGCGCAACCGCTCGGCGTCTGCGCCGACATTCAGCCCGTCGGGGCTCTATCTCACTGGCGTGGGCTACGAGGGCGTCGACCTGCCGCAGGGCGGAATCGGCCCCTTTGGCGACGTTTTCCCGAAGCGCTGAGCGCGCTTTGTCCGCCGAACGTGCTACCGAATGACGGCAGTGCGGGCAGTCGGAGAGGCCTTGCGGCACGCCTATAATGGTTCGATTCAGGCGAAACTTGCGCCCGCTTTCTCTGCTCTGCTGCTTCTTGGCGGCATCGGCCTGCTGTCTGCCGGCATGCCGGCGCGGCGGTCGCTTTTCGAACTTTTTTTTCGGCTTCAATCGCCCGAACCGTCTTTCCCGCGAAAGCGGAGGTGTTTCTTATTTTTGGACCGATAACCGATGAGCTGGATCAATCACATTCTTCCGAAGATCAAGCGTGAAGAGGAGTCTCGCAAGCCGAGTCCGATTCCCGAAGGCGTTTGGACCAAGTGCCCGGGCTGCGAGCAGGCGCTCTATACCGAAGAGCTTGAGCGAAGCCTTCGCGTGTGCCCGAAGTGCGGCCACCATTTCCGCCTCGGCGCCCGCACCCGCCTGCTCTCCTTCCTCGATCCGGACACGGCCGTCGAAATCGGCGCTGATGTTCGTCCTAAGGATCCGCTCAAGTTCGTCGACAGCAAGCCGTATCCGAAGCGCATCGCTGACGCGAGCGCCAAAGTGGGCGAAACCGATGCCCTCGTCGTGATGGCGGGCGAGCTGCGTCGCGAGCCCGTTGTGGCGGCGGCTTTCGAGTTCGGCTTTATGGGCGGCTCCATGGGGAGCGTCGTAGGCGAGCGCTTTGTGCGCGGCGTCGACGAGGCCATCAGCCGTCATGCGCCCTTCATCGTCTTCTGCGCTTCGGGCGGCGCCCGCATGCAGGAAGGCCTTGTTTCGCTCTATCAAATGGCAAAGACGACTGCTGCGGTAACGCGGCTTTCGCAGGCGCGGCTGCCTTTCATTTCCGTGCTCACCGATCCGACGATGGGCGGCGTTTCCGCTTCCTTCGCCTTCATGGGCGACGTTGTCATCGCGGAGCCGAAGGCGCTCATCGGCTTTGCCGGTCCGCGCGTCATTGAGCAGACCGTCCGCGAAAAGCTGCCTGAAGGCTTCCAGCGCTCCGAATTCCTGATGAAGACCGGCCAGGTCGACCTTATTGTCGACCGCCGCGAACTGCGCGCGAAGATTTCCGTCATCACGCAGCTGCTGATGAAGAAGCAGCCCGTGAACGGCATCTGATTGAGCGACGAGAAGAATCTCGCTATTGAACCGATCCGTCCGCATGAGGCGCCGGCACCGTTGCCGGCGGCTTCGGCGGACGGTTTTCATTTTTGGACATGCTGATGAAAGAGAAAAGCACGCTTGCGCAATGGCTCGCATATGTGGAGTCGATTCACGAACAGCCGATGGTGCTCGGCCTTGAGCGCATGCGGGAAATGATCGAACGGCTCGGCATTCGCTTCGACTGCCCCGTCATAACGGTGGCAGGCACGAACGGGAAGGGCTCGACCTGCACGTTTCTTGAGGCGATCTGCCGCGAAGCCGGCATGCATACGGCGCTGCACACATCGCCCCATATCCTTCGCTTCAATGAGCGAGCGCTCATTGACGGGCGCGAAGCGTCGGACGAGGCGCTCGTTGAGGCGTTCCGCACGGTTGAGGAAAAGCGCGCGGGCCTGAAGCTCACTTATTTTGAATTCACCGGCCTCGCGATTCTGCTTCTCTTCATGCGCAGTCGTCCCGACGTTGTGATTCTCGAAATTGGCCTCGGCGGCAGGCTTGACGCCATGAATGCCATCGATTCGGACGCGGCCGTGATTGCAACCGTCGGCCTGGATCACACGGCCATTCTCGGCGATACCCGCGAAGCGATCGGCTTTGAAAAGGCCTGCGTCTATCGCGCAGGCGCTCCCGCGGTCTGCGCGGATCCGGATGTGCCTGAAAGCGTTCGGCGGCATGCGGCTGAAATCGGCGCCGACTTTATGGCGGCAGGACGCGATTTTGAGGTGCGCCGTCATGCGGACGGGCGATTCGACTTCGAGTGGCGCGGGGCGGACGCTCTGCGGCTCGAGAACCTTCCGCAGCCAGGACTTGCCGGCGAAAATCAATATCAGAATCTCGCGGGCGCGCTCGCCGTGCTCTGCGCGCTGCGCGCTCGTTGTCCCGAACGCTTTCCGATCGACCGCGCGGCCCTGGCGCGCGGCATTGCCTCAGCGAGAATTCGCGCGCGCTTCGAGCGGATTTCGAGCGATCCTGAAATCATCCTCGATGTCGGACACAATCCGCAGGCAGCAGCAGTGCTGGCAGAAAACCTGCGGGCTTCCAAGCGTCCGGGCACGCATACGCTCGCTGTTTTCGGCATGCTCAAGGACAAAGATCGAGCGGGCGTCGTTTCGCTCGTGCGCTCGGAAATTGATGAATGGTTTGTGGCGGGACTGCCCGGACCGCGCGGCGCGGACCTTGAAAACATCAAGGCTGCGCTTCTTTCTGGCGGGGTTGATCCGGCGCTCGTGCACGGCTGCCCCTCGATCGCAGAGGCGCTTGCCGACGCTCGGGCGCATGCTGCTAATGCCTGCCGCAGCAGGGCGTCTGGTTCGTCCGCTGATAGAATCATCGTATTCGGCTCCTTTGTAACGGTAACGGAGGCGCTTGAAGCGTTCGAGGCCGCGCATCGCGAGGCTCCGAAGGCCTGAAGCCGGCCGCGCCGCAGCCCGAAAGGGCGCAAAGGAAGCCCAAGCAGATCAATGCGCCCTTCGGGAGCCATGAAAAGCCCGAGGCGCCAAGCTTCGAGCGCAAGGGGACTGTCACATGTCGTTCTTCAATCCTTTCCGCAAAAATGCCCAGGCACGGGACGCAGAGGGCGAACCCGTCGAGCGTCAGGAGCGGCATGACCCGCAGGAGCGCCTCGAGCCGAGCGCAGCGGGGCTTCTCGGCGAATCGGCCCGCACAAGTGCGCCGCCCCCTTGGGGCGAGCCGCCGAAAGCCATGCCGGATGAGGCGGCGAAGACGCCGGAGACGGTTCGTCTCGACGCGATCTCTTCCGCAGCGCCGGCAGGAAGCGTTCCGCCTGCCTTTGAGGAAGTGAAGCCTGCGCGTGAAACCTACGATCCTTACGGCATTGCTGCGCAGGCGCAGGCTAAAGCGAAGGCTGAGGCTGCGCGCGAAGCAGAGCGCCCGGCAAGTCCGGCGGTCGACATTTTGCCGCCGGCCTCTGCTGCCGAGAGCTCGCCGGCGCCTGCTGAAGCCGCTGCGGCGCCCGAGTCGCCGAAGGCGGCGGTCGAAGCGGCGCCCGTGCGAGCTTCCGAAGCCAAAGAGAGTGCTTCGGCTGCGGCAGCGCCCAACGTGCAGAGCCGCCCTGCAGTTCTCGGGCGCAAGGCTGCGTTGCCAGCCGAGGCAGTTGAGGAGCCAGAAACAGTTATCAGCGAACCCAAGGCCGCGCCGAAAAAAAGCGCGGAGAAAACGAAGGTTCCCCTCTACCGCGAGCTGACGGAAGAAGAAATCATCGCCCGCCGCCGCACCAAGCATCGGCTCGTCGGCGCAGCGGCGCTCCTTTTGGCTGTTGTCGTCGCGGCGCCTTTTGTGCTCGACAACGAAACGGCTTTTGAAACCGCTTCGATCGACACGACGATTCCGAGCGTGACGGAAAACACGGCGGAGCTTGAGGTGCCGCCCGTGCCTGCGGATTCGGCGCAGGAAGCGATGGACGCCGAAGAGGCGGAGGAAGCAGCTGAGGCGATGGCGGGCGCCGCTGAGGCGAAGGGCGCGGCTGCCGGCAAAGCGGAGGCATCTGGGGATAAAGCCGAACAAAAGACGGCTCAAAAGACGGATCAAAAAGCAGCTCAGAAGCCCGAAGCAAAGTCAGGACAGGCTTCTGCCGCCCGTGCCGGCGAAAAAGCTTCTCAGGAGACGGCCGAGCGCAAGCCCGCAGCGCCCTCGGTCGGCATTGCGCCGCCCGAAGGCAAGGGCTTTTACGTTCAGGTGATGGCGACGAGCTCCGAGCTTGAGGCCGAGCGCACGGTGAAGAAGCTTGCGCTTCTTGGGCTGCCCGCCTATCGCATGCCTGTCGAGCGCAAGGCGACCACGCTTTGGCGCGTGCGCGTCGGGCTCTACAAAACGCGAAAGGAAGCCGAGGGCGTCGTCGGCACCATCGTGCTCAACGGCATCGTCTCCAAGCCGCTCGTCGGCGCGCAGTAGCAGCAGCGCGCGGCAGCGTCGAGCCGCAACGTTCCGGGCGGGCCTTTTCGCTACAATAGGCCCGCGTTTTTCGCCGATGTGGCGTTTGCGTCGCCGCCCGCGCTTGGGCGGCGGACAACTGTTTTCCGGCCTTGTTCCTCTCATGACCGAAATCGACTGGATCATCATTGCCCTTCTTATTCTTTCAACCGTTGTCGGCATCGTGCGCGGCGTGGTTCGAGAGGTGCTCGCCATTGCGGGCTGGGTCGTCGGCATCGTGCTTGCAATGAATTTCGCGGGCGACATCGCCGGCTACATTCCGCTCGAGAGCATCGGCTATGTGCCGCGCGTCATCATCGCTTCCGTGCTGATCGTCGTGGCTGTGCTCTTTGGCTGCGGGCTCCTTGGCATGCTTTTGCGAAAGCTGCTCGAAGTGGCGGAAATTTCCTTTGAAGATCGTGCGCTCGGCGCCGTCTTCGGACTCTTGCGCGGCGTTGTTGTCGTCTGCGCCTGCGTCTTTCTCTTTGGCATTCCGCAGTCGATTCACTCGAGCAAGATGTGGCAGCAGTCGGTCCTGATCGGCCCGGCGGAAATGCTGATTGAGTGGGCGACGCCTTATTTGCCCGACTGGCTTTCTGAAGTCCGCAAAGGCAGTCGGGGCGTCTGAGGCTTCAGCGCCCAGCGCAGAAGAGTGCCGGCAGGCTTGCTGAGAAAACGCCGCAGAAAACCGATCGAACACTCGGGTTCTGCGGCGATTTCGCATTTCTTGCCGTTCTCGAAGGCAGGCAAGCTTTTCTGAAAGCTTTCGGTAAAGCTTTTTCGAAAGCTTCGCAATGGGGGTTTTGCCGAGCATTCCGGCACGCTTTCGTCTACGCTTCCAGTTTAACTTTCATGCGCCGGGCGGACGCCTTTCCGCACGCGCGTCTTATTTCCCTTCCGAGGTTCCATCCATGTGCGGCATTGTTGCCCTTCTCTCGAACGAACCCGTCAATCAGCGTCTCTACGATGCGCTTTTGCTGCTGCAGCACCGCGGCCAGGATGCCGCAGGCATTGCGACGCTTGACGGCCTGCACTTCCATATTCATAAGGCCATGGGGCTCGTCACCGACGCCTTCCGCACCCGCAACATGCGCGACCTGACTGGGAACATGGGCATCGGGCACGTGCGCTATCCGACGCAGGGCTGCGCCAGCTCCAACCAGGAGTCGCAGCCCTTTTACGTGAATGCCCCCTACGGCATCATGTTCGCGCACAACGGCAACCTGACGAATGCCGCTGAGCTCACGCAGGAGCTCTACGAGATGGATCATCGCCACATCAACACGACGAGCGACTCGGAGGTGCTCCTCAACGTGCTCGCCAATGAAATTTCGCGCGTGACGGTCAATAAGCGTCTGGACGCAGAATGCGCCTTTGCAGCCGTTCGCGAAGTTCACAAGCGCGTCAAGGGCTCCTACGCAGTCGTGGCGCTCATTGCCGGCAAAGGACTTCTTGCCTTCCGTGATCCGCACGGCATCCGTCCGATCTGCTTCGGCTCGAACACGACCGAAACGGGCGACAAGGAATGGATGGTGAGCTCGGAGTCCGTCACGATGATCGGCCTCGGCTTCAAGGTCGAGCGCGACCTCGCTCCCGGCGAAGCGCTCTGGATCGGGCTTGACGGCAAGGCGGTCACCTGCCAGTGCGCCGAGCATCCCGAATCCAATCCCTGCGCCTTTGAATACGTCTACTTCGCGCGTCCCGACTCGACGATTGACGGCATCAACGTCTACGGCGCCCGCCTGCGCCTTGGCGTCTATCTCGCCGAAACGCTCAAGGAAAAGCTTGATCTTTCCGAAATCGACGTCGTGATGCCGATTCCGGACAGCTCCCGCCCCTGCGCGCAGGAGCTCGCCGCGCGGCTTCATCTCCCCTACCGCGAAGGCTTCATCAAGAACCGCTACGTCGGCCGCACCTTCATCATGCCCGGCCAGGCCGTCCGCAAGAAGAGCGTGCGCCAGAAGCTCAACGCAATGCCGGTCGAGTTTGAAGGCAAGAACGTGCTTCTCGTCGACGATTCGATCGTGCGCGGCACCACCATGACGGAAATCGTCCGCATGGCCCGCGAATCGGGTGCGAAGAAGGTTTTCGTCGCTTCGTCCGCCCCGCGCGTGATGTTCCCGAACGTCTACGGCATCGACATGCCGACCAAGGCCGAGCTTATTTGCGGCGACGGCAAGAGCGAAGAGGAAGTCGCCCGCGTGATCGGCGCGGATGCCGTGGTCTATCAGACGCTCGAGGGCTTGAAGAACGCGCTCCATGACATGAACCCCTCGATTCCGCGCTTTGACTGCTCGTGCTTTGACGGCGAATACGTCACGGGCGACGTCACGGAGGAGTATCTTGCGAAGCTTGGCCTCTCCAACGCGGCGCCGGCGGCGAAGAAGCCGGCCGATGACGACAGTGAGGACGAGCAGGCTGTGAACTGAGCGCGCTCTATCGCGCCATAAGAAAAGCGCCGGCTTCCGATCTGGGAAGCGGCGCTTTTCGTCGTTTTGCAGACGGTCTTTTTTCTCTTCAGGGACGTAGCAATCAGTCTTCATCGACCTCGGCAATGGCCTCGATTTCGACGAGGCAGCCGAAGTGCATTTCCGTCGTTGAGACGACGACGCGGCCGGGCTTGTGGTCGCCGAAAAATTCAGCGTAAACCTCGTTGATCGGGCCCCAGTACTTCACGTCAGGCGTGTAGACGCGGCAGAAGACGACATTTTCACGCGGCACGCCAGCTTCCTTCAGCACGCGGTCGACGTTGTCGAGCGCGAGTCGCGCATGATCGTAGATGTCGCCATGGCAGACTTCGCGCGTGTCGGGATCGATCGAGAGCTGCCCTGAAACGTAGAGCATGCCCTTTGAGATGACGCCGGCGGTGTAGTGGCCCTTGTTTTCGCCCTTGAAGGGGGGACGGACAAATTTCATTTCCTTCTCCTCATGGAAAGGCCGCCCGCGGCAGAGCTTCAGCCGCGAGCGGCGCATTTGGTCGAAGGAAGCTTATCGCCCGGAAAGAGACCGGTCAATTTTCAACGGGGCGGCGTCGGCGGATTCGTTGCGCTTGTTCCCATCACGATCTGCCATTCGACCGGGCAGGTGGCGATGCCGGGATAAAAGGCGCCGGCGGTCGGACACCAGTACCAGGCATACTGCTGCGCGGGCGCTGCCGGGGCAGCAGGCACGACGACTGGCGTCTGGGGCACCGGCACGGGAACCACCTCAACGCGATCGGGCCGCGTGTAAAGATCGGCGCCGATGATGATGCCGCCGAGCGCGAGCGGCCCCCAGAAGCCCCAGTCGTGCCAGCGGCTGCGGTAGTGGTGGCGCGGCGGCGGAGGCGGCGGTCGGTGAAAGGCTGGCGGCGGTGGCGGCGGCCTATGAAAGCCTGGGCCGCCGTGGAAGCCCCCTGGTGGCGGACCGGGCGGACGCGCAAAGCTCGGCGCCGACGTCGAAAAGAGAAGCGCCGCGATGGCGGCGGCGCCCGCTGCGATGCTTAAAAAGGTGCGGGACTTCATCACGAACCTCCCAAACGTTTTCTTACCATTAACGATAGCGCTCATGCATGCGGCAAAACGTAAGTCGAACGTTCAAGAAGGCAAAGAATCGTTAAGGTTTGCGGCTTTCTTCGGCAAAGAGCGCTCACACGTAAAATTCGGCATGCTCGCTCCTAAGGCGCGAAAGCGTCTGCCGCTCGCGTTCGGCAAGCCATTCCACAAAGACGCGGATGCGGTGCTTCGTCCAGGCGCCTTCGGTGGCGCAGACAAAACAGGAAGCGTGTTTTCTGCGCCAGCCCGGAAGAATGGGAATCAGGCGGCGGTTCTGAAAGGCTTCCGTTGCGTGATAGAGCGGCATGTCCGGCACAATGCCGGCGCCGAGCATGACGGCCGACTTCGCGGAGACGAGGCTGTTGAAGCGCAGCGTGTTGTTCCAATGGAGCGTGACGATCTCTTCGCCCTTTTGAAGCGTTTCCGTTGATACGCGCGAGGGCGTGTCAATCAGAATGCCCGTATGGCGGCAGAGCTCATTGGGGTGCATGGGCGTGCCGTGCCGCTGCAGGTAAAGGGGCGAGGCGCATGGAATGAAGGGCATGGCGCCCACGTAGCGGCTCACGATGCCTGGGATCGGGCCCTCGGGGCCGTAGCCCACCAAGACGTCAATCGTTCTTCCATTGTTGTGAAATGCTTCGGGTATGCCGGCGGAGAGCTGATGCAGCTCGAGCTCGATTTCCGGATAAATGGTTTGGAATTCAACGAGCGCAGGCGTGATTTCGATGGGACCGATGCCTGCATGCGCCGCGAGGCGGATGACGCCGGCGAGCTTTTCCCGGTCTCCTCGGATCTCGCTCATCATGTCGCCGTAATGATTAAGGAGCTCCCTTGAGCGGTCAAAGGCCAGGCGGCCGAGGTCCGTGAGCTCAAGCGGCCGAGTCGCCCGCAGAAAAAGAGGGGCGCCTAGATCCTTTTCGAGCTTTTTGATGATTCGGCTCACCGTGCTCGGTTCGCAGTCAAGCGCTTCCGAGGCGGCAATGATGCCGCCTCGATTCACTACTTCGTTGAAGACGCGCCAGTTCAATAGGTTTTCCGTCGAGCTCATGAGCCCCATCCATTGGTGATTTCACCTATAAATTGCAGAATCTGCAATCAATTGATGAAGTTCTTGCAATGCCTTCAAGCCGAATTTTCTAGCTGACGGCTCGGAAGCACTCGATTTTTCTCATTCTACATTGCAGAAACGGCAACATCAGCATGCGTTTTGTTGTCTTCTCAATGCATTGCGCCGTTTTGATAATGCCCTCTGTTCCGAGCGGCCCAGGGACCGAAACACACGAAGCAATTGTCCGCCCGGATCACGCAACCCCCGAAAAATCCCAATCTAGGAGAAAAGATCATGTCTTGGCAGATCTGGTTCGCGATAGCGGCCATTGTTCTGACCGTTGTTGGTCTCGTCAAGCGGTTTGAAACGCGCATGCTCTTGGTCGTCGCCGGCTTTCTGATGTGCCTGGTGGCCGGCGAGCCGATGAAGGCGTTTCAGGCTTTCATCAAAGGGATGACCAACGGCACGCTCGTGCCGGCCATCTGCGCGGCCATGGGCTTTGCCGCTGCCGTATCCGCTTCGAAGTGTGACCAGCATCTCGTTGCAGCTGTGGCGGCGCCGCTCAAGAAGCTCGGCGGCCTTCTCATTCCGGCCGCAACCATCCTCACCTTCCTCATCAATATTGCAATCATGTCTGCTGCAGGCACGGCTGCATGTGCAGGCGCGACCTTCATTCCGCTGCTGCTGCGCGCCGGCATTCGTCCCGCTGCGGCTGCGGCCGCTGTGGGCGGCGGCACGATGACCGGCCTGCTGCTCAATCCGGGCTGCGCGCACGACATTTACGTCGCGAAGATGGCTGAAATGGATCTGATGGCCTTCATCGCCTATCTCGCGCCTTATGCGGTCGGCCTTGTGCTGGTTGCGACCGTCATCAACGCGGCAATCATGATTGTCAAGAACAAGGATCACAAGGCAGATCCTTCTGAATTCAAAGGCGCTGCCGAAGAAGCGGCTGACTTCAAGGTCAACTACCTCAAGGCGATTGCGCCGCTCATTCCGCTTGCGATTCTCATGATCGCTTCGATCTGGTTCCCGAAGTCGGGCGTCGACGTCGTGTTCGCGATGATCGCCGGCACGGCTGCCATTGCGCTCATCACGCTCATGAACCCGGGCGAACTCTCGAAGGCCTTCTTCAAAGGCATGGGCACGGGCTACGCCCAGGTGATCGGCCTTATCGTCGCTGCCGGCGTTTTCGCTGCCGGCCTCCAGGCGACCGGTGCGGTCAGCGCCTTCATCGAATATCTGAAGCATTCGAATGAATTTGCCCGCTGGGGCGCTTCCTTCGGTCCCTTCCTGATGGCGCTCGGCACGGGTTCCGGCGAAGCCGCCATCTGGGCCTTCAATCAGGCTGTGACGCCCTCGGCGGCAAGCTTCGGCATGGAGCCGGAAGGCCTGGGCCTGCTCGCCATCCTGGCCGGCCAGTTCGGCCGCACAGCCAGCCCGCTTGCCGGCTGCATCATCATCGTTGCCGGTTTTGCCGGCGCCGACGCCATGCAGGTTGCCAAGCGCCTCTTCCCGGGCATGATCGTTGCCCTGGTTCTCGCAGCGGTTCTTCTGGTCTAAGAGGTCCCCAGCATCATGAAGTTCGATCTCATCATCCGCAATGCGCTCGTGGTTGATCCGCTTTCCCGGACTGCAGAAGTTGCCGATGTAGCCGTTCACAACGGTCGAATCGAGTGCGTTTGCCCGGAACTGAGCGCCGACGGCACGCACGAAATTGATGCTAAAGGCCTTGTTCTGCAGCCGGGCGTCATTGATTCGCACCTGCATCTCTCGGTCGATCCGCGCAGCCATTCAATGGTTGCTCGCGCCGGCGTCACGACGGCGGTCGACATGTCGGGGCCGACCGACGCGATATTGGAGCAGGCGCGCGAGCACGGCAGAGGGCTCAACATTGCGGTTCTCAATGCCGTTCTGCCCGGCCGGAACGTTTCAGGCAATTCGCCTGATGAAGCGGAGCTCGACCGCTTCATGGATGCGTCTCTTGCTGCTGGCGCCTTCGGCGTGAAGCTCCTCGGGGGACACTTCCCCCTCACGCCGGATAGTTCCGCCTGCATGGTCCGCAAGGCGGACGAGAAAAACGTCTACATGGCGTGGCACGCCGGCACAACTGAAAAAGGCTCGGACATTACGGGCCTGGAGGAGGCTGTGGCGCTCTGCGACGGCCATCCGCTTCACTTGGCGCACCTCAACGCGTATTGCCGCGGGCGCGTTGCGGACGTTCTCGAGGAGTGCCGCCGTGCGGCGGCGCTCCTTGAGAAGCACCCCGAAATCGTGACGGAAAGCTATCTCTCTTCGCGAAACGGCTGTCCGTTCGACTTCAATGACGATGGCACGCCCAAGTCGAAGATCGCGGTGAGGAATCTCGAGCTTTTCGGCTATCGAGCGGACAAGCACGGCGCCTGCGATGCCATCCGCAGCGGCCGTCTGAGTGTTCTCGTTCCGGAGGCGGACGACGTAAAGCTTCTGTCGGGCGAAGCCGGCGCCGAGTACTTCCTCGAGGCAGTGAATGCCGGCAGACACGTCGACGGTTCGTTTGCGGGCGTCAACCCCTTCCTTTCGCGCCATTTCTTCCTGACGGCAAAGCGCGCAGACGGCAGCTTTCTCACGGACGCGATCAGCACCGACGGCGGCGGCCTGCCGCGCAACGTGATTCTCGGAGATGGTCTTTCTTTTGTGCGGCTCGGCGAGCTATCCGCCGTTGACTTTGCCAGAAAGACTTCGCTTCTGCCTGCGCTCATGCTCGGCTTCACCGAGAAGGGAACGCTTCTGCCGGGCGCTGATGCGGACATCACGGTCTACGACCCGATGACGCAGCGCGCCGTTCACACCTTTGCGATGGGGCGGCCTCTGCTGCTCGAGGGCAAGCTCGCCGGTGCAGGCGCAACCGTGATCTGCACGCCTGCGGGCCAAGATGCGGTCGCAAGGGCCGGCCTCGAAGCCTATGTCGTCAAGGGCGGATTCCACGCTCTCAATCGCCTCGGCTGACTTTTTTCCTGCGGGGGCATCAACACCGCCCTCGCTCAACCCTTTGTTTCAAAACATCATGAAAAACGCATTTCGTCTTTCCGCTCTATTCCTGGCTTGCGCCGGCGCTTATTCAACCGCTCAGGCCGCGGACATTCAAATGTTCGGCTTCTTCGACCAGGGCATCTCGTACCTGCACGAAGATCTGAATGCAGGCATGGGCGGCCCGGCCGGCCAGTCACTCAGCAATCCGGCAGGCATTGACCCGGCCACGGGCCACGTTGAGCGGCAAGGCACGAAAAGCCAGCTCGCGCAGGGCACGGGCAATGTGAGCACCTGGGGCATCCGCGGCTCCGAGCAGCTCAACGACGACGTGAAGTTCATCTTCCACCTCGAAAACGGCTTCCTCGCTGATTCGGGCGAGTTCTACATCGCCAACCGCCTCTTTGAGCGTGAATCTTCCGCCGGGCTCGATTCAAAAACCTTCGGCCAGATCAAGTTCGGCCGCATGCCCGCGCTGACGACGGGCTCGGGCACGACCGGCATCTTCAACAGCCGCGTCAATCCGTTCGGCGCCGGCTGGGGCAACATGACGGGCGGCTGGAAGTTTGTGGGCACCCTTGCCACGGCCCGCTACGACAACATGATCAACTACATTTCGCCCAAATTCGGCGGACTGCAGTTCCATGCGCAGTATTCCTTCAAGAACAACTCGACAGCCGCCGGCGAAGAGGGCAGCTCCGACGCCGACCGCTGGTGGGCGATCGGCGCAACGCTCACGGGCGAGAAGTACTTCCTCGCCGCAGCTGTTGACTGTGTCGACTACGGCCATAGAGTGCCGACCTCTGCTGCTGGCTCTCAGGCTGATTCCATGCCCGAGAAGGAGGCCTACAAGTTCCTGATTGGCGGTCACTACAATTTCGACGCCTTCAAGCTTTACGGCGCGGCGCAGTACATGAAAAACGTGCCCTGGATCGGCGGCTATTCGACGAAGGAGGTTGCACCGATGCTGAGCAGCGATATCAGCCCAGTGGGTGAACCCGGTTCTGTCAAGCAACGCGGCTTTGATGCCTGGGCTCTCTCGACAGGCGTCGACTTCAAGCAGTGGGGCGGCACGGTCAAGCTTTCCGTCGGCTACGCGCAGGCTGAAAACCAGAACATTTCCGACAACAACGACATGCAGCGCGCCAACGTCGGCCTCGGCTACGTCTATCCGCTCAGCAAGCGCACGTCCATCTACGGCATTGCGGGCGCCTTCTGGCAAGATGCCGACTGGCAGGAAGACGACATCACTGCGCACGAGGCGATTGTCGGTCTGATGCATCGCTTCTGATTCCTGCTCTTCCGTTCAGTTTCTCTCTCCTGAGGCATCTCCGGCGAAGCTTCGGCTTCGCCGGAGACGCCGATGATCGAAATACATAAGGATCGAAAAAATGCTCGGAATGCATATGGGAAAGACGCCGTCGGCCTGCCGCGATGACCAGAAGCGCCTTGATACCGAGGACTGGCTGCAGCGGATCAACCGTGCCTCGATCATTGCAAATTACGAAAGCGGCCTGCTCGATGAAGCGAACGCCAGAAAGCTCGTAAAGGCGCTCGATGAAATGGAAGCGGAGAGCCGCGAGGCTGACTTTGTGCGAAGAGAGCTCTACATCACGTTTGAGCCCGACATGCTTAAACGCGCAGGCATGAGCGCGAGCGTGGTTCATGTCGGCCGCTCGAGCCAGGACATCCTCGCGACGGCCAATGCCGGCCTCAATCTTGAGCGGCTCGAAATGGTTGTGGATGCGCTCCTTGAAGTGAAGGAAGCGCTGATCGGACTCGCCGAACGCGAGGGCGGCGCTGTTGTGCCTGCCTATACGAACGGCGTTCAGGCGCAGCCGACGCTCTTCGGCCACTACCTGGCCGCGCAGGATGCTGTTTTCGGGCGCGACGTAGAACGCGCGTTCGAATGCCTGCGGCGCTTTGACTTCTGCCCCATGGGCTCGGGCGTGTGCAACGGCACGGGCTGGCCGCTCAACAACGATCGCATGGCTGAGCTTCTCGGCTTTTCGAGAAGCGCAGAAAACGCCTTTGATGCTGGACAGTGCGCTGGGAACGATCTGCCGCTCGAAATTTCTCAGATCATCACGAGCGCCATGCTGCATGTAAATGCCTTTATTGCGGACTTCATGGTGCAGTACGCCACGCCGCGCCCGTGGCTCGTGCTTCAAAGCGCCAACGGCGTCTACCGCTCTTCCGCAATGCCGCAGAAGCGCAATCCCGGCTTTGTGAACGACTGCCGGCGCGATGCCGGTCTTGTCATGGGAGAAGCGCAGGGCGTGCTTTTGAGAATGCAGAATCTCAACCTCGGCATGGCCGACGTGCGCGACGTGCGCATCATGGAGTCGCTCTGCTGCGACGCGGCCGTGACGCTGCGCAGCTTTGCCGAAATTGTTGCTTCCATTGCTGTAGACCGTGAAGAAGCGCTTGCTGTGCTCAATAGCGGCTGGACCTGCACGCAGGAAATTGCTGACCGCCTGGTGCGCGCAGGCGGCGCTGACTTTAGAAGCGGCCACGGCTTTGCGAGCCGGCTGGTGACCTGGGCGGCAAAGAACGGCGTCACGCCTGTCACGCTTCGCTATGAAGACGTTCTGTCGCTTTGGCGCGAATTCATTGCGGACACGAAGGCCGAAGGCTTGGCGGCCGAGTTTCCGCTGTCCGAGGAAGCGCTTCGGCAGGCGACTCAGCCTGAAGGCATTTTGGCAGGCCGTCGTTCGAAAGGAAGCGCCAATCCTGAAATGGTTGACGAATCGATTCGTGCGGCAAAGTCCAGGAATGAAGCGAGGAAGCAGCAGCTCTGCTGCCTGCGAGAGAAGCGCAGCGCCGTGGACGCCATGCTTGGAGAAACGCTGAAGCGCATGTTCGGCGCAAAGCTTTGAAGTTGATGAGCGGCATCCCGCATTTTGAGCGGGAGCCGCAGCCGTAAAGGAATCCCCGTTATGAAAAACGTCCGCGATCTTTCGACGAGCCGCTGGGGGCTGCTTGCCGTCAGCTGCCTCATCAATCTTTTTGCCGGCTCGGTTTACGCTTGGTCAGTCTTTGCGTCCGCCCTGGCGGAAAAGTTTTCCGCGCTCGCCGGCGTCGCAGTCACGGCGGGGGATCTTGCCATCGCTTTTTCGATTGCGAACGGCCTGGCGCCGATTCCGATGATTTTCGGCGGCGCCGTCAACGATCGCTTCGGACCGCGCTTCGTCATCATCGGGGGCGGCCTTCTGATGGGCGCCGGACTTTATTTTTCGGGAACGGCGCAGTCGATCGGCGCACTTGTTTTCTCGTACGGACTTCTTTTCGGCCTTGGGCTCGGCATGGTGTACGGCTGCACGATCAACAACACCATGAAGTTCTTCCCGGATCGCCGCGGGCTCGTGGGCGGCTTGACGACGGCCGCCTACGGCATCTGCTCGGTGCTGATGCCGCCCGTTGCCTCCTATCTGATCGATCGCTTCGGCATCACGAGCGCGCTCAACATCATCGGCATTGCCGTCGGCGTCGTCATTGTGGCTGGCGGGATGCTTTCATTCCAGTGTCCGCCGGATTTCTCGCCGCAAGGATGGAAGGCGCCCGCCGGCGAGCGAAGGGCTGGAAGGAGCAGCACCTGGCGCGAGATGCTTCGCTCGCCGGAATTCCCGCCGATGATCATGCTCCTCATGTGCGGGGCGACGGCCGGCATGATGGTTATTTCTCAAGGCTTTACGATTGCGCGCGAGCAGATTGGGTTTGATGTTGCGGCTGCAGGTGCCGCTGTATCGATCATTGCGCTCGCCAACACGCTCGGACGCATAGCAGCAGGCACGCTCTCGGATCATCTCGGCCGCACGCGCACGCTCGGTCTTGGCCTCCTGGTGGCTGCGCTCGGTCTTGCGCTTCTTGCGGCCGCATCTGCGCAATCGGTCTTCTTTTTCTACGCAGGCCTTTGTGCGCTAGGCCTTTCCTTCGGCGCCTTCATGGGCGTATTTCCCGGCTTCACGGCTGAAGCTTTCGGCTCGGCTCACAACAGCGTTAATTTCGGGATCATGTTTGCGGGCTTTTCTGTTGCGGGCCTGATCGGTCCGATGCTGATGAAAGCGCTTCTTGGCTCGGGTTTCGGCTTCGAAGCCTGCTATGCGGCGGCGGGCTTCATCACGCTTTTCGGCTTCTTCTGCATTCGAGTCTTCAACAGACTGGCGGCGAAATGAAACGCTCTTCGACCGCCTATGAATCATGCTAATAAAGAGCGCCATTGAAAGAATTAGGAGCGGCAGAAATACTCGATATCAGATCAGGTAGAGGGAGGCGCAAGTCGTGCCGCGCGTGAGAATTGATCTCGCGCTGCGATTCAAGGCGTTCGCACGTGAAGCGTCACTGCGCTGCTGCGGCCAAAGTCGTCCGTAGCCGTCAGCCGATGACGGCCCGGCGAAAAAGATTTTGAGATAGTTGCGCCGCCGCGCGCGGCGCCGAGAAAGACGCTCCCGTCGAACCAATAGACGGTCCGGGCTTCGGGACTCAATCCCGCTTCGAGCAACACGGCAGCGCGCGAGCGTCCCGCCGTGCCGGTAAAGTAGGCAACGCCGCGTTTGGGAGAGAGAATCACTGGCGCTTGGCCGGGGCTGCCGGAGGCCTCAAGCCGCGCAAAGCTTTCGCAGCCTGGTTCGAAGGGCGGGGGCGGACGCTTGACGATGCCGGCCGCGAGGAACATGCGCTGGTAATGGCTCGGCCAGAATTCCCAGACGCGCTTTTCGGTTCGCCCGGGTTCATTGCGGCAGGCGCGCAGCCCGGTTTTCTTGTTAATGAGAATCTCACGAAAGACGCCCGAATCGCGTATGGGCGATCTCCCGGGAATGAACCACGCCTTCGTTTTGTCCCGGCAAAGCGCATTGCCGACGTCGCCCGTGGCGCGGCAGACGTTCTCTTGAGCGACGTTGAGCGCTTCGGGCGCTTTCGTCACTGGGCCGGCGTAGTCGTCAGGCCAATCAAGGGAAGGCGCAGATGCAAGGGCGGCGGCCGCTTCTCGAAAGAGCGGCGCGGCGAGCGTCGCGCCCTGAAAGTAGCCGTTCGGCCGGCCGTCGAAGTTTCCAGACCAGACGACGATTACATAAGGACCGACCCAGCCGGCGGCCCAGGCGTCGCGAAAGCCGTTGCTCGTGCCGGTCTTGTAGATGAGGGGGAACCGTTTCTCACGAATTCGAATCGATTCGCCGCGCGTCTCCAGCATGCGGCCGACAATCCAGGCGGCTTCGGGCGAAAGGAGCGGTCGTGGCGCCGGGGCGGCGTTCGCGGTTTTCGGCGCATCGCCCGGCGCATCGCGCAGAAGGCGCAGGGGCGCCCAGATGCCGGAGGAAGCGAGCGACGCGTAAAGGCCGGCAAGGTCTTCCATGGTGACCTCGGCGCCGCCGAGGACAATAGAGAGGCCGTAGTGGGCGCGGTCAAAAGGGAGGGAAACCTGCGCGCGGGTGAGCAGATCGTAAAGGTCGGGGCGCAGCGAGCGCGCGAGCTCAATGGCGGGCAGGTTGCGGCTTTCGACGAGTGCGGTCGTCGCGTTGACGGGGCCGCGGAAGCGGCCGTCAGCATTTTCCGGCGCATAACCCGCGAAGTTTGCAGGACTGTCGGCGAGAATGCTCTTGGAATGGATGAGTCCCTGGTCGAGTGCGAGCCCGTAGACGAAAGGCTTGAGAGTTGATCCAGGGCTTCTGGGGGCGCGATAGGCGCTCACCTCGCCAGAAATCGCATCGTCAAAGAAGTCTGCAGAACCGATGAGCGCGAGGAGGCTTTTGTCGCGAACGTCAACGACAGCCAGCGCCGCATTGCGGATGCCCCAGGGGCGCAGACGGGCGACTGCTCGGTGCACGACGCCTTCGAGCCGATCCTGCAGATCGAGGCGAAGCGTGCTGCGAACGATGCCGTTGTGCGCCTGGGCGCCGGCGCCGAGCGATTCGAGAAGCCGCACAAAGTGCGGCGCCTCAAAAGGGTTTTGCGCAGGATCTCCTACAGCAAGCGGTCCCGCAAGCGCAGGCTCGAGCGAACGCGGAAAAACGCCGGCGAGAACTGCCGCCTTTGCAAGGCGGATTCTTGCGCGGTCAAAGTCGGGGCCCTGCCACGGGCGGCGCTTCACGGGATTCTGCGGCACGACCGCGAGCCCCACGGATTCGCCCGGCGCGAGTGCGGCGGCGTCCTTATGGAAGTAAAGGCGCGCAGCGGCGCCCACGCCTTCAATGTTGCCGCCGTAGGGCGCGAGATTGAGATATGCCTCAAGAATCTCGTCCTTGGAATAGTGCGCCTCATAGCGAAGCGCGGCTTCTATCTGCCGGAACTTGCCTTCGAGCGAACGTGTTTCAAGGTGGAGCCGCAGGCGCGCAACCTGCATGGTGATGGTCGAGGCGCCGATCGGCCGCGAGCCCGTGAAGGTCGCAAAGGCTGCACGCACGAGCGCGAATGGATTGACGCCCGGGTGCTTGCGGAAATAGCGGTCTTCATAGAAGACTGTGGCGATGACGGCTTCCTTGGCAATGCCGGAGAGCGGTGTTTTCAGGCGAAAAATGCCGTCCGAAGCAGGCGAAAGGCGCAAAAGCCTGCCGTCGTCGGAATAGTAGGCCGTTGAGAAAGGCACCCCGTCGAGAAGCGGGGGCGCGGGCTCCCGGGCAAGCTCGGCCGTCCACCACCAAAAGAGCAGTCCCGCAGCTGCGGCGAAAGCGGCGCAAAAGGCAAAAAGCCAGCCGAAAAAGCGAAGCAAGCGGGAAGCAAAGCCGCGCGGCCGAGCGGGTTTCTGCGCGCTAGGCTTGTTCGAAGATACTGGCGACTTGCTGGATTTCTCAGAATTCTGCGGCGATTGGTCTCGTTGCGGCTTAGCGGGCTGGGTTTCGGCCGGCGACGCCGCAGCGGGTGCAGCCGGTACAGCCGGCGCAGAAGCTTCAGCCCCCTTAGACGGATCAATGGTCATGAAGGGAGCAGATTTCGGCAGGTCGTCGGCGCGCGGCGCTTCGTGCGCGCCGGCGGGTTCCTGGCTGAGCGGCCTTTCGGGCGGACGGGCGGCCGCGTCTTGATTGTCGGGGACGCGATGGCTCATGCGGAAAAATCACCTCGCAGCAGAGCGGAACGTTGCGCATCCTGCGCCCAAAGGCGCAGGACTGCGCTTCAAGAACAAGCTTAATCGCTTGCATCCTCAATCGTAATACGGCCTGCTGCGCCGCTTGCGTTCACATCTGGCCTGGAGATGGACTGCGCCTCGACGGCGGGCGCCGTAAAGACGCCTGGCGTCACTGCGCGCACACGATAGACGTAGGTCGTCTCTTCAGGCGTCACTTCCCGAGCGACAAAGCGCATGCGATCGTCGCCGCGCATGAAGGAGAGCGCCCCTTCGGGACCCACGCCCGGCGCATCTGCAAGTTCAAAGCCGCCAGGGAGAAGATCCGTCACGGCAACGTCCGTGAAGCGCGTCGGCCCCTGTGCGGCCGTGCCGCGAAGGGTGATCGAGACTGTGACGAGCTCGCCCGTGCGGAAGCTCTCTGCCGGTTCGTTCTGGGCATTGAGGTAGCGGCGCTCGACCGAGAGGCCGTTGCGCACGGGCTTCTCGGCTGGTTCAACTGCATAGCCTTTCTGGCGCGTCGACCAGAACCAGTTTTCGAGCGACAGCCCGGGGGCGCCTTTGATTTCGAAGCGCAGACAGCCCGGCGCGTTGAGAATGACGCTTTCGGCCGTGCTCACGCGCTTCTCGGCAGCGGCGCGGAACCCCTTGGCGCGCTTCGTGCAGACCAGGGTCGGCATGGCCGCGGGTGCCGTTGCAGCATCGGCGCCCGGTTCGCCTTCGGCAGCTTGGGGGCTGCCAGCGGCCGCTTCGTCCGATGCGGCGGCAGCCTTGTCGGCAGCCTCTGATGCAAGCTGATCTGCCTGGAGCGCAACGGCGCGCGCTGCGGCTGCTGCATAGACGGGCGAAAGCGGGCCGCCCTGAAGGGCGCCTTCGAGGTCGTCGAGCAGAAGTGTTCTGAAGACCGCGGCGGCCGGCTGGTTTTGAAGTCCGGAGAGCGAGAAGACGGTCGAGGTCATCGCTGCTGCGAGCTCCGGCGTCCAGGGCGCGCCGGCGCGGGCCGTTGAGATGCGGCCGCCGCCCGCTTTGAGGAGCGCATTGGCTTCATCCTTCATGCGAAGCGTCATGGCTGCGCCGGCAAGGAAGACGGCGGTCGGGTCGTTCTTCCATTCGGGGAAGCGTTCGTTCAGAAGCGCCTGAAGCGAGGCAAGCCGGCTCGTGACGATCGTGCCTTCGCGCGCGAGCACCCAAAGGGCGTAGGCAGTTGTTCGCGCTTCGTCGAGCGTAAGCGGATCGCGCTCGGCAAGCGTTCTGAGATGCGTTGCCGTTTCTCGGACAAGCTCGAGAGGAACGCCGCCCGTTGCTTCAAGCGCTGCGCCGGCGCCAGCGGTGAGAAGGTAGTCCGTCGTCCAGGCCGTGAGGAAGAGGTCGGCCTCGAGCCACGGGAAGGGCCGGATGCCGTCGTAAGCAGCAGCGCTTCGAATGGCTTTGAGCGCCTCGGCCTGGCGGTCCTGGGCGTCGCGAAGGATTTGCGATTCGAACTTGCGAACCATCGCTTCATCGTCGGCGCCTTCGCCTGCAAGCCGCTTTGCCCACGCCGTGCGGTCCGCGGGATTGGCGGCAAGGAGAAGGTGCGGCAGCGCAGCAGCGACGGTTTCCTCGACCGTTGCCCAGGCCGGACTTTCGAATTGGTCGGCAAGCGCAGCGATGAGAGCAGTCGGGCGGCGCGAGACGGTGAGTTCGGTCTGCGCGTCGAAGGGATAAATTTCGCGATCGAGCTGCACATGCCGAATGTCAGGCGGCAGGAGCGCAGGCGCGCTCCGGGCGAGTTCCGCAGTCGTTGCGGCTGCAGCCTGTGCAGTTGCTGTTGCTGCAGGCTTCTGCGCTGCCGCTTTTTGGGCTTCGCGCGCAGGGGCGGGGCCGAACCGGCCGCCTTGAAGCGCCGTCTTCAGAATGGCGGCAGGACGAACGGAGAGTTCGATGGTGCGGCTCGCGGCAAGAACGGGCGCGGCTTTTTCCGACGCTGCTTGCGGGGCTGCGCCCTCTGTCGAATCAACGGCGCTGTTCGCTTCCTCGCTGCCTGCCGCGGCATCCGCAGCCTGCGGCGCATCTGCCGCTGTAGCGCTGAAAGTGATAGCAGCCGTCATCGGGAATTTGGGCGCCGTGAAGTCGCCCGAAATTCGAGCGGCGCCCTCGGAGAAGTCAAGCGGGAATTCAACGCGGGAGAGCCCGAAGGCTGCTGGCGTTGATACCGCGAGCGTTCCTGTCGCCTCAGGGATCGGGTTCTTCGGCGTCACCAGCGCCGACATGCGGAAGCGGTCGCCCGGGGCCACGGCGCGCGGCAGCATCGGCTCGAGCGCGAGCGGCGCCTGCACGACGGTCGTTTGGGCAGCGCTCCCGATGCGCGTCTCGGAGGCGCCCGCCGCCATCACGCGGACCTTGCCGTTGAAGCCTGCAGGGAGCCGCATCATGAGAGTCTTCGGCTCGGGGCCGACTTCAACAAGGCCGCCCCACCAGACGGCAGAGGCTTCGGCCGTGCGGGCGAAGGGGTTCGCCATGGCGGCGCCGGCGGCAACCTTGGCGCGCTCGAAGTCGCCGCCAAAGGGCGGCAGAAGCGAGCCGAGCGCTGTTGCATCGGGCATCAGCTGATCGAGCACCTGGCGGGTTTCCACTTCAAGCGCGCGGTCTTCGAGAATGGCCTTGAAGGGATCCGGCGTGCGGAAGTTTGTGAGCGAAAGAATGCCGTCGTCGACTGCCCAGACGAAGGCGCGTGCGGGCGTTTCGCTTTTGAGCGTGACGGGGACGGCTTCGGGCGAGGCGTTCTCCGCCGGCGCTTCGATTGTGAGTGCAAGCGCGTGCGCGCGGCGGTTGAGCGTCACGGGCATCACCGTCTCAGCGTAGCCTTCGAGGAAGTTCTTCGCGTCCGACTGTCCGCGAACGAGCGACAGACGCAGGTAGCCCTTGCCGGCAAAGCCTTCGGGCACCGGGAAGCCCGCCGCATTCTGGCCGGCCTTCACCTTGATCCATTTCGAGGCGACGACGCCGTCGGCTTCGAGCGTGAGAAGGCCGAAGCCTTCGAAGGGCGAGAGGATTGAAACGCCGATCGATTCGCCGGCTTCGTAGCTTTCGCGGTCGGTCGAGGCGCGGACTTCTGCGCTCGGAAGCGCCGCGGCGAGCCCCTGAGCGGCATCGTTGCCCGCTGCATGGTAGGGAATGCCGGCGAGCACGGCGCCGTCGGCCGATCGGATCGTCAGAAGCCAGTCGCCGGGGTGTTCGGTTTCGAGCGGCAGCATCAGGCGGCCGTTTGGGTCTGTTTCAAGCGCCATTTCAGAAAAGTCTTCCGACACAGGCCGATCTCGGTAGACGGGCTTGCCTGAAGCGTCGGTCGAGAGTTCGGTGGCGTAGCGGCGCTTGGCGAAGGCGGCGGTGAGCTGCGCGTTCCCTATCGGCTTGGCGTTGCGGTCAATGAGCAGCATTTCCATCGTGGCAGGCTTGCCGGCGCGCAGCCCCGCAAGGGACTGCGGCGTATCGAGCAGCCGCCAGCCGAGCGTAGCATTGGCGCGGGAAACAATGAAGCGAAGCGACTCCGACACGGCGCGGCCGCCTTCGGCTTCAAAGCCTTCGAGCGAGACATGCGCTTCGGCCCAGCCTTCGATCGGCGTGTCGGCCAAGGGAAGCGTCACTGATGCCTTGCCCTGGGCGTCGGTTCGAACGGCTGTAAGCTCGCGCATTTCGGGCGAGCCGATGTAGTCGGCGCCCGCGGCCAGCCCCGGCGCTTCAAAGGTGAATCCCGGCCACTCGGGGAAGGTGAGGCCGGTGAGCGGCGAAACAATGAGCGAGCCTTCGATGCGGCGGTCTGCGGCGCCGGCGCCGTAGAGGCTTGTCAGAAGAGCGTCGAGGCCGACGTCTTCGGGCGCAAGCCAGGCGGCGCCGCGCTTCTCTGCGGGGAGCGAGGCCGAGAGCGCGAGCGTTTCCGGCACAAAGTCTTCCAGAATGATTTCCGCACTCGAAATGACCGTGTCGCTCTCAGGCACAAGAAGGTCGCAGCGCACCCGTCCCGGGAGCTGCGTCTTCGGGATCGGCCAGTCGAGCGAGAGCAGGCCGTCGGCGGGCGCTTCGAGCGTTTTTTCTTCGAGCGTGCGGCCCGCGGCATCCGTGACGCGCAGCATTACGGGAACGCCCGCTTCTACGGGCTTGCCGTCGGCGCGCTTGAGGACTGCGCCGAAGTGCGCCGTTTCCCCCGCGCGGTAGACGCCGCGTTCTGCGAAGACAAGGGCGGCGAGCGCAGATTCGCCTGCGCCCTCTGTTCTGCGGCCCGCGGCGTTCAGCCGCATCAGGGGGCTCACGTTGCTCGAGTCGGCGAGCGAAAGCCACGCGAGATCTGGCTTGCCGTTTTTATCGAGCGCTTCGCTCGAGCGCACTGCAATCGCCACCGGAAGACGCTCGCGCATGAGGCCCGCTGTCGGACGGAAGTGCGCGCGGCCCTGGCTGTCTGTTGCAACCGCCTCGAGCACTGTTCCGTTGGCGGCAAGAAGTTCCGCGCGGCGGCCCGCTGCGGGTTCGCCTGTAGCGAAGTCGGCCGCAAAGACGTCGATGCTGCTGTCGGCCGAGCGCTTCACAATGAGGGCTGTATTGGTTGCGAGCACCTTCTTCATGGCGGAAGCGACGATGCGCTCCTCGCCCTTTTCATTCTTGCGAAGCCCTTCGAGCGTCACTTGGAAGAGCCCGGCGCCCATGCTGCGAAGCGCCGATTCGAGGTCAACCGTCGCAAAGCGGGCGGCAGCGGCCGCTGCAGGTGCGGCGATGGCGCCGAGCTCGATCGTGCCCGATCCCGCTTCGACGAGGTTGTCGGCCGTGGGGTTCGAGAGAATGCGGTAGCCCGTTGAGGCGAGCGCGAGGTAGTCGTCCTTGACGCGGGCAATGCGCCAGCGGATTGTTTCGACGCCCGTTGCCGCGATCGAAAGGCGCCGGGTGCCAGCGAGCGTGAGGACGCCCCCCGGCTGCAGGAAGTTGATGGAGGCGTGCGTGCTCGGCAGCTGCAGCACCGTATGCCAATCTTCATTGAGCACATAAGTGCCGTCCGGGCCGAATCCCTTGGGCAGGCGCCAGTAGAGGAACGTGCCTTCCGGCGCCTTCACGCGGATGCGGACGGCATCCGTTGCAATCGTGATGGCCGGATCGGCCGCACGCACGTCGATGCGCTTGGCGCGCGAGAGCACTTCGTCGTCGATCACGGGCGCGGCGCGCCAGTCGGTGTCGCGCGTCTGGGTCTCGGCGAGCTTTTTCGGAAGCGCATAGACTTCGAGCGCCGCAAGGAGCTTCTCCGGCGCAACGGCAAGCGTCGTGTTGAGCACCGCTTCGTACTCGAGGTCAAGGCGGTCGTTTCGAACGGTCGAAACTTTGGCCGATTCGATTCGAAAGAGCGTGTCGACGCCCGGAACCGTCACATCGGCGCCCGCCGTTTCAAAGCCTTTGGGAACAGTGAAGCGGGCGTTCTTTTCTTCGTATTTGGCAGCTGCGCCTTTGATTTCGGCGCGGATGGCTTCCGGCGCATCCGGCAGCGAAAGCACTTTGGCTTTGACAAAGAGTCCGTCGCCGGCAGGGTTCCAGATGAAGACGGGCTTCTCAAGGCGCAGCGCCGAATTCGCCGGCGTGCGGATGGCGAAGCCCTTTTCAACGGCAGCGCGGTCGGGGGCCGTCGTGAAGGCAAAGTCGAAGGTGACCCAGCGTTCGCCGTCGACCGCCGGATCAAGCCAGAAGGTCGAACGGCTCGTGATTGCCGTGAGAGGCGGCGTTTCAACGTCAAGGCCGGATGCAGAGAGCCGCACCCGCAAAGGCAGCGCAAGGCCTGCGAGCGAAACGCGGAACTTTTTTCCAGCCGGCCACGGCTTTTCCGGCAGGAAGGCGAGCGATGCGGGACCTTCCCACTGCCAGCGGCCCGCAACCGCCGGCGTGAGCTTCACGCCCGGCGCAGCCGCGCCGTAGCGGCCGAGGCTGACGCTGCATCGCACGGCCCAGTCCTCGCCGAAACGCTTTCGGCAGGCTTTTTCGTCGGGTGAAAGGCTGACGATGAGCGGGGCCGTTGCCGAGAGCGGCGCATAGGCCTCAGGCGCGAGCTGAATCGTGTCTGCTTCCGCCCGGCGTGCGGCAGCCGCAGTCGGGCTTTGGCCAGTCTGCGGCGCAGCAAGCGCGAAATCGCCTGCGGCGAGTCCGGCGACGCCGAATGCGGATATCGCCGCGGCGATCGGAAGACGGTTGAAAATCGCTCGAGCCATCGATGGCCTCCTTTTCGTTCAATACGTCCTTTTCTTCATTGCTGGGGCATTGCTCGGACAGGCATGCGTGCGCGCTGCGCGAGACGCCAACCTCTCGAGCTTAAACGTTCGGCGAAGAGGAATCATCGCCGAAAGCGTTGAAAAGGGCTTCCAAAGCGGAAAATGAGAAAAAAGCCGCGCCAGGGCGGCGGACGCACCAGTGCGTTTTCCCTGAAAAAACGCGGCCGGGCGTCAAAAAAAAGACTGCCTGGCGGCTTCCCCGGGGAGGAAAGCAGCGCCGGCAGCAACGGCTTGTTGTTCCTCGGGATGCGCCCATAGGAGCTGCGCGAACGCATCCAGATGCGAGGGGCTGCCGGAAAAGCTAGGAGGAAACTTTCCCAAAGCGAGCAAAGCCGAAAAAACAAAGATGCCTGCCGCAGATCAAAGCGGGACGAGCGCGGAAATGCGGCAAGACGAAAGCGGACCGCGAGCATTCGCCTTTGCGGATGCCTGCAGCCCGCTTCTGAAGATGCGCCGCATGCTCGGGACGAAGCGCATCTCAAGTGTCAGCTTCATGCGCGCGTCGTTCGCGGTGCGATCACCTGGATCACCTCAGCGAACGGCGCGCTGACTGCGCGGGTTATTCGCCCTTCGCGGCGTTCTGACCGGCGATGCGGCCGTTCACGAGGCAGTCGAGAATGGCGCAGGAGCCCAGACGCACGGCGCCGTGCACGCCCGAAGTGGCTTCGCCGGCGGCGTAGAGCCCGGGGATGGGCTTGCTGTCGACGATGTCGATCACGTGGCACTTCATGTCGGTGACAAGACCGCCCATGCAGTGGTGAACCTTCGGGCTCATTTCAGCGGCGTACCAGGGGCCTTCGGTGAGCGGCACCTGTTCGGCGTTGATGTAGCGGCCGAATTCCGGATCATTCTTCGTTTCGACGGCCTTGTTGAAGCCTTCGACGGTCTTCTTGAGCTCTTCGGCCGGAATCTTGTAGTCGGCGGCGATTTCGTCGAGCGACTTGTATTCCTTCACGATGCCGTCGGCGACGAGCTTCTTGAGCATGCCGGGACGCGCGACTTCATAAGCCTTCAGGTTGGGCAGCGTGCAGATGGCGACCGCACGATGGCCGTTCGTCTGCTCGACCATGATCGCGTCGGCGCGGACCTTGCGGTTGGCGAGTTCATTGACGAAGCGCTTGCCGGTCGTGGAGACCCAGAGGCCGTATTCCGCAGCGCCCGACTGCGCAAACGTCCAGCCGAGGCCCATGCCCTTTTCCTTCGGGTTGTTCCAAGGCGTGCACTGGATCCAGTCGTTCTGAACCTGAGCGCAGCCGATGCGGCTCGTTTCACGCCAGAGTTCGGCGGTTGCGCCGGGCTGGTTCGTGCTGTCGAGCTTGTCGGTGAGCTTCGGGTCCTGCATCATGCGGTACTGCACGTCGCGCGAGAAGCCGCCGTAGCAGAGGACGACGCCCTTCGTGGCGCGGATGAACTTCGTCTTGCCGGAGTCGGCCTTCGGGAAGCGATAGCCTTCGCGGACTTCAACGCCGAGCACGCGGCCTTCGTCGTCGCGGAAGATGTGTTCAACGAGCGTGCGGGTGCGGACCTTGACGCCGAGCTTTTCAAGGTAGGCGATTTCCTTCGAGACGATGCCCGAGCCCGAGCCGTTCTTCGTGAAGACGTAGCGCGGCACGCTGTGGCCGCCTTCCTGGCCGATCGCGTCCTGGTTGTATTCGACGCCGAGTTCGTTCACCGTCCATTCATAGTTGGAGAGCGCATTGTCGGCAAGGAGCTTCACCTTTTCGGGCTGGTTCATGTAGAGGCCGGCAACCAGGATGTCCTTCGCGAGGAGTTCAGGCGAATCCTGAATGTTGTGCTTCTTCTGCTGCGGGCAGCCCGTAGCCGTCAGAATGCCGCCGTTGATGACGGAGTTGCCGCCGGCGATCGGCATCTTTTCGAGAACGATCGTGTTGGCGCCGGCCTTCTTGGCTTCAATGGCGGCGGCAAGCCCGGCAAAGCCAGAGCCGATCACGATGACGTCGACCGTTTCATCCCACTTCTGCGGGAGCTTGACCGCGCCGGCGGCATGCGCCGAGCCGAAGAGGCCGGCAGCGCCAAGCGCGAAGGAACCCTTGAGAAGCGTACGGCGATTAAGAGCAGACATTCTTTCTCCTTTAGCGCTCGATGCGCGACGTTTCTCCCGGTGCGGGCGGCCGACGCTTGGTCGCAGGCGGCCGTCCGGCGCCGCAGCGCGTGCATCGAACAAGCTTTTGATTTTTTCGTGTTTCGGCGGAAAGTCGAATTTGGACTTTTCCGCGCATGTTCATTCTCCGACGGTCAACCTCCTAGGAGATTTGCCTGATGCCAAGAAAGCTGTTCGTCGCGCTGGAGGCAGCGGCGCCCCGGCAGATCGGAGTGACGATTGAAATGATTGATATTTGTGAATTTCAAACAAACTCACGTTGATCAATGCGCGCGTGATGCGTGCTAACGAGCCTAGGAAAGCCGCACGAGTCGGGGCAAGATTGAAGAAAAAAGAATGGAGGGGGCGAAGTGGCTTCAATGGCGGAGAAAGGGCTCGGGCGGATGCGCGCGGCGGCGCGCGTCATTTTCCGGCGCGCTTTTCTTCGCTTGGCCGCGTGCGCCTTTTTCGCTGCGGGCGGCGCCTGCGCCAACATTGTCGCGGTGGAAACGGCGCCTCAGCCGGCGAAGACCCATGCGCCTGCCGTCGAAAAGGCCGCGCCCTTCACGCTTCCCGTTTTTGAGGCGCCCGCGCGTCCCAACGGCAGAAGCGAAGCGCACATCCGCGAAGGCGCCAACCTCAATGCCGAGCCCATGCGCATCCGCGTGGGCGTGCTTGCCTATTCGCCCCCCTGGTACGACGGCGCCTTTGTCGACGAGACGATCCGCTATCTCGGCTGGAAGCTGCCGCAGTACGCCTTCAGCGTCCGCTACTACGCGCCCGAAGCGCTCCGGCGGGCGATACGGTCACGCGAAATCGACATTGCGGCCGCATCCACGGCTTTCTTTCACGGCGAGCAAATGCCGCTCATGCGCGAGCTTGCTGCCATTGTTTCCGACACCGCTTCGGATCCGAGCCGCGCTGCGGCCGCGGCCGTGATCGTGCGCGCCGAGAGCGCGCTCGCGTCGCTCGAGGATCTCAAGGGCAGGCGCGTCGCCGTCGTGAGCGACGAGGATACGCCGGGCCTCTACGAGGTGCTCTATGAAACGGCGAAGCTTGGCTACGACCCCGACAACTTCTTCTCGGGTTATGTGCGGGAGCCGCCCCTCGAAATGAAGCGCGTCATCGACGACGTGCTCGAAGGCCGCGTTGAGGCGGGCATTCTTCGCGCATGCTTCTTGGAGGATCTCTGGCGCGCGGGCAGCGTGAGCTACGAGGGAGAGATTCGCGTGCTCGGGCGCCGAAGCGGCGACGGCCTGTCCTGCTTTCACTCGACCGATCTCTATCCGGGCTGGACGCTCGTCTCCGCCGACACGCTGCCGCAGCGCGCCGCCCGGGAAATCACGGCCGAGCTCCTCACGAAGCCCCAGAACGCCTGGGGCCAATACTGGAGCGTCTCGACCGACCACTCCGCTGTGCTCGACATGTACCGCACGCTCCGAATCGGCGCATACGCATACCTGCGCGACTGGACGCTCGAGCGCATTTGGCGGGAATACAAGTTCTTTTTTGTGCTCAGCATAGCCGTCATTCTCACGGTGCTCGCGCACGGCGTCGTGCTCGAGAAGCTCGTGCGGCGCCGCACGCGGGAGCTCGAGCGCGTGCACGCCGAGCAGCAGAAGGCGCAGCGCGAGGCGCGCGAGCTCACAGAAAGGCTCGATGCCCTGCAGCGCGCCGGGGCTGTCGGTCAGATTTCGAGCATTGTTGCCCATGAAATGAAGCAGCCGCTCGCGGTTATTCAGAATCTCTCGCGCGGCACGCTTCGCATTCTTGAAGACGAAACGCCTGATCTCGGCGACGCGGCCGAAGCGGTCGAGGCCATCAACCGGGAGGCCGGGCGCGCGGCGGAGGTGATTGACCGCGTCCGCGCCTATGGCAAAGGCCGCACCGACCGCGAAAGGCTTGCGCTCGCGGGCGCCGTTCGCTCGATCGTGCGGCAGTTCCGCGCCTCCGGCAAAAGCCGCGGCGCCGACATTGCGTTCGGGACGCTCGAGCCGGGCGACGTGCTTGTCAATCCGATCGACCTCGAGCTCATCGTCATCAATTTGCTCTCCAATGCCGTTGAGGCCGCTTCGGTGCGCGGCAAGCCGAAAGTGACGGTTGAGGTGACCGCGGAGCGCGCACGGGCGGGCGAAGCGCCCCCCATGATGCGTCTCGCTGTGGCGGACAACGGCCCCGCGCTTTCGGAAGCGGCCTTTGAGGCGCTTGGGCGAACAGTGCTCAAGTCCGCAAGCCGCCATGGGCTCGGACTCGGGCTTCTCATCGTGAAGAGCCTCGCAGAGGCGCATGTCGGTCGGCTCACCTTCGAAAGGGCTGAGACGGGCGGCACGGTCGCCGTCGTCCGCCTCCCGAAGGCGGCCGTCGCTCCGGACAATCCCAGCGCGGCGCAGGCGTCCTGCGCTGCAGAACTGAAGAATGCGGCAGCCAAAGGAATCTCATCATGAACGAGCGACTCTTTGAAATCGACAAAACGGCGCTGCCGCTGGTGCGGATCGTCGACGACGACGCGCAGATGCGCAGTTCGCTGGCCTTCATGCTTCGCCAGGAAGGCTACGAATGCGCGGCCTATGAAAGCGCGCGCGCATTTCTCACGGGCGACGCGCCCTCGAGGCCGGGCTGCCTTCTTCTCGACGTGCGCATGCCCGACATGACGGGGCTGGAGCTGCAGGACGAAATGATCCGGCGCGGCATGACGCTTCCCATCGTCTTTCTTTCCGCGCACGGCGACATCGACATGGCGGTCGACACGATGCAGAAGGGCGCTGCCGCGTTCGTTCAGAAGACAGCCGACCGGAGCCGCCTCATGGCGGCGATCAGCCGCGCAGTGGCAAGAAGCACGGGGCCCGCGGCCGATCCGGGCGAAGAAGTGGCGCGCTGGCGCGCGCTCACGGACCGCGAGCGCGAAGTGGCCGAACTCATCGCCGAAGGACTCCTCAACCGCGAGGTCGGCGAACGCCTTGGCGGCATTTCCGTCAAAACGGTGCAGGTGCATCGGGGCGAAGTCTGCCGAAAGCTCGGCGTGAAGGGTGCGTCGGGCATTTCGCAGGCGGTCCGGCGCGTCAAGCGCATTCTCGAAAGCGATCCCGAGGCAGCGGCTGCGGACGCGAGGAGCCGTTCTTATGACGAATGAGAAGCGAGTGTGCGAAGCGACGCGGGCGCAGCGCCGAAGAGCGCTCCGACTCGGACTCAAAGGGCTCAGCGCCGCAGCGTTTTTCGGCCTCGGCGGCATTTGCGCCGCGCAGGACGAAGGCGCGCGCGAGGCTGCGGGCGGCGGCATGGGCGCCGAAGCGCAAAGCGGCCGCAGTCCGTCCGCTTCGAAGGATTTGCACGGCGCATCGGGCTTCATCGATTATTCGCCGGCCGGCCACCCTGTCGACATCAGCGCCGACGCCGAGGAGGTCTGGGACGTCGTCGTGATCGGCTCCGGCGCGGCGGGGCTCGCAGCGGCGCTCGAAGCGCGCCGCGCGGGCGCCCGGGTCGTCCTTCTCGAAAAGATGGGAAGCATCGGCGGCAACTCCGTCCTCTCCGAAGGGCTCGTCGGCATTCCGGGCTCGCCCATGCAGAAGGCGCTCGGCATTCACGATTCGCCCGAACTCTACGCGCAGGACCTTCTCGCGAGCGGCTACGTCTCGCACCCGGCGCGCGTTCGCGTGCTCGCGCAGAAGGCGCTCGAAACTTTCGAGTGGACGCGCCGCGAGCTTGGCGTGCGCTGGTGGGACGATCGGCTTGAGTACGAAATCGGCCAAAGCGTTCGGCGCGCAGCCGTGATTCGAGAGGCCAACGGCGGCGGGCTCATCTACCCGCTCTATGAACGCGCAGCAGCGCTCGGCGTTGTGATCCGCCTTCGCACAAAGGCGCTTCATTTTCTGGAAGCAGCGCGCGCCGACGGCAGCCGCCGCGTTGCTGCCGTTCTGGCCGAGGATCTGGCCGACGGTCGTGTGATCATTCTTCGCGCGCGCCGCGGCGTTGTGCTTGCTTCCGGCGGGTTTTCCTCAGACATCGACTTCAGGCAGATGCAGAACTGGCGGCTTTCGGCACGCGTGGGTTCGGCCACGCAGCCGGGGTCGACGGGCGAGATGCTCCGCGAAGCGGCCCGCATCGGCGCTTGGCTTCTGCACCTCGAATACATCCATTGCATTCCGGATGCGAGCCCCGACGAGAAAGGCTGGGGCACGACCTGGAAGTTCAGCCGCTACTGCGCGGCGACGCAGGGCGTTTGGGTCGTGCGGCAGACGGGCAGGCGCTTCGTCAACGAGACGGGCGACAACGTCGACAAGACGAACGCCATCTTCGATCTGCTCAACGCCGGCAAGACGCCGGTTGCCATTGCAGACGCCAATGCGGTGAGGCATCCGCAGTCGGTGCTCTTCGGGCCGCAAGACGTTGAAACGCTCGTCGCGCGCGGTTTCGTCAGCCGGTATCCGACGCTCGAGGCGCTTGCCGCTGGGATGCGCATTCCGATCGATGCGCTGCGGGCGACGGTTGAGCGCTACAACGCCTCGCTTCGGCAAAAGGCATCCGAAGATGAAATGGGCCGCCCGCCCTCAGCGCTCGCAGAACCCATGACGACAGGCCCCTGGTACGCGAGCTCGATGCTCACGAAAGTGCTGATGTGCAGCGGCGGCATCGCAACGGACACCTGCGCACGGGCGCTTTCCGTCGTTGACGATCAGCCGATTCCTGGCCTTTATGCGGCGGGCGAAGTGACGGGCGGACTGCACGGCATCGCGTATGTGGGTTCGTCGGGGCTCCTTGATGCGCTCGTTTTCGGCCGAATAGCCGGGCAGTGCGTCGCAGCGGACGGCTGAGGCCGCAGCAATCTTTCGTTTCGCTTTTGAGCGCTCGAGTACGGTTTTTCTCGGCTTTAGGAAGGCTTTCGGCGCGCAGATCGCCGAGAATGATTCCAGCGGCCTCAGGCAGCTTCCCGCAGACGGGCCGTTGATGGATGGACATTTGAGCTTTGATGGCAGCGTGAAGAAGATAGGCCTTTCAAGCGATGAGCCGCACCGCATTGAGCCGACGCTCTCTCGCGGCGAAGCCGAGCGCGTCCCTGCGGAAGGCGCAGCGGGCGAAGAAGACGGATCGTTTTCTGCGGCCGCTTCAAGAGAAGCGGCAGCTGAAGGGAGCGCAGCGCCAGCAAATGCGCCTCGCGCAGCCTCAGCGCCGTCCGCAGGCAGCTGGCGGCGAACGGTGCTCGCTGCACTTTGCGCGCTCACGGCGGGCGGCGCCTTTCTCCTTGCCGATTACGGCGTCTTCGGGCGGCTCGACTATGTGTCGGACGTGCAGGTCGTTGATCCGGTCAAGCGCGCCGAGGCGCTCATTGCCGAAGGGAAGCTCAAGGATGCGCAGACCTGGATCGAACTATACGAATCGCTCCCTGGTCCGAGCTGGCGTGGGCGCGATGCGGAAGAAAAGGAGAAGCTCGACGGCATGCTCGAAGCCATTCGGACCGAACGAGCGTCGCTTGCCTATCAAATAGAAGAGACGGCCAAAGGTTTCTTTCTCGGGCAGAGCGAAGAGAGCTACGGACGCACGGCCGAAGCGCTCTCGAGCCTTTTTGTCGTCGGCGACATTCGCGACCTCGCCACCGCCGGGATCAACTGGGCCGAAGGCGAAGAGGTCGACTATTTCGTGGCTGCGCTTTCCGCTGCGGGACTCGCGCTCACCGTTGCGGCGCTGGGGCCGCAGGCGCCCGCGGCAGAGGGCGCCAAAGCCGGCATTGCCGCGCTCAAGGTGGCCAAGCGCGCAGGCAGGGTTTCGCCAGCGCTCGAGCGCGAGGTGCTGACGCTGACGCAGCGCGTCGCAAAAGGCGAAGCGAAGATAGATGCGCTCGCCGAGCCGCTCTCTGCGCTTTCGGCGTACGCGAAGACAAATGGCGCCGGGGCAGCGCTGGAGGTGGTCGGCCGCAGCGACAGGCTTGCTGATCTGCCGCGCGTTGTTCGGACGGCGGAGCGCTTCGGGCGCGACGGCGCCGCAGCATTGCGGTTCGGCGGCAAAGGCGTTGTTGAGGCCGTGGAAAAGCACGGCGTCAACGAAGTCAAGGCAGTGCTCAAGTACGGCGAAGATGCGGTTGGGAAGCTCGCTCGCTTTGAGCGCGTCAGCGCCAAAGCGCTCTTGCGCGACATGCGCCGCGTCGCGCTCTTTTCCGGCAAGGCGATTTGGCGGGGCGTGCACGGCGCGTTTCTTGCTGCCGGCTGGTTTGCGTCCGTGCTGGGCGCGCTTCTCTCGGCCGCGCTTTTGCTCAAGTCGGCCCTTGCGGTTCTGCTTCGGATCGGCTCAGGCCTCTGGCGCCTCGCTTTCGGGCGGAGGCCTCTCTCGAAATAAGACGGCGCTCAGGAGCCATTCTGCAGGCCGGTCCCCTGCTGCGCAGAGGCTGAGGCGTTTGGAATAATGCGGCCCGCAGCCGTCGCTATTGGATGAAAGAGCGCGAAGCTGCGGCCCGAAGGCCGGCAGCTTCGCGCTCGAAGCAGGCTCGGCGGCTCTGAAAGCTCAGCGCTTCAGAAGCCGGCGGCAGCGCATGCTCTGCTTTATTGCGCAGCAGGCATGAAGGCGCGCTGCAGGTCGAACGGCCAGGCCTGATAGCCCATCGTGTTCGTGAACTTCATGAGCACAGCCGGTTCCTTTTCGCCCCACTTGTACTCAGCAAGGTAGGGATGGGGCTTGAGCGGCCCGGTTACGCCAGCCGAAGGACGGCCCGCAAGGCCGGAGGTCGAATAGTAGACGACCATCGAGTCCTTGTCGGCCATGTACTTCGTGAGGCCCGTCACAGGCGAGTAGTATTCGTGGCCGGCTTCCTTGCCCACTTCCCAGACCTGTTCGACCGTCATCTTGTTCTGATCGATCTTGTAGACGACGCCGCGCGTGTATTTGTCATCCGGGAGCGCCGGCTGCTCCATGCCGCGCGCGTCGCCGTTGTCGAACGCGGAAACGTAGATCACGTCCTTCGTCGACTTCGCGTCGACGCGCCAGGCCGTGTGCTGCGTCCAGGTCCAGTCGAAGCCGCCTTCGCAGACGGAGCCTTCGCACTTGATCTTGTTGCCGTTCTTGTCGACCGGCGTGAGCACCTTCTTGGCGAGCTCGCCCTTCCAGCCTTCGGGCGAGGCGAGAATCCACTTCACCTTCTTGTCGCGGCCGATCTTCACGATCGCCGACTGGTGGCGCGAGGAAATGATGATCGAGTCGTCGGTCGGGTCGTAGTCAACAGAGTTCACATGCGCCCAGTTGCGGCCCGGACCAACGCCGGCGATGTCGCCGAACTTGTCGTCCTTGTCCATCGCGGCGAGCTCTTCAGCCGAGAGGGTCTTGCCGGACTGGCTCGCATCAATGTTGAGGCAGACGGCGCCCTGGTCAAGCGCCTTGATCACGTTGTCGCGGTACGGATCGAGAATTTCGAAGAGGCGGAATTCGTCGACCACCTTGCCGTCGGCATCCACTTCGGCGATCACGTCGCGCACCGTGTGCACGCGCTTGCCGTCGAGGCGGCGCAGATCGGACGAGGAGACGCGCAGGAAGATGTGGCCGTTCTGAGCCGCATCGAGGCCGTGCGAGTAGTCCGCGTAGTTGATCGGCAGGCGGCGGTTGAAGATTTCGCGGCCGATCATGTCGTACTTGGCGTAGCGCTGGCCGTAGCCGAAGACGAGGCCGCCGTCGGCCGTCTGCTCGAAGCCCATGAGAATGCCGGACTTGTAGGGCTGATCCGGGTCGTACATCTCGAGGTCGGGCATCAGGTACCAGCGCACGGCGCCCGTCGTGTCGATGATGGCGTTTTCAGGACCGAAGGCCCATTCGAGCGCGCCGCCCATCGGGTTGTTCCAAACGACGCGGGAAGCATCGGGCGGCGACGGAATCAGGTTGTTGATGAAGTAGAGGCGGTCGCTGAAGGCTTTGTCCATCTTTTCGACCTTGACGTCGAACGTGGTGTGAGACTGGCCGGGCGTGCCGTTCGAGCGCAGGAACACAGGCGCCGTATAGAACTGATAGCGGTCCTTGAAGTGCTCCGTCTTGCCGTTGAAGTCGCGGTCGTACTCCACTTCAACCGTGTTGAGGTAGTCCGGATAGAGCCCGAAGACCGGCACGCCGCCGTGCGTGCGGAGGTTTTCGTCGGAAACCGTGTACTTGATCGTCTGGCCGCCCTGCTTCGGCAGAACGGTCACCGTTGCGTTGTGAATGACGTAGCCGCCGTTGCGGATGACTGCGGTGAGCGGCGCGATGCGGTACGGATTGACCATCACTTCGCCGATGTTGCCCTGCGCCATGTAGGCGACCTTCGGACCGCTCGCGCCGCCCGCGGCATAGGCCCCGCCGGCGAGGGCGGCGATGCTCGCCGCAAAGACCGCGAGCGCAGCTGCACGCTTGATCTGCATGTTCTTCTCCTTTCTTTTCCGTAAAGAACGTTCGACGCCGAAGACGGGCTCGAACGACAGGGGCGATCGTAGTAAACGCAGCGCTTTGCGCCAACGAGGCGGCGCGGGAACCAGCTTTCCGATTTTCGGAAACCTTCGTAAATCAGTGAGCCGCGGTCGATTCCGACGGATAGGCAACAAACCCTCATGCTCATTTGTAAACGTACACTACCTTGTTAACGCCTGAACCGCAGGGATATACTTGAATCAACGACAAAATTGCCGTGTGAATTTCAAAATCTGAAATTGCTTTTTTACATTCTTTCGCATCCATCGGGGATATTCCCCCAAAAAGGCCGTCAGGCCTGCTTTTCGGCTATCCCTGGCGAAAAACCGAACGTATACTCCCTCCCGTCATCAGGAAGCGCCGGCGCGCTGCCGCCGCTTTCCGATTTTTAGGGGTGCTTCCAGGCTGCTCGCTCGAAAGCCCCGCCCCACTTACGAAAAGGAAGAAACGAAATGCTTCGTCGCACTCTGATCAAGACTGCCGCCGTGCTCGCGTGCGCTGCCGCCATCCCGTCCGCATTCGCCTTTACGGAAGGCACCGACTACGTCAAGCTCGAAAAGCCCCTGCCCGGCGGCGAAGGCAAGCTCGTCAAGGTCTGGTCCTATGACTGCCCGTTCTGCTTCAAGTACGACGTTGGCGTCGACCCGAAGATGGTTCCGCTCATGGAAAAGGCCTCGGGCCTCAAGTTCGACATGTTCCACCTCGAAACGAAGGGCAAGTACGGCCGCGCCGGCTCCGAACTCTTCGCCTACTGCCTCGTGAAGGACAAGGCTGCGGGCATCACGAACCTTGAAGATCCGAACTCCGCCTTCAAGAAGGCCAAGGACGCCATCTACAAGGCCTATCACAAGAAGGGCGAACGCTGGGCCGCCGGCGAAGACGCCTTCCTCAAGACCGGTCTCGACGCTGCCGGCATCACGGCCGACGAATTCGCCAAGAACCGCAAGAACGCCGACGTTCAGAAGATCGCCGACGACTGGAAGCCCTGCTACGACGTCGCCAAGATCCAGGGCATCCCGGCCTACGTCGTCAACGGCAAGTACCTCATCATGACGAAGTCGATCCGCTCGATCGACGGCATGGTGAGCCTCATCGGCGAACTCACCAAGAAGTAATCCAACGTCCGGGGGAGTACCCAACTCATGTCAGAAATCTCTCTGCTCGGCCGCATCGGCAACTGGGAACAGCAGCGCTGGCCCTGGATCGTGATCGCGATCCTTTCAGCGGGCCTCGTTCTCATCGCGCACAACGTCTTCCAGGTCTGGCTCTACATGAAGCCATGCGAACAGTGCGTGTACATCCGATTCGCCTTCCTTTGCATGACCTTCGGCTGCCTCTTCCCGATCGTCTGCCCGAAGTCGCTCATCTGCCGCCTCATCTCGTATGTCTGCGGCGTCTACGGCTGCATCTACGGGATCATGTGCTCGGTGAAGCTTCAGTCGATTCATGCGGCGATTCACTCCGACGATCTCGACGCCATGTTCGGCATGCAGGGCTGCTCGCTGCAGCCGCACTACCCGTTCGGCCTGCCCCTTGAAAAGTGGGCGCCCGACTGGTTCCTGCCCACCGGCGACTGCGGCTACGACAACTCCGACGTGCCGCTCGGCACCGTGCTCTCGCCGCTGCAGGAGTCGATCATCAACATGTACAACGATGCGGGCGGCTGGTATCTCATTCCGCCGATGAAGTTCATGTCGATGGCGCAGTGCTGCCTGCTTGGCTTCAGCGTCGCGCTTCTCATCTACATCGTGCTTTTTGCCGGAATGATGAATAAGCGCCTCGCTTCAAAGTAATCCGGAACCAATGCCGTTCGTCTGGCGACGGACGGCATTTGATCACACCAAAAGAATCTTTTCTCCAGACGGGTTCTCCCCCGATTTTCTCCGCCCGAGCGTTTGACGTTCGGGCGCATTTTTTTTGATTTGAAACCGGCCGACGAAAAAGCCCCGAGTCCGCAAGCGGCTCGAGGCTTTTTTCCATTGGCGGCCCGGCGGGCGCTCAGCCTTTGAGCGATGCCTCCACGACCGAGAGCGGCACGCCAGAAACGATCGAGCGAAGTCCTTCGGGATTGAAGATCCGCACGTGCTTCTGATTGACTTCAATAAGTCCGTCGTGCGAGAAGCGCGAAAGCACGCGGCTCACTGTTTCGAGCTTGAGCCCGAGATAGGAGCCGATCTCGGCGCGCGTCATGCGAAGAACGAACTCCGAACGCGAGTAGCCGCGCTGCTCAAAGCGCTGCGAAAGCGAGAGCAGGAAAGCCGCAAGGCGCTCTTCGGCATGCATCGATCCGAGCAGCAGCATCACGCCGTGCTGGCGGACGATTTCGCGCGAAAGCATCTTGAGCACGTGCGCGCCCATGCTGCGCATGGACGTGGCTGCATCTTCGAGGCGCTCATAGGGAATCACGCAGACTTCCGTGTCTTCGAGCGCAACGACGTCGCAGGAGTGCACGCCGCTCGAAATGCCGTCAAAGCCGATCATTTCGCCCGCCATGTAGAAGTTCGTCACCTGTTCGCGGCCGTCGCTGCTCATCACGGTGCTCTTCAGAAAGCCCAGGCGAACCGGATAGAGATTCTCGAAGCGGTCGCCCGCGCGAAAGAGCGCTTCGCCGCGCTTGATGCGCCGGCGCGTGGCAACGAGGTCCTCGAGTCGTTCGATCTCCTTGAGCGTGCGTCCCGTCGGCAGGCAAGCCTCCCGAAGATTGCAGTTCGAGCACGCTACGCGCAGCGCTGAAAGGTTGATCACCCTTTTCCTCCTTCTGACTTTCCCGCGCCCGCCAAAGGGTGCGCGCGCGAGGGAAGCACTCCCGCAGCGCATGCCCGCGCAACGCCTTTAATTCAGCGTCGGCCTCGGGGAAAGCGCTGAGGATAGCGCGGCCTGATCCGTCTCGGTAAGGTTGGGAACCGCACCGCGGCGGCTTTTTCGCCTGCTAATAAAAAAATAATTTCCGGCGCCTAGAATCTTTCGACAGTGAAAAACCTGAGCGTCGGAGCGAAAAGGACGGAAAAAATCCGTCAGTCTGTTCGCCTCCTGCGTTGACGAGTGTCAACAAAGCCGAACTCGCTTCACGAATAATATCAGGATCCTTAACTTAAGTCATAGAGGCCCCAAACATGACATCTCCTGAAACGAGCGGCGTCGAGCTGCCGGAAATGGATCTGCTTCGCAAGTTCGACGTGCCTGCGCCCCGCTATACGTCCTATCCGACGGCCGACCGCTTCAACGCAAGCTTCGGCGTCGCCGACTACGAAAAGGCGCTTGCCGGCCGCGCCGATGAGAAGGAGCCGTCGAATCTTTCCCTCTACGTGCACATTCCGTTCTGCAACGACGTCTGCTACTACTGCGGCTGCAACAAGATCGTGACGCGCGACCACGGCAAGAGCGCCGAATACATTGAAGCGCTCGGCCGCGAAGCCGATCTCGTCAAGGCGCACCTCACGGGCACGAAGACGCTCGAGCAGCTCCATTTCGGCGGCGGCACGCCGACCTTCCTCACGAACGACGAGCTCGAGCTTCTCATGAAGACCCTCACCGACCGCTTCCCGCTTGAAGCCGACGGCGAGTTCTCGATCGAGGTCGACCCCCGCACGTGCGGCCCCGACAAGGTGAAGAAGCTTCGCGAGATCGGCCTCAATCGCATGAGCTGCGGCGTGCAGGACTTCAACCCCGACGTTCAGAAGGCGATCAACCGCATTCAGCCCTTCGAAATGACGAAGGCGACGATCGATGCGGCCCGCGAATGCGGCTTCCACTCGGTCAACATGGACCTCATCTACGGTCTGCCGAAGCAGACGCGCGCCTCCTTTGCCGAAACGATCGACAAGGTGCTCGAGCTCTCGCCCGACCGCATCGCGCTTTATCACTACGCGCACCTGCCCAACCACTTCAAGGCGCAGCGCCGCATTCTGCCGGCTGACCTTCCCGACACGGTCGAGAAGGTCAACATCATGTTCGATGCGATCAAGCGCCTCACTGCCAACGGCTACCGCTACATCGGCATGGACCACTTCGCCAAGCACGAGGATGAGCTCGCGCGCGCGCAGGTCGAAGGGACGCTTCAGCGCAACTTCCAGGGCTACTCCACGAAGGCCGACTGCGACATGGTGGCGCTCGGCGTTTCGGGCATCTCCAAGATTGGTCCGGCCTATGCCTGCAATCCGCGCGAACTCGACGACTGGTACGCCGCCATCAATGCGGGGCATCTCGCCACGAACCGCGGCTACCTCCTCAACGAGGACGATCTGCTCCGCCGCTTCGTGATCATGAAGATCATGTGCAACTTCGAGCTGCGCAAGCAGGAAGTCGAAGAGCGCTTCGGCATCAACTTCGATGAAACCTTCGCCTACGAGCTCTCGAAGATGAAGCCCTACGTGAAGCACGAACTCGTCGAACTCTATCCGGACCGCCTTGTCGTCTCGCCCAAGGGCAAGATCTTCGTGCGCGCCGTTGCGATGCAGTTCGACCGCTATCTGCGTGAAACCGATCGCGCAGGCGGCTACTCGCGCATCGCCTGACGGCCTTTTCCCGCGGCGCCCTCGGGCGCCGGCCGGCAAAGCCCTTCGCCCGCTTCCGCCAGAGGCTGAAGCGGGCTTTCGCTTTCAGGGCGGCGCAGCTTTGTTCCGAAGGCGCCAAAACGTCCAGGCAAAGTTAAAAAAATCTCTCTTTTGAGGCGTTTCGTCTGCGAACGCGGCCGCGCGCGCCAAGCGTGAAGACTACAATGAGAGGTTTCCGAGCGCATTTGCGCGCGCCGCAGTCCGCCCGAGCGGCTCTCGAGCCGTCCGAACCCCTTCGGGCGACCAGTGATGACGCCCGCCCCTGGGCGACGCCACACGCGGCAAAGCCCGGCCAGCGCGCTGCGCCCGCCGAATTCCAAATCACATCTCAACCGCAAGTTATGAAAGTCGCTGACATTCGACGGACCTTTCTGAACTTCTACGCCAGCAAAGGTCACACGATCGTACATTCGAGCCCCGTTGTCCCGGGGAACGACCCGACGCTTCTCTTCACGAACGCCGGCATGAACCAGTTCAAGGACGTCTTCCTCGGGTTCGACAAGCGCCCCTATACCCGCGCGACGACCTCGCAAAAGTGCATCCGCGCCGGCGGCAAGCACAACGACCTTGACAACGTCGGCTACACGGCGCGCCACCACACGTTCTTCGAAATGCTCGGGAACTTCTCCTTCGGCGACTACTTCAAGCGCGACGCGAGCAAGTACGCCTGGGAGCTTCTCACGCAGCATCTGCACCTGCCCCCGGAAAAGCTTTGGGTGACGGTCTACGCAGAAGACGATGAAGCCTATGACATCTGGAACAAGGAAGTGGGCGTGCCCGCCGAGCGCATTGTGCGCATCGGCGACAACAAGGGCGCGCGCTACATGTCCGACAACTTCTGGATGATGGGCGACACCGGCCCCTGCGGCCCCTGCTCCGAAATCTTCTACGACCACGGCCCCTCCGTGCAGGGCGGCCCTCCGGGGAGCCCTGACGAAGACGGCGACCGCTACATCGAAATCTGGAACCTCGTCTTCATGCAGTTCTCGCGCGACGAGAAGGGCAACATGCATAAGCTCCCCCGTCCGTCGATCGACACCGGCATGGGTCTTGAGCGCATTGCGGCCGTTCTCCAGGGCGTGCACAGCAACTACGAGATCGACCTCTTCCAGAACCTTCTGGCTGCCGCCAAGGCTGCCGTCGAATCCGTTTCCGAGACGCCCGTCGACGCGGCGTCGCCGTCGCTCAAGGTGATTGCCGACCACATCCGCGCCTGCGCCTTCTGCGTGGCCGACGGCGTGCTCCCCGGCAACGAAGGCCGCGCCTACGTGCTGCGCCGCATCTGCCGCCGCGCCATCCGCCACGGCTACAAGCTCGGCGCCCGCGGCCCCTTCTTCTACAAGCTCGTTGACGCCGTTGAAAAGGAAATGGGCGAAGCCTATCCGGAACTTCGCAATCCGGAAATCGCCCGCGTGATCGAAGTCGAAGAACGGCGCTTCCTCACGACGCTCAGCAAGGGCATGGACATTCTTGAAGACGCCATCGCCAAGACAACGACGGGCGTCCTCGACGGCAGCATCGTCTTCAAGCTGCACGACACGTACGGCTTCCCGGCCGACCTGACGGCCGACGTCTGCCGCGAGCGCGGCCTCTCCGTCGATACGGCCGCCTTCGACCGCCACATGGAAGAGCAGCGCGCAGCCGCGCGCGCCAGCGCGAAGTTCAAGATGGCCGCCGGCCTCGAATACACGGGCGCCGACACGGTCTTCACGGGCTACGACGCCGCTGAGGAAAAGGGCGCCAAGGTGCTTGCGCTCTATGTCGACGGCGAACCGGCCGAACGCGCCGAAGCCGGCAGCGAATGCGTCGTCGTCTTCGACCGCACGCCCTTCTACGCAGAATCGGGCGGCCAGGTCGGCGACCGCGGCCGCGCTGCGAACGACACCTCCATCCTCTCCGTGATGGACACCTTCCGCATCAAAGCTGCCGTGACGGGCCACCAGTGCCACGTCGCCGAAGGGCATGTCGCCGTGGGCGAAACCTTCGACCTGCGCATCGATGAAGAGCGCCGTGCTGCAACGGCGCGCAATCACTCCGTGACGCACCTGATGCACAAGGCGCTTCGCACCGTGCTCGGCGACCACGTCCAGCAGAAGGGCTCGCTCGTCTCGCCCGAGCTCACGCGCTTTGACTTCTCGTACACGAAGCCCGTGACAGACGCTGAAATCGCCGAGGTTGAACGCCTCGTCAACGCGCAGATCCTTCGCAATGCCGAAGTTGTCACGCAGGTTCTCCCGATCGAGGAAGCCAAGAAGACGGGCGCCATGATGCTCTTCGGCGAACGGTACGGCGAAACCGTGCGCGTCCTCACGATCGGCAACGCCGTTGAATTCTGCGGCGGCACGCACGTCAAGCGCACGGGCGACATCGGCTTCTTCAAGATCGTCTCCGAGGGCGGCATTGCCGCCGGCATCCGCCGCATTGAAGCCGTCACCGGCATGAACGCCCTTGCCTGGGTGCAGAAGGAGTCGGGCTACCTCACGGAAACCGCCCGCTTCTTCAAGGCCCCGGGCAGCGAAGTGCCGCACAAGGTCGCCGACCTCATTTCGACGGTCAAGTCCCTTGAAAAGGGCATCGACCAGCTGAAGAGCCAGATGGCTTCCAAGGTTGGGGATCAGCTCGTCAGAGAGGCGCGCGACGTCGCCGGCGTGAAGCTCCTCGTCGCCCGCATGGACGGCGCCGACGCCAAGGCATTGCGCGAAACGATGGACAAGGTGAAGGACAAGCTCGGCTCCGCCGTGGCGCTCCTCGCCGCTGTGAGCGCTGACGGCCGCGTGCAGCTCGCCGCCGGCGTCACGAAGGACCTCATCGGCCGCATCAAGGCGGGCGAACTCGTCAACTTCGCCGCGCAGCAGCTCGGCGGCAAGGGCGGCGGCAAGCCCGACATGGCGATGGCCGGTGCGCACGACGCCTCGAAGCTCGATGCCGTTCTCGCCGGCATTGAAGCTTGGGTTGCCGAAAAGCTCGCCTGATGGGGCGGTTGAAGGAGATTCCCATGACGATCGAGACCTGCGACATCCTTTCGGACGCCGAAGCTGAAGTGCTGACGCTCCCCGATCTCGTCTGCCCGATGCCGGTGCTGCGCGCGAAGAAAACGCTCGCTCGCCTTGCGGCAGGCGCCAAGCTCCGCGTCGAGTCCACCGACCCGCACAGCGAAGCCGACCTCGCAGAATTCTGTCGTCAGACCGGTCATGCGCTCCTCGGTCAGGCTGCAATTGAGCGCGACGGCCGCACCTGGTTCGTCACGCTCATCGCCCGCAAGGACGACTAAAGCCAAAGCCGCTGAAGCCGCTTTTGGCAGCTTCCGGTGACCGCCGGAGCGCACGCCGCCGGCATAAATCAGCGCTTCTGCGCACCGAAATCCGGACGAAAAAGCTTCGTCCGGATTTTTTTTCGAAGAGCTCTTGCTTTTTTTAGAAAGTGCGCGTAATATTCTGCTTCTGCGAATTTGATTGTGCGCCAGTAGCTCAGTTGGATAGAGTACCTGGCTACGAACCAGGGGGTCGTGGGTTCGAATCCTGCCTGGCGCACCATCAAAGTTTCCCGGTACGTTGCTTGAACGGCCGGGATTTCTTTTTTGCCTCTCCCTTTTCCCCTTGGCGCCGACGTGCGCACGCCGCGCACCAGCCATCCTGCCGATCGCCTTCCCTAAGACTTTCTGCCCGGCCGACACGCCGCTTTCGGCAAGCCTTCGCCTGAATTCAGCCCACGCTTTGCTTTGCCGGGAGACGAATAGATGAGGATCATTTTCCTCAGTTTTCATCGATAATTCGTCTACGTTAAACCCCCTACCTACATCAAAGTAGAAATTGCCTATTTTTTAAGCAAATTCGTAAGTGATTGATTCACGGGCGAACCGTCATATTCTCCACACATTTCCATCAAGTTATTCACAGAAACTGTGGAAAAGTTATGAGGGCAATTCGCCTTCGAGCCCCCTTGCCTGACCTGGCTTACCGCACCGAAGCGGCTAGTCTTTCTAGTTCATTCGGTTTTCGTGAAACGCACGTTGACGCGTTCCACAAGTCTGTTTTTTCGGCTCAGGAAATTGGGGATAACTTTTCGCCCAACTCTCGCTTCGACGTGCCGGCTCGCTTTTTCAAGCAGAAGAAGCACTCGGGGAATGCATCGCCTGAATCCCGCCCTTGAAGCGCCTCAGGGCAATAAAAAACGTCCGTTCGCGGGAGAAAAGTGATCCTCATCCCGAGAGCGGACGTCTTCGATATGCATGACGTCTTTGGAGTGTTTTCTTGAATTATTTTCTTCTCAGCGCACTCTGTCGTAGCGGCAGAAGTCCACGCGGTAGGGACGCGCTTCCGTAGGCGCTAGCGTGCGCAGGCGCGTCTCTTCGAACACCCCATCCGGAAGCTTGGGAAAATAAGCGTCGCCCTCAAAATCTCTGTCAAGGCGCGTGAGCCAGATGCGGTCCGCAAGAGGGAGCGCCGCGCGGTAAATCTGCTCGCCGCCAATGATGAAGATGCGGGGCGCTGCCGACGCGAGCGCCAGCGCTTCTTCGAGGCTAGCGGCTAGTTCGGCGCCCGCAGCCGCATAGTCCTTGTTGCGCGTAATGACAATGTTGCGCCGCCCGGGAAGCGGCCGGCCGATCGACTCCCACGTCTTGCGCCCCATGACGACGGGCGAACCCATCGTCGTTTCCTTAAAGAAAGCGAAGTCTTCAGGGATTCGCCAAAGCAGTCGGTTGTCGGCGCCGATCACGCCGTTTCTGGCGCACGCGGCAATGAGCTCAATCATGTCTCTCGCCTCCCCGCCTATACCGCCACCGGCGCTTTGATGGCAGGCCACGGATCATAGCCTTCAAACGCAAAGTCGTCGTAGACATACTCGAAGATCGACGCCGGCCGGCGCTTGATCACGAGCTTCGGATACGGACGAGGCTCTCGGGAGAGCTGCAGCTTCGTCTGTTCGACATGATTGTCGTAGATGTGGCAGTCGCCGCCCGTCCAGACGAAGTCGCCGACCTCGAGATCGCACTGCTGCGCGAGCATGTGCGTCAGGAGCGAATAGCTGGCGAGGTTGAAAGGCACCCCCAGGAACAGGTCGCAGCTGCGCTGGTAGAGCTGGCAGGAGAGCTTGCCTTCGGCCACATACACCTGCCAGAGGCAATGGCAGGGCGGTAGCGCCATGCGGTCGATTTCGCCTGGATTCCAGGCGGTGACGATCATTCGACGGGAGTCCGGATTCTTCTTGATCGTTTCGACAAGATTTGCAATCTGGTCGATGGTGCGCCCGTCGGCAGCGGCCCAGCTTCGCCATTGATGGCCGTACACCGGTCCAAGGTCGCCGTTTTCATCTGCCCATTCGTCCCAAATGGAAACGCCGTTGGCCTTGAGGTACCCGATGTTCGTCGAGCCGGAGAGGAACCAGAGGAGCTCGTGGATGATCGAGCGCGTATGGAGCTTCTTCGTCGTCACGAGCGGAAAGCCCTCGGCGAGATTGAAGCGGATCTGGCGGCCAAAGACCGAGCGCGTACCGGTGCCAGTACGGTCGGACTTATGAACGCCGTTATCAAAGACGTCCTTAAGGAGCGTCTCGTACTGGTTGTACTGCGCCATAGTCTTTAATTACGTTTTTAAATTGCGTTTCTGGTGTTTTGTCATCAGCCGAAAAAACGGCTCTTCCAGCCATCGGGGAAAGCCCGATGAAAAAATCTTCTCATCTTAAAGCTTTCGAGCTGTTGATCATATTGCGCAGAGCAAAATTTTCAGCGCAATCGAAGAATGCCTTTCTGCCTTTGCCAGCCTCTTTGACGATCCTGATGAAGCAGCCGGCTCCAAAGAAAAGCGGGATCCGATTCGTATAAATCGAATCCCGCTTGAAGCGTCTTCAGAGGTTTGCTGGCGCGGCTTGAATGCGCGCGCCCGTCAGAGCCTCACGTGAAGCCGATCACTTGGCCGCAGCAGCGGCTTCCTGACCGGTCAGACGGCCGAAGACCATGATGTCTGTATAGGCGTTTCCGCCAATGCGGTTCGTGCCGTGCGTGACGCCCGTCACTTCACCGGCGGCCCAGAGGCCCGGAATCACCTTGCCTTCCTTCGTGAGCACTTCGCCCTTCGGGTTGATGCGAACGCCGCCCATCGTGTGGTGAACCGAAGGCACAGCCTTGATCACGTAGTACTTGCCCTGGGACATGTCGACCAAGCCGCCGCGGTGGTTGAAGTCCTTGTCGTTGCCGGGACCGGCCATCGAGCTCACGCGGTCGACCGTGGCCTTGAGCGAATCGTAGGGGATCTTCGTGAAGTCGGCGATGCACTTGAGATCATCGCAGGTCGTCATGATGCCCGACTTCGTGAAGCCCGCATATTCGTCTGGGTGCGCCTTCACCGTATTCGACACGGCGCCGATCTTGTCGTTCCAGAGCACCCAGCAGTAGCCGCCCGTCTGATTCAGGATGGCTTCGGAGAGCACGTCGCGGCGATCGAGCTCCTCGACGAAGCGCTTGCCTTCCTGGTTGAGCATGATGGCGCCGTCGAAGCGCGAGTCTGCAATAAGCTCAATCGCGCCCGAAATCGGGTCGCAGATCGGGTAGGTCTGGATGTAGCTCATATTGACGAGCTCGGCGCCCGCACGTTCAGCCATGTAGAGCGCTTCACCCGTGCTGCCCGGCGAGTCCGTGCTCTTGAAGCGCTCGTCGATCTTCGGGTTGTACTTGGCGACCATCTTGGCGTTGGCGCCGAAGCCGCCCGTTGCAAGCACCACGCCGCCCTTGCCGTAGAAGTCGTAGTTCTTGCCGTCCATCGTGGCCTTGACGCCGACGACGCGGCCGTCCTTCATGATGAGCTCTTCAGCCTTCATGTCGGTGATGATCGGAATGCCGAGCTCTTCGGCCTTCTTCTGCATCTTCGAGATCCACTCGTAGCCCGTCTGTCCCTTCGGGATCAGCGCACGCTTGACGCTCATGCCGCCGAAGAAGAAGAGGTTGTCGGGTTCGAACTCAACGCCGAGGTAGTCGCGGCCCCATTCGGCTGCATCGAGAGCGTTTTCAGCGAGGACCTTGATGACGGCCGGATCGCCCTTCTTGTCGCCGCCCAGATACGTGTCCTTCTCATAAAGCTCGATCGAGTCCTTGATGCCGAGCTTTTTCTGCACCCAGTTGCAGGGCACGTTCATTTCAGCACCCGAAATGAGGGAGTTGCCGCCCACCTGCGGCATTTTTTCGAGCATCACGACCGAAGCGCCAGCGCGCTTGGCTTCGATGGCCGCGGCAAAGCCGGCGCCGCCCGCGCCGACCACAACAACGTCGTACTTCGATTCGCTCGGAATGTTCTTTTCAATCTTGCGGATAAGCTTCTTGTCGGCCTTCGAAAGCGTGACGCCCGCCTTCTTGGCGGCATCGGCCACGGCGCCGAGGAGGCCGCGCGAAGTGACCGTCGCGCCGGAAATCACGTCGACGTCGACCGAATTCGTCGCAACGATGTTGTCCTTGAGGGTCGTGAAGACTTTCTTGCCGAGGAGCGGATTTTCGTTCTGCTCGAGAACCTTGATGTCGGTGATCTTGCCGTTGTCGAACGTCACGGCCACCTTGACGGCGCCGTCGCGTCCGGCGCCTTCGCCTTCCTGAACGACAGGCGCGGCAGCGGCTGCAGCTGCAAACGCGGCGCCTAGGAGCGCCGTCATGATCTTCATGCGAAGTTTCATTCTTTACCTCCTTCATACGGACGGAAGAAAGCGGCGCGCTGCTTTGGTCAGAAGAACAGGGGGTCTCGGCGTCGAACCTTCTTCCTCACGCTGATGATTTTGCTCGCCTGCGTCGAGATATTTTTTGCTTAAAGGCCAAAGAGACGCGTCTTTTGCCTTAGACAAAACCCGCTTGCCGACGAAAAAAGACCGTGCGGGGAAAACCAATGAAGGTCTTCTCCGCACGGTCCGAATCGGAGCCGACGGCTGCGTCGAAAATCCCGCCGTGCGAGCTCCGGCGCCTTTGCATATGCGTAGCGCCTAAAAGAGCCGCAGAGCCGTGAGAAATTACTCTTCGACGAGCGTCTTCACCTGGACGCCGTGAGCGTCGGTGACGGTGCCCTCGATGCCGAGGAGCTTCACCCAGCGGCGAAGCGTGCCGACGATCACGAATAGCATGAGCACCATGACGACGACCGAAAGCGTCGCGAGGAGGTACTGGCCGGCCGGCAGGTACTGGTTGATGATGAGCCAGATGCCCGCCCAGAACGTGATGATCGTCATGAAGATGCCAGGCACGCCCGTCATCCAGGCGTACTTCGCATGATTGAGGCGAATGATCACGGTCGTGCCGATCAGCAGCGTCACGGAAGCAAGCAGCTGGTTGCAGATGCCGAAGAGCGGCCAGATCGAGCCGATGTCGCCCGAGTAGACCAGATAGCCCCACGCGCCGGTGAAGATCACGGACGTGATGACGATGCCCGGCCACCATTCCTTGTCGTTGAACTTCGGAATGACCTTGCCCACCATTTCCTGCAGGAAGAAGCGCCCGACGCGGGTGCCGGCGTCAACAGCCGTCAGAATGAAGACTGCTTCGAACATGATGGCGAAGTGATACCAGTAGGCCATCAGATGTTCCATGAACGGAATCTGCGAGAAGATGTGCGCCATGCCGACGGCGAGCGACACCGAACCGCCAGGACGGCCCATCAGGCTTTCCTGCACTTCCGCTTCGAGCTGTGGGAGTTCCTGCACGGCCATGCCGAGCGCCGCAAACTTTTCAGCAGGCGCATTGATCGCGAAGTAGTCGGCCGGCACGAGCACGCAGGCGGCTACGAGCGCCATCACGGCAACGAAGCCTTCCATCAGCATCGCGCCGTAGCCCACGAAGAGAACGTCGCGTTCGTTGCTGATCATCTTCGGCGTCGTGCCGGTGCCGATGAGGGCATGGAAGCCCGAAAGCGCGCCGCAGGCGATCGTAATGAAGATGAACGGAATCACGGGGCCGCCCACGATCGGACCGCCGCCCGAAATGAAGTCCGTAAAGGCGGGCATCTGGAAATTCGGCATCACGAAGGCAATGCCGATCGCAAGCGCGGCGATCGTGCCGATCTTGAGGAACGTCGAGAGATAGTCGCGCGGCAGGAGCAGGAGCCACACAGGGAGCACCGACGCGAAGAAGCCGTAGATCGGAATAAGGAGGCTCATCGTCGGACGATCGATGTCGAGCCAGCCGAAGTATTCCGGATGAGCGGCAACCCACGGGCCAGAAAGGATGCAGAGGAAAAGAAGAACGACGCCGATCAGCGTTGCGCCCTTCACGTCGCCCTTGCGCCAGACCTGCATGTAAAGGCCCATGATGATCGCGATCGGAATCGTCGCCGCGACCGTATAGGTCGACCAGAGCGAGTTGTGCATCGCGTTCACGACGGCGATCGAAAGGCCGGCTAGCGTGAGGATCAGGATGGCGAGCACGGCCCAGCTTGCAACAAAGCCCGTCGTGCGGTCGATTTCCGTCGACGCAATGTAGGCAAGCGAACGGCCGCGATGGCGCACCGAGCAGAAAAGCACGACCATGTCGTGCACGCCGCCCGCGAGAACGCAGCCGATCAGGATCCAAAGGAGGCCCGGCATGTAGCCGAACTGCGCTGCAAGCACCGGCCCGAGAAGGGGACCCGCGGCGGCGATGGCCGCGAAGTGATGGCCGAAGAGCACGTACTTGTTGGTTGGCACGAAGTCCTTGCCGTCATCGTATTTGACGGCCGGCGTTTCTCGTGCGGCATTGATGTTGAGAACTTTCTGAGCGATGAATAGCCCGTAGAAGCGGTAGGCGATGGCGAATACGCAAAGCGCCGCAAAGACGATCGTTAGCGCATTCACGCCGGAGGCTGGTTCCATAGAAACACCCGGAGGGAGGAAAACGCGCAGGCTTGGAGGGCATCTTGCGCGCGGGAACGATTCGGTCGAGGAGGGTCGCCCGCCGCTCGTTCGCCTCATTGCTGAAAGCCTTCGCTGCATCAGCGGCGCGGCGCGCCTCAAAAGGAATCGCCTCGCCGGAAAAGCGCGAAAGTCGTGGCCGTGCAGGCACCGTCGAAAACGACAAGAAGCCGCGCCGCCCAGCTGTCGGGTGAGCGCGGCGTCCGAGCACTCTCGGCAATGTCGGCACGCATCCGTCAATCACGAAAATAAGCGGCCCCGAAGGCCGCTTATTTTGGGTATTCGGATATTCGGAAGTTTAGGCGCAAGGGAGTAGATATGAAACACCCAAAAGAGGTAATCCGCGCATTTAGCGGCGTTTAGGGCCAGAACGCGTCATCTAAGGTCAATTTGTCTTTCAAACCGCAAAAAAGTCCGGACCAAGCCGCCATAACGTCAATGTAGTGCTTGGGGCCGAATTCGCGGCCGGCGGCCGCTTCTTCCGACTGCTTTGCGCTCAGCTTGTCGAGCGACTTCAGATACGCAGCGAGCACTGATGCAATCGCCTCTTCGTCGTCCGCGGCAGCAGCAGGCTTTTCCGCATACTTTTCAATGAGCTCGGGGACCGCTGCGCGCAAATGGCTCGCAAGCGCTGCGCCCGCCCAGTCGTTTGGCTTCACGCGGTCTGGGCCGACATGCCCGCCCAGAATCGCACAGGAGTCGAGGAAAAATTCCTTCGCCTGATTCGCCACTTGCTCCGCATCTTCATGCTCGGGCGAATGCGCAGAAAGCCACGCATGCTGCATGTGTGCGATCCCGAGCTCCTCGAGGACGAGAAATATCGTGTTCTGATCGGTCACATCGATCGGATCGTGCGGCCTGAATTCGGTTGAACGCACGTCGTCTTTGTCGTTGTTCTTCGCCGAAGTTTCGTTCTGTGCAGTCATCGGAGGCTTCCGGGAAAAAGTTAGAAGACGCTCAACACGCGCGCCGGGCACTCAGCTCGGGCGCGAAGCGCCCATAAGTCTAGCCGAAGCGCCGCCGCTCGACGCTGTTCAGTCGTCCGTCTTCGCAAAATCAGGGATCGGCATCACTGGACACCCTTCTTCAAGAAGCGCCTGTGCATCATCGGGAGAACATTCTCCTTTGAGAAGACGCGGCGCTGCGTCGCCCTTGTGAATGGCGCGGACTTCGTCGGGAAAGCGCCTGCCGACGTCTTCTGCCTTGCCGGCCATTTCGCGGATCGCGCGAATGGCTGCTGCCTGCATCGCTTCCGCTTCAGCCGTCTCCTCGCGCTTGCGCCGCGCTTCAATGTCTTTGGCCGTATCGGTGCGAACCGTTCCCTTGACTGCGCTGAAGTTCGGCGCATCGGGCCGCTTCTCCAGATGCACGGACCCGCAGACGGGACAAGCGAGCCTGCCGGCTTCAACCTCCTGCTTCCAGTCGGCATCCGTACGCAGCCAGCCCTCGAAAAAATGACCCGCTTCACAGCAGAATGAATAGACCTTCAATGCCATGACGAATTATTTTGACTTTTTTATTCAGAAAATAGTGACAGATTCAAATTTATCTGATATAGTTCGCTTCTCTTGAGCGGGGAGCCTCTCCCTAAGCATCGCGAGCCTCCACCCGGGACGCGTTGTGATGCTCAGGAAACATCCACGGAAGGATGGCAGAGTGGTTGATTGTACCGCCCTGGAAAGGCGGCATACGGAGATTCCGTATCGAGGGTTCGAATCCCTCTCCTTCCGCCAAGATACCAGCCAGAAGTACTTGATGCTTCTGGCTTTTTTCTTGCCTATCGTCTGCGGCTCTAGCATTTCCAAGTAATTTCCTTTGCATTTGTCTGAACGTTCCGCGCAGATTTCAGAACATTATGGCATCCTAAGTGTGGGCACAAATGTGGGCACGGAAGATGAGTGAAAAGGTCACAGCAAAGAATTGCATGAGTCTGCCGACGGGTCGGCACGGTATTGAGCGCGGTCTGCATCTGCGCGTCAAGCCGTCAGGTGCACGATACTGGGTGCTTCGGTTCATGCTTGACGGCAAGCGATGCGACTATAACTTCGGCTCGCCTCCGGACATCACCCTGGCTATGGCGAAGACTCTTGCCGACCGAGCGAGATCGCTCATCGCCCAGGGCATCGATCCTCGCAAGAAGGATGAGGCAGTCATGCCGACCTTCGCGTCCTGCGCACAGGAGGCCATCGAGAACTTCCGCGAAGTCCGGAAGTGGAAGAGCGAGAAGCACGCGGCCCAGTGGACATCCACCGTCAGCACCTATGCCACGCCTGTCTTCGGATCGAAGCCGATAGACAAGGTGACGCGCGACGACGTTCTCGCGGCACTCAAGCCGATATGGGAGACAAAGACCGAAACTGCAGTCCGGCTTCGAGGCCGCCTCGAGGCTATCTTCGAGTACGCCCGCGCAAAGGGATACATCACCGGCTTGAATCCCGCCACATGGAAAGGCAACTTATCCCCCTTCCTGCCTCAAGAAACCAAAATCCATAAAGAGAAGCATCACCGAGCGCTGTCCTTCGAGATGATGCAGAAGGTCTTCCCGCAGCTCTACGCCAAGCAGACGATAGGCTTTCGCGCCATCTGCTTCGGCATCCTGACGGCCGCCAGAGCGCAAGAGTTCTTAGGCGCTAAGTGGGGAGAAATCGACTTCGACGCCAAGGTCTGGACGATTCCAGCCGCCCGCATGAAAGCCGGACTTGAGCATCGTGTGCCGCTATCTTCCCAGGCGGCCGAGATTCTGATGTCAGTTCGACCAGAAGCAGCTTCCCCAGATGACTTCGTCTTCCCGTCCCCGCGAAGTCACAAAGCTATGGCGATCGATGCCCCGCGAAAGATGCTGCGCGACGTGACCGGCGAGGACTACACAATGCACGGCTGCCGAAGCACCTTCCGCGACTGGTGCGAAGAGAACCTCATCCACACCTCTCTCTCTGAGCGAGCGCTTGCTCACGTCCCCGACTCGAAGGTCGTCCGTGCATACCAGCGAAGCGATCTGCTCGAGCAGCGCAGACCTGTCATGCAGCAATGGGCTGATGCCATCCTGATGCTGGCTCCTGAAATTTGATTTCGGACAAATATGTTTGATATGCCCATATCAATCTATTGTTATTCGATTGTTATGGGTATATGATTCAATCATCGAAAGCAAGGAGGCCACGATGAGAGGCGGTGCTAGAGAAGGAGCCGGACGACCGGCAAGCAGTCGGAAGTACTTCAAGATCCGGCTGACAGACGAAGAGATGCGGATGCTCCGCCTGATGGGCGGCTCCAAGTGGATACAAGATCAGATCAAAGCGATAGGGGACAAGAAAATGACGACGACGATCGACACAACGCGATTCACGGAAGAAGAGCAGGACGCCTTCATCGAAGGTTGGGAAGAAGCGGGCGGCGTGACTGATGACGCAGGCGGCGAAAATCCCTGCCCTTGGTGCTGCCCCTGGACCTACGGTGAAACCATCGAAGTGACGGGGTCCGACGTTAAAGACTGGGGACGCCAGTACTGGCTCCAGTGCAAGCCCGAAGTTGAAGCTGCCCTCGCAGAAGAAGCAGCCTCCGCTGACGAAGAATAAAGGCACAAAAAAAATCCCCGCCGAGCGCAATGCCCGACGGGGTTCTTTCGTAGGTATGGATCAGCCTTTTGCGACCCGCCGATCTTTGGGGTGCTTTTCAGCGTGATCCGTATAGAAGACCTCGCGGGTAGCAGTTCGCGCCGCCCCATAAAGAGGCGATCTAACGGCCTTGGCCTTCAGTCGCTAAAACGAAGCCTGTGCGAGGTCGATTTTGTTAGCCCCCGCGCATCTCTACTACGCAGGTTCTTAATGGGGGAGCGTTTAAAGCGGCAACTCTAAACGCTCTGTACTGCAAAACTCAGAAAGTTTTTCTGAATCGAACAGCGCACGAAACTGGCTCCCCCGGGATTTATCCACCGCCGGGCGCTACCCGACGCCTTAGCGAAGCAGTGAGAAGCGGACGCGATCCGCTCTTTGGCCTCTATCTGCTTCTCGGAAGGGAAATACTAAGTTTAGCACGCTACGACGTGAAAACCTAGATTTTGTATGTGCAAAAATTGCATGCAACAAAAAACCGCGCTCCTTGTTGGTACAGCGCGGTTTCTGCTCGTACCGCTACGGCGGCCGATGGCGAGTAAGGAGATTTAGCTTGTGGCTAATTCTCTGCGAGCCTCTATTTTAAACGGAAAAGGCCCCCGGTACTGCAATACCGGAGGCCTTTAAATCGAAGCTTTTTTCGATGTTGCGCTCGATGTGGAGGGCAGAAGTTTACAGACGGACGCCCAAATATCCGAGCCAACAGATACATACTCTCGCGCAACCTTTGCCCCACGGCGCTCTACGCCGCAGGTGCGAAATCTGTTGAGAGTCCGCCTTGGCGCGACGGACTCCCGGAGCTTACGTGTATATGTCTCTCAAACTTTCCACGTAATTAGTCTCTCAAGAGCGGCCTGCATTCGCACGCCGGTATCTCTTCCCTTGAGATTCCCTATTTTATCAGGTTTATCACTGCGTCATGAAGGTCGGCGTTTCGGCGAAGTAGGCCTGAGCCTTCGCCAAGTAATCCGACACCCTCTTTGAGAAGCTCTTCGCATCGGGCGACTGCGGCGCGCTCATCTCGGCACTGAGCGGCAGAGGCTTTTCGCTTTCGATCCGCATCGAGCTGACGCACCCGCTCAGCATACTCACGAGCATCGCGATCACGATCAGCGCGAGAAGCTTCAAGAGCGTCTTGTACCGCCAAAAGCTTTTCGTAGGCTTCCCGCCCCTGCTCGGCTCTAAGCACGGCGGCCTGAAGCTGTAAATCTTTGATCTTGATTTCTCCACGATACGCCCCTAAGAGATAGCCGACGATTGCGCACGCGACCGCGCAGAGGATGCAGACGACGCGCTCGACCGTCATTCTTCAGCACCGAAAAGCGGGTTGACCATGCCCGTCCACTGGCAGGTAAGGTACTTCTCGGGGAAATCCCAAAGCTTCCAGCCCAGATTTCCGCGCAAGCAGCGCTTCTTCGTCCACGGGTAGGCGTAGACGAAGTAAAGCTGAAAGTAGATCGCTTTCCCGTCGCGTTTAAGCTCGCGATAGCACCAGCCACTGTGAAGCGGAGAGTTGTCTGTATCGGGATCGCCGCTTACTTCGAGCGTGTCAGTCAGACGGCATTTCGCCCCTAACACGTCAATATCGAAGCCGTAGCAAACATTGCGCCAAAACCACGCCACCCTGCGTTTATAGGTGCTCCACCAGTCCGTTCCCGGATGTCGCTCCCAGTGCCCCTTATCTCCGTCGCAGTCGTTGTCGGGTGTCTGAAACCAGCTAAGCCAATCCGGCAAATAGCCATCATCCTGCACAAAAAAAGGCAGAACTGGCGCGAGCAGTCTGCCTAGGATGCTCATAAAAAGAGAGAGCGGCCCGAGAGCCGCCCACTTGAGGTACATCATCTCAACCCCCTATGCACATTCGATATTCCGCTTCACGCCGATTGACTAGTCCCTGCACCTTCCGGCCGCCCGAGTACACCCAGCGCCTAATCTCTTCGCACGCGCCCGCGTAATCGCTTGCATTGAGCTTTTTAACGAGCGTCGAGTTACAGAAAGCGTTTGAGCCGATATTGAAAGCTAGGGACGTATAGGCGTCCATTTCCCCTTGGCTTAGCGGTACTTTTACGCAACGCTTCACGGCTGCTTCTGCTTCGCTCGTGTCGCCCTTAAGCCACGTCAGAGCTTGATCAGGCGTCACCTTCTGCCCGACCTCTAAGCCGCTTCCGGTATGCCCCCAGCCCGCTGTAGGTACGTCGCCTTTGATCGGTATGTATGCCGTATCGCTGTAGCCCTCATAGCCCGTAATGGCGATCAGGCCAGCCGCTGATAGCGACAGCGCCCCGATTGCGATTCGCTGTTTAATGCCCATTTCGCAGTTGCTCCTTCAGCCGCTCGATTTCGGCCTCAAGCGATCTGATCTTCAGCTCTTGAATCTTGTCCGTCACGTCGTGATCTCGCTGGATCGTCACGCGCACGCCTGCGCGTCCGCCTCTATCCTTCCAGCGCCTACGGAAGTAGTCGAATGCATCGACAACTTTTGGCGCGGAATAGAGGATCATCATCACGATGTAAACGAGTGTCCCCCATGTAATCAGGTCTTGAACGCTAGTCGATAAAAATTCCGCTGCGCCCGCGCCTACGGCCACGCCCGGCGACGCCTTGGCCGCCCCTGTCATGGCCGAGCCGCCGAAGCTCGCCGCGACCTCTTTGACGGAAATCCGGTGAACAGATTCCCCGGTTTCTTCGCTCATAGCGAACCCCCAGCGGCCCGACGGCCTTAGATCAATGCAAACAGATAGCCCGCGCCGCAGCCGAGAACAAAGCCGCCGACGGTACCGATAACAGCCCAAACAAGCCGGACTTGCCGCCGCGCTTCATTCGGATTTTCCGCTGCGGTTTGCGCCCACTCTTCCTTAGCTTCGTCCAGCTTTTGCGATACGGCTTCCTGCGCTTCCTCGACGTTCGCGACGACCTCAAGCCCAAGCTCCTTCGCCTTAGCTTTCAGATCATCGATGAGCGTTTTAATCTGCTCGACTTTCTCCGCCTTGACGCTCTCAGCGTCCGTCAAAGCTTTCTGCGCTTCTTCGACGCCCGACCGCGCTTCCTCAAGCTCAGTCAAAGCACCTTCTAGCGTCACTGTCTTTTCAGCCATAGCGGCCTCCTATAAAAAAATCCCCCTGATTGCTCAGAGGGACGGTTTCTTGTGCTCGCGCTTGATGCCTTTAGGGTGTTCGGAGAAATTCAAGCGTTCTTCGAACTCTCCTTTCTTGCCGATATTGAAAAACGAAGTAGGTCGGTGATAGCCCATAACTCTGGTGTACACCTCGCACGGCTGGCGCTCTTCGTCATTTAGCTTGACTTCTTCGCTCATAGAGCCTCCTACGAAAAAAGCCCCGCATTGCGAGGCTTCAGAATCTTGTGTGGCGGTCATTAGTAACCGAATGCGTACCACTGGCAATAAATGCTTGATCCGTAGTCCTCGCGAGTATTGACATAGAAGGAAGAGGTCGATTTGTTTGACACATGTAAGGGGCCATTTGCAGGACCCCACGACGTGTCTGCTGTAGATGAGTATTTCGAAACTACTACTTGATAACTCGAAGAGCTTGAGTAAGAGCGAACCAAAGATATTTTCGTACCTTGTCCTGACAAGGCTTTCGATCCGCCCTGCTCGATCAGACCATTCGACCAAACGCGGTACCAGCTCGACCCAGACCGATATGCGTCGGTCACATAGGCATCACCTGTGCCGCTCTGTGCCTGCGCTTTCAGCCAGTTGAGCGCTTTCAGAACATCGGCATTCGCCGTCGCTCTAGGCGTTGCGCTAAGCGTAGAAAGGGATGTTACCCGAAACTCATATTGCAGTCAGCGAGGCGTAGCTGCCTTCCATCAG
>CAJMKD010000007.1 GCA_905213905.1 uncultured Sutterella sp. | reverse complement strand
GTCGGACTCGTCAAAATAGCGATGCCCCGACGCCAACCTTTTTGCCCGTATCTTCCCTTCTGCCTCCCATCGACGGATAGTTGAAGGTGACCGGCCGATCCGTTTTGCAAATTCACTTATGCGATATATCTTGCTCATAATGAGCAATTTTATATTTGAATAAATAAAATATCAGGAACAGCAGGAATCTCCCGAAGTCTTCTGCCGCATCGCCGCTGCCCTATTCCGTTTGCACAGTTCGCCGCCCAGGAAAAACGCACGCCCAAAAGAGGCTTCGTGCGCATCGCCCGGCTTGTGGCCGGCCTCACGGCCGACTGCAACATTCTAGGGCGCGGACTGTGCAGCTACGCCCAGAAAAACGACAAGCACCACCGCCCGTCACGCCGCGATCGCAGCGGACGGCAAACGCAGCCTGCGGATGCGAATCCGCTTGGGCGCGCTCGGGTTCGCCGTTGCATTCAGTTGCAGTTCTTTTAAAAACTGAACGCGCCCGAACGACCCTGAATCAAGCGGGGTTCGCGCGAACGGTGTATGTTCTTCTTAAGGAAAACGAGCGTTTCTCCCGAGCCGCCAGCATTGAAGGTTCGGGATAATAATGCAACATCGAAAAAGCGGGATTGCCCTGAAAGCGCTGCGGACGCAAATTCTGTCCCGGCGCCTCAAAGCACAGGCGCCCCGCCAAGAAGCGTTACAGGAACAACAGATGCAGAAGAAATCCGCCCTCGCCGCACTCGGCGCCGCCATCGGCGCGCTCATGCTTTCGGGCTGCGCCAACGACGGCACGGCTTACCGCGCCGACACGTATTCGGTGAGCCAGGTCAATCAGATGCAGGAAGTGCGCACGGTTGAAATCATTGCAATCAACCCCGCACGCGTCGCCGTTCCCAACAGCGACAACAGGGAAACGGCCCGTGTTGCCGGCGCACTGCTCGGCGCCATCGCCGGCGCCGCGATCGGCAACCACAACAACCACAGCACGAGCTCGCGCGTTCTCGGCGGCCTCGCCGGCGGCGCTGTGGGCGGCATGGCGGGCGACGCCATCGGCGGCGGCAACAGCACCTCCTACACCGACGGCGTGCAGCTTGTCTACCGCACGCTCGACGGCCGCATGTATCAGTCCTCACAGGTGGGCCGCCCCTGCGAATTCAAGACGGGCACGGCCATCATTGTTCAGCCGCGGCCGAATGAAACCCGCATTCAGCCGAACAACCCCTACGGCTGCCCGCGGTAATCGCGCGCTCAAGACTGAACCGAATCGCTTGAGGTACATATCGTGAAGAAACGCATTCTGAACGCACTCTGCATGAGCCTCGCCCTCGCCTCTGCGGGCGGCGTCTTCGCCGCTTCCTCGACCGTGCCGCCCGCAACGGAGGATATCGGACAGGCGGCCATCGACTACAACATCAGCGTCGTGCGCGACACGCAGATGCAGATTGAAGCGCAGGCGCGCGCCAAGGCAGAAGCCGATCAGGCCGCTGCCGCCAAGGCGCAGGCCGCGCGCGAAGAAGCCGACAACAAGGCGCGCGTCGAGCGCGCCAAGGCCGAGCGCATTCGCGCCGAGCAGAACCGCGCCGCAGCCAAGGCCAAAGCCGAAAAGGCCGCGAAGCTCGAAAAGTATAAAGACGAAGCGCGCGAGCTCGAACTCGAGCTGCGCCGTCTCGACGTTGAGGCGCGCCGCGCCGAAGTGGAGTCGAGCGTGGCCGATCACAAGGCAAGCGCCGAGCTCGCTCGCGACCGCGCGCAGCTCGAACTCGAAAAGAAGCGCGCCGAAATTGAACGTCTGAAAGCTGGCACCGGCGCATCGTCGGCGCAGTAATCAGAGCGCCCAAGCTGCCAAGCAGCCAAAAGGAGAAAACCGCACGGCCCATGAGGCTTGTGCGGTTTTCCTTTTGAGGCGGGTGCGGCCGGCTCTTTAGAAGTCGAAGCGGTAAAGCAGGTCGAGCGCCTGGTCGACGCTTGAAACCGCCTCGAGGTAGAGGCGCGGCATCAGCCGGTAGCGCAGCGTGAGGGTCGCGAGCGAATCAAAGATGCCGACCCCGTACTTCACCTGCAGGCCCGGGAGCACATAGCCGCTCACCACAACCTGCGAGCTCTCGCCCACGCCCGTCGTGTCGAGCCCAAGACCTTCGATGCCGAGCGTGTCGCCGATCTCGGTCATGATGCCGTTGCCGGTCGTGGCGCCAAGCCCAATCAGCATGCTCGTCATCGCTGAGGAGCCGCCCTCGTCGTCGGAGCCGAGCCCCTGGCCGCGGATAAGATAGCTGAGCGTTTCCGACTGCGACTTCGCCGGGTCGGAAAAGAGCGTCACCTTCGGATTGGCGGCGGTGCCGCCCACGCGGATGCCGGCCGTCACATCGTCTTCCGTGGCGTCCGGGTTGCGGATGGCCTCAATGTCGAGCGACGGATTTTCCGCGGGGCCCGTGAAGAAGATCGTCCCCTTGCGGATGAGCAGATCCTGCCCGTAGGCATGGAAGCGCCCGTAGGGAATTTTGATCTGGCCGTTCAAGCCGAGCTTGTCGTCGTTCTGAACGATGTAGATGCCGCCCGTGAGGCCGGCCTTGAGTCCGAAGGCGTCGATCGAGACGCGGTCGCCGATCTTGACGAGCACCGAACTCTTGAGCGCGATGGGCGAGCCCGGCGTCACGACCGGGTTGAGGTTCTCGTCGAGCATCACTTCGTCCTTCGAGACGGAAACGCCCGACGCAGGGAGCTCGCCCACCGTGATGTTCGCCCAGGGCACGTCGACCGTCCCCGAGAGGCTGATGAGCGCGGGCGTGGCCTCTGCCTTGACGTCCGTCTGGACATCGACCTCGATCATGGGCGGCATTGAGACGCGGATTTTGTCGCTCTCAACCGCAACGGACGCCCGCCAGTCAGCAAGATCCCGCCATTCGGCGCTCCCGGTGATGCGCACGTCGCCCGTGCCCGTCTTGAGCGCGGCGTCGAGCTTGGAGCTTTGGCCCGCAAAATGGAGCAGCAGATCGCTCGGCTTCATGTCGATCGGCAGATACGTGGCATCAAAGGAGAGCTGCTCGAGCTTGAAGTCCCCGAAGAGCTCCGGCGACTTCAGGGTGCCGCCCGCCTGCAGATCCGCATTCATGCGGCCTGCGGCCGTTTCGCCCTGCGCAAAGAAGGGCTTGAGCAGCGATGGCGTCACGTCTTCAATCGTGAGCCGGCCGCCGAGGCGGCGCTCGCCCTCGAGGTCGTCGACCGTGAAGTTTCCGGTGATGAGGCCGTCGCCTTCGGGGCGCACCTCGACGCCGGCAGAAGCCTGCCCGTTGACGAGCGCCGCGCGCAGGCGCAGCCGCTCGAGCGTCACGGGGAAGCGGATCCCCTGATAGCGGGTCTGCCCCTTGAGGCCGTCGCCCGTGAGCGACACCCGCACGTTGGGGAGCGACGCCCGGTCAAGATCCCAGTCGACGTCCGCTTCGCCCGTCACGACGCCCTCAACCTTATCGCGGCGACGCAGATAGGGCTTCAGAATCGCCATGTCGAGCTTTTCGAGCTTCACTTTGGCCGAACCGCTGCGCCCGAGACGCATCGGCTGCGCGAGGCACACCTCGGCATTGTCGTTCGTCCAGCAGTGCGCGCCCACGCCGAGCGTGAGGTCGGCGAAGCGGAAGTCGAGCGCTATGTCGCGCTTTTGCGCCCAGCGGCCCGCGGGCGTTGAGAAATGCGTGCCCGTGAGGCTTCCCTTCCAGTCGAGCGTGCTGCGGTTGAGCCCGCCCTTCACGCCCACTTCGCCCTCAACGGGGCCGCCCGAGATGCGAAGCGCGAGCTGCATGGCGGTTTCCCGGCCCTTCGTCGTGAAGTTCACTTCACGCACGGTGGTTTCGCCGACGCGTATTCCTGTCACGGCCAGATTGAGATTGCCCTCAAGCTCGCCCGAAGCAATGGCTTCGGCGATGTGATTCATGGTCTCTTCTGCCGTGAAGATACGACGCGGTCGACGCGGCCGCTGCGCTGCGCCTGCCGGCTGCTCACGCGCTTCTTCTGCTTTGCCGGCGTTCGCAGCCTGTGCGGGCAGCGCAACGGCGGGCGGCCTGCGCATGCGCCGCTCGACGCGGTTCTTCACATCGGCCTTGAGCCGCACGGCGTCAATGCCGAAGCTCGACTGCCAGCCGAGGCCGTCGGCGCGCAGATCCGCCGCAACAGCCGGACGGAAGGCGCTCCCCGAAAGCCGCACGTAGCCCGAAGCCGTGCCCTTGAGGCCCGGGATCGTATTGAGAAGCCCCGGCACGTCGACCTTGAGTTCGAGCGATATGTCGCGCACATTGTCGGCCTTGCCCTTGAGCGAGAGATTGTTTTTCCCGAGCGTGAAGAAGAGACCCGGAATTTCCGCATGGCGGTCGCTGTCGGCCACGGCCGTGCCGCGCAACCGGATAAGGCCGCCCTGAATGAGGCCGTCGGCCGTGAGGTTCGAGAGCTTCACGCGCCAGGAGCCCGGCCGTTCGAGAAGACCGACGGCGCCCGAAGCGCTTGTATTGAAGTCGAGCGTGAGGGGGAGCTTCGGCATCAGCTTCTTCGCATCGACGCCCTCGACGCGTGCGGCAGCCTCCCATTCGAGATTGCGCAGCCAAGCGGCCTTTCCTGAAAGCGCCAGACGTCCGATTTCGGTTGTGAGCGACAAATCTTCGATCTTCGCGCGCGACGGCGTTCCCGCCGCCCGGAGCGACAAATCCGCCGAGAGCGGCTTCTTAAGCCCTGCGCTCGGCATGTCTGCCGTGAGCGCGCCCTTCATGTCGGCATGCCAGTCCTTGACGCTGCCGCCCATGACGAAGGCAAAGTCCTTTAATTCGAATTTCGAATCGGCCGCTTGTCCCGAAGACGGCGCTTCTGCTGTTTTCTGAGAGGCTGCCTTTGATGCTTTGGACTCGGGCGTCTTGGCCGCCTCCCCTGCCGGCGCCGCCGCTGAAGCCCCCTCCAGCTTCGCGCCTGGGAGCGGCCATTTGAGGCCCGGCACTTCAATCGACGCTTCAAAGGGCAGATTCGCGCGTGAAATTTCGGCGCTGAGCTGCGCCGTTGCCGCCACCGGTCCGCTCAGGCTGAGCGAAGCCGAAAGCTTTCCAAGAAGCGCGCCATCCAAATCAAGCCGAAGGGCTGCGGGCGCTCGCGCGAGGCCGAGCGCCGGCGCAAAGGGCGCAACGTCGGCCGCAATTTCAGCATGGGCCTTCGCCTGCCAGTCGCCCTTCAAGTGCGCATCGGCCGAAGCCTCGAGCGAAAAGACAGAAGTCTGCGCTTTGAGGCCTTCGAGCGAAGCATGCCCGTCAAGGAGCGACGCACGGAAGACAAGCCGCTCGAGCAGGAATGGCGAAAGGGGCTTCAAGTCCTGCGCGCCCGGAATCCCCTCGAGGCGCCAGTCCGAAGCCTCAAAGCCCTCGAGCGTGACGTCAAGCGGCAGCGCAACGGCGGGAAGCGTCCGGATGAAGGGCGCGTCGAAAAGGGCTTCAAGCATTTCGCCCGGCCCCTTCTTTGCGCCTGCAGCGTTCTCAGCTGCGTCGCCTCCCTCCTCCTGAGAAGGCCGTCCGCCCGGCGGTATCTGCGCGTCTTCTTCGCTCATGAATTGCGGCGCCGCGGCAGGCTTCTCAAGGGGCGCAGCAGTCTCGGCGCCCTCAGCGAGCTTCGCAGCAAGCCCTTTGACGCGCACAGGCTTCACGACAACCATCGAGCCCTGCCATTCGAGGCCCGTTTCAAAACTCTCGAGATGCGCGGCGCTCCCGTATGCATTGACCGACAGATCCCGAAGCGCGATGTCGGCGGCCCTGATCGGGAATGGCGCCAAGAGCTTCGCTGGCGTGCCCTCGGAAGCTTTCTGAGAAGCGGCTATTTGCTCGCCGCTCTGCGCTCCTTCTGCAGTCGGAACCGCATCCGACGCTGCTTGCTGCGCGGCTTCGCCGGACTTTGCGAGCTGCTCGGGCGTCTCTTCCTCGCCCGTTGCCGCAAGAGTTGCAGCTGCAGCCGAAGCCTCGGGCTGCGGCACTTCAAGTCTTGCATCGAGCCCCTCGAGAAGCACGCGGCGCAGATCGAGCTGCTCGACGCCCGCCGTCGTCGCATCGGCCGAAGCTTCAACAATCAAGCGCTTCACCGCGCCTTCAGCGCCAGGGACCTTGGCGCGAATGTCTTCGAGCACAAATTTCGGCAGCGCCGCAATGCGGCCGTTCCAGTCGAATGCGGTTTCCAGATGCGCGAGTCCAGCCGAAATGCCCGGCTCTTCGTAGAAAAGCGAACGCAGCGTCACCGTCGGCACCGCAAGCGCGCCGCGCGCCCAGTCGATTCGGGCCGCAAATCGCTCGAAGCGGACCGCGCGTGCGTCCACAAGCGCCTCGACATTGGTGAGTTCAATCGACTCAACGGAAAAATCCGGCACGACCGACGGATCGAAAGGCGCGGCAGGCGCTTCTTCAGGCTCGGGTTCAGCGCCGCCCAAAGCCGCCGTGTCGATCTGTGCCCGAACACCCGCAAGCGACACGTTCTTGACAATAATCGTCTTCTCGAAAAGCTTGTCGACGTCAATGCCGAGCCGGATTTCATCGGCAGCCGCATCAATGCCCTCGGCCTTGTAGGCCAAATTGACGAGCCGCAGATCTCGCCAGTCGCCTTCAACGCGCTCGAGGCGGAACCCAGGCACGAAGCGCTCGGCCTGATGCGCGGCAAAGGTGAGGCCCTCGGGCGTCAGCACGAGCCAGAGCGCAAAAGCAGCGAGCGCGGCGAGAAGAACGAGAAAGCCGAGCAGAACAGCGCCCGTTCTCTTCAGAATCTTTAAAGCAGCGGGACTCATAGTTCGGATCCGAGACCAATGTAGAAGGCCAATCCGTCTTCATCCGGATCGCCGACGGGGCGCGCAATGTCAAGCTTCACAGGGCCGATCGGGCTTTCCCAGCGAATGCCGAAGCCTGCGCCGGACTTGAAGCTCGTGGTCGTGAGCTTCTCGACCGCTTCGCCGACGTCGTAGAAGACCGCGCCCCACCATTTGCCCGTCACGTTGTACTGGTATTCGAGCGAAGCCGTGAGGAGGCGCTCGGCGCCGGTGAGCTCGCCCGAGGCATCCTTGGGCGAGATCGACTTGTAGTCGTAGCCGCGCACGCTTCTGTCGCCGCCCGCGAAGAAGCGCAGATCCGGCGGCACCTGATCAAAGTCGTTCGTTTCAATCCAGCCGAAGTTGCCGCGGCCGATGAAGCGATGCTTCCTCGCGTACGTCCGGATGATGGTACCGGCGGCGCTGAAGGCTACAAAGTCGATGTCGGAGCCCCAGAAGGTTGATGCGACGTCGAGCGTGTAGCGCTGCGAGTCGCCCCAGCGCGGCATCATGCCGCCGCGGGAACGGGTGCGCGAGAGCGTCACGCCCGGGTAGATCAGCATCGTCGTGTTGTCGACCGAGCCCTGCGTGAACTTGTCGAGCATCCAGCGCAGATTGATCGAGCGCTGCCAGCCCGTCTCGAGCTCCCAGTAGCGGGACGCCACAAGCGTCATCGAGTCCGACTTCGTGTCGTTCAAGTCCGTGTGCTTGTAGCCGCCCTGAAAGAGGTAGTACTCCTCGAGCGGGCTTTCCTCGCGCGGGATTTTGTAGGAAAAATCGAGCTGCTGATCCGCGCTTGAAAGATTGGTCGACGACTCGAGGCTGTGCCCGTAGTGATTCACCCAGGGCTTCTTCCAGTCGGCGCGAAAGCGCGGCCCGACGTCCGTTGAAAAGCCGATGCCGAGTTCGACGGAATTGCCCGAACGCGGCACGACGTGGCCGTAAAGCGGCAGCTCCTTATCCTCGGTCGCATTGCGGAATTCCGGCGCAACGACCACGGAATTGAACCAGCCCGTCGCCGAAAGCCGCTCGTTGAGCTTGGCAAGGTCATCCGAGGAGAACGGCGCGCCCGGATCAAAGGGAACGAGATTCTGCAGATACACGTCATCGATCTGCGAGCCGTGGTAAGTGACTTTCCCGAACTTGTAGCGCGGCCCCGATTCGTAGTCGATCACCCAGAAGGCGATGCCGCGCTCGGGGCTCACCTGCAGTTCGCTCTTTTTAAACTTCGCCTCAAAGTACCCCTTCGTCATGGCGAGGTTGTTGAGGTCCGACTTGAATTTGTCGTAAGCGCCGTGGTTGAGCACTGCGCCTTTTTCGGGCGCATTCTTGCGGATGAGGCGCTTGAAGTCGCGATCCTCTGCGGCATCGCCCGTGATGTTGATGCGCACTTCCTCAATGCGGACGGGCTCGCCCGGCGTCACCTGAAGCGTGAGAACCCGAGGCCCGCTCTTCGGCTTTTCCTTCCATTTGAACTTGAGGGTCGGCTGATAGTAGCCGAGCGAGCGAAGCCCTTCGCGCACGGCGGAGCGAACCTGCGCGCGAAAGCGGCTTCTCACCGTGATGTGCGACAAGCCCCCTGCTGCGAGCTGTGCGTCCACATTGGTCTTGAGTTCACCTTCAAGTCCCGTCATTTCGAGCTTGAAGGCAGGATCGTCCGCCGCCCAAGCCGCGCACGGCAAACCAATCGCAAAAGCGAGGCAGAGCGCAGAGACGAATGCAAAGAGCCGCCGGAAGAGCATGGAAGAAATATCGCTGCGAGAATGTTGGCAAAAGCGCAAAGCCAGCTTCCGCCAAAGCGATGCGGCTTTTCGTTGTCGAGCTCTTATTCTAATTTGGCGGCGGCAGCACCCATTGAGAAAACGATCCAAATGCGCTGCTTGTTGCGCGCAGAACGATCCCGCAGCTTTGCTCTCGACTTTGACTCAGGCCTCGCAGCGGGCAGCAAATTGAAGAATCATGCCCCGAAGCCACTGGCAGGCAGGATCGGCATGCGTTCGCTCGTGCCAGATGAGCTGCGGCTGAAACGATGTGAAAGGCGAATCTTCAACGGGCGCCGCAAAAAGCGCGCCGGCGTCGACCCATTGCCTGGCCGACGCTTTCGGCGACCAGGCGACGAAATCCGTTTTCTCAAGAATCGCGCGCAACGCATTGAAGTAGGGAATGATGAGCCGCGCGCGCTTGCATTCGGCTTCAAGGGCTTCGCGAAAGCGCGTGCCGATGCGCGGATCGCACATGAGAAGCGGATACGCGTCGAAGTCCGCCTGCCGAAGCCGGCCCTGCGCTCTGAAGCGCTTCACGAGCGGGTGGCCCGGCCGCATGAGCGCCACGGGATGCATCACCGGGAGCGGCACCGCACGGCACTCGGCCGGTATGTCTGTCGTCGGATAAACGGCAACGTCGGCTTCGCCGCAGCGCAGCGACTCGAAAACATCATCCGACAGCGGCTCGACGATGAGCCGCGCACGGGGCGCCTGCGCAAGAATCGCTGGGAGGCATTCCGTCAGATACGCGTTGAGGCCGTTGTCGGCCGTCATGATGCGGAAGCGCCGCTCGATCGAAGCCGGCGAAAACGGCTTCTCGTCCGCCATGTCGTCCCAAATTTCGAGAAGCCTGTCCATCTTGGACGAAATCGCGAGCATGCGCGCCGTCGGCAGAAGGCCCGTCTTCGCCCGCACAAAAAGCGGATCGCCGAGCACTTCGCGCGCATGCGCGAGCTGCCGGCTCACTGTCGAGGCGGAATGCCCGAGCCGCTCTGCGGCAAGCGAGAGCTGCTCGGTTTCGAGGAGCAGCTTCAAAAGCCGCATCTCTTCAAAGGAAAGGTGATCGGCATTGTCTTTATGGGTCATTTGTTTTTCTCTCGTTCGAACAGCTTTCGCTGCGCCGCAGGCTTCTCTAAAGGAGCAGCCGGCAGGAGTTTTGCAGGCTCTGCAAGCGGTTCTTTTCAAAGTTGAAGGATTCGGGCGTATTTCCTGCACTAATCATTTCGAACTATACGCAGGAGAATGTCGGCATTGCGGCAGATGCCCGAACGCGCCCTCTTTTTTTTGATTGCAGCGCGCAGGCGCACCGACCGCCGGCAAACATGAGTAAGGAGAACAGAATGTCGATTTTGAGCAGAAGAACGCTTCTTGTATCGGCGATCGCCGCAGCGATCGCTGCTGCGGCGGCGCCTGCGACCGTCATGGCCGAAGGCTCGAGCGGCCCGGCCGTGCACTACACTGCGCAGGGCCACATCGGCGAAGTGATCGTGAATCCGTACCGCGTCGCGCCGCTCACCGCCATCATCAAGAACGGCGGCTACGACATCACCGACGCCACGGTCCGCGTCGTGCCGAAGATGGGCGGCCAGGAAATCAAATACCACGTCGACGACGTGGAGCTTCGCACGCACGCCGGCATTCCCGTCTGGGGGCTCTATCCGGACTACGCCAATACGGTCGAAGTGACTTATACCCGTCTCTTCCAGGGGAAGGCGGAAACTTTCACGGAAAAATACCAGTTCTGGGTGCCGCCGATCGCGAATATTTCGAACGGCACGCCCGACCAGAAGGGCAACATGTTCGACACGAAGGTCCTCAAGATGTCCGAGAAGTACAAGGACCGCGTCTACCTCGTCAACAATCTGCTGCCGCCGCCCCCGCAGGCCTCCCGCGCCATCTGGAACAATCCTGTGGGCGGCGCGCTTGAATGGTCCTTCTATCCGCAGGTCGCCATGATCGACGCAACGGGCGCCGTGCGCTGGTACCTCGACCCGACGCCGATCTACGACAACGAAACGATTTACCGCTCCGGCATCATGATGGGCTTCCGCCAGACGCCCGACGGCGCGCTCGCCTGGGGCTACGGCCAGCGCTACGCGAAGTACGACTTCATGGGCCGCAAGATCTTCAACCGCCGCCTGCCCAAGGAATTCTCCGACTTCAGCCACGCGCTCGACTACGCGCAGAACGGACACTATTTCCTGCGCGTTGCCTCGTTCGACCATCGCCGCCCGGACAACAAGCGCGTTCACACGGTGCGCGACGTGATCGCCGAAATTGATGCGGACGGCCGCGTCGTCGACGAGTTCAAGCTCTACGACATCCTCGATCCGTACCGCTCGAACGTCATCAAGGTGCTCGACCAGGGCGCCGTCTGCCTCAACATCGACCCCGCGAAGGAAGGCCAGACGATGTCGGCCGAGGATCTCGCCAAGCAGGAAGAGTCGGACGTCTTCGGCGACATTCCGGGCGTGGGCGCGGGCCGCAACTGGGCGCACGTCAACTCGGTCGACTATGATCCGACCGACGACTCGATCATCATTTCCTCCCGCCACCAGTCTGCTGTCGTGAAGATCGGCCGCGACAAGAAGGTGAAATGGATCCTGGCCTCGCACGAAGGCTGGCGCTCGCCCTGGAAGGAGAAGCTCCTCACGCCGATCGACGCCGATGGCAACCCCATCAAGTGCGAAGGCTCCGTCTGCGAGAAAGGCTTCGACTGGACTTGGACGCAGCACACCGGCTGGCGCATTGATGAAAAGTCTGACAAGGACGTGATCTACATCACCGTCTTCGACAACGGCGACGCGCGCGGCATGGAGCAGCCGGCGCTGCCGACCGACAAGTACACCCGCGGCGTGATCTACAAGATCGATCAGAACAAGATGACCGTTCAGCAGATCTGGGAGCACGGCAAGGCCGAAGGCGCCGACTACTACAGCCCGGTGACGGGGCTCTGCGAATACCAGGCCGACAAGGACTCCGTGGTCGTCTACTACTCGACGGCGGGCTTCCTCGGCGCCTGGGGATCCGGCAAGGTGGCTTCCGCCATGCATCCGTACATCACGGAATTCGACTGGGGCAAGACCGAACCGAGCGTGCTGATCAAGATCGACGGCTCGTTTGGCTACCAGGCCTTCCCTGTCAATGTGCAGAAAGCGTTTGATCATTCGGCAAAATAAGCATTCGATAGACGCTTGAAAGGGAAGCTGCGGCGAAGCGAAACACGCTTTGCCGCAGCTCTTTTTTTGCGAAGCTTTGCCGCTTCGCGCGGTGTGCGCGCTTGGAAGCGGCGCGCACGCTTGAGGCGCTGGGAGCGGCTGGCGCGCCGCTCCCAGCTTTCGGCCGCTGCCCGGAAGCAGCGGCCGGACATAGAACGGATCAGAAATTCACGCAAAGGCCCGTCGTCGCGATGTACTGGTTGAAGCGGGCCGTGTTTTTGAAGAGCCGGCTTCCGTTCGAATAGGACGCGGCGGCATACCAATTGGCGCGCTTGGAGAGGAAATAACGATAAGTCACGCCCATTTGCGAAACGGAGCCCTCGTCGACGCCGCGCGCATTTTCTTCGCCCTGCCACTTGCCGTGCATGTAGCCCATGGAAGCCGCAAACTGGTGCCTGCCGACGGGGTAGCGGGCGGAGAGCACGAGCGCGCCGACATCGAGGCCCTCTTCGCTCCAGGCATATGCCGCGCGGCCGTCCGACATGGCGCCCACGGCAGCGCCAATGTCGTCGGCGGCGCCGAGGCGCCAGACGTTCGTGCCCGCAAAGAGCACCCAGGCCACAGCCGGGCCGCCGAAGTCGTAGCTGCCGAGGAAATGCAGGCTCTGCATCGGTTCGTGCCGGGCCTCGTATTTATGGTTTTTCGGCATTTCCATCGAATAGACGAGGCCGGCCTTGAGCGACTCGCCGTCCCAGCCCGCCGCGAGCTGCAGCGCATGCATGCGGTCCGACCAGTCGAATTCTGTTTCTTCGTCGACCCCCTGGTCATAGTCGCCATTGGAATAAAGGCCCTGCACGAAGAAGCCGCGCCCTTTCGTCTGGAAGGCGAAGGCATTGGTCGGATGAGTCGGGCGGTACGTGATGTTGGCGGGCGCAATCCCCGCGAGCTGCATGCCCGTCATGTTGGCGCTCAAGCGGATGTAAAGCGAATAAGGCTCCGCCGCCACGGTGAAGCCGCCGATGCGGCCGACGGCAAATTCCACCTTGTCGTTGCCGACAAAGAGCCGGGACGCATCAAAGAGAACGCCTGAATTGGCCATGGCGCCCGTATCGGCCGCGAAAGTGTTGCCGAGGTTGACGCCCACGTAGGTGCTCCCTGTGAGCGCTTCGCGCGCTTCGATGTGAAAGGCCGAATCAACCGGCGTTTCGCCGATCCCGGCCATGCGGAGCGTGCCGTTGGCGTGCTCGGGATTGCTGTAGTAGATGCCGGTGTTGACGGTGCCGTAGATGCGCACGTCTGCCGCATAGCAGCCGCTTTGCGCCGCTGCGAAAGTGCAAAGAACTGCTGCGGCAGCCGCAGCAAGACGAGAGACTTTTGCCATTGCGCTTCTCCTTTTCCTTTGGTTTTGCAAGGCCTTGTTGTATTGGTCTGTTCGTCAAGCTACGACTTAAGAACAAGTCCTTCCAGCTATAGATTGTTCGCCCCGTTCTAGCAAAATTCGCATCAGCAGCTTGCTCTTTTTGAGATGTTGCGGGAACTAAAAAAACATTTTTTTGGATCCAGAAAAGGCAATTAAAAAAATTTCATGAAAAATCAGAAGCATTGACTTCGAGCACCCGAGAGCGACCGTTCAACATTCGCCGGATGGTTTTGCGCCGTTCCTTGTGCGGCAATGAAAGCGCGCGTCCCATCGGCTGCGTGCGCAGGCGCGTGAAGCGATGCCTGTCAGCAACAGAAACGCTGCGCCTCGGCCCCTGCGCCCGAGCTGCGATCCAAGCAAGATGCACGCAAAAAAGTCCCGTCGGCATAGTGCTCAAACGGGACTTTTACTGCGCATCGACTTCATTGTCGCTGCGCTTAGAGAAGCCAAGCTGCCGGCGCGTGCACGCGCCGGCTTGCGCGGCATCAGGCGGGCGTCTTCGTTGCCGGCGCCGCAACGGGCTGAGCGGGCTTGGCCGCTTCAGCGGGCTTCTGGGCGGGCTTCGCTTCAGGCGCACCGGCCGCGGGCTTCACGGCCGCCTTGACTTCAGGCTTCGCTTCGGGCTTGGGCGCAGGCGCCGCAGCCGGCTTCTGAGCAGGCTTCACAGGCGCTTTGGCCGCAGCCTTCGGTTCAGCCTTGGGCGCAGCGGCCTTCGGGGCAGCGGGCTTCGCCGGCGTCTTCGCGGCAGGCTGAGCGGGCGCCTTCGGCGCAACGGGCGCAGCTGCCGGCTTGGCAGCAGGCTTCACTGCGGGCTTCGTTTCAGGCGCGGCCTTCGCCGTCGTGCGGCGGGTGCGGCGCACGGGCTTTTCTGCGGGCGCCTTTTCCGCAGGCTTTTCCGCGGCCTTTTCGGCGGGCCTTTCCTCAGGCTTCGCTTCGGGCTTCTGAGGCTTTTCAGCCTTTTCAGGCTTTGCTGCCTTCTCGACCTTTTTTTCAGCCTTCTTCTTTTCGCTCTTCTTCTCCTGAGCCTCTTCAACATCGGCCTCCTGCGCGATGCCGAGCGACTCGGCCATCAGGAAGCTCATCGCTTCATTGAAGAGCTCATCGAGCGCGTCTTCGAAAGTCGTGCCGCGTTCCGCGAGGTACTCCTTGATGCGCTTGTAGGTCTTGCGATCGAGTTTGATCTTGGCCTTGAACTTGAACTTGGGCATTTGCTGCTGCTCCTCGAAAAACCGGCAATGATCTGCCTCGCCGCCAGCGTGCTTGGAAAAGCGCCCGGCGGCGAATGAATGCCTACGCCCCCAATTTAGCAGAGTCGCTCGGCGTAAGTCTTAACCAAAACGAAGCATTTTCCCGAACCCGCGCTCCTGCGCAGCCTCGTGCGTTCAGCCGCGCACGGGCAGAATCGGCGCATGTTCGCCCGTGCCCACCAGCGCAAGCGTCGTGAGCAGCGCGAGCTGCGGGCCGAGATGAATGTCGCGCGCGATGAAGGTTTCGCCGAGCGAGTGCGCGCCGATGCCGATGCCGCCCGAAGAGAGGCAGGTCGCCGGAATGCCGAGCGACATCGCGGGATTGGCGTCCGTCGAGCTGCACTGATAGTTCGTGAGCTCGATGCCAAGGCATTTCTGCGCGGCGCGCGCCGTCTGAATGACCGGACAGTCGTCGGGCGGGAGGCCCCCCGGAATGTCGCCGATCAGCACCTTCGTGAGACGGAGCTTCTTTGCGGGATCGGTGATCTTCCAGCGGGCGTTTTCCGCATCGACCGCCGTTTCGAAGGCTTTGAAAATGCGGCTTTCGATTTTCAGAAGCTCATCGTTCGAAAGCGACCGGAAATCGACCTCCGCTTCGCAGTGCGGCGCGATCGTCGTCACGGAAGTGCCGCCCGTGATCATGCCGACCGTGAAGCTCGTGCGCGGGTCCGAGGGCACCTCGAAGTCCGCAATTTCAGCCGTTGCGCGCGCGACGGCATGCGTTGCGCTCGGCACTTGGCCGAAAGCGCCCCAGCTGTGGCCGCCGGGACCGTCGACGATGAACCGCCAGCTGTGCGAGCCCGTCGCGCCCTTCTGCACGCGCCCGACGTCGCTGCCGTCGAGCGCGAGAAGCCCGTCGAGATGATCCTCGCCCCGGCAGAGCGCCTTGGCGCCGTTGAGGTCGCCGTTGCCCTCCTCCTGCACATCCGCCACAAAGAGAATGTCGCCCTTTGTCGTGATGTTGCCCGCCGTGAGGCAGCGCAGAATCTGCAGCAGCGACCGCAGCCCCGATGCGTTGTCGCCGATCCCGGGCGCGCGCAGCGTGTCGCCTTCGCGCTTGACGGTGCAGTTGGTGCCGGCCGGGAAAACCGTGTCCAGATGCGCCACAAGCGCGAGCGCGGGCCCATCGCCCGTGCCGGGGCGACGGCCGATCACGTTGCCGATGGCATCGCGGCGCACGTCTGTGAGGCCGTAGGCGCGCAGGCGGCGGGCAACCTCTTCGGCGCGCGCATCTTCTTCAAAAGTCGGGGCGGGAATTTCACAGAGCGAAATCTGCTCTTCAAGCGCAAACGGGGCCTCTTCCCGGGCGATATCGAGTGCGCGCGCAACGGCCGGATCGGCGGCAAGCGCTTTGACGCGGGTGCAGATGTCCTCGCTGAGCGGCGGGAGATTCTCTATCGACATGACGGTTATTCCTTCTGAAGGTATCGTTCCGATCCATCTTAAGGCGAAGCCGCCGACGGCGGAACCCGTCGGTCTCGGCAAAACCGCTCAAGGCAATGACGGCGGGCGCAAGGGCCGCTCATTCGCCGGGCGCCATGCGCGCGCCGCACGGGGCATTGGGCATCCGCAGCAAGCGAAAAGCCGCAAAGAACGCCGACCGCAATGCTGTGAATCGTGTGCTTTACGGCTTGGAAACACCCCCGCAGGCGCGGGGAAGACGCAAGCGCTGCTCAGAAGAGCGCTGCTCCGCAGGGAGCCGAATCGGCGAGCTTAAGCATCACTTCGCCGACGCTGCCTTCTGGCGCAAGGCTTGCAGCTCCGTTACTTCGAAAGGGTGCTTTCACCCTCGAGCGCTTCCTCTCCCGAGCGCCACCAGTCGGGGTCCTGACGGCGAACGGTCTCGGCAATGAAATCGCGAAGAAGATGGGAAAGAACCAGACCGCGTTCGGCAGCAAGGCGTTCAGCGGCAAGCTTCAGTTCATAGGGGAGCCGGCAACTGATGACGCCCGTCTTATTGCCGCGCTGCTGCGAGCTTCCTTCTTCCATGAAAATCATTCTCTGCACCTCCTCGTACAGATCAAGCGTCATTGCAGACGGCGCATGCTGCTTATGAAAGAAGCATGAACCGCACAAAGACGATGACGCCTGCGAAATTTGTTTTTAGTGTTTTTTGAACTTTTCTTCGACAGATGGTTCTGTTCAAAAGCAGCGACTGCCCGGCGATCAGTTGGCCGGAGAAAATCGCCACATGATCGAAGCACAGCAGCGCGCGCGTGCGCCGCCGATCCCCGACCTGCCGATTTTTGCTGACGATGCGTCAGAGATTTTAAGCCATTCTCCCGACTTCTCATAGGACTTTTGCACCGAAGAGGTTCGAAATTAAGCACAAACCTTCAAATCCCGAAAAGGAAACGGGCGGTTCAAACCGCGGAAACCTCGGATTGACAGCATAGAAGCAAACGGCCGACGATATCAGATTGACATTTGAATTTGTTTTCGTCGCGCCACACCTTTACCACCAAAGGGATGCTGTCGAAGAAAGAAAACCGCTTCCCGGCATGTACAAACCGCTCGCCAAAGTTCTTTTCGTCCTCCTCATCATGCATTCCTGCACGACGGGGATGCGATTTACCGTGACGCTCGACGCGCTCGCGCACGGCGGCACCTCGTTTGAAGTTGGCGCCATGCTCGCGAGCGTCGCGCTTTTCCCTGCCTTTTGCGCCATCGCAGCGGGCCGCTGGCTTGACCGCTCCGGTCCGAGGCCGCCCCTTGCGCTTGCGATTTTCTGCGCATCCGCCGCGGGCTTTGCCACGCTCGTCTTTCCGACGGCAAAAGCCGGGATGGCCCCGCTTTTTGCCGCCTGTCTCTTCGTCGGCCTCGCCTTTCTGCTCACCAACACGGTTGTTCAGCGTCTCACAGGCGACGTTGCGGCGCCCTCGCAGCGCGCCTTCGCCTTTACGCTCCTCTCGATCGTGACGGCTTCGAGCGGGCTGCTCACGCCGATCATCACCGGCTACCTCGTTGAGCACTTCGGCTTCTCGAGCTTCTACATCTGGGTGGCCTTCGCGCCGCTCGCGATCGGCCTCCTCGCGCTGATGCCCTTCATGCGCCAAGTTCTCCCCGCAGGCGGCCGGGGTCGCGGCCCCGCGGGCTCGCGCCCGAAGCGCACGAGCGACTTTTTCCGGAATCCGGCCATGCGCGCCGTGCTCGGCGCCTCCGTCGTCGTTTCTGTCGCCTGGGAAGTCGGCAACCTGCTCATCCCCGTCTACTGCGCCTCCGTCAGCAGAACGCCTTCGGAAATCGGCTGGATTCTCGGGAGCTTCTCCGCAGCGAGCTTTGCCGTGCGCCTCCTGATGCCGTTTCTGATGCGCCACATGCGCGAATGGCACATGATCGCCATGACGCTGCTCTTGAGCGCGCTCGCCTTCACGCTCTTTCCGCTCTTTGAGAACCAGGCGGCCCTGATGGCCTGCGCCTTCCTTCTGGGGCTCGGCCTCGGCGCGTCGCTTCCCAACATGATGTCGCTCGTCTACCGGCTTTCTCCCAAGGGGCGCGTCGGCGAAGCGATCGGCCTGCGGCTCATGATGATCAACGCGAGCAAAGCAACTTTCCCTGTCGTCATGGGCGCTGTGGGATCGGTGATCGGCGCGGGCGCTTCGCTCTGGGCGCTCGCGATCTTTGTTTTCGCGGGCTTCGGCTATGCGCTTCGAAGCGCGCCCACCGTGATCAGCGCCACTGAAGCGCTTCACGAAGAGGCCGAAAGGCAGTCCGCCCATTAGGGCTAATCATTTTGGCGTAAGGCTTTCGGCGTCGTCTGCACCTATACTTTGGCGGGCGAGCCGGCCGCTGCCGGCGCCCTTTCGGGTCCTCTGCTCGAGGCGACGGCCTTCCGGCATCTGCTGCCGGACTTTCCCGTGTCCGTTCGCCGCGTTCTCTCTTGTCGATCCGCAACGGGACGCCGCGTTTCCCTCATCTGCCGATTCGCGGAAAAAACCAACCGTTTGACCCGCGCAACCCGACCGATAGCAACGCGCCTGCGACCAACAGCTCCCGCTTCGCAGCGTCCATGTCGCCGGCCGCTTTGCGCCACGAGCATTTCCATAACGACATGTACGATCCGAAATCCCGCTGCGCCGAAGACTTCATCAACCACGAAGAAATTGAAGACACGCTCGCCTGGGCGGAAGAAAACAAGCAGAACCTCGAGCTCATCAAGCCGCTCCTTGAAAAGGCCGCCCAGTCCAAAGGGCTCACGCACCGCGAAGCGGCGCTTCTCCTTGCCTGCGACATCCCGGAAGTGAACGAGCAGATCTTCGAGATCGCCAAAAAGGTGAAGGAACACATCTACGGCGCGCGCATTGTGCTCTTTGCGCCGCTCTATCTCTCCAACTACTGCGTCAACGGCTGCACGTACTGCCCGTATCACGCCAAAAACAAGACCATCATCCGCAAGAAGCTCACGCAGGACGAAATCCGCCGCGAAGTGATCGCGCTGCAGGACCTCGGCCACAAGCGTCTTCTCCTTGAAGCGGGCGAGCATCCGAAGTACAACCCGATCGAATACATTCTCGAGTCGATCAAGACCATCTATTCGATCAAGCACAAGAACGGCGAAATCCGCCGCCTCAACGTCAACATTGCAGCGACGACCGTCGAAAACTACCGCAAGCTCCACGAAGCGCAGATCGGGACCTACCAGCTCTTCCAGGAGACCTACAACAAGGCCGCCTATACCGAGCTGCACCCGAAGGGACCGAAGTCGGACTACGCCTATCACACGGAAGCACATGACCGTGCGATGGAGGGAGGCATCGACGACGTGGGCCTCGGCGTTCTTTTCGGCCTCAATCTCTACCGCTACGACTTTGTCGGCCTTCTGATGCACGCCGAGCACCTCGAGGCCGTCTGGGGCGTGGGGCCCCACACGATTTCCGTGCCGCGCATCTGTCCGGCCGACGACATTGATCCGACCACCTTCTCCAATGCCGTGCCTGACGACATCTTCCTCAAGGTGGTGGCCCTCATCCGCCTTGCCGTGCCCTACACCGGCATGATCATGTCGACGCGCGAAAGCGCGCGCATCCGCACCGAAGCGCTCAAGCTCGGCATTTCGCAGATCTCGGGCGGCTCGCGCACATCGGTGGGCGGCTACACGATCAAGGACGTTCGCGAGGTCGAAAACACTGCACAGTTTGAAACGAGCGACCGCCGCTCGCTCGACGAGGTGGTGCGCTGGCTTCTCGAGAACCACTACCTGCCTTCATTCTGCACGGCCTGCTACCGCGCAGGCCGCACGGGCGACCGCTTCATGGAGTTTGCGAAGAACGGCGCCATCGCCGACTACTGCCAAGCCAACGCCATTCTCACGATGAAGGAATACATCTGCGACTACGCGAGCGCGAAGACGCGCGAAACGGGCGAGCACGTCATCAAGCTCGAGCTCCCGAAGGTGAAGAACGACAAGTTCCGCGCCGCGAGCGTGAAGCGCCTGGAGCGCATCGAGGCGGGCGAGCGCGATTTCCGCTTCTGATCACAGAAGCGCACGGTCGGCCCTTCGAAAGAAAAGAAAGCGGTCGGCCAGCAAGAAGAACGTCCGGAATCGGAGAAGCGGTTCCGGACGTTTCTTTCTCAATCGGCCGGGCGCCAGCAAGAGGGAGGCGCCCGCCGAACTTTAAGGCTTCAGCTCCCGAGCACGCGGGCTGCGGGCGCAGCCGCGGGCTTCGCAGGGAGCGCAGCAGCACCAGAAACGGCGTCCGCCTTTGCGCCTTCGACAATCTTCATCGCCGAAGCGATCATGCCGGCCATGTCGCCCATGTTCCCCGGCACGATGAGCGTGTTGCCCGCTTTGGCGAGCGATTCGAAAGCCGCCACGTATTTTTCGGCCACCTGCAGATTGACGGCAGTCATGCCGCCCTCGGCCTGCGTCGCTGCCGCAATGCGCCGAAGCGCCTCAGCGGTTGCGGTTGCAATAGCGACAGTTGCCGCCGCCTGACCTTCGGCCTTGTTGATTTCGGCCTGCTTTTCGCCTTCGGACTGCGCAATTGCGGCTTCGCGCGCGCCGGTCGCAAGGTTGATCTGCTCGAGCTTTTTGCCTTCGGAGGCTGCCACAACAGCGCGCTTTTCGCGTTCGGCCGTGATCTGCTGCTGCATGGCCTGCAGAATGACGGCGGGCGGCGTCAGATCCTTGATTTCGTAGCGCAGCACCTTCACGCCCCAGTTGAGCGCCGCTTCGTCGATCGAGCTCACCACGGACTTGTTGATGAGGTCGCGCTCTTCAAAGGTCTTGTCGAGCTCCATCTTGCCGATCACGCTTCGAAGCGTCGTCTGCGCGAGCTGCGTGATCGCAATCACGTAGTTCGAAGTCCCGTAGCTCGCCCGCTGCGGATCCGTCACTTGAAAGAAGAGCACCCCGTCGACGGTGAGCTGCGTGTTGTCGCGCGTGATGCAGACCTGGCTCGGCGTATCGAGCGGAATTTCTTTGAGCGAGTGGCGGTACGCCACGCGGTCAATGAAGGGAATGATGAAGTTGAGCCCCGGGCTCAGCACCGCATGGAATTTTCCGAGCCGCTCGACCACCCAGGCCGTCTGCTGCGGAACCACCTTGATCGACTGACTCGCAAAGAGCACGGCTACAGCGAGCAGGACGATCGTGAAGACGAGAAAGCCGCTGATTTCGAAAAGCACGATGTATTTCTCCGAAGAATTGAACGGCGCATGCGGCTGCGCGCGCCTTGGAAAAAATAGAAGCTGACTGCTGTTGCGTCCTCAGAAGCAGACGTGAATCAGCGCACAAAATGCCCGAGCACAAGCTGCACGCCGTCGACGCGCTCGATCGTCCAAAGGCCGGGCCGGATCGCTTCCTTCCCTGGCCTGGCAATCCAGGGCGCACCGCGGTACTGCACGACTGCGAGGCCGTCGGAGCCCACGGATTCAACGCGAACCAGATTGCCTTCATCGAGCCGCTGCAGCTCGCCGGCGCGATCCGCTTCGCCCGCGCGCGCAGCGCGAAGCCGTCGGATCAAGAAGGCCGCTGCCACGATGACAAGCGCGCAGAGCGCGATCTGCGCCTCGAGCGAAGCGCCGAAGAAGGACGCAGCACCGCCCGCTGCGGCGCCGAGCGCAACAGCAATGAGATAAATCGTGCCGAGAAACATCTCGGCGCCTGCAACGATAAGCGCGGCTACAAACCAAAGAATCGTACCCGAAATCATTTTTCCGAACGTCCCTGAAGCGCGGAAGGGCGCGCCGCCGGCCGCCTGATGGCCGCTCTTTTCGCCCGATGCCGCCGTCCTGCGTCGATTAAGCCGGCAATGGCGCCAAGGGGCTGCGCGCCTAAGAAGCGCGTCTCCTTTTTGCGCCGGAATGCGTTCGGCAGTGCCGAACCCATTCCTTGATTTGAGTCTAGCAGAGCCGTCCGCGCAAAGCCGCGAAGCCCAAGGGAAGCGGCGTCCTTGAGCTCGCGCAACGCAGTCGAGAGCAACTCAAAAAAAGCCTTTCCGGAACAGCTCCAGGAAAGGCTCCTTAGGTCGGCCGCTCGCCTTCGCGGCCGGCAGAGGCGGCCGCGAAGCGAGAGAGCGGGCCTGCGGTTACTTCAGCTTGTAGTTGAAAGCGCGATCAACCGAGATCGGCATCGCCTGATAACCCATCGAGTCATTGATGCGCATTTCGACGGCAGGCGTCGTTTTGCCCCAGTCGAATTCCATGATGTACGGGTGCGCGGAAGCGGCTTTCACGCGCCCCGACGGATCCTTCGAAGGCGCGGCGCCCATGCCGGCGGTGGCCGAATAGACCATGATGGAATCCTTGTCGTCCATGTACTTCGTGAGCGAAGTCACGGGACTGAACCAGTCATTGCCGCGTTCCTTGCCGTATTCCCAGATCTGTTCGACCGTCATCTTCTTCTGGTCGATCTTGTAGACCACGGCGCGGCTGTACTTCATGTCGGGCAGCGGCGGCTGCTCGAGCGCACGGCCGTCGCCGTTGTCAAAGTCCGTAAGATAGAGCACGTCCTTGTTGGTCTTCGAATCAATGATCCAGCCCGTGTGCGGCGTCCAGGTCCAATCGAAGCCGCCTTCGCACTGGTTGTCTGCGCACTTGAGCGGTTTGCCGTTCTTGTCGACCGGCCTGAGAACCTTGTCCTTGTACTTGTCCTTCCAGCCGGTGGGCGTGCCGAGAATCCACTTGACGGCCTTGTCGCGGCCGATCTTGATCACCGAGGACTGATGCCGCGACGAGATCACGATAGAGTCGTCATTCGGGTCGTAGTCGACCGAGTTGACGTGCGCCCAGTTGCGGCCCGGACCAACGCCGGCGATGTCGCCGAAGGTGTCGGACGCTTCCTGCTTGGCAAGGTCTTCAGCTGAAAGCGTCTTGCCGGCCTGAGAGGCATCGATGTTGAGGCAGACGGCGCCCTGGTCGAGCCTCTTGATGACGTCGTCGCGGTACGGATCGAGAATGTCGAAAAGACGGAATTCATCGACGGCGCGGCCGTTTTCATCCACCTCTGCGATCACGTCGCGCACCGTGTGCACGCGCTTGTTGTCGGCGCGGCGCAGCTCGGCGCTCGCCGCACGGATGAAGTAGTGTCCGTTCTGCGCGCGGTCGAGCGCATGCGAGAAGTCGGAATAATTGGCAGGAAGCCGGCGATTGAAAACTTCGCGGCCCATCAGGTCGTACTTCACGTAGCGCTGGCCGTAGCCCCAGGTGAGCAGGCCGTCGTCGCCCTGCTGGAAGCCCATCATAATGCCGGACTTATAGATGGACTCCGGATCGTACATGTCGAGATTGGGCAGCAGGTACCAGCGGACTTCGCCCTTCGTGTCAACGATGCCGTTCTGCGGTCCGTATCTCCACTCGAGCGCACCGCCCGTCGAGTTGTTCCAAACGGCGCGGCTCGCCTTTGGGGGCTTCGGCACGAGGTTGTTGACGAGATAAAGGCGATCGGCGTATTTCTTGTCGACGTGCTTGACGTCAACGTCGAGGAAGGCGTGCTTCGTGTTTACCGAGCCGTTCATTTCCATGTACACCGGGGCCGTGCGGATCGTATAGGTTTCCTTAAACTGGCTTTTTTTCCTTTGGCATGCTTTGCCTTTCAAAGAATGGGTCAAAGTCTAGAAATCCGCCTCATTCCGCACAATGGACTGATACGCTAGCGCCATTTCGTTTTTCGTAACGAGCTGTTGGCGCCCGCACCGCCAGATCTCTTCATTCCTTATCGGGCACTCATAAACAAAAGCGCTCTTTTCAAAACAGAAAGCCTCTTCTCGGTTCTCAGGAAGACACCGGCGAAAACGAGCGATCAAGCATTTGGAAGTCGTCGCGGCGCAGTCAAAGAAAGGTCAAGAAAATTTTTCGTTGCAAGTTTCGCTCAGCGCTTAACGCTACTTTGCAATCGGTTCAAAGCCGGAACCGTATACTTTTTCCATCGATTGAACAAACGTTCAGAACAATAATGCGGCTTTCTTTGAGAGCGCAAGGAGGTTTCCATAATGTTGACGAGGCGAACTGCGATCATGGGCGCAGCAGCGTTTGCGCTCTGCGGCTTTTCGGCGGCGCCTGCCCTGGCAGGGACGTCGGAGCTCCTCAACGACATCCTGATCGGCATTACCGATGCCGTCACCCGCAACTACATCCGCGAGCACTGGCAGGAAGGCCGTTGGGACGGTCATTACTGGTGGCATAGCGGCAAGCGCTATTCGATGGCGGAGTACCGTGCGTTGCTCTCGAGCCGCGCGCGTCCTGCGCCCCCGAAGCCCGCGCCGCAGCCAAGACCGCAGCCAGCGCCGAAGCCGATGCCCCAGCCTGGGCCGCAGCCTCAGCCGCGGCCTCCGCAGCCGGTGACGCCGGGGCCGGCGCCGCAGCCGGGCAGCCGTCCCCCGCAGGCGGGCGGCAAGCTCAACCGCCCAGTGACGCCGCAGCATCCGGTGGGCGGCATGGGCGGTCCGGGCGGCCCCGGCATGCCAGGCGGCACGCGATGATAGGCGCTTGATTCCGCCTTGGAGAAGGCGATCCGCGGCGCTCTGCCGCGCGAGAACCTAAGCGCGCAACCGCGCTTTCGTACCAGTCAGCAAAAAAGGACGGCCCTCCGAGATGGAGAGTCGTCCTTTGCGTTTGGGCTCAAAGCCTCGCTTCAGCGCCGGCGGCAACCGCCGGCGCGGGACAAAGCGAAATTACTTCGCGAGGCGGCGCCAGGTGTCGACCACCGTGTCCGGATTAAGCGAGATCGATTCGATCCCCTGCTCCATCAGCCAGGCGGCGAAGTCGGCGTGGTCGGACGGGCCCTGGCCGCAGATGCCGACGTACTTGCCGCGGGCGCGGCAGGCCTTGATCGCCATCGCGAGAAGCGCCTTCACAGCGTCGTTGCGTTCGTCGAACGCGGCCGCCACGAGGCCGGAGTCGCGGTCGAGGCCGAGCGCGAGCTGCGTCATGTCGTTCGAACCGATCGAGAAGCCGTCGAAGTAGTCGAGGAACTGGTCGGCGAGAACGGCGTTGCTCGGGATTTCGCACATCATGTTGAGGCGCAGGCCGTTGACGCCGCGCTTGAGACCGTGCGTTTCCATGATTTCCGTCACGCGGCGGGCTTCATCCACCGTGCGCACGAACGGGATCATGAGTTCGACGTTCGTGAGGCCCATTTCGTCGCGAACGAACTTCATTGCGCGGCATTCCATCGCGAAGCATTCCGCGAACTGGTTGGAGATGTAGCGCGAAGCGCCGCGGAAGCCGAGCATCGGATTTTCTTCAACCGGCTCGTAGTTGACGCCGCCGATGAGCTTGCGGTACTCGTTGGACTTGAAGTCCGAGAGGCGCACAATGACCTTCTTCGGGTAGAAGGCGGCAGCGATCGTCGCAACGCCTTCGGCGATCTTGCGCTCGTAGAATTCCTTCGGGGACGGATAGCCCGCCGAGAGGCGCTCAACGGCGTCGCGCAGCTCGCCCGGCACGTTCGGGTACTCGAGGATGACCTTCGGGTGGATGCCGATGTTGTTGATCACGAACTCGAGGCGGGCGAGGCCCACGCCCTTGTTCGGAATCGACTGGAATTCAAAGGCAAGCTGCGGATTCCCGACGTTCATCATGATCTTGACGGGAATTTCAGGCAGCGCGCCGCGCTGGACTTCTTCGCATTCGACTTCGAGGAGCCCTTCGTAGATGTTGCCCGTGTCGCCTTCGGCGCAGGAGACCGTCACCTGATCGTTTTCAACGAGGCGTTCGGTCGCATCGCCGCAGCCCACAACAGCCGGAATGCCGAGTTCGCGCGCGATGATGGCGGCGTGGCAGGTGCGGCCGCCGCGGTTCGTGACGATGGCCGAAGCACGCTTCATCACCGGCTCCCAGTTGGGGTCGGTCATGTCGGTCACGAGCACGTCGCCGGGCTGGACGCGGTCCATTTCAGCAGCGCTCTGAACAATGCGCACCGTGCCCTGGCCGATCTTCTGGCCGATGGCGCGGCCCTGAACGAGAAGGCGGCCCTTGCTCTTGAGCGAGTAGCGAAGCTGGACGTCGGCGGACTTCTGCTGCGACTTCACGGTTTCCGGACGCGCCTGCAGAATGTAGATCTTGCCGTCAACGCCGTCCTTGCCCCATTCGATGTCCATCGGACGACCGTAGTGCTTTTCAATGATGCGGGCAAACTTGGCGAGCTCGATCACATCGTCGTCGGTGATGGCGAACTGGCGGCGATCTTCGGCAGGAACATCAACCGTGCGGACGGTGCGGCCCGTCGAACGGTCGGATTCAAACTCCATCTTGATGAGCTTCGAGCCGAGCGTCTTGCGGATGATCGGGAACTTGCCGGCTTCGAGCGTGGGCTTGAAGACGTAGAACTCGTCGGGATTGACGGCGCCCTGGACGACCGTTTCGCCGAGGCCGTAGGAAGCCGTGATGAAGACGACCTGATCAAAGCCCGATTCCGTGTCGAGCGTGAACATCACGCCGGCGGCGCCCTTGTCGGAGCGGCACATGCGCTGCACGCCGGCGGAAAGCGCGACTTCGCTGTGCGTGAAGCCCTTGTGAACGCGATAGGAAATGGCGCGGTCGTTGTAGAGCGACGCAAAGACTTCCTTCATGCGGGCAAGCACGGCGTCGATGCCGACGACGTTGAGCACCGTTTCCTGCTGGCCGGCGAACGAAGCGTCGGGAAGGTCTTCGGCCGTGGCCGACGAACGGACAGCAACGGAGATCTCGGCCTGGCCGTCCTTGAGCCAGTCATAGAATTCGCGGATTTCGCGCTCGAGTTCGGCGGGGAACGGCGCAGCTTCGATCCAGCCGCGGATTTCTGCGCCCGCCGCCGCGAGGGCCTTCACGTCTTCGACGTCGAGATTCGCGAGACGTTCGTGAATGCGCTCTTCGAGCCCGCCTTCGCGAATGAAGAGGCGGAAAGCCTCAGCGGTGGTGGCGAACCCGTCGGGGACCCGAATGCCGGCGGCCGTAAGCTGGCTCAGGAGTTCGCCGAGCGACGCATTCTTGCCGCCGACGCGGTCAACGTCGGTCATGCGAAGCTGGCTGAAAGGAAAGACGTAACGACCCTGTACCATTTTCTTCCTCAATAGACTCCGGGGAAACGCCCCGGGACATACGAAAACCGTCGGCATTGTAACCCGACGGCGCGCTCGGCAGAGAGCGAGTTTGCCCGCTCAAGCGCCTAAGAAGTTGCGCGGCCGCAAATGGCGGCGCCAAAGACGGCTGCAATGAAGGGCTTCTCCGGGCGCCCAAGCGCGGCACTTTTGCGCTCGGAAGTGCTCCAAAAGCGCCGAAACGCTCACGCACCGGCGCGAACGCTCGACCGATCGGCGCCGCTTCATTTATCATGCCGTTCCGTTCTCATTTCTTAGCCTGAGCATTTCCAAGGCCCGACATACTTTCCGAGGCTTTACATGACCGAACCGACGACAGCCAAGACGCGTCAGATTTTCATTGTGAGCGACGGCACCGCCATTACCGCCGAAACCCTTGCGCACTCCATCATGACGCAGTTCCCCGACCTGCGTTATCACCAGACGCGCATCCCTTTCGTCAACACCGTTGAAAAGGCGATCGACACCGCGCGCCGCATCAATGCGGTGGAAAAGGAAGAAGGCACGCGCCCGATCATCTTCACGACGTTCGTCGAGCCCGACATCATGCGCAGCTTCAACGAACTCGTCTCCGGCCACATCATCGACCTCTTCCGCAAGTTTGTCGGTCCGCTCGAAACCGAATTCGGCATGAAGAGCGCGCATTCGATCGGCCAGACGCACAAGATCCGCGACGACGAAAAATACAATCGCCGCATTGCTGCCATCGACTACACGCTCACGCACGACGACGGCCAGACGAATCGCGGGCTCGACGAAGCTGACGTCATCCTCGTCGGCGTATCCCGCTCCGGCAAAACGCCCACCTCGCTCTTTCTTGCGATGCAGTTCGGCATCAAGGTTGCAAACTATCCGCTCATCCCGGAAGACTTCGAGCGCGGCGCCCTCCCCGACGCATTGATCCCGCTGCGCAGCAAGCTCTTCGGCCTGTCGATTTCGCCGGAGCGCCTCTCGGAAATCCGCAACGAGCGCCGCCCGGGCAGCCGCTATGCGAGCCTTGCGAACTGCGAGAAGGAAATCGCCGACGCCGAAAGCCTGATGCGCCGCGAGGGCATTCGCTGGCTCAATTCGACGACGAAGTCCATTGAAGAAATCTCCGCCACCATCATGAGCGAGCTCGGCCTCGACAAGCGAAAGGCCTGAGAAAAGAGAACACTGGCAAAAAGCCGCGCCGGCCCGATGGGCAGCGCGGCTTTTTTTTCTGGAGCGCCAAACCGAAGAAAAGCGCGCCCGCGAGGTGAGATGCTTCCGCCCGCGCACTTTGGCTTCTCGTCCGAGCGAAGCCTCGGCTGAGGCTTCCTATGCGAAAAAAGACGAAAGTCGAGAGTCATGCGGCTTCGTCGCACGCTGAAGCGTCCTCAAGCGCTTGTCGCGAACCTTCATGCTGCCGCAGCAGAAAAGCAGATGCCGGAGACCGGCTTTCGGGCTGCTCGCTTTTCAGGAGAAGAAAGGCTCGAGCGTCACCGCGGTCACGCCGTTCGGACGCGTGCGAAAGCCCGTGAGGACAAAGCGCAGCCAGCGGCCCGTAACCCAATTCATGATGAGGTTGGCACGGGCATTCGAATTAAAGTCGGCGGGAAGCTCGCCCGCGAGCACGGCTTCACGGAATGCCTGCCTCAGCCCTGTCTCAAGGCTCTCGATCACGTGCGTCATGCGCTCGGTGAGCTTCGGATCCTCCTTCATGAGCACCTGCCCGGTCATGATGCGCGTGAGCCCGCGGTTCTTGTCAGCAAAGTCGAGCATCACGTTCGTCATCACCTGAATCTTCGTCACGTGCGAGAGCGTCTCGTTGGCGCGGATTTCAGCGAAGAGATTCAGAAGCGTCGATTCGATGAACTCAATCAGGCCGTCGAACATCGCGCCCTTGGATGAAAAGCTCCGGTAGAGCGCCGCTTCCGAGAGATCGAGCCGCTTGGCGATGAGCGACGTGGTGATGCGGTCGCAGTGCGGATCCTCGAGGAGCACGGCAAGCGTCTGCAGAATGTCCGTGCGTCGATCGCGGTGGACGCGGCGCTGACGTGGCACGCGAATGAGAGGCGTGCGGGCGCTCGCCTGCGGTTGGGTCGGCATGTTCTCTACGTTGAAGGAATCGGTCATTTGGGTCGTTACGGCGTTCCGGGCGGCCTCGCAAAGCCGCCGCGCGTGATTCTTAATGCATGAAGAGCGAGGATCTTACCTCGGAACGCCCCTTTCCTCCAAATGAGAAAGCGCCGTGCTTCGAGGTCGCGGCGCCTTCAGCCGTGCGGCAAGCGGCCGGCCAATGCCTGTAAAGGCGTTTGAGAAGCCTCGCCAAGCGCGAGCGCAGCGCCTTCATCCGAAGAGCGAGCTGCGCTCCGTGCCGGGACTTATTTCTGAGCGGTCTCGGTTTTGCCGAACCACTTTTCGTAGATCTGATCGAAGGTGCCGTCGGCCTTGATCGCCTCAAGCGAACGGTCGAGCCGCTCAAGAAGCGCCTTGTTGCCCTTTTGAACCGCAAACCCGTAGAAATCGTCCGAGACGATGAAGTCGAGCGCCGTGAGATTCATGCTCTTGGCGGCACGCTGCTTGAGGAAGTAGCGGTTGACGGGGCCGTCGTTGAGCATTGCGTAGCAGCCGCCTTTGTTGAGTTCCAGAAAGGCGTCGGCAGCGGAATTGAATGTGCGGATCGTCGTGCCCGGAATGCGCTTCATGACGAGCGCGCCCGAGGAGCCGATTTCCGCGCAGAGCGTCTTCCCCTCGAGATCCTTCAGGCTCTGAATGGCAGAGGCGTTGTCCTTCGTCGTCATCACGGTGAGCCCGGCATTGAGATAGGGCTTCGTGAAGTCGACGCGCGCGGCGCGCTCAGGCGTGATCGTGAGCGCAGAGACAGCCGCATCAATGTTGCCGCTCATGAGCGCGGGGATGAGGCCGTCGAGCGACATGGAAACGATTTCGATCTGAAAGCCTTCACGCTTGCCGACTTCGCGGATCAGATCCATGTCGAAGCCTTCGTACCGACCCGTTGAGGAGTCAAGGTATTCAAAGGGCGGATAAACAGTGAGGCTCCCGACGCGTAGCGTTTCAAGCGCAGCGGCGCCGAAGGAGGTGCAAAGGGAGAGGACGGCGGCAAGCGCCGCAATTTTCTTGGATGTAGCCATGAGAGGGCCTCAATTTTCTAATTGGGCGGATTGTGCAGCTCATCGGATTCCCTCTTCTTATGTTCACGATGCTTTGGTCTGCCGCGCATATTGAATGCGGCGCCTCCGCGGGGACTTTCCGATCAGCCGGACCCTCCTCAGGTTGGCGTCTGGATGAGTGCCGGACACATAACGGCCTCCACCCAGCTTGATCGATTTTTTGGTTGGCGGACGATCTTCGTCCGCCGCTTGGAAGCGTCCGAAAGCGAGCTTCTAGCGCTCGACATTCGCCCTTTCAAGCTTCGGCTCGCGAGGAGCCATCCCGATGCAGTGCGCTGCGCTCCCGCCGACGGCGCCTCCCCGCTGACACGGGAACAGTGAACCGACAACGACCGGAGCTCAGGCTCGGGAGAAACGCTCATCCTAGCCTTTCGCAAGCTTGCAAAGCTGAGGAAAACACGGAGGGATGCGCTCCGACGTTCAAAAAACAAAGTTTCTCTGATTTAAATCAGATTGCCGATCCGCCCGAGACCGCAGAAAAAAGCGGGCTGCGCTTCTCTTTCGCAACCCGCTCGAGCTTGGCAAAGACGTTCAGCCTTCGCGGTTAATTCTTCCCTGCGCTCAGATCCTCCAGGAACTGGCAGTACGTTTCCTTCGTGAAGACAGGCTTGAATTCGCGGCAGATTTCGTCCGCTTTTGCAGCATCATCCCAGAGCAGATCGATGATCATGCCGGCGAGCGCCTGCGGGCACTTCACGTAAGCAACCTCTTCGTTGTCGACGACATAGTCGGCGCCGTGGAGCGTCCCCTTGACGCAGCCCACCCACGGGTGAACCGTCGGCATGATCTGCGAGACGTCGCCCATGTCGGTGGAGCCCGCCGAATGCATGCCCGAAAAGATGTTCTTTTCGCCCATCGTCGCGGCAGCGTTTTCGCGGAGCACTTCCGCGAGCTTCGCGTCGGGCGCGAGCGGCAGATAGCCCGGCAGGTCCTTGATTTCGCAGCGCGCGCCGATGGCGTCGCCGCCCGCCTTGAGCGCGCGGTTGATCGCGTTGTTGTACTTCGAGAGCGCCTTCACGGTCGACGCGCGGCAGTAGCTTTCCATCTTCACGAAGTCGGGAATGACGTTCACGAGGTCGCCGCCCGCGTTGATGATCGGATGGAAGCGCACGCAGTCTTCCTCGCGGAAGGTTTCGCGGATGGCATTGACGCCCATGATGCCCATCATCGCCGCGTTGAGCGCGTTGATGCCTTCGGACGGCGCGCCCGCCGCGTGCGCGGCGCGGCCGTGGTATTCGATGAGCTTGCCGATGAAGCCGTTGCAGGAGCCCGCGTACATCATGTCGCCCTCGGGATTGTCGGTGACGGCCACGTGCATCTGCATGGCGATGTCGCAGTCGTCGAAGCCGCCTTCAGCAATGATCTGCTGCTTGCCGCCGAGGAAGCGGAGCTTGCCCTCGTCGCGAAGCTTGCTGCGGTAGTCGATTTCAACGTACTCCTCGGCCGGCACGGCAAAGAGCACGACGTCGCCTCCGAGGTAATCCATCGCGCCCGCTTCCTTGAGCGCCTGCGCGACGGCAATGACGTTGGCAATCTGGACGTTGTGCCCGCAGCAGTGTGCGGCGCCCGTGACAGGGTCGCAGTTGGGATGCGTGCGGCAGACGATGGCGTCGAGTTCGCCGAGAAGGGCAACCGTGCGCTTTGAGGCCTTCCCCTTCATGCGGGCCTTGACGCCCGTGATGCCCCAGCCCGTTTCATAGGCGATGCCGAGCTTCTCGAAGGCCTGCTTCACCTTTTCGGCAGTCTTCACTTCCTTGAAGCCGAGTTCGGGTTCAGCAAAGATAGCGTGACCGAGTTCGACGATTTCCGCATTGCGTTCGCGGATGATTTCGCACACGCGGGCCTTAAGCGCCGCCTTGTCCATTTTCTGCATTTGAGCCAAGTCCTTCTTTTCTTGGGAAGCGGCGCGAGCGCGCCGCAATAACAGGGTCAATAAAGCTGAAGTCTATGCCTTATCAGAAGATGCCTTCGAGGTGGAGCATCACTTCAGCGAGCGCCGTTGCGCAGATGAAGCTGCCAGCCGCCACGGCGAGCGCCACGGGGACGATGCGCCACGAGAGATGCTTGAAGCCTTCCATGTCCTTGCCGAGCGAGAGGCCTGCATAAGCAAGAATCGGGGTCGTGATCGGCAGGAAGCCCACTTCCTTCGTGTAGCTCAGAATATCTGCCGAAAGCGGGAAAGCCGGCAGCGACACGATGACGGCGCAGGTCGACACCCAGAAGACCATCGGCAGGCGCTTGAAGCCCGGCAGCATCGAAATGAGGACGCCCACGGCCGTGATGACGACCATCAGAATGATGCCGATTGCGCTCTTCGAAAAAGCGGTCGACCCAGCTTCAATGTTGGCGATCCAGACGAGAAAGCCCGTGACGAGCAGGATGAAGAGCACGTCGTACATCTTGTTGAGAATGCGAGCCATGATGTTTGTTCCTTCGCGTTCAATAGTCGTTCAATGCGTTCTTTTTCAGCTTGGCCGCTCAGGCTTTCTGAGCGTTGGCAGCAGGCGCCTCTTCTTCGGCGAGGGGGTCGCGCTTGCGCGCTTCGCCCTTGTCGTTCGTGAAGAACTCATAAACCTTGATCGTGATCGGCAGCGAAACAAAGAGCGCGAAGTAGACGCCGAGCACCGAAGTGAGGAGGTTCGCCGCAGCGGCGTAGGCGCGGACCGTTTCAGCCGCTTCCGGATGCGCTGCGATGATCGAGCCCGTGGCGGCGGCCATCATCGAGGCGCTGCCGATGCCTGCGCCCATGGCGAGCGAATGCGGATGGAAGATGTTGAGCTGTGCGATGATGCCCGCGAGAATCGACACCCAGAGCGCGCCGAAGACCGTGCCGCAGACGTACATGCCCATGACGCCGCGTCCTTCGGGCGAGTCAAGGCCGAAGCGCTCGGCAATGATCGCCACGTTCGCTTCGCGGTCGATCGAGTAGCAGGCGCCAATCGCTTCACGCTTCATCTTGACGAGGAGCGCCACCGGCAGGCCGAAGACGAGCGTGCCGAAGAAGTGGCCGAATTCCTGCATGATGAGCGCCAGTCCCGAATTGAAGATCATCGAGATGTTGGGGCCGATGTCGAGGCCGATCTTCGTCAAGAGAAGCAGCATGCCGATCGAAAGCATCTGGCCGGCGCGCTCCATCTGGGCGGGCTTGATGAAATTCCAGCGCGGGAAGCTGAGAATTGCGCCGATCACGAGCGAATAGAGCAGCGGCAGCAGCACGATGAGGCCGAACTTCTGCACGCCGATGAATTCCGCAATGGCGACGATGATGAGCGCCAGCACGTGAATCTTCCAGTTTTTGATGAGGTCCATGACTTGTCCTTCTGTTTGGTCTTTGTTTCTCCGGACTTGAGGTCCGGCGCTCGCCTCGTGAAGGCAACGCTCCGAATGTCCGAGGGGCGGCATTCGTGCGGCGCCTTCTTTCCTCTTTGTGCGTCGAAGCTTCGAAATCTCTTCATGGACCGGAAGTCTTCTCTGCGTTTTCCTTTCCCGGAAATCCGCCTCAAGGCGAAGGCGCATTCTGCGGAAAGGCTTTTGGTTGTTGAAGTTGAAAAAAAAAACGGGAGAACCATGAAGGCTCTCCCGTTCGATGTTCTTTCTGATGCTGCCGTTCGCTTCCTGCTTGAGGCGCCGTCCCTCGCGGGACCTATTGCTATTCAAGCATCCGACAGCCTGTGGAGCGTCTTCATGATCGCAACTTAGCGTGCAGACGAGAGGATGTCGCCTGCACGGATGTAGAGGAGGAAGAAGACGCAGTGATGGTGGCAGCAGCCGCAGCAAATACGCGCGCGAGCATGCCCTGGTGAAGGGCCTTGTCGTTCGTCGCTTCGTAGCGGTGGTTGTACATCTGCTGCTCCAAAAGAGTATTTCTTGCGAAGGCCATTCGCTTGAAGCGCGATGGCGTCCTTCGTCTCGTTCAAACTAGCACGCTGTTCAGCTTTTTCGCACGAGGAATTTCGCAAAATATCTCATCGGTCAGTCGGCATTGGCGAAACTACCTAGAAGACCCTGCTTGAAGAGGCGCAGCTTCAGCCTGTCGACGTCAAAAGCGCGTAAAAAAACCCGACCGCTTCCGAAGAAGATCGGTCGGGTTGCCGCAAAAAAGCAGCGCAAAATCCGCTATTGGTGGACCGTTGAAATTTGAACAACGAGTCCGCGGTCGCCCACTTCAACCGGATTGGGCATTTCGCCTTCAAGGTCGCCCGCCTGAGGCATGAAGTTGCCGGTCTTCGAGATGCGGGCGCCGACGATGACGGCCTTCACGTTCTCAAGCGTCTGCGTCATGCCCATACCCATCGTGGTGGTGCTGTCGAGCGTGAAGTTGTAGGGAAGATCCTTCACGGTCACCTTCATGAAGGCGACGGGCATGCGGCTGCCTTCGGCAGGACGCGCATAGATGAAGACCACGTCGTCGGGCTTCGTCTTGGCGTGGAGCTCGTCGGAAATGATCACGGTGCCCGCCACCGACTTCATGTCGGCGGGAGAAGCCGTCGGCACGGGCGCGGTCTTCGCTGCTGCGGCCGCGTCCTCTGCTGCTGCGGACGCATCCGCAGCATTTTGATCGGCGGCCTTCGGCGACACGGCGGAAATCGAGTCGTTCACGCCGCCGAGGCGCTTGGCTTCAGCGATGTTCGATTCGATCTGATCGCGGTCGGGGAAGTCGGGCGGCACAACCTGAAGAAGCTTCTGCCAGTAGAGCGCCGCATTCACGTACTGCTGGCGGTCCCAGGCCTGAATGGCGAGAAGCGCAAGCGCCTTCCACTGATTCGGATCCAGGCGAAGCGCCTTCTTGAGAAGGGCCTCAATGTCAGGCGTAATCACCTTGCCGTTGGCCGCAGCCATCATGTCGGCCATGTCGGCTATGATGTCGGCGTTGTTCGGCACGAGCGCATTGAGCTTCTTGAAGGCTTCGACGGATTCATCGAAGCGGTTCATCTGCGCGGCGGTGCGCGCAAGCATGAACCAGCCGTTGGCGTTCATCGGATCCTTTTCAAGATCGGCGCGCAGCTTGTCGAGCATCCGCTGCATTTCGATGCCGGAGTGGCCGCGCTGGCGCGCGCTCTGCTCTTCCATCATGGCGATGAACTGCGGATCCATGGCGGTGTAGCGTCCAAGCGCGAGATAAGCGAGCGAAGAAGCGGTCGGGATCACGATGAGGAAGATCACGGCGAGAATGCGGGCAACGAGCGTGCTCTTGCCGCTGCGCGCCTGATCTTCCTGGCGGGTCTCTTCGAGAACGCGCCGTTCGAGCTCCATGCGGCTTTCTTCGAACTCGTCCTCATCAATGCGGCCGGCAGCCCGCTCTGCCTCGAGATCCGCAGCCTGCTGACGCAAAATGGCAAGCACCTGCGAACGGCGGTCGGCATCGGGATTGACGCGGCCGCCGAACCAGAGCGGCAGCACCACGGCGAGCACCGCAATGAGCGTCATGACGACGCAGATGATGATGAATGTCGTCACGATTTACTCCTTGCGTCCGCTCAAGAGCTCGTCGGCGAGCGCCTTGTCCTGCGCGGAAAGCGGCTTGGCGGCTGCGGCCACCATGCGCTTTCTGCGGCGCAGATTGATGTAGAAAGCGCCAAGGCCGACCACGAAGAGGCCGAGCGGCCCGAGCCAGAGAATCGCGGTCGAAAGCTTGAAGGGCGGGTTGTAGAGCACGAAGTCGCCGTAGCGGTCAACCATGTAGTTGACGATTTCTTCGTTCGACTTGCCGGCCTTCACCTGCTCGATCACCTGATTGCGCAGGTCGACGGCAAGCTCCGCGTTCGAGTCGGCAATCGACTGGTTCTGGCAGACGAGGCAGCGAAGCTGCTCGGAAACCTCGACGACGCGCTTGTGCGCCACGGGGTCGAAAGCCGTCGGCGCAGCCTCTTTGGCGAGCGCGGCGGGAGAAAGCGCGATGGAGAGCGCCGCTGCGGCGCCCGCAAGGATCATGCTGATGCGAGAAGCGGTCATTATTCGGCCTCCAGCTGCGTGAGAAGGGGCTTCACCTGGTCGTTCCAGAGATCGTCAAGGATCGGATAGCTCACCTTGCCGCGGATGACGCCCTTCTTGTCGATGATGAAGGTTTCAGGAACACCCGTAACGCCGAGATCGATGCCGACCTTGTTCTTTTCCTCAAAGATCACCTGGTCGTAGGGATTGCCGCTCTCTTCGAGCACCTGACGGCCGGCGCTGAGCTGGTCCTTGTAAAGGAACCCGACGATCGGGGTCTTGAGGCCGCCGCGCTTGAGGCTGACAAGGTAGGGATGCTCCTGCTTGCAGGGCACGCACCAGCTCGACCAGACATTGAGCATCCAGACCTTGCCCTTCATGTCTTCGCTCTTGAACTTCACGTTCGGATCGAAGACCGTCGACATTTCAAAGGCCGGCAGCGGCTTGTTGATCAGAACCGAGGGCAGCGTGCGCGGATCGAGGTAGAGCCCCTTGAAGAGGAACCCGGCCAGCACGACGAAAATCGCAAACGGAATGAGAAACTTAGCTTTCATCATTTGTCAATTCTCCCAGTAGCTCAGGCGGCCGCCTTGGCTGCGCGGCGGTTGCTCTTGCGGTAGCGGCGGTCCGTTGCGGCCACCAAGCCGCCCACGGCCATGAAGATGCAGCCGAACCAAATCCAGGTCACATAGGGCTTCGAGTAGGCGCGAACAACCCAGCCGCCGTCGGAGCTCGGCACGCCGAGGCTCACGTAGACGTCGCCCGTGATCGAGTGGCGAATCGCAGCTTCGGTCATCGGCATGGAGTTCGAGCTGAAGTACTTGCGCTTTTCCGGATAGAGGTGCTGCAGCTCCTTGCCGTCCTTCGTCGCGAGCGTGAAGTCGCCGCGGTCGGCCGAATAGTTGTGGCCGCGCGTCTGCTCAACGCCGTTGAAGGTGAAGACGTAGTTCGCAATCGTCACCGTATCGCCTTCGAACATGCGCACGTCGCGCTCGGTCTGGTAGCCCTTCACGAGAGCGACGCCGATGATGAAGACAGCAACGCCGAAGTGCGCGATGTGCATGCCCCAGTAGGAAGCCGGCTGACGGGCGAGCTTGGCGAAGAAGCCCATGCCGGCGGGCGCGTTGCGGATCGAGCCGCGGATGTCTTCAATGGCGCCGAAGACCACGAACGCAGCAAGCGAGCAGCCAACGAAGACCCAGGTGCTCCAGGCGCCCATGAGAAGCGGAATGGCAGCGCCCACAATGATTGCAGCAATGAAGGCCCAGGCAAGGCGCTTGGCGAGCACCTTCGGATCGGCTTCCTTCCAGCGTGCGAGCGGACCGACGCCCATGAGGAACACCATCGGCAGCATCAGCGGGCCGAAGACGGCGTCAAAGTAAGGGGGCCCGACGGAGATCTTTCCGGCGTTGAGCGCATCGAGAAAGAGCGGATAGAGCGTGCCGAGGAGCACCGCGCCCATGGCAACAACGAGCAGCACGTTGTTGACGAGGAGCATCGCTTCGCGCGAAATCATCGAGAAGTTGCCGCCGATGCCGACCGTCGGGGCGCGCCAGGCAAAGAGCAGGAACGAAATGCCGATGACGAGGATGAGGAAGGCGAGGATGAAGAGGCCGCGCTCCGGATCGGTCGCAAAGGCATGCACCGACGTGAGAACGCCCGAGCGGACGAGGAAGGTGCCCAGAAGCGAGAGCGAGAAGGTGATGATCGCGAGGAGCACCGTCCAGATGCGGAAGCAGCCGCGCTTTTCCGTCACGGCGAGCGAATGAATGAGCGCCGTGCCGGTAAGCCAGGGCATGAAGGACGAGTTTTCAACCGGATCCCAGAACCACCAGCCGCCCCAGCCGAGCTCGTAGTAGGCCCAGTAGGAGCCGAGCGCGATGCCGAGCGTGAGCAGGATCCATGCAGCGGTCGTCCACGGACGCATCCAGCGGGCCCAGGCCGCGTCAAGACGGCCCGAAAGAAGCGCTGCGATCGCGAAGGCGAAGGGCACGGAGAAGCCGACGTAGCCGAGGTAGAGGAGCGGCGGATGGAAGACCATCCCCGGGTCCTGCAGAAGCGGATTGAGGTCCGCGCCTTCCGCAGGCGTCGGGAAAAGGCGCAGGAAGGGATTCGACGTAAAGAGCATGAAGAGCAGGAACCCCATGCCGACGAGCCCCATCACGCCCGTGACGCGCGCGACCATGTCCGCGGGAAGCTTTCTCGCGGAAAAGGCGACGGCGGCGCCCCACCAGCCGAGGGTCACGGTCCAGAAGAGGATCGAGCCTTCGTGCGAGCCCCAGGTCGCGGCCACCTTGTAGTACCAGGGCAGAAGCGAATTGGAGTTGTTGGCGACGTTGAGGACCGAGAAGTCCGACACGTAGAACGAGTACGCGAGGCAGCAGAACGCAATGGTGCCGAAAAGCGCGCCGGCAGCTGCTGCAGGCCGGGCGACCGCCATCAGCGCGCGGTTGCCCCGCGCGGCGCCGATGAGCGGCAGCACGCCCTGCACGATGCTCAGGCACAGGCACAGTATCAGTGCGAAGTGTCCGATCTCAGGAATCACTTGTGTATCTCCGATTGTTGCGATTCAAGGAGGCGGCCGGATTCGCCGCTTCAACGAGAGAGTTCTCCGCCGCCCTCGGACGCCTCAAGCCCCGAGAGAACCAAGAATGCATTCTCAAGGGGCTTGTCTGCGGGCTTATCCGCGTCGGTGGAAGGACGCGGCCGCCACACGGCCGCGCCCAGTTGAAAAAAACTGCGTCTTACTGCTTGGCGCTCTTCTGAGCGTCGGCGGGCAGAACGGGACATTCGGGCTGGCCGCCGGCAGCCTCTCCGGCATGCGCCTTCGCGACGCCGGCCTTGTGCGCGTCTTCAAGGGCCTTCGCGGCTTCGGGCGGCATGTAGTTTTCGTCGTGCTTGGCCAAAACTTCCGAGGCGTTGAAGACGCCCTTGTCATCGAGCTTGCCCTGCGCAACGACGCCCTGGCCTTCGCTGAAGAGATCAGGGAGGATCCCTTCGTACTGCACCGGGACGGTCTGCGCCGTGTCCGTGATGCGGAAGCGCACCGTCACGCCGTCCTTTTCATGCTCGACGGAGCCCACCTCGACGACGCCGCCCAAGCGGAACGTACGCCCGACAGGCGCTTCCTTCGCCGCGACCTGCGTCGGCGAAAAGAAGAAGACGAGGTTTTCGCTGAAGGCCTGCAGCGCGAGCGCGACCCCCGCGCCCACCACGCAGACGGCACAGCCGATCAGCGCGAGTTTCTTGGTTTTCGCGTTCATGTTACTTCTCCAGAGTGGACTGAGCCGCGCGCGCTTCGCGCAGGATGCGCGCGCAGATCTGACGGCGGCGGGTCACAAGCGAGTAGAGCTCCCAAAGCACGCCGATCAGAAAGGCGGCATAGGCGCACCACACGTAGTAGCCGTGCCCGTTCATGTGAATAAAGTCGGAAAAGGAAGCCCAGTTGCTCACAGCTTGCCCTCCAAAGCGGTTTTCTGAATCCAAGCGCTGCGGCGCTCGCGCTCGAGAATCATCGTGCGTGCGCGCGAGAGAACCACGCCGGCGCCGTAGAGCGTGCCGGCGGCGAGCATCACGAAGATCGTGTAGAGCATGATGTCGGCGATCGAAGAGCCGCGCGACGTGATCGAAGCGCCCTGATGAAGCGTGTTCCACCAGCGCACTGAGAAATAGATGATCGGCACGTTCACGGCGCCGACGATTGAAATGACGGACGCGGCGCGGTCGGCGCGGCGCTTGTCGTCAATGGCCGAATGAAGCGCAATGAAGCCGAGGTAGAGGAAAAAGAGAATCAGCATCGACGTGAGTCGCGCATCCCAGACCCAGTAAGTGCCCCAGGTCGGCCTTCCCCAGAAGGCGCCCGAGAAGAGCGCGACGAACCCCATGAGGGCGCCCGTCGGCGCCATGGCCTGCGCGAGAATGTAGGCGAGCTGGCTGTTGCGCAGGAGCCCCACGATCGAGCAGATCGCCATCAGCACGTAAAGCGACATGGAAAGCCAGGCCGCGGGAATGTGAATGAAGATGATGCGGTAGGAATTTCCTTGACGCGCTTCGATCGGGCAGACGAAGAAGCCCAGGTAGAAGCCGATCGCAAAGAGCACGAGCGCGACGATCAGGAGGATCGGCGCGATTTTCCCGGCCTTGCGGTAAAAGCCCTGCAGGTCTCCCGGTTGAGTCATGGTTCTTTGGTCTCCTGATAGCTTGAGGAAAGTGCTTTTGTTGTTCCGTTTTCAGTTCTGCGTCCGACCGAGCTTACTGCTCCGCGATGCGAAGCGCCGCCGAAACGGCCATGGGCGCGAGCGCAAGTGAGAAAAGCGTCAGGCCGCCCACGATCATGAAGTGCGATGCGGGGGTGAGGCCCACGGCGACCGCCTGCGAGGCGCCCGCGCCGAAAATGAGAACGGGAATGTAGAGCGGCAGCACGAGGAGCGAGGTGAGCACGCCGCCCGAGCGCAGCCCGAGCGTCAGCGCGGCGCCCACGGCGCCCACGAGCGAGAGCACGGGCGTGCCGAGCAGAAGGCTCGCCACCATCACGATCGTCACGTCGAGCTCCAGGTCGAACATGACGCCGAAAATCGTCGCGAAAACAGTCATCGGCACGCCGGTCACGAGCCAATGCGCAGCCACCTTGGCAATCACAATGATGGGAAGCGGCTCGGCCGCAACAAGCATCTGCTCGAGCGTGCCGTCGTCATGGTCGGTTGCGAACATGCGCGGCAGCGAAAGAAGCGCGGCAAGAAGGGCCGCCACCCAGACGACGCCCGGCGCAATGGCGCGCAGGATGTTGGTTTCGGCGCCGACGCCGAGCGGCACGAGCGTCACAACGACAGCAAAGAAGAAGATGACCTGCGCGAGATCGGACTTGCGGCGAAGCGAAAGCGTGAGGTCGCGGTGCAGAATCGTGAGAAAAAGATTGAACATTTTGCGCCCCCTCCGACTCAGTTCGCTGCGTTTTCCGCTTCGAGCGCCGCAGCGGCGTCGAGCGCGCGCTCGACGGCGGTTCGCTTCCTCGGCGACCAGTTCTCGGGCTCGATCACCATGAGCCGCGCCTTTTCAACGGGGACTTCCTGGTGCGTCACGAGCATCACGATGCCGCCCTCGGCGACGTGTTCGCCGATCAGCTTGGCGAGACGGGCGACGCCGCGAACATCCAGCGCCGTGAAGGGCTCGTCGAGAATCCAAAGCGGAACGCTGCGCGAGAGCCAGAGCCGCGCGAGCGCCACGCGGCGGCGCTGCCCCTGCGAGAGCTGGCCGGCCGGCGACTCCACGAAGTCCGTGAGGCCGACGGCATCGAGCGCGTCGAGCGCTTCGGCCTGCGTCGCCTTGAGGCTTGCGACGCGAGCGTTGACGAGCACGTTCTCAATGACGGAAAGATCGTCCTTCACGCCGTTGCGGTGCCCGATGTAGCAAAGTTCTCGCCAGTAGTCCTGCGCAGCCTTCAGAATCGGCGTGCCGCGCCAGAGGATCTCGCCCTCGACCGGGCGCATGAGCCCTGTCATAAGGCGAAGCAGCGTCGTCTTCCCGGCGCCGTTCGAGCCCGCAATCCGAACAAGCGTACCCGGCTCCACGGCAAAAGAGAGCCCCTGAAAGAGCGTTCTTTCGCCGCGCTCGCAGGTGAGCGCGCTCACTTCTAGGATCGGTTCGGTCATGAGGGGCTTCTCTCTAATAATTTTGTTGCGCGAAGATCCGGCAGTCCGCCGACCTCCGCTTCGGGCGCACTCTGCGGGCTCGAGCAGCACGTTCTTCTTCCGAGCAGCTGCGGGCGCAAAGAACCCCTATTCTTTCGTAGGCGGCAGTTTAGGGAGGCTAAATTAACGCTCCCTTATTGGCAAGGCGCCCGCCTTAAGAATTTAATTTATTGATTTTTATGAAAATAACAGCACTTTTCTGCTGGAAATCCTATGCAATTCTTAAGAAATGCGCCGCTGCGGGGCCGCTGGACATGCCTGAAAAATCAGTTTTTCCGGCCGTCCTAGACGCCGCCTAGGAAGCGGATAGAATGACGCTACTTCTTTGCATACTTTGCCCGGCCCTTGAACCGGGCGCAACACCCAACTTCAGCTTCTCAACATGATCCGTTCCGGCATTCGACTCACCGCCGCCGTCGCCGCGCTGCTCGTCCTTGCGACGGGCTGCTCCTCGCTCAAGGAAGAGCACCAAAACATCATGAACCGACGCATTGACGTCGTGAACGTCGTCGGCAACATCTGGCGCATCACGGGCTCCTGGCCCAACACCAAAAGCGCGAAGGCCCTCAACGAATACATCTACGAGCGCGCACGCGGCTTCTGCGGCGAAAACGACAAGGGCATGATGCCGATTTCGGGCAGCTCCGCGGACGGCTCCGGCGACGCAGCCAAACCCGCCACTGCCTGGCTGGAATTCCGCTGCGAAAATCCGCAGAAGGTCTACCGCGAATACAAGGGCATCACGCTGCACCTCGATGAGTTCCTTGAGGACGAAGACAAGAAGTGATGCTCGAACGCTTTGGGATAGCCGCGCATGGCTGAAACTCCTGACACCGGCGCAGCCGACGCTGCCGTGCCCTGGCTTGCCGCAAGCTCGGCCGCTGCCGAGAACGATCTCTTGAGCGGCGCAGGCGCAGAAGCGGCTGCGCCCGCGCCGGCACGCATCGAAGCCTTCGACGAAGCGAGCGCCGAAGCGCCCTGCTTCGATCCGAGCGCTGAGCTCAAGACGCTTCCCAATCTGCCCGGCTGCTACCGCTATTTCGACAGCAAGGGCGAGTGCCTCTACGTAGGGAAGGCGCGCGACCTCAAAAAGCGCGTCTCCTCGTACTTCAGAAAGACGGGCCTTTCGCCCCGCATCGCGCTCATGGTGAGCCAGATCGCGCGGCTGGAAACAACGGTGACGCGCTCGGAAGCCGAGGCGCTGCTGCTTGAGAACAATCTCATCAAGACGCTTCATCCGCGCTACAACATCCGGCTGCGCGACGACGCGAGCTACCCCTACATTCGTATCGGCGCCGAAGCATTTCCCCGGCTTTCCTACTACAGAGGCGGCGTCGACAAGCGATCGCGGTTCTTCGGCCCCTATCCCAACTCCGGCGCCGCGCGCAGCGCCATCGAAACGCTTCAGAAAGCCTTTGGGCTTCGCACCTGCGAAGAAGCGGTCTTCAAGAACAGGACCCGGCCCTGCCTGCTCGGGCAGATCGGCCGCTGCAGCGCCCCCTGCTGCGGGCGCATCACGCCGGCCGACTACCTCGCCGACTGCAGCCGCGCGGCTGATTTTTTGAGCGGGCGCGCGCGCGGCGTGCTCGACGACCTCGAAAAAGCCATGTGGCGCGCCTCGGATGAGTGGCGCTACGAGGACGCAGCGCGGCTTCGCGACCGCATCGCTGCGCTCACCTCGCTGCAGCACCGGCAGGCCGTTGAGACGACGGGCGGCGACGTCGACGCAGACATCGTCGCTGCGGTCATTTCGGGCGGCATCGCCTGCGTCAACATTGCCATGGTCCGAGGCGGCCGCCATCTCGGCGACCGGCCGCTTTTCCCGCGTCTGGGCGCCAAAACCGAGGCGCTCATGCCGACCAAGGGCGAAATTCTCGAAGCCTTCGCTTCGCAGCACTATGCGGAGCTCCCGATTCCGAGCGTCGTGATCATGGAAAAGGATCCCGAAACGCCCGACGCGGCCGAACGGCTCTCTGAAATGCTCACCGAAATTGCCGGCCGGCGCGTGCCGGTCGTGACGGAGCCGCGCGACGTGCGCGCCCGCTGGCTCGAAATGTGCGAAGCCAATGCGCGCATCGCGCTTGAGCGCCGCCTTCAGGAGGAAGGCACGCAGTTTGCGCGCCTCAAGGAGCTGATCGACATTCTCGGCTTTGAGCCCGAAGACGGGGACCCGATGAAGTTTACGGTCGAGTGCTTCGACATTTCGCATACAGCTGGCGAAGCGACGCAGGCTTCGTGCGTCGTCTTTGCCGAAGGGCGCATGCAGTCCTCGCTTTATCGGCGCTTCAACATCACCGGGATCGAACCCGGCGACGACTACGCCGCCATGAAGCAGGTGCTCGAGCGCCGCTACACGCCGGTGACGCGCGGCGAAGCGAAGCTGCCTTCCGTCGTTCTCGTCGACGGCGGCCGCGGCCAGGTTGAAATGGCGCGGCAGGTCTTCGACGAGCTCGGGCTTGACCCGAGCCCCATTGTGGGCGTCGCCAAGGGCGAAGGCCGCAAGACCGGACTCGAAACCCTGATTTTTCCCAAAATTGATGATGAGCGGCGCGAGCCGCTCGTTCTCGGCACCATGTCTCGCGCGCTCATGCTCGTCGCAGAGATCCGCGACGAGGCGCACCGCTTTGCCATCACCGGCATGCGCGCCAAGCGCGCAAAGACCCGCAATGCCTCGAAGCTTGAAGACTTTGAAGGCATCGGGCCCAAGAGGCGCGCTAAACTACTGACGCATTTCGGCGGCATGCGCCAGCTCTCAAACGCATCCGCCGAAGACATCGCCAAGGTGCCGGGCATTTCCAAGGCCTTGGCCGAGCGCATCTACGCGCAGCTCCACAACCGCCCGGCGCCCGTTGCTCCCGCCGCCAACACAGCACGTCGAAACAATTCCGAATCATGAAGCTCAAGCCGCCCTTCAAGCTCAACGTCCCGATGGTCCTTACCTGGGCCCGCATTGCGATGATCCCTCTTGTGATGGGCGTCTTCTATCTGCCTCATTCGGTGATGCCGATCATGTGGCAGAACATCATTGCCTGCGTCATCTTCGTGATTGCCGCTGTTACCGACGCGCTCGACGGCTTTCTCGCCAGACGCTATGAAGGGTGGGCCACGCGCATGGGCGCCTTTCTTGATCCGATCGCAGACAAGCTCCTCGTTGCCGCCGCGCTCGTCTCGCTCGTTGAGCTCGACCGCTGCGACATGGCCGTCGCCATGATCATCATCGGCCGCGAAATTGCCGTGACGGGCCTGCGCGAATGGATGGCGAAGATCGGCGAATCCGGCCTCGTCAAAGTCAACTGGTTCGGCAAATCGAAGACGATCGCGCAGATGGTCGCCATTCCCTGCCTGCTCTGGTATCAGCCGGTCTTCGGCATCAACGTTGGCTTCATCGGAACGATTCTCATCTGGATTGCGGCGCTGCTCACGATTTACTCGATGTACGTCTACATGCGCGCTGCCGGCCCTTATTTCGATGAAAGCCGCGCCATTCGCCGGGAGCGCGCGGAAGCGCGTGCGCATGCCGCTGAAGCTGCCGACGCTTGACCGGACCTGCTTTCATCGATGCCTCACTGCGCATCCATAAGAAGAAATGAAGGCCTTTCCAAAAACAGCGAATGACGCCATCCAAAGCGCAGATGCGCTTTGGCGCGAGGCGCTTGATGCGCTCGACTCCGAAGATCGGAATGCGATTGAAGCGCTGAATGCGGTGCTCCTGCCGCTTCTAGACACGCATGCGGCGCTCCTCTCGGAAATCGACTTCAACGACTTCGGCGGCAGCGTTCACGAAAAGCCGCATGCGCTGCGCGTGCTGATTTTTGCGCTTTTGATCGGCGGCCTCGAATCACTTGAGAAGGCCGATCTGACGCGGCTCTCGCTCGCAGCGGTATTCCATGATTCTCGCCGAGAGGACGACGACCTCGACACCGGACACGGCATGCGCGCTAGCCTTCACTATGCTGCCTGGGCCGAAGCGCAAGGGCTTTCGCCCGACCCTCTCGTTCGTCATGCGCTCGCCTTCCACGACCTCCCCGACATGCTTGGCTGCGGCATTGCGGTCGAGCCGAAAATGCGGCTTCTCACGCAGATCTTCAAAGATGCCGACGCGCTTGACCGGTACCGCTTCGGGCCTGACGGGCTCGACCCGAGCTACCTTCGGCGGCCGGCGGCAAAGCGCCTGATGCGCGCGGCAAGACGGCTGAACGGCCTGCCTTCGGCCGAGCGCTGAGAACTGAAGCAATCGTTTTCACCGAAGCCCACCGCAGCAAGGCGCTATAGTGCCTCAATGCGCATGGTATCGGCATCCATCGTTCCTGCGCCGCATTTCAACAGCACATCAGCCTACGCATGACGAAAGTACGCGCCGGTAAACGTTCCGGAAAACGTTCAGAGAAACGCAATGCCCGCCGCACGCAGCGCCGCCCGCTCAATCGCACGGCGGCTTTGCCTGAAGCGGGCGTCCTTGAGCCTGCCGCTGCCGAAAAAGCAGCGCAGCGCGCCGGCGAAAAGACGCTCGCAAAAAGCATTGAGGCGCCGGCGGTGATTCCGAGCGCCGCGGCCGGACACAGCGCTTCGGCAACTGCGGCGCAGCCGCGCCTTGAATCGGCCTCCTCGGAGACCGCAGGAGCGGCCAAAGAGACGAATGGAAGCGCTCACTCAGCGAAGACCGCTGAAAGCCAGCCAAAGGCGCCGGCGCCCCGCGAGGCCGCCGCGGCGACGATGCCCATGGCTGAGGCTGAGGCTGCTTCGAGCAGCGCCACGCAACGCGTCGACGAATGCGCGCTCGTCCATTCATCGGAAAATCGCGCAGAGAGCGCACCGGAAAGCACGGATAGAAGCACGCCCGACAGCGATTCCGAAGCGGCTGCGCCAGCATCGATCGACTCTGGTGCGCCGGCGTTCGAGCGAGATGCCCTGCCCGCCGCGCCGTGCTCATCACCGCTCAATTCAAAGACAGAACCGGCATCCGAAGGCGCCCATGCAGCCTGCCATACGGGAGAGGCCGAGACGAGCGACCTTTCCGGCGACTGCGCGAAAGCTCGCTTAGGCCACGAGCGCCTGACGTTCAAATCCAACGCTTCAGACGACCACGCCGGCGACGCAGCTGCAGAAGAGATGCCGCCGAGAGCGGATGCCTGCGCTCTCTTGCCGACGAGCGCCGCAACCGCGAGCGCCCCGCTCTCTTGCGGCGGCCCTGCCGCAGCCGCCCCTTCGATTGCGCCGGCCGCAGCTTTGCCGGCCCCGGACGCTGCTCCTGGGCCTGAAGTTCCCCAAGCAAAAGCCGTCACAGCTCAGCATGAGAACGCTGAGCCTTCTGCCAATGCAGCAGCCTCCGAACAACAGGCGGGCGACGCTCGGCAAAGCGCTTTGCCATGCATGGAGAAGGAAGCGCTCACTAACTTTAAATCAACTGACAATAAGAGCGCCTGCGCGCCTATTGAAGAAACCGCAGAACGCCTTGCTTCCGAGCCTCATCCTTGCGCAGCCGCGGCGCCCTTTGCCGACAATTCGACTGAGGACGCAGGCGCCGCGTCCCGGCGGCGCTTTCTCGGGCGCATCGCGCTCTTTGGCGGCGCAGCTTTCGCTGCAGCAGCGCTTCTTTTTGCCGCCGCCAACTGGGCCGGCTGGGCGCCAGCCCTGCGGATCGGCTTCTTCTCGCTCTTTGCGCTCGCGCCAGGCCTCGCTCTTCTGCTGCCCGCACGCATGAGGACGCCCTTGCGCGAAGACGCTGCCGGAACGGCCTTCGGACTGATGCTCTGCCTGCTCCTTGCCGTCATCGGACAAACCTATCAGAGCGGCGCAGGCGCGGCCTCGCTCCTCGGCATCTGGAGCCTGCTTCTCACGCCCTGGCTCTTCTTCGTCCGGCGTCCGATGTTCTTCACGCTTTGGTTTGCGGCTGCGCTGCTCGCGCTGCTTTTCATGGGCGATGAGATCCTTGCCGGTGAAGCGCGGCTCGCAAGGCTTGCGCCCGGCATGCTCTTTGCCTGCGCGGCAGCTGTCGCACTTTCGCTCGCGGCCCGGGCGTGCGGCGGCGCCTGCAGGGCGGCCGCGGTGCTCCCCGCCTGCGCCGCCACGCTGCTATCGGCGGGCGCTGCGACGTTCATGCTCCTCGCTTCCGCTGGGAACACGCCTGCGCTCTCGCTTGTGCCGGCCTACATGATCGCTTTCGGCATCGCCGCTGCGGGCTTCGCCCTCTCCAAGCGCCCAGAACTCCTTTCGCTCATCGTCTTCGGCGCGGCCGCGCTCCTTGAAGGCGTTTGGTTCCATACGGCCGGCCGGATGACTTCCAATCCGCTCGCCTACGTTCCGGGCATCCTCATTGCCTTTGCTGCGCTCATTGCGCTCTGGCGAATCGGGCGGAGCGCAGATTTCAGCCATCGTAAGAACCAAAGCGCAGCAGCGGCCGAGCGTCCCGAATCCAAGGAGGGCGATCCGGCCTTCCCGATGCCGGCGTTGCGCTTGCGGCTTTCCTTTGTCCCCAGGGCTGCAAGCGCCCTCCTCGCTGCTTTGGCGGTGCTGCTCCTTCTGCTTCTCGCGCAGAGCATCTTCGAGCTTCCGACATTCGAGACAGGACTCGTGCTTGCTGTGGCAGCGCTCTCTGCTGCGGCTTTCTTCAGCCGCAGCCGCCAGACGAAACGCCGGACGCCGGCGATGCTTGCCGCAGCGCTTCTCGCTGCTGCGGGCATCGCCATGGTCTTCATTGAAGCAACTGGCGGCAGCAGCTGGTCGGCAACGATCCTCTCGTCGATTCTCCCGCTTGCTGCGTCCCTTGTCTTCCGCTCGTCTTTTGCCCTTTGGGCTGCCATGGCGCTGCCGGCTGCTGCGTCCGCCGCTTGCTCACCTTGGCTGACCGGCGCTGCTGCGGCAGCCGCGGGCCTTCTCGTTGTGCTCCTGCGCACGCCCTATGCTGACCGCAAGCCGCGCCTTGCCAATGCAGCCGCAAAGTGTCTGCCTGCCTTTATCTGGATGAGCTGGTTCGGTTCGGGCGTTTTGCCCTGGATTGAAGGCCAAATGCTTCCTGATTGGGCTTCCGTCGAAGGCCTTCTTCTCTGCGCCGGCGCTCTGCTTGCTGCTTTGGGGGGCTTTGCCGCGCTCCTTCGCGCGGGCTTCGGCCAGCTCTTTTCCTTCGGCTTTCTCGCGCTCGGCGCTGCCGTCATGGCGCGCTTCGGTCCGGACGCCGCGCCGCTCCTCCTTGCGCTCGCGGGCATGACGCCGATCCGCGGGGACGAAGCCGGCCGGCGCTCGCTCAGTCCCTGGCTCTTTCTTATCCTCTTCTGGTCTTCGGCGCACGCGGCCTACTGGCTTCTTCCCGCCGAGGACGGCGCGAATCTGCTTCTCTCTGCCGCCCTCGACCAGTTCTTCTTCGCCGCCCTCTTCGGCGCACTCTTTTTGCTCTCGGGGCTCGAAGCGAAGCGGCAAGGCGCTTCCTCGGCCCATGCCTTGCATGAGGGCTGCTGCGAACAAAGCCTGCTTGCCAAGCCGCAGGGCCTTCGCAGATTTGATCGCCCCGCCCGCTCGGCGCTCCTGCTTCTCACGGCCGCTTTCGTTGCGCTCGGCATTCTTCGCGATGAACGGATTCTCCAGACGGGCGAAGCCTTCACGGCCGCGCTCGCGCCAGTCGATCCGCGCGACCTGCTGATGGGGGACTTCATGGCGCTCGGCTACGACGCGCTTCGTGAAGCGCCTTCGGCCGCAGCGCTTCGAAAAGCCCGAGAAGCCGAAGGCGCGAGTCCCGAAGATCGGCACATTCGGTACAAAGCCTGCTTCGGCGTTGAAGAAACCGCGTCCGGCGAATTGCTTCGGCTCCTTGCTGTGAAGCCCGAAGGCGATGCGCCCCCGGAAGGCACGCGCCTCGAACTCGCTTACGATCCAACAACGCGTCTCGCGAAGCTTCCGTCGCGCTGGTTCTTCAGCTCGGGCGAAGCGCCCCTTTGGGACAAGGCTCGCTTTGCAGCGCTTCGCTGCGCAGAGGGGCGCTGCCTTCTGGCCGGACTCCTTGACGCCGCCGGCCGCCCGATTCAATCGGCAGAAAAGCCCTTTTTCGAGCGCCTCATCAACGCCCGCTATTGAATAACCGGCGACGCTGCGCGCGCCGTCCTAGAAACTGCAATATGACAACAACTTCCGCCGCAGTCTGCAACGGATTCTGCGATCCCTTCCGCACCGCGGACATTTTCTGCGCCGTCATCGACAACTTTGGCGACGCAGGCGTGTGCTGGCGTCTTGCCAAGCGCCTCGCCGCCCTCGGGCTCGCCGTCCGCCTCATTACCGACCGTCCCGACGTGCTCGCCAACTTGGTGCCGGCTCTGAAGCCCGCGCTCGCCTCATCCGAAGGCCGTGCGTCGCTCGGCCGCGCCGACGGCATCGAGGTGCTTGACTGGCGCCGATTCGCATCGCAGGCAAACCCCGGCGCAGCGGATCTCATCATCGAAACCTTCGCCTGCCGGCTGCCGGAGAACTACGAACGCGCGATCGCCGGCCGTCTTCAAGCAAAAACCGATGCGTCGGATCCGCGCATTCCCTTCTACTTCAACCTCGACTACCTCTCTGCCGAAGCCTGGGTCGAGGACTATCACAACATCTGGGGGCTTCATCCGACGCTGCCCATCCGCAAGCTCTGGTTCTTCCCCGGCTTTACCGACCGCACTGGCGGCCTTCTGATCGAAGACGACTACAAGGCGCGAGAAGCCGCCTTCCTCTCTCAAAAGCAAAGCTTTCTTGAATCCCTCGGCTGCGATCCGTCGCTGCGGACGCTCTTTTTCTTCGCCTATCCGAAAAACGCCGTTGAAGCTTTTGCCGCCGGACTGCTTGCCCGGCCTGAGCCGATCAACGTGCTCGCGGCGCCAGGCGAAGCGGGCGACCGCCTTGCAAGCGCCGTTGAAGCGGCCGGTCCCGCAGGCGCGCACATTCGCCTGCGGCGTTCGCCCTTTCTGCCGCAGGCCGATTTTGACAAGCTCCTCTGGGCGTCGGACGTCGCCGCCATTCGGGGCGAAGACAGCTTCGTGCGCGCGCAGCTCGCCGGCAAGCCCGTGCTCTGGGCAACCTACCCCACCGAAGATCATGCGCACCGCATCAAGCTCGACGCCTGGCTCGAGCGCATTCTGCCGAGCTTTGAATCAGCGCCCCTCCGAGACATTTTTGCCGAAGCCAACCGCGACTGGCTCGAAGGCACGCTCTCGCCCGAGACGCTCGCGCGGTTTCTTGACGCCGCACCCGCACTTCATGCCGGCATGCGGCGCTGGCGCGAGTCGCTCTTTGCACGCGGCGACCTGGCGCGGCACATGATCGAACGCGCCCAGCAAGGCTGACCTCCCCAAAAGGAGCGCCGGGCCGCACAAGAAGCGCCGCTGCGCCACTCGCTGGCAGGCGACGCTCGCCAAGCTCGCTTTTCTGCCATCATGCGCCTCGAGCGCAGCCCTTTATGGCGCTTGCGGGCAACCGGAAAACGCACAGCCGGCGATTTTGCTAAAATGCGCCGTTAAAGTTTTTTTGCATCAGTCCTTGCACCCGCATCGACGCAGCCTGCACGAAGCACGTGCGCGGCGCGCCGGATCGAGACGTGTCGGGGACGCATTCTCGAACACTCTTTCTGAGGAATTTTTTGAAATGAAAACCGCACAGGAACTGCGCGTCGGCAACGTGTTCATGGTCGGCAAGGATCCGATGGTCGTCGTCAAGGCTGAATACTCCAAGGGCGGCCGCGGCGCCTCCACCGTCAAGATGAAGATGAAGAATCTTCTGACGAATGCCACGACGGAAACCGTCTTCCGCGCTGACGACAAGTTCGAAGACCTCATCCTCGAACGCAAGGAAGTCACGTACTCCTACTTCGCCGACCCGCACTATGTCTGGATGGACGAAGAATACAACCAGTACGAAGTCGACTCCGACGTCATGGCCGAAGCCCTCAAGTACCTCGAAGACGGCATGCCTGCCGAATGCGTCTTCTACGAAGGCCGCGCCATCTCGATCGAACTCCCGACGATCCTCGTTCGCGAAATCACCTACACGGAACCGGCCGTCAAGGGCGACACCTCCGGCAAGGTCATGAAGCCCGCCAAGATCGCCACCGGCTACGAACTCGCCGTCCCGGCCTTCGTTGAAACGGGCGACAAGATCGAAATCGACACCCGCACGGGCGAATACCGCAACCGCGTCAAGTAATTTGACTCAGTGAGCGGCGTCGCATCGGTCATTCAACCGAAGCGCTGATTCCCGAAACCCGACCGAGACAATGTCCGGCCGGGTTTTCTTTTGCCCGCGCAGGCGCACTTTCGTTATATTTGACGCGCATTGCGCCAGCACTGCTGGCCTTTTCTCGCAAGGAGCCTGTCGATCGTGGACATCAAAAAAGACAATCAGATGTATATGCGGATCGCGCACATTGCCGCAGAGCGCAGCTATGCCAAGCGGCTCAAAGTCGGCTGCGTGATCGTCAAGAACCATTCCATCATTTCGTTCGGCTGGAACGGCATGCCGACAGGCTACGACAACTGCTGCGAAATGGAAGTGAACGGCGAGCTCGTCACGCGCCCTGAAGTGCAGCACGCCGAGCTGAACGCCATTGCGAAGCTCGCAGAAAACGGCTACTCCTCCAAGGGCGCCGCCATCTTCATCACGCACAGCCCGTGCATTCACTGCGCGCTGCTCATTCAGAAATGCGGCATCTCGCAGGTTTTCTATCACGAGCTCTACCGAAGCGACGAAGGGCTCAAGTTCCTGCGGCACGCCGGCGTTGAAGTCGTTCAGCTTTAAGGCGCAGACGCCGCTCAAAGGGCGGCGCCTGCACTTTTCGCTGCGGCCTTATTCAGAAGCGTCAGAAGCGCCTTCAGCCGGGCGGCTTTCGGCGGCGCGATTGGCGGCTTCTTCCGCTTTGCTCGGGTAGAAGACGCCCGCGAAGGCCGTGAGGACAAGCAAAAACGCCACAAAGTAGAAAGCCGTCGGCAGGCTCGTCGCGTGCGCAATGCCGCCGATCATGGCAGGTCCGACGAGGACGCCGCTGTAGCCGAGCGTCGAAACAGCAGCGAGCGCTGCGCTCATCGGCATGCTCTTCGTGCGGCCGGCTTCAGAGAAAGTGAGCGGCGTAATGTTCGAAGCGCCGAGCCCCACAAAGAAGAAGCAGAGCACCGAAACATAGGGATTCCCGAGAATCACTGCGCAGCAGAAAGCGGCTGCGCCGAGAAGCGAGCCGAGGATGACCGTGTTCCGCGGACCGAGAAAGATCACAACCCTGCCGCCCACAAGCCGCATGAGGGTCATGGCAACCGAGAAGCTCGCGTAGCCCATGGCGGCATTTTCAATGCTTGCCCCCTGCTCCGCGCTCAAGAGCAGTCCGCCCCAGTCAAGAACCGCCCCGTCGGCGAGATAAAGCACGAACACCACCGCGCCATAGAGAAGCACCCGGCCTTTAGGCATCACAAATTTCGGCGCGCCGACCTCGGAGCGCCCCGCCGTGGCGATGATCGAGCTGCCAGCCGCAATCCACGCAAACTGCGCGAGCGTCATCAGCACGATCACGCAGGGAATCGCCGGAAAGCCCATGTTGAGGAGCGCCGACATCACGAGCGCGCCTGCAACGCCGCCGATCGGGTAGAAGGCATAGACGCCCGAGAGCACGGGCGCCTTCATGCGCTTTTCCACCTCAACGGCGTGAATGCTCATTGCAACGTCCATGATGCCGAAGGCTGCGCCGAAAACAAAAAGCGACACGGCCGTCACGGCCACCTGCGTGGAGGCAGCGAGAAGCATCCCGCAGGCCATGGTGGCGGGCACCGACCAGCGCAGCACCCGGCGGCAGCCGAATCGACCGACGATGCCGCCCGTGAGCGGCATGGCGATCAGAGCGCCAAGCCCGAGGCAAAGCAGCAGCATGCCCATCTGCCCTTCGTCAAGGCCGAGATACTGCTTGACGAAGGGCACCATGGCCGCCCAAACGGCGAAGACGAAGCCGCCCAAAAAGAAGGCGAGGCGCGAAGCCGTGAGCGCCGGCGGCTCTCGGAATTTTGAGCGGACGCGCTCGAAGAGCGACGCTCGGAAGCTTTTGAGCTTCCTCACGGTGTGCGGTTCGGCCGCGCGCCTTTCCGCATCCTCCATTTCGTCGAGTCGATCGAGTTCCGTCAGATCAATTTCGCGTTCTTCAATCTTCTTTTTGTCTTCGCCGCTCGTCACGGTCATAGGCATTCCCTCCTTTGCTCAAGATCCCGTATTGTCTCGCAATTAAGCTTTTTACTCAAATCAGTCGAAAAAAGTTTCCGAAAAAAGAACAAATTAGCTTCCTGCAAGCCGTCGCCTGCAGACATTGGCTGACACGCTCGCGCGAGCGCATGCACGCTTCTTCATTCCGTTCGACGAGCCTATAACAGCATGGGCGCCGAATCTCTTCGACGCCCATGCTTGTGTCATGCACGGGCGAACATCGCTCTTCGCCCGTCAGTGCTCGGATATCAGCCGAGGTGCTTGAGAACCATCTTCTCGAAGACGTCCACGCCCATCACGAGGAGCGAATCGTCAAAGTGCATCGTCGCGGCATGGAGCCCCGGCTCCGCACCGACGCCGACGCCGAAGTAGGCAGCCTTCATCGAGGGCTTGTGGAGCTTGTAGAAGTGGAAGTCTTCACCGCCGCCGCCGCAGTCGCCAACGAGGTTCTCGGCGCCGAAGCACTCGACGATCGTGTCGGCCACTTCCTGACGGAAGTCTTCGTCGTAGACGGCGGCCGGGCAGTATTCCGGGAAGTCGATCGTGGCTTCGCCGCCGAAGGCGCGGGCCGTATTTTCAACGGCAGCCTTCATCTTTTCCTGGATTTCCGCCATGAGCTCGTTGGTTTCCGTACGGATGTCGTACGTGATGCGGGCGTTGTCGGGCACCGTGTTCGTCGCGCCGGAGTCGGCGTGGAACTGCGTGGCCTTCATCGACCAGATGGCGCGCGGGTCAAGCCAGATCGACTGAACGGCGTTCACGATGGCGCAGCCGAGGTCGATCGAGTTGACGCCAAGATGCGGACGCGAAGCATGCGCGCCGCGGCCCTTCACCGTCACGAAAGCGGTGGAAGACGCGGTGTGGCGCACGCCAGCGCAGAGCTTCCCGGCGGGCACGTCCTGGATCGGGCGGATGTGGGCGCCGAGGATCAGGTCGACGTCGTCAATGACGCCTTCGCGGATCATGGCGGGCGCGCCGATGATCTTTTCTTCAGCAGGCTGGAAAAGAAGCTTGAGCGTGCCGCGCTTGACGTGGCCGACGAGCCGGCTCGCTGCGGCAAGCAGCATCGCGGTGTGGCCGTCATGGCCGCAGGCGTGAATGGCGCAGTCCTTGCCGTCGATCGTGAAGGGCAGCGCATCCATGTCGGCGCGCAGCATCATGACGGGGCCGGGTTCCGTGCCGCGGATGATGCCGAGCACGCCCGTCGTTTCGCCGATGCGGTGCGCTTCAATGCCGAGCGCCTGAAGCTTTTCGAGCACGTAAGCCGAGGTCTTCACTTCCTGCATCGCGAGTTCGGGCATTTCATGAAGTTCGCGGCGCAGAACAGCCGGATCGTAAATCAAAGGCATTTCCCCTCCTTGCGGGTGATTGGCGCCCTCCCATCCGGGAGAGCTTCCTATACTGTTAGAACACTCCCTAAAGGTATATTTTTTAAGGAGTTTTTCGAAAGGTCCAATTAAGTTTCAGCGTTCAATATTAGAACTTTGCCACTGCAGCCGTTTTGCTCGGCGTCGAATGTTCGGCGTGCAACGTGCCTCGCAGGGCTCAACGTTTACACGCATTACCGACGCCTGCGCCGGCCAAAGGAAACAATAGCAAAGAACCATGACCGAATTTGACGCCGAAAAGAACGAACGGAAGCCTGCCGCGCGTCCCGATCGAATGGCGCGGCTTGAAACCATTCCGCGCCTCAAGGAAGAAGCGATGACGATCGAGGCGATGGTGCGACTTTACTGCCGCAAGCATCATCTCCCGGATGAGGACGGGCTTTGCGAAGACTGCAGAAGCTTTCTCGAATACGCGAAAAAGCGCCTTGCCTGCTGTCCCTATGGCGGCGAGAAGCCTGTCTGCGCCAAATGCCGCATTCACTGCTACAAGCCCGAGGAAAAGGAAAAGGCGCGGGTCATCATGCGCTGGGCAGGACCGAGGCTTCTCTTTTCGCACCCCGTGCTCACGGTGAAGCACCTTCTGTATTCGCGAGCGGAGCCCCCTGAGAAGCCGAGAAATCTGCGCGGGCGCGCCAAGCCCGCCGAGGGCGCCGACAAAACCGCACGCGGCTCTGAAGCCCCCAATCGCAAAACAACGAAATAACCGAAAAACCGACAAAGACCGCCGCGCGCCCGGCGCGGCAGACATCGCATTTCTTCAATGAAAACCTTCCTTTTTTTCGTGCCGCCCGTGCTTGCGCACGTGCTTTTCGGCGCGCACCTGATGTTTCATGGCTTCGGCTACGCCGTCGCGCTTCCGCTCATCTGCCTGCTGCTCCTTTTCGTTCCCAGAAACTGGATGCGGCTCCTGCAGTTTGCGCTCCTTTCGCTCTGGTCGATCGAATGGCTTCGCGCGGGCGTGATGCTCGTCATGAGCCGCATCGAGGAAGGCCGCTCTCCTCTGCTCGCCGGGGCCATCATGGCCGGCACGGCGCTTTTCACCTTCGCGGCTGCGCTCCTTCTGCGCACCAGAACGCTTAAGCGTTTTTACCGAGCGACGGAAAGCGAAGGGCACTGACGCAGCCCGAACGCCGTTCTTTTTCCCGCAGAGAAGCCAGCAGCGGCAAAGCCGCGCCAAACCAATTCCGCCCGTCATCGGCATGTCGATTGACGGGCGCCTTTTTGCAAAGGATTCCCCTTCTTTCCTGAATCCCGATCAAGTATTTGAAATTTTTCGACTATTTGTCGATCAAACACGCTCATCTATCGACAAATGAAACTAAATGTTTCTTAGTCTTGACGAACATAGAGCTCATCCATAAAATTTCGTCAATTTGAGCCGCGAAAACGTGAAGCCCACGATCACGGCATTTTCGTAGCCGAGTTAATTTGCATCAAATCCGCTAATCATCTTTACGGAAGGAGATTCGTCAATGTCCACGAACGAAAACACTCCCCTGACGATCCGCGACATGATCGAGCCCGCGATCAAGGCCGCCGGCGGCTGGGTCAACACCCACGCGCATGCCGACCGCGCCTACACGCTCTCGCCCGACGTCCTGGAGCTGCGCCGCACCTGCACGCTGCAGCAGAAGTGGGACGCGCTCGACCGACTCAAGCGCGAATCGACGGAAGAGGATTTCTACCGCCGCTTCTCCACCTTCTTTGAGAACCAGATCGCCCAGGGCGTCACGGCGCTTGCTACCTTCGTGGACATTGACCCGCAGTCGGAAGACCGCGCCATCAAGGCCGGCCTGCGCGCCCGCGAACATTATCAGGATCAGCTCGTCGTCAAGTTTGCCAACCAGACGCTCAAGGGCGTGATCAATCCGGAAGCCCGCAAGTGGTTTGACATCGGCGCAGAACTCGTCGACATCATCGGCGCGCTTCCGAAGCGCGATGAACGCGACTACGGCAAGGGTGCCGAAGCTTTCGACATTATTCTCGAAACGGCCAAGCGCCTCGGCAAGATGGTGCACGTGCACGTTGACCAGTTCAACGAATCGCTCGAATACGAAACCGAACAGCTCTGCGAAAAGACGATCGAACACGGCATGCAGGGCCGCGTGGTCGCCATTCACGGCATCTCGATCGCTGCGCACTCGCGCCAGTACCGTCAGCGCCTCTACAAGCTCATGAAGGAAGCCGACGTCATGATGATCGCCTGCCCGACGGCCTGGATCGATACGCCGCGCTCCGAACAGCTCGTCCCCATGCACAACTCCATGACGCCGGTCGACGAAATGGTTCCCGCCGGCATCACCGTTGCGCTCGGCACCGACAACGTCTGCGACGCCATGGTGCCCTGGAACGCCGGCGACATGTGGCATGAAATGACCACGCTCGCCACGGGCTGCCGCTTCGACTACTTCGACGAACTCGTGAAGATCGCCACCATCAACGGCCGCAAGGCAATCGGCATCGCGTAACCCTTGAGACAGAATCGGAGAAATTTCAATGTACGAATCCCGCATTGCTGAAGACATCCTGGCCGAACACCTCGTGCACTACGGCGCTGTTTCGTTCCTCACGGACGCCCCGATGCGCCTCAAGTCCGGTCTTGTCACCCCGATCTACGTCGACAACCGTTCGCTCACGTGCTACCCGGATGCCTGGCGCGACATCATCGAAACGACCGTTTCGCGCCTCGACCAGATGAAGCTCGAATACGACGTCATCGCCGGCGTTGAAGGCGCCGGCGTCTCACACGCCGCAGCGCTCGCCTACCGCCTCTACAAGCCCTCGATCTTCGTGCGCCAGCAGCCGAAGACCTACGGCAACCACAGCCGCGTTGAAGGCGGCGACGTCAAGGGCAAGCGCGTCCTCCTGATCGAAGACCACATCTCGACGGGCCTCTCGCTTCTCTCCGCAATCGAAGGCCTCAAGGCCGAAGGCGCCATCGTCACCGACTGCGTCGCGATCACGTCGTTCGGCATCGACGAAACGAAGAAGCTCCTCGAGCGCGAACACGTGACCTGCCACGAAATCGTCCGCTTCGAGAAGGTTCTCGACAAGGCGATCGAACTCGGCAAGCTTGAAGCCGAGAAGAAGGCGAGCCTCCTTGATTGGCTCAGCAACCCCTGGACGTGGGCTGCCCGCCACCAGATCGCGCCGAGCGACAACGAAAACTAATGACGACTTTCAGCTGCGTCCGACGCGCCTGCCCGGACGCACTGAAAGACGAAGGCCGACGGTTTCATGCCGCCGGCCTTTTTCTATTTCAAAAATCTGCGCCGTCATGCTTCTGACATCCTCTGCCGCTGCTGCCAGAACCCAGGTGCGGCAGATTGATGCCTTGGCGCCTGTCACTTCAAGACTTGATGCAGGCGTTCCGCTTTATCAGTATGAATAACTTGGCGGAAATTCGCTTATTTGTCATACAAGTATCATACATTTATGATACTTGGCCGGCGCTGAGCCGAGATTTATCATACTTTTATCATAAATTTATGATAACTATTCGCTTTAAACGCGCCGTCGCCATGCTTCATGCGTCAGAGATCCTTCGCCGCAGTCGCCCGAACCCAGGCTCGGCAGGTTGATGCATTGACGCCCGTCTCGGCCTCGATCTCCCGCCAGGAATAGCCCCGCTCGCGCAGCCCGAGCGCGAGTTGCTTCGTCTCTGCCGTATAGCGGTACTGATTGCGGCTCATGTTCGGCGAAAAACGGCCCTGCTTATGCAGCCGGGACCAGTCGCGAACGGTGTTGACTGAAAGCGTCAGCATGTCGGCAACCGCCTTGTAGCCGAACCCTCGCTCAAAGAGCTCAAGCGCCTGGCGCCGCTTCTTGTCGGAGGCCGCGCCTGTCGGCCGAACGCGCGCCACAACGGGCTTCTCACGCGGCCCATCGGTCGAGCCGAATCCATAGAGTTCCTTCATTTACGGCACCTCTTTGGAAAATCCGAAAACAAAACACCCGCTCCCCGTCATCGAAACGGAGAACGGGTGCTTTTGGATTACGACGTTCTTGTCGTCCGTTCGAGACGCCCGAAGGCGTCTCGTCAGAACGGGTTAGAACGTGTAGCGGGCATTGAGGTTGAACGAGTTATTGAGTCGTTCATCGCCGCCAGCCGTGAGGCCGTAGTTGACGCCGAAGGTCCAGGCATCAACCTGAGCGTTGACGCCCAAGGTCATCTGGATCGGATTGGTGTCGACAACGCGGGTCGTGTCCTTGATACCGCCCGTGTAGGTCGCCACGGCGTCCTTGTCGCCAAAGGCAGGAACCACCGAGAGGTCGAGCATCGGGGCAACCTTCCAGCCCGTCATGTCGAACGTGCCGGAGAACGTCACGCCCATCGGCATCTGGAAGAGGTTCATCGCGTCGTAGTCAGCGCCGTACTTGCTGTCGTCCATGTCGATGCGCGACCAGCGGATGCCAGCGTGCGGAACAACATTGAGCGAACCGGCCTTGACGAGGTACTCGGCGCCGAGGCCCATCGTGAAGATGTCGGCGTCAAGCGATTCGTCGAACTTGCCGAGCATCGTGTGGGTCGAGAGGTCGTTCGAGACCGAGACGTAGCCGATGTCGATCTTGCCGTTGAAGCTGCCGATCTGATGCGAACCGTAGAGGCTGATGCCGTAGAAGTCGGCGTCGTTGTCCACCTTCGTGCCGAGGTCGACGGAGTTCCCGTCCGCCTGTCCGACAGAGAACGCGAGACCAACGATGGCGCCGCACGGAGCCGTCCAGTCGGCGCCGAGCACGGCACCGTAGAGATCGGCTTCGTAGCCTGCACCGCCGAAGATGTCCTTGGCTTCGTTCGTCGTGCCGATCACATCGACCCACGGCGTAACGCCGTAAGCAGCACGCGGCGCATTGAGGTTCGCGAGCGTCATGCGGCGGTCAAGAGCCTTCCAGACTTCGTTGTTGATGTCGACAGCGGTCGAGAAAGCGCCGGAGGCGACGGCCATGTTGGTCGCGATGTTGAGCTCGTCAATTACACGATCACGCAGTCCGCCATTCCAATCTTCATTGTTCAGATCACCATAGAAAATGGCATCAACCATGGCATTCTGACCCGGCGTGACTTCCTTAACGGCGTTTTCAAGAACGTAGTAGAGATTGAAGTCCTGATATTCATCCAGCAGGGCCTGATTGGCAATAAACGTGTAGTCGCCGTTTACAAACTGATTCGCATCCTTTGTATAGAAGTGCGTGCCAAGAGACAGGTTGCTAGCCCCCAACCCCGTCAGGCCAGAATGAAGAACGTAATTGCCATCGCCGTTTTTCTCGAGAACTTTATTGTTAAGCCCCGTCAAAACGACTTGTGCACCAGTCGATAGAGTCGAGCTCGACGCGTTCACAATTGCGAGCGGACCTTCGGGGTTGTAGCCAGTCCGAGCGATGGCATTGAGATCCATCACCACAAAACAATTGGCTGCAACGTTGAACTGGCCGTCGCTCACCGTCGTTCCGCCAACCGAGATCCCTGCGCCGCCAAGCACGATAGCCTTGCCGAGGTACAAGCCGGTTTCGTAGCCTTCGCCAAGCCGGTTGTACGCTTCCGTCAGCGCATTGACAGCCGTTTGATTATTCGGCGCAAACAAAGAAAGATCCGTCCCATCTTTAACAAGGTAATCGGTCGTAATAGGAGCTGCCGCTACCTGCGGGGTAATGGGCTGAATCGGCTGAGACTGGCCGGCGCCATTAGCCAAAGTGGAAAGACCGTTCGTTTCAGGCATCACAAAGTCTTCAACGAAAAGGATGCCGTCATCGACCGTCACCGTGCCGCCGGTGATGGCATGAATCGTCGCGTTACCCTGAACGGTAATAGAGTCTTCCTTAGCATCAGCGACCACTTCGCCGGTCAGCTTGGTATTGCCGACAAGCGTCACATCCGTATTCCCCGAAAGGGTCAAGTCGTTGCTGACAGTGACATCAACCTGCTCGCTGCCGAACTGAATAATTGATCCGGAGAAATCGATCTGACCTTCATAGCCCTTGAAGACTTTTCCGGAAGCAGATTCGCCCGTCAAAGCCAACTGTGTATTGCTGATGGTGACCGCTTCAATCGGCGTATCGGCATTCTCCTGCACGAAGTTGACCGCACCGACAGCCGTATAGTCGCCAACAACATTTGCAATCGTCCCGCCGGTCTGATCAACAACCGTATGACCGAGGTTGTGCCCCTTGGCCTCATCGAGCGTCACGTTGACTTCTTTGCCGTCAACGATCTTATAAGCCGTGGCATTCACATTTGAGAAAGAGAAATTGCCGAAGGCAGACTCCGCCTTTTGAAGCTGATCAAGCGTGTATCTGCCGGCAAAATCTGTCTCATACAGCGAACCCTTCTGCGCATTGCCATACGCTTCACCGAACGCAGTGAGGATGGCGTCAGACCAATCGGCTTCTTCGCCAAGCGTTACAAGATTCTTGTACGAAGTGTAGATGGTCCCGGTATTCGAGATTGCGGAATCTGCAAACGCAGCATCTTGAGCGACAGTAATGTCGCCGAGGTACAGTTCACCAGCATTGGTGAGCTTCAGTTTGTTGTCTTTCTGAAGCGAGATCGCATTGATTGTCAGGTCCGCACCAGTCGCGACGTCATAGGTCACGGCATATTTCGTTGCCGTCACCTTTCCAATGGAGGCAGATGCTCCGCTTTCTACATTGAAAGTGGAAGATGTAGCTTCAGAATCCTGCTCAGATCCCTTGGCAATATTGAGAATGCTGAATTCGCCGATGCCGGTGGCAAGCTCAACAGAGCCGCCTTGAACATTAAAGGTGCCGGCGAATGCTTCGGTCGAAGAGTTGATGACAAGCTTGCCGTCGGCGGTTTTATTGATCGTCGAAGTATTTTCAACCGACGTAATCGTATCGACGTTCTTTGCCGACGCCGAAGTGCCGATCGTCATCGTGCGGTCTTCGGCTACATTGAACGTAGCATCAGAACCAGCCTGCAGATGGAGGAACCCGCCCGTATAGCCATACTTCTTGCCGGTATCGGTGTCAGCATCGCCAGCCGTATTGCCGGCGATAACGACATCTTTTTCTACAGCCGCAAACGTTACCGTGCTGCTATTGTCGGCACGGACTGCACCGCCCCAACCCGTTGCCGTGTTGTTGCGGAAATCGACATCGGTGAAGGTAGCAGTGCCATTCCAAAGCCCAACAGCACCGCCCGTAGCAGCTGAGTTCCCCGAGAAGGAGCCGCCGACGATGGAAGCTTCGCCGCCGTTAGCCACTGCAAGTGCACCGCCGTTGGACGTTTCTGCCTTGTTCCCGGTGAAGACAACATTTTCACCTGTCAGCTTCGTTTTCGCGGAATTCACCATCACGGCGCCGCCGCTGAAGCCGTTCGTCTTATCAGCCCCCTGGGGCATAGTGGAGCTGTTGCCAGAGAAGGTGACATCCTTCAACGTGACGGTCGTCGGAACATCTTCGCCGCCGACGATTTCAAGCGCGCCGCCCTGCAATCCAGCCTTATTGCCGGAGAATGAGACGTTCTCGAAAACAACAGTGCCGCCAGTCACGTAGGCTGCGCCGCCATGAGACCCAGCCTCATTGCCGCTGAAAGTCGTGTTGCTGATCTTGGTTCCTTCTTCGGCCTTAACCAAGTTGAGCGCGCCGCCAAGAACACCTGCATTGCCGGTGAACGAGCTATCTTCAACCGTCAGCATTCCGCCGTTGACACGAATCATGCCGCGGGCATCGGAGGCTTCGTTGTCGGAAATCGACATGCCCGTCAGTGCGAGCGTTTCGTCATTGCCGACGGTAAAGAGAAGCCCGTGGTTGGTGTCCGTCGTTTCATTCACTTTGCCCGTAAAGCCGGAAAGCGAGCCATTGGCAACCGTGAACTTGTTGTCATCACGCGTGAGAGTGAAGTTGGCGGAAGCCGTTGCACCAAAAGCACCTGTGTGGTCCTTGACAGTAGCCGTGTTGCTTTCGATCTTGACAAACTCACCCTGCACGGCATCAGCCGAAGCCGGCGCCTTGCCCTGGAACGAGATTGAAACGCTTTTATCGGCATCTACAACGGTATCTGTAGCGGTATCATCCGCCGCAAATACGCCGCCGGCCATCAGAGACGCAACAGCGACTGCCAGGACGGTCTTCGTGGCCTTGAAATTCTTGTTCATCGATAAACTCCAAGAAATATTTCCTGTCCGCCTGCTTCGCGCAGACGGCGCGACCCTGCGCGCAGTGATTTGCCGCAGGGCCACGGAGTCATCGTAGAGGGGGCTGTACGGGGGGGGGTATTTGCCCTATAAAATATTCAGTTTACTAAATTATAAATCGAATCTAGCCCTTCATCTAGGGAATTCAACACGAGGGCGCCATGTCAAGGCCGCACACGCGGCTTAACGTTTCGCCTCGTTGGAATTCGACAACAACCGTCAACGGATTCGGAAGATCCCCTAGACTAATTGCCGTCGAATCGTCCGAATCCATCATGTCACCTCTCTTCCATCCTCAGATCGGCGCCTCTACCGACCGATCGTACGGCCAGCGCTTGTAATAGAAGCTCAGAAGGATCGGAATCAGGAAGATCGTGAAGACGGTCGACGCGGCCGTGCCGAAAATGAAGGAAATGGCGAGCCCGCAGAAGACCGGGTCCGTGATCATCACGACGGAGCCCAGAATGATCGCGAGCGTCGTGAGCAGAATCGGCCGCAGACGCACGGCGCCCGCATCGATCGCAGCATCTTCGAGCGAAAGCCCCGCTTTGAGGTAGTCGCGCACAAAGTCGATGATGAGAAGCGAATTTCTCACGACAACGCCCGCGAGCGCCACGACGCCGATGAGAGACGAAGCGGAAAACTGCGCGCCGAAAAGCCAGTGGCCGGGGAAGAGTCCGATGAAGGCGAGCGGCACGGCCGAAAGCGCAATGAGTGCGAGCCCGAAGGAGCGGTAGTACGCCACAAGAATGAGGAAGATCGAACCGATCGAAAGCCCGAGCGCCTTGACGAGGTCCCGATAGGAATCGAGCATCATGCGGTTTTCGCCCTGCCAGAGCAGGACGCCGTCGGCCTTTGTGAGGTCGGGCCGCTCATCGGTGAAGGAAAGGTTCCCGCAGGCGAGCGTTCCGCCCGAAGGAAGCGTCATGCCGTCGAGGCGCTGCTGCAGATCCAGCACGGCATAGGTCGGGGTCGTCTTTCCAAGTTCGCCGCCAACCCAAGCCATGCGGACGCCGTCCTTGTGAACGATCATGTGCTCGACCGTCCCGCGCTCGACGCGGACGATCGAAGAGAGCGCAACGCTGCGCCCGAGCGCGCCCGGGACGAAAGTTTCATCGAGCCGCTTCGGATCAAAGGCGTATTCGTTCGGAATGTCGATGCGAATAGGCTGCGTCTCGCGCTCGCCCGGCGCATGCGCATAGCCCACGACCTCGCCTTCAATGAGGCGCTTCAGGGCCTCGGCAGCCTTCGCGGGAACGACGCCCGCAAGAATCGCCTTTTCGCGGTCGACCGAAAGCCTGTAGAGGGGCACATCCGATTCGACGGAATCGGCCGTCTCCATCATGTCGTAGGTTTCTTCAAAGGCCTTGCGAACGGCGAGCGCCGTTTTTTCAAGATCAGCCTGGTCATGCATGTAGATTTCCGCAAGGATGCTCGCCTTGAGCGGCGGCCCCGGCGGATCTTCGACCACTTGAATATCAGCGCCCGGATAGCGCGCAGCAATGGGCTTCAAAGCAATGCGGAGCTCCCGCGTGAGCAGAATCGACGAGCGTCGGCCGGTGTCCTTTTTAAGGAGGTTCACGCGAACAGCGCCGATGTTGCTTCCCGATTCAGGATCCCCGCGAATCATGCTGTTGAAGTCTGCAACGCCGGAAAGCCCCGACCAGCTCTGGTAATCGACGACTTCCGGAATGGCGCGCACAAGCTCAGCCACGTCGCGCACGGCGCGGTCCGTCGTCTCGACGGGCGTGCCCTCGGGCATGCGGATCGTGACGTTGAAGGTATTCTTGTTGTCCTTCGGGAGAAAGCCCATTTCAACGCCGAAGGCGGGCACTGGGCCGCCCGGTCCGGCCGGCCGGATGAGCTGCCAGAAGGGCATGAGGCTCGAGAGCGCAAGAAGCACCACGATGAGAAGCAGGAAAAGCGCTTCACGCTTCGGGTGCCCGATGAGCGGACGCGCAAAACGGCAGTAGAAGCGCCCGATGGCGCCGCCCGGCGTTCCATCTTTTTCCTTCTGCGCCTTCTCGTCCGTTGTCTGCTTCGCAGGCGGATCCGGAATCCAGCGCACAGCCGCCCAGGGCGCCACCACGTAGGCCACGAAGAAGGACGCCGCGAGCGCCACAGGCACGCTGAAGCCCACCGGGAAGAAGTACTGCTTGGGCATTCCGGAGAGCGAAGGAATAAGCGACGCAAAAACGAGCATCACGGCAATCGTCGCAAGGAGCGTGGCGTTCCCGATCTCGTCGGGCGCGTCGACCGTGCGGCGCAGGCGCTCGGTGCGGTCCGCGATCGGCCCGAGCCGATAGTGGCGCACAATGTTTTCGATGACGACGATCGAGTCGTCGACGAGGAGTCCGAGCGCAATGATGAGCCCGTAGAGCGTGAGGCGGTTGATCGTGAGTCCCGCGAGATTCACCATGCCGAGCGTAATCGCCAGAATGAGCGGGACGGTGACGGCAACAATGAGCGCGGGGCGCACGCCCAGGAACGCCCAGGTGACGCCCACAACCGCCGCAACGGCGATGCCGAGGTGGCCGATCAGCACATTGACGGCATCGTTCGCCTTTTCGCCGTCGTTGCGCGTCACGACGACATCGACCGACTTCGGAATGAAGCTCGCCTTCATGCGCTCGACGCGCTCGATCACTTGATCGGCAACCGAAACAGCATTGGCGCCTTTCTTTTTCGCGACGGCAAGCGTAACGGAGACATACTCCTCGGGGTGCGCCGCATACTGCTCGGCCGCCTGTCCGAAGCCGAAGCGGCTGAGGTGGTCGGGGTCCGGATCCGGGCCGGCCTCGATGTCCGCAACGTCCGAGAGGTGCACGGTCCGGCCCGGCGCCGCTGAAACAACAAGCGCTTCGAGGTCGCTCTTCGATGCGATGAAATCCTCAACGCGCACGCGCGCTTCGAGTGCGCGGCCGCCCGCGTCGAGGGCCGGCTCGACATAGCGGCCGATCGGCCCCGCAACATTTGAAGCGAGGACGGCATTCTTCACGTCGTCAAAAGAGAGGCCGTAATTCTGGAGCCGCTTCGGATCAATGCGAATGCGGTACTCGTTCGAGCGGCCGCCCACAACCGACGTGCTCGAAATGCCTTCGAGGCTCTGAAGCTCATCGAGCATGCGCAGCCCCAGCGCCTTGAGCGCCGCGTCGTCGTATTCGTCCGATATGAGCGAAAGCGCAAGGATCGGCACATCGTCGGCGTCCGCGGACCGAATAAATGGTCCGCGCGCCTCAGCGGGAAGCGCGCTGCGCCCGCCAAGCAGCCGTTCGGCGAGCTTCACGAGCGAGGGTTCCTTTTCTTCGCCGACCTCGAACTGCACGGTGAGCACCGCAGCGGAATCTGCGGCGATTGCAGTTACGTGGTCAACCCCTGGAATCTGATTGATGAGCGCTTCAAGCGGACGGACGAGCTTCTCTTCAACCTCTTCGGGCGAAGCTCCCGGCAGAAGCGTCTGCACGACCGCCGCCGGCATGGAGATCTGCGGATTTTCTTCGCGCGGCGTCGTGAGAACGGCGTAAAGGCCGAAAATCAGCGCGGCAAGAATCAAAACAAGCGTGAGCTTCGAATCGATGAAAAGCGCCGTGAGCCGTCCGGTGAGATTGTGCTTGCGCATGATCGCGGCCCCTTTATTTCATCGCTTCGGCGTTCTGCATCTTTTCCGCCGATCGAGGCGACGTGATCGTGACCGGATCACCGTCGGCAAGCCTGTCGTTCGGACGATCAACCAAAAGTTCATCGCCGCGAAGGCCTGCGAGCACCTCAAGAACAGGCTCGGCTGCCGCACCCTTCGAACACTGCGCGAGCGTCTCGCGCCCAAGACGGAGCCACGTGAAGGCCGCACGCCCTTCACGCACGACGAAAGCGCCAGTCACGCCGCCGCGCACGGCAAGCGCGCGCTTCGGCACGGCTGGCCGATCCGTCGGGAGCGCTTCAAACCGCGCTCGGCCGAATTCGCCGGGCGAAGCTTGAGCGCCCGCATCGAGGACAAAGCGAACGAGGAAGGTCCGCGTCACAGCGTCTGCGCTCGTGCCGACGAGCTCCACCGCAGCGCCGACAGGGGCGCGCTCGGAAATGACGACGCTCGCGCGCTCGCCCGGACGAATCGAAGCCGCCCGGCTTTCAGGCACGTGGATTTCAAAGCGGGGCGCGCGCTCGCTTTCGATGACAAGAATCGGAAAAAGGGGCGCGGCCACATCGCCCGACCGCCGAAGCCGCTTGGCGACGCGCCCGTCGATCGGCGAGCGAAGCAGAACGTACTGCCGCTGGCTCTTCGCTTCCGCGAGGAGCGACTCGGCGCTTTCGGCGTCGCTTTTCGCTGCGTCCCGCTTCAGATTGATCTTTCTGAGGTCAAGATCCGAAATAAAGCCGTCTTTAAAGAGCCGTGCATACTTCTCGGCGTCGATCTGCGCATCGCGGCTCGCCGCGCGCGCTGCTGCCGCCTTGGCTTCTGCGGCACGAACCGCAGATTCGACATCCGCGTCGTCAAGGCGCACAAGAATGTCGCCCTTTTTGACGGCGTCGCCCTCCTTCACGGCGACTTCCCGAATGAAGGCCGGAATTCTCGAAGCGACTTCGACGCGCTCATCAGCGGCAACCGTCCCGGCGACCTCATAGGCGGCGAGAAATGACGAGAGTGCGGGGACGGTTTCAACGGCAGCGGGCTTCGCGTCCCGCGGCGCAGCCGCAAGCACCATGGAGGCCTTTTGCGCAGGGAGGTCATCGCTGCAGCCGGCAAGCGCCGGCAGAAAAAGCGCTGCCGCGCAAGCTGAAAAGCCGTAGAGAACCGCTCTGCGGCTTTCCCGCAGCATCGCGCCGCTCGTGCGAGCCGCAAGCGTCTTTACCGGTGCGGGCGAGTGCCCTTCCATTCGCTTTTTCAACATAGATTCCTTGAGGCCATTTGAAGCGCATGACCGCGAAAATGGGCGGCGCAGAAGGCTTCCGCGCGCGTTCCTATGCTTATTTTGCACCTTTTAAATAAGGCGATGTGCGCACATGCAAAGTCTTTCTTCTAGCTCGGAAGCCCTGCAATCCGGCTTCCTGGCGCCAATGCCGCGCTTTTGCGCGCCGCGGCTGCTTTTCACGAGGCAGCAAGCCTGCAGAAAAAACGACGTTTTTACCTGACGTAGCAAGCGGCATTCACGAGGTACAATGCAGGCCGTTCATGCATTAAACGGAACCGCTTGACTGTGAGCGGCAATATCTGCTGATGAAGTACCTGATAGTCGACGATCATGCGCTCGTGACGGGCGCCCTTTCGATGATGATTCTTGACCGCGAGCCCGATGCCGAAATTCATACGGCCGGCAGCGCGCAGGATGCGGTCGAACTCGTGCGCCGCGAGGGCGACAACACGGACCTCCTGATTCTCGATCTCTCCATGCCGGGCGTCACCGGCACGGAGCTGATGGAAGAGATCGTGCGCATCCAGCCGATGCTCAAGATTCTCGTCGTCTCGGGCCTCGTCGACCAGCAGAGCATCATGCGCGTTCTGCAGCTTGGCGCTGCGGGCTTCGTGCCGAAGTCGCTCGACACCGACATGCTCACGGCCGCCATCGACTTTGTGCTCAAGGGCGGCGTCTTCATTCCGTCGAAGCTCCTCGCGGAAAGCCAGCGTGCGGGCTTTTTCAATCAGGCGGCGTCCCTCAAGACCACCAACGCCGAAGAACCCGTTCACCTTACCGAGCGCCAGAAGGACGTCCTGATGCTCCTCGCGCAGGGCGCGCCCATCAAGCGGATCTGCCGCGATCTTAATCTTTCGGAAGGCACCGTGAAGACGCATGTCGCGGCCATCTACCGCGCTTTCGGCGCCTCGAACCGCACGGAAGCGCTTCTCGCTGCGCGCCGCGCGGGCTTTGACATCGATCTTTAAAGACTTTTGCCGCCAAGAGGCTCAAAATCTGAAAATGAGGCGCCTTCGCTTCCGGCTCGCACGCTTCAGGCGCCGGCGAGCCCCTTCACCGTCGACGCAAGCACGGCTAGCCCAATCAGCACAAAGACGCCCGCGCTCACGCGCTTCATGATGAGCGGACCTTTGCCTTTGAGAAGGAAAACGCGGGCGCGCGAAGCCGCCATCGCGTAAATCTCCATCACGACGAAGACAAGCACCGTATAGACCGCAATCATGAGTGCGGCCTGCTCGACATAAGGCTTCGTCGGATCAATGAACTGCGGCAGCACCGATACGCCGAAGACGATGGGCTGCGGATTCGTGAGCGAAATGATGAAGCACTTGCCGAAGAGTCCGCGGTCGAAATCCGTGCGGGGCTTTGCCTGCTCGGCCTGCGCGCAATCCGCTCCGCCCGGATTCGTCCGGCTTCGCTCGAGTCGACCGAAGTCGACGACGGGCTTGCGCCACGTCTGCCAGGCCATGTAGAAAATAAAAACGGCGCCCGCGAGCTTGATGGCGGCAAAAAGCGCCGGGCTCGCCGCAATGACGACGCCGACGCCCGAAAGCGCGATCGTGAAGAGCGCCGTAATGCCGAGCGCCACCCCGAGCGACCCCCAGAACATGCGCCGCCAGCCGTATTCGGCCGCCATGATCACAATGATCGCTACGCCGAGCCCGGGCGTCACAATGTTGGCAAGCGACGTCACGAGAAAAAGCGCGAAAAGGTGGCTCATCGATTCTCTCCAGCGGCGGCTTCCCGCGCAGCAGCCGAAGCCGGCCGGCCTTCGGATATCGGTTCAGCAGCAGCGCGCACGGCCTCTTTTTCCTGCTCTTGCGCCAAGGCATTTGACGCCTCGCCATCAAAGCGCTTCAGCGCCTCGAAAACCGCCTCATTGAGCGCCTCGGCCGAACAGGGCTTCTGAAGAATGACGGGCAGATGCTCGGGCGCCGGTCCGCCCGCGCCCGCCTCGCCCGAATGCTCTCGCTCGAAGTCGCCTTCGATCAGGTCGCGCGCAACGGCTGTGATCAGCACGGCAGGCACCGGCCGGCCGAGCCGCTTTTCAAGCATGCCCGCCGCATTGAGCCCCGTCGGCACGCCTTCGCCGAGGTTGTAGTCGGAAATGAGCACCAGGGGCGGATGCTTTTTCGCGGCAGCGTCGACCGCGCGCCAGAAGGCCTCGCTCGGCGCCGCGTCGCTCACGACGCTCGCGCCCCAGCTCTCGAGCACGTCGCGCATCGCCGTCTGCACGAAGGCATTGTCTTCAATGAGCGCCGCCGTGCCTTCGAAGCGGCGCACATCGCCGCGTCCCTCGGGGGCGTGCTCAAAAAGGCGCACCTGCTCGGCTTCGCTCAGATCGAGCACCAGACGAAAGACGCTGCCGCGTCCGAGACGCGAGCCGACCGAAAGTTCGATGCCGAGCTGCCGGCAGAGGCCCTTCACAATGGAAAGTCCGAGCCCGAAGCCCGATGCGGAGGAATCCTTCGCGGCGTCGCCCCGATAGAACGTATCGAAGATCTTCTCAATGTCGTTCTTCGTGAGGCCGGGACCCGAATCGTAGACGCCGATTGAAACGCGGGCGCCGCCGAGAAGGCGCGCAGCCACGACGATTTCGCCGCCGGGCTTGTCGGTGTAGCGGATGGCATTCGTGATGAGATTCTTGAGCGCGCGGCGAAGCATCACCGGATCGGTGCGCACGGCCGCATTGATCGGCCGCACGCGAAAGCGAAGCCCCTTCTCCTCGGCAACAGGCCGGAATTCCCGGTCGACTTCCGTCAGAAGCGCAGGAATCGAGATCACTTCCGGATGCATTTCAAGCCGCCCGAACTCCATGCGCGTCACCTCAAGCACCTGCTCAACAAGCGTTGAAATGACGCTCATCGTCGTCGACACCTGCTCGATCACGGGCGCCGTCTGCGGCGTCGCACGCCGCTTGAGAATGTTGAGATAGATCCCCATCGCCTGAAGCGGCTGGCGCAGATCGTGGTTGGCCGCCGCAAAAAACCGAGCGCGCCGCTCGCTTTCGGCCTGCGTAGCGCGCCGCGCCGCTTCGGTGCGGCTCACTTCCCGCTTGAGGCGCTCGACCAGGCGGCGGTTTTCGTCGTCCATCAGAATCGACGACAGGATCATTTCATTGAGGCGCCGCCCCGAATAGAGAATGAAGACCGTGACGACGAGGAGCACCAGCGCCATGATCGTCTGGCTCACGCCATACTGCACCGCCACCGAAATCGTCATGGGCGCGAGCGAGAGGAGCGTGAAGAAGGTGAGGGACGGCATCCAGCACGAATAGACGGGCCAGCTTGCAAACGTCACCGCAACGATGACGGCCACCGTGACAACCTGCAGAATGCCCGAGACTGGAACGAGAAAGGCTGCGCCCGCCACGCCCCAGATGATGCCCGCGCACGTGGCGAGCACCGTCCAGCGCCGGATCCAGAGGCGCACCCGCGCCACGCGGTCGCGGTCGCGCCAGAAGCCCCGCACGAAGTGAAGCGCAAAATAGATCTGCACGAAGCCAAAGCCCGCCCATATGCAGAGAAATACGCGCGAAACGTCGGAATGCCAGAACGTAGCGAGGAGGGAAACGAGTCCCGTGAACTGTGCGGCAAGCGCAACAGGCAGGAGCTTCATCGAGGCGAGCACGAGCTTCGCGAGCGTTCGGGCGGTGACGCTTCTTGATGCCGGCAGCATCAGAAAAGCCTTGAGGAATGCAATGGCGGATCGGCGTGTGGCGGGCATTGAGCCTTCTTCTTTGGCGGAAATGTTGATCAATGGTCGATGCCGAAGGCGGGCGGGTGCGGCACTTGCCGCCCGCCGGCGCGGTTCGACCGCTTTCTCTATTGTGCCGACGATCGGCTACTTCGGCATGAGCCGCGGGTCCTTCGCCCAGTCGAGCGACGCGCGGCCGTACTCAATCGTGAGCCTCGCCGCAACGCCGACGGGAAGCGTTGCCTGATGCGCCACATGCCCGAAGGGCAGCCCCGACACCATGAAGACCGTCGCAGGAAGCCGCGAGCGAATGTAGGCGAAAACCCGCGCGAGCGTTGCGTCGCCGGGGAAGCGCCAGGCGTCGTTTGCGCCGGCGAAGTCCCCGAGCAGCACGGCGCGCTGCCGACCGAGAATCCCGGCATCAAGAAGCGTGAGCAGCATGCGCTCGACTCGATAAGCCGCTTCGTCGACATCTTCGAGAAAAAGAATGCCGTTCTTCACGTCTGGCATCCATTCGCTGCCCACAAGACTCGAGACGAGCGCAAGATTGCCGCCCCAGAGCGTGCCTTCGATCGTGAGCGGCGGCAAAAAAGAGGGCACCGCCGGCACGGGTCCGGGCGAAAAGCCGACGGGGCCGGGCTCGTCGCCGAAAACGACGCCGCAGCGCGTGAGCGCATAGCGGTCCGGGCGGTCGAAGCTTCCGAGCATCGGCCCCTGCCAGGAGGGATGCCCTGTTTTGGCGAGAAGCGCGAGATTGAATGCTGTGAAGTCCGAGAACCCCACGGCGGGCGCCGCCGCATCGGCGAGCTGCGGCCAGCTTAGGAGCGGCAGAAGCCGCGTCATGCCGTAGCCGCCCCGGATCGGCATCACGAGGTCCGCGTCCGGCATCGTCATGGCTCGCATCAGATCTTCAGCGCGTCGGCGGTCGCTGCCGGCGAAGCGCCCCTCCTGCTCAAAAACGCCAGGCATCAGCATCGGAACCGGACCGCAGCGGCGCAGATGATCAAGCGCGAGCGAGCGGCGGCTCTCATCGATTTCGCCTGTTCTCGTGAGAAACTGGTAGGAAGGCGCGGGCACAGCGATTCGCTTCCCGATCCATCGGTCAAACGCGCCCGATTCCCGCAATTCATCGAGCGCCTGAGCAGACACCGGATCGCGCTCAGGGAGCCGCACAACGAGCGGCAGCGTCGCATCGAGCGCCGCTCTTTCCCGATCGGTCAATGTCGTTTTCTCACGCATGGCTTTTTCCTGACGATGGAGCGGAAACGGCGCGAATCGGCTCAGCCGGCACGGCCGCTTCGCTCTTCGTGTTCGAAATAATTTCGGCAGCGCCCGCTTTTCGCTTTGCAGCGAAAAAGTCGCGCAGAAGCGCCGAGGCCTCTTCTTCGAGAAGGCCCGAAGCAACAAAGGGGCGGTGATTGACGCCCGGAAGCTCAAAAAGCCGCAGCGCGCTCTGTATGGCGCCGCGGCGCTCGTCCGCCGCGCCGAACACAACCCGCCGGCAGCGCGCTTCCGCAATGGCGCCCGCGCACATCGGGCAGGGTTCGAGCGTGACGTAAAGCGTCGTTTCGGTGAGGCGATGGTTGCCGAGCTTTCGGGCGCCTTCGCGAAGCGCAAGCATCTCGGCATGCGCGCTCGGATCCCGATCGCGAAGCGTGCGGTTGTTCGTGACTGCGAGCACGGCATCGCCCTGCGTGAGCACCGCTCCGACAGGCACCTCATCAGCGGCGGCCGCTTCGCGCGCTGCGTCGAGCGCCATTCGCATGAAGCGCAGGTCGGCTTCCTGGTCGACTTCGGGCGCAGCACTGTTGACTTCGCGGTTTTTTGTCTGAAGGGCCGTGCGGCGAAGCGCGCGCCGGCGCGCGAGCACCTCGCGGGCAGCCTCGAGCTCGTCGACCAGGCGGCGCGCCGTGACGCCCGGGCGCGGCAAAAGCCTCGAGCGAACGGGGGAATCATCGGGATCGGCCGGCATAGCGGCATCGAGCGCGAGCAGACCAATCTCAAAAAGCTTCGCCTCGAGCGCCTCAACGCTCTCGGCAAGCCAGTCGCCAGGACCCGAAAGAAAAGCGGCCAATGCGCGGCGAAGCGCGGCGCGCGCTATCGGCGCATCCGCGGCAACTCCCAAAAGCGCAGCGCCGGCGGCGACCCGCACGTCGCCCGCTCCGGCATCGAGACGCGCAAGCGACGAGAAGCCGATGCCGCGGCGTATCGAGAGCTCGACAAAGCGTTCTATATCGGCAAGCGAATAATCGGCTTCAACCATTGCGTACATTTTTCCAGATGTCCCAGCGCGACTGAGGGCGCGACAGCAGCGATAGAATTCGTAAGGTTTTTTGCGGCGCAGGCTGCCTCGATCGGCGCTGATGCTTCCGTCCGAGCGGGCTGCCCTGCCCTTTTTCCATCGACGGATTCTTTCGGGAGGCTCCCATGTCCCACGCACTTCTTCGTCCCGCCCGCGCGGGACTTTTTGCCGCCATCATTCTACTAGCGGGCACTTGTGCGCCGTATGCTTCGGCAGCCACCGCCGAGAGCGATGCGCTTGCCGACTGCCTTTTTGAAAACACGACGTCCGCCGACCGTGATGCCATGGTGCAGTGGGCGTACGTCACGATCGGCAAAACAAGCGCGGCAAAAGCCGTTCAAGCAATCCCGAGCGAAAAAACGAAAGCCGTCGAAGCCAACGCCCAGAAAGTGCTCACAAACCTTGTGATGAAGCGCTGCGCCAAGCCCGCCATGAAGCTTCTTTTGAAGGATCCGAAAAACGGCCTTCAGGACACGCTCGGCAGCCTCGCCGTCAAGCTCGTGAAGGACGAGACCGCCAAGCGCGCGAGTCCCATTCTTTCGCTCACGATCACCGACCTGCTGCGCCCGTAGGCAGCGCTTTTCCTTGCGCCTGAGAAAAACGAACAAAAAACGTATCGGTTCCGTAAAGCTGCATCATTTGCGCCCCGTTAAGCTCCTTCACTGACGACTGGCGAAGTTCTTCGCCCGCCAATTGAGGGTTTTTCACAGAGGCTTACTGATGACGACAGAAACCGAATTCCTTGATTCGCTCACCTTCGATCCGGGCGAACAGATGACGAGCGATTTCTTCAAGCAGAATTTCTCGGGCCGCGTCTGGCTCAAAATGCTCTCGCTCACGCCGGCCTGCCCGATCGGCAACGTGACGTTCGAACCCGGCTGCATCAACAACTGGCATGAGCACGAAGGCGGCCAGACGCTTCTCGTCACGGCCGGCCGCGGCTGGTATCAAGAATGGGGGAAGCCCGCCCGCGAGCTGAAGCCGGGCGACGTGGTGGACATTCCTGCACATGTCAAGCACTGGCACGGCGCTGCGACGGACAGCTGGTTCTCGCATTTCTCGGTTGAGGTTGACGCCGAAAAGGGACCGGCCAAATGGCTCGAGCCCGTTGACCGCGCAGAATACGACAAGCTCCCCTGAACCGCGCTGGTCCAGAGCGTCGCGAAAAGACTTCCAGCCCGACTTCCTCAAAGATGCAGCGGCATCGGCCGCCAGTAGGCCGGAAGTTCGAAGGTCCGGAATTCCGTTGCGGAATCCGGACCTTCTTTCTATCAGGAACAATGGCGCCAAGCCGGCGCCCATTCAATGCTGTTCCGCCGGCGCCTGCGCTTCATCCCAAGCGGCCTGCATCTCGAGCCAAGGCGCAGCGCCCGTGCCGAAAATGGCGCCTGCCTGCGCAGCCATGGCCGCAGTGAGCGGCGCTTCTGCGCGCAAAACAGCTTCGAGCGCCTCAGGCGTCATGCCGAACCACTTTGCTGCCACAGCAAGCGGCGTATCGGCGAGGACTTCAGCAAGGACGGCGCCCGGATGCTGCAGCGGCGCTTGAGCGCTGCGCCCTCTGCCGCGACGTCCTGCTGATTGCGCGCCCCTCGCCGTACGAACCGATCCTTTGCCCATGATTCACCATGCGCCCGCCGCTCAGTCGAAAAAGAATGACGACCGGCGCTCGAGCGCTTCAAGAAAAAAGAAAACTGCCGCGCAACGCCCCAAAAGGAGCGCTGCAGCGCTCAAAAGCGCATTTTATCGAAGGCGCGCCCCAAGAGAAAAGAAATGGCGGAAAGCGCAAAGCCAAAAAGCACCAAAGCGCCATGTGCCGCATCGTCCAAGCGGCCAAGCGGCCCAGCGAGCCAGTGCCGCCCAGGCGAGGCCTACGGCTGCTTCGGCCACCAGGCGGCCGACATGTCCGCCCCTGAAGCCCAGTCGAAAGCTTGGCCGATTTTCGGCAGCGCCGCCGGCACGCCGAGCACGCGGGCGGATTCGAGCGCCGTCTCGAGCGGCTCCGTCCAGACGTGGCGCGAAAGCGCATACTTGGCGTTGTGGCAGGGCATCACGCGCTTGGGCGAAAGATCCTGAAGCGCCTGCCGCCAGTGCGCAGGCATCAGATGGATGGTCGACCAGTCGGTGTTGTACTGGCCGTCCTCAAGCACGGCCAGATCGATTGTCGGCCAGCGCCGCGCGATCGTTGAAAAATGCGGCCCGTACCCGCCGTCGCCCGAAAGATAGAGCGTCTTGGCCGCTGCGTCCCCGCTAGCGGCAAATTCAAGCACGAATCCGCCCCAGAGCGTCGTGTTGCGCTTGAGCGTGCGCCCGGAGAAATGCTGCGAGGGCACGAGCGTCACCAGAAGGCGTTCGCCCGCGCGCGTCGACTCAAACCAGTCGAGTTCGGTGATGCGCTCGGCAGGCCACCCCCAGTATTCAAAATGCGCGCCGACGCCGAGCGGGCAGACAACGCGACGGACGCGGTCCTTTATCGCGCGAATGGTCAGGTAGTCGAGATGATCGTAGTGATCGTGCGTAATGAGGAGCAGATCCGCGGCCGGCAAATCCGCCGGCTGGTACACGTCCGCGCCGCTAAAGGGCTTGAAGGCGAAGGGCACTGGCGACGCGGCGCCAAGCGCAGGATCAACGAGAATGCTTAAGCCCGCCTCCCGCAGGAAGAAGCCGGAGTGCCCCGGCCGGGGGGGATCGCCCACGCCCGCAACACCGGGGGGCGTTTTCATCAACGGCCCGGGCACCGTGGGTTCAAGCCCAACCGTTCGGTCCGTGAGAAAGTCGAGCATCGCGCGCCAGCTCGAGCGGCGCTTGCCGGAGAAGTCCGGCACGTCGAGCAAATTGCGGAAGGCGCCGTCGCGCCAATGGGGCGAAGCCTCGATTCGGCGAAGACGCTCGCCTGAAGGAGCCGCACCCATTTCTTCGTTGACGTACGCGCCGCCCGTGCCCCCTGTCACCGCGAGGCCGAGCGCGCAGAGGCCGGCGCCGCGCAAAAGGCCGCGGCGCGGCGTCTTTTTCTCGTAGAAATGCAGCTCTCGCGGCACGATGCGACTCTCCTTCTGCGCTTTTGGGCAAATTCATGCTGAGATCGGACGGCGGGCGCTGAAGCGCCCGGAATCGCGCCGGAGCCAGAGCCCGACGGCGCAATTTCGACTATATCGGACGGCTGCTCTCCGGGATTGGCTGAATTTTGCGATTAATTGCTGCTTTTTGCCAGCTCAAGAATCGCGAGCACGTCATTGCTGTCGAGCGGCTTCAAAGCGCCCAATTTGCCGCCTCTTGCCGCATGGCGCGCGAGCGATGCAATCGGGCAGTCGCCGATGCCGAGTGCGTCGAGCGACGTGGAGAGTCCCATCTTTTCGAGCCACGCGACGAGCTTCCCAATCCCCTGCCGAATGACAGCTTCATCGGCATCGTCGGCAGTGATGTTCATCACGTTGCGCGAGAACTGAAGGAAGCGCTCTGGCGCAAAGCCGGACACATAGCGCATCCAGGCAGGGATGACGACGGCAAGTCCCGCACCGTGCACGACGGCCTCGTTCCAGCCGGAAATTTCGTGCTCAATGCCGTGGCAGGCCCAATCCTCTTCCCGCCCGAGGCCAAAGTAGCCGTTGTGCGCAAAGCTCCCTGCCATCGCGATCTGGCTCCAGGCGTCGTAATCCTGGCGATCGGCGAGCACCTTGGGGCCGAAGTCGAGAATGGTGCGCATGGCCGCCTCAGCCTGGCCGTCGACGAATTCGGTGTGGGGCGTCTTCGAGAAGTAGCGCTCAAGAATATGCGAAAGCATGTCGACAACGCCCGCTGCAATGTGATTGGGGGGCACAGACGAGAACCACTGGGGGTTGATGATGGCTGCGCGCGGCCGAATCAGACCCGAGCCGATCCCAACCTTGTCGCCGTGATGCGTGAGCACGGCGCGGGCGGACTGCTCGGAGCCCGCCCCCGGAATCGAAAGCACGGCGAAAACAGGAAGCGCCTGTTTGGGGCTCGCCTTGCCTTCGAAGAAATCCCAGGCGTCGCCCTCGTACTCAACGCCGACGGCCACGGCCTTGGCGGTGTCGATGACGGAGCCGCCGCCCACGGCGATGATGGCTTTCACGCCCTGATCGCGGATCCAGTCGATGGTGTCGCGAACGAAGTTCATGCGCGGATTGGGCTGCACGCCGCCCTTTTTAATCGCCATGAAGCCTTCTCGCTCGAGGCTCTTCAGCACCCGGTCGAGCAGCCCCGTGCGGCGGGCGCTGCCGCCGCCGTAGAGGACAAGAACTTTTCCGGCACAGCCGAGCGATTCGCGAACGACTTCGCCTGTGCGCTCTTCTGCGCCGCGCCCGAAAACGAGTCGCGTGGGATTGTGGTAGCTGAAGTTGAGCATGATGAAGGCATCAAATAGAAAAAGGCTGCTTCGGAAAGGCCGAGAGCAAAAGAAGCTTCCGCCGCAGCCAATCCCGAAGGCGCAATTCTATTGGTCAAAAACGTGCCGCGTCTTCTGAAGACGCCTTCTTCTTGCATCAAAAAGACAAACAGCGGCCGCCGCCCCCACATTGAGCGACTCAACGCCAGGCTCGATCGGAATGTAAAAGCGCGCATCCGTCACGGCAAGCGCGGCGGCGGAAACGCCCGGCCCTTCCGCACCCATCACCCAGCAGCAAGGACCGTCGGCATAGTCGGGCGAAGCAAAAAGATCGCGGCCGCCGCGCGCATCTGCGGCAAAAATGCGGCCACGATACGACTGACGAAGCTTTTCGGGCGGGAAGTTTTCAACGATCCGAACCGAAAAATGGGCGCCCATGCCGGCGCGCATCACTTTGGGCGACCAAACGCTTGCCGTGCCGATGTTGCAGACGATCGTAGGAAAGCCGGCCGCAGCAGCAGTGCGGATCAGCGTGCCCACGTTCCCTGCATCCTGCACGCCGTCAAGATAAAGAACGTCGTCCTCCGCCCATTGGGCGGCCTCTGGCGCCTCAGGGATCGCGAGCTCGCACATGCAGCCGACGCCGTTTTCCACTGGCGAAATCTGATCGTAGAGGCGCTTCGCCAGCCGATAAAGGCGCAGCCCCCGCTTTTGGGCAAGCGCTTCAGCGAGCGCGCGCGCTTCGGCGTTCGCCGCCTCGGAGATCATGAGCGCCTCAACTTTCGCTTCGGGGTCGTCATGAACAACGCCAAGGAGATGAAGGCCTTCCAAGAGCGTTGCGCGCTCGCGCTTCACGGCGCGGGGTTCGAGCGCAAGGCGCTTCCAGCGCTTGAAGCGGGGATTGGCGTCGCTTTCCACGGCGACAATGTTTTCGCTCGTCATTCGTGTGCTTCCTTCTTCTCAGCGTCCGCAGCCGCCATGTGCTTGATGGGCTCAAAGGAGCGGCGGTGGATGGGCGTGATCCCGAGCGCCGCAATGGCTTCGAGGTGGCGCTTGGTGCCGTAGCCCGCATGAACCTCAAACCCGTAGCCCGGATATTTTTCAGCAGCTTCCTTCATCAGACGGTCGCGCGCCGTCTTGGCAAGTATCGAAGCCGCCGAAATGGCGGGCACCTTTGCGTCGCCCTTGACGATCGTTTCGACAGGGACGTTCAGGTGCGGGGCGCGGTTGCCGTCGACAAGAACAAGGTCCGGCTTGACGCCGAGCCCCTCGACGGCGCGGCGCATGGCTAGAAGCGTCGCCTGCAGGATATTGATCTCGTCAATTTCCGCCACGCTCCCCCAGGCAACCGCCCAGGCGCGCGCCTTCGCCTTGATGACGGGCTCGAGCGCTTCGCGCTTTTTCGCAGAAAGCTTCTTTGAGTCAGCGAGCCCCGCGATCGGCTGCTCGGGATCGAGCACCACCGCTGCAGCGCAAACGGGCCCCGCGAGCGGACCGCGGCCGGCCTCATCGACCCCTGCAATGATCTCGGCATCGGGCCAAAAACCCGTCTCGGCAAAGAGATCGCCCGAAGGCGCCTGTTCGGTCTTCGTCACCATGAATCCAGTCATCCAAAATCAGAAGCGCCTCGCAGTCCGTTCCGCGGGACGGCGAGGCGCAGCATGGGCAGGCTTTCTTCAAAGCCTGCCGGCTTCAGGGGCTCAGAGGCCCGCGGGCTTGCGGGCGGCAATCGCCGTGATCGCTTCGGCCGCGAGATTCGCGGTGTCGGCGCGCAGGCTTTCATGCAGCATCGTGAAGCGCTCAACCAGATTCGCGCGCTTGGCGTCGTTCGAGAGCGCATCTTCGAGCGCGTACGAGATCTGATCGGCCTCGCAGAAATACTGCAGAAACTCCGGCACGACGTTTTCGCCAAGCAGGATGTTGGGCAGCGACACGTGGCGGATGAGGCCCTTCTTCTGCATGATCATGCCGGTGAGCGCCGGCATCTTGTAGCCCACCACCATCGGCTTCTTGTAGAGCGCCGCTTCGAGCGCGGCCGTGCCCGAAGCGACGAGCACCGCGTCGGCCGCTTCGAGCATGCGGTGGCTCGTGCCGACGCGCACGATCATGCGCTGCGCAAGGCGGGCGTACTGGCCCGCGAGGAAGATGATGTTTTCACGAGCGCGCTCGTCCGCAGCGGGAATGAGCACATGCATGTCGCCGTAGCGGTGCAGGAGCTTTTCCACTGCGCCGAAGAAGGCGGGCGCACAGCCCTTCACTTCATCGATGCGCGAGCCCGGAAGCACCGTGACGACCGGCAGCGAATCCTCATTGAGCCCAAAATCGGCGCGGGCGCCGGCCGTGTCCGGCGTCATCGGAATGACCGAAGCAAGCGGATGGCCGACATAGGTCGCCGGAATGCCGGCGCGCTTATAGATTTCCTGCTCGAAGGGGAAGACGAGGAGCATGTGGTCGACCGCGGCGCGGATCTTGTGGATGCGCTCGGGGCGCCAAGCCCAGATCGCCGGGCTCACGAAGTGCACGACGGGCACGCCGCGGCGGCGCAGCTTCGCTTCAATGTCGAGGTTGAAGTCCGGGGCGTCCACGCCCACGAAGACGCGGGGATTGGAAGCGGCAAAGGACTGCACGAGCTGGCTGCGCAGGCGCAGCAGCCGCGGCAGATGCGAGAGCACCTCGACGTAGCCGCGCACCGACAGTTCGCGGATGTCGTGCCAGGCATGAAAGCCCGCTTCGCGCATGCGCGGGCCGCCGACGCCGTACTGCGGAGCGCCGTTCATGCGGCGTTCGACTTCGGGCAGGACGAGCGAGGCGATGAAGTCGCCGCTCGCTTCGCCGGCAAGCCATACTGCGCCGTTCTTTTCCGGGGTTGCAATCGGTTGATGGGTACCCATGGGCTCTCCAGGTTAGCGTCGTTGTTCTTTGGGGTCGTGCGAGCCAGTCCGCCTTGGCGGATGCGGCTCGGCTTTTTCGGCCGGCCGAAGCCACTAGGCCGGACCGAACAGTCATAAATTAGCAGTGCTCAGCGGATGACGCCGCGGGTCGAGGCGCGGATGAATTCGACAAAGCGCGCGAGCTCATTCGCGGCGCCCGGGAATTCCGCCTGCATCGCTTCGATCTTCTCGCACGCGGCCTTCGCTGTGAGATTCTCACGGTAGAAAGCCCCGTAGGCGCGGCGAAGCGCCCTCACCTGCTCGTCCGTGAAGCCCGCGCGGCGAAGCCCCACAATGTTGAGGCCAGCGGGCGTGCAGGGATTCAGATGGCAGATGAGGTAGGGCGGCACGTCCTGCAGCACGCCCGAAGCGCCAATCCTGACGAACTGATGAACACCAGTCTGGCCGCCGATGATGGCGTGATCATCGACGTGAACATGGCCGCCCAGGGCCACGTTGTTGGCCAGGATGGTGTCGTTGCCAACCACGCAGTCGTGCGCGACGTGCGCGTTGGCCATCAAGAGATTGCGGCTTCCGACAGTCGTAATGCCGTGGTCCTGCACGGTGCCGATCGAAAGCGTGCAGTTTTCGCGGATGACGTTGTCGTCGCCCACGACAAGGCGCGTGTCTTCGCCGGCGTATTTCTTGTCCTGCGGCGCGCAGCCGATGCTCGCGCCCGCGTAAACGAGGTTTCGACAGCCGATCTCCGTGGTGCCGTCGACGACGACGTGGCTCCTCAGAACCGTGCCTGCGCCGATTCGAACCCGGGGGCCGATGAGGCAGAAGGGACCGACGACGACGTCGTCGGCAAGTTCAGCATGCGGGTCGACGACCGCGCTCGGGTGAATTTGTGCCATGCCGATAGCTGTTCCTTGGTTGAGGCCGCTTCAACCGCGCCCGAGAGCGCAGGACCGAGCCTCCTGTTGTGCTGGAGGGGCGCGCTGAACGCTTGGCACTTCAGTCGAAGGTATTAGCCTCAGCCGCCGATCAACCTTTGATTATACGGAGCGAAGCGCCTTTTTGAATAATTTTGACGTGTGCGCGCCGCGCAGACGGAAACCGCTTCTTCCTTTCGGAAGAAGCGGCTCTAAAAAATCACCGGTTTTCACGCCGGCGCCGTCGGGCGCCGCATCAGGGCGATGCCCCGTGCGGAACCGGACGAACGCAGCCGGTTATTCGCCAAGCACGCGCTTGGCGGCTTCCTCGCCTGCAATGCGGTCGAACGTGATCGTTTCGGAGACGGAGTTGCCGCCGAGACGGTTCTTGCCGTGCAGGCCGCCCGTCGTTTCGCCGGCTGCGAAGAGGCCTTCAATGGGCTTGCCTTCCGTGTTGATCACCTGGGTCTTTGCGTTGAACTTCAGGCCGCCCATGGCGTAGTGAATGGCAGGCGTGATTTCAATCGCATAGAACTTCGGGCCTTCGATCTTGAAGGGGGGCTTCGGACGATTGAAGTCGGGATCCTTCCCGGCATCCACGTAGCCGTTGTAGACGCAGATCGTTTCGACGAGCGCCTTCGGATCGATGCCGGCGTTCTTCGCGAGCTCTTCGAGCGTATTGCCTTCCTTCACAAGTCCGAGCTTGAAGCAGGCCTTGAGCTGCGCGACGCGGCTCACCGTGCCGTCGTCAAAAATTTCAAAGGCGGTGCCGCCCGTCTGCGCAGAGACGGCCGCGCTCGTGACGTCGCGCGTGGTCATCTCGGAAATGAAGCGCTTGCCTTCGCGGTTGACGAAAACTGCGCCTTGCCCGCGCACCGTCTCCGAAATAATGACGGGCGACCCGACAAGGAGCGTCGGATTGAGCTGAATTTCCTTCATGTCGACGAGCGCCGCGCCGATCTGTTCGCCGAGGTACATGCCGTCGCCCGTCGTGCCCGGCTGGTTCGAAGTCTTCGTGGCCGGATCCAGATTCGGCAGATACTTCTTGACGAGCGACTTGTTGGCGCCGAGGCCGCCCGTGGCGAGCACGACCGCCTTGGCCTTGATCTCGTAGATGCCGTTGTGCTTGCCTTCCACGAGCACGCCGGTCACTGCGCCCGTCTTGTCCGTCATGAGGCGCACCAGGCGGCTGTTGAGGCGCAGGTCAACGCCTTCCATCTTTTCGGCCTGATCGCGGAAGAACGCCGACAGATAGGGCCCGACCGCCTTGCCGCCCTTCGGACCGTGCATGCGGGGCGCTGAGGCGCCGCCGCCCGCAGCCACGTTTTCAAGTTCTGCGCCGCGCGCCTTGAGCCAGGCAATCGATTCGGCAGAGTTTCTCGCAAAGATTTCCACGAGCTCGGGGTTGCTCGTGTTCTTGCCGCCCTTCATTGTGTCGGCGGCCATCAGCTCGGCCGAATCCTCGATGCCCTTGGCCTTCTGATAGACGGAGCCCGCTGCGTTCATGCCGCCCGCGGCAAACTGCGAGTTGCCGCCCGGAATCGGCATCTTTTCAAGAATGACGATGTTGCGAACGCCCTTTTCGTGCGCCTCCATCGCTGCGACGAAGCCCGCTGCGCCCGAACCCACAACAACGAGGTCAGCTTCTTCGGTTCGCACAGGCGCCGCATCCTTGTAGGACGCGAGATCCTTCCACTTCCACTCGAGCGGCTTGGCGCTGCCGAAGGGAATCTTCATCGCCGGGAAGTCGTGGCAGCTGAGGCAGTAAGACTGCGACTCGACATGCCCGGCATGGCAAGCCGTGCACTGGATCGTGCCGATGTGGCTCGCATGCGGATCGGGTGTCTTTTTCGGGTCAGCAAGCTTTTCAAGCCCGCCGTGGCAGCTCACGCACTGCTTGTTGATTTCTTTTTCCGAGTCGCTCACTTTCATGCCGTCGACATGGCAGGTCGCGCAGTCAAAGCCCTTCTTCATGTGTGCGCCCGCAAGCTGGGCATTGAAGTCCTTCTCTGCCGCCTGAGCTGAAAAGGAAGCGAATAGCGCCGCAAGGATCGCGGCCGTTGCGGATTGACGAAGCATCATATTTTTCTCTCCTTCCGAGGTCTGCCGCTCGGCCTTTCTCCCTAAAACGCGCCCGGCCCCATGCGTCCAGCCGCTTTGGGGGCCGAGGTTCCGGCAAAAATTCCGGCGACGAAGCGCTCCTTTTCTTTTGCCCGCGTGCCGCCTGAATTGGGGCCGCCTGAGGCTTTTTCTCTCGATGCGCCACCTGTTCGATTGATCCGAACAAAGCGCTCGAGCGAGCTTTACTTCAGTCCACAAGTTTATGGAGCCCCGCCTCCATTTAAAATTTCTATTTCGCTAACCAATCGTTCGCATTCCGCGAACGGTCGGGTTGCTTTTCTTTGCTTATCAAGCCTCTTCCAGCATTCCGCAGCGAATATCCGATTCCCGATGAAACATATCAACTTTACGGACCTCCGCGTCTTTCTTGCCATTGCCGACACGGGCAACCTTACGCGTGCGGCTGCGCAGTGCTGCATTACGCCATCGGCAGCGAGCGTTCGGCTCAAGCACCTGGAAGCAGAAGCGGGCTGCGAGCTTGTGACGCGCCTGCCGCGCGGGCTTGCGCTCACGCTCGCTGGCGAGCGGCTTGCTGCGGAAACTCGGAAAGTCTTTCGGCAGGTCGCCAGCATGACCGAAGCCATGTCGGTCTTTCGCGGCGACGAGCGCCTCGTTGTGCGGCTCGCAGCAAACTACAACGCAGCCGTGGCTTTTCTGCCCGACGATCTGAGCCGCTTCCTTCTGGCGCACCCGGAAATCCGCATCGAGCAGAAGCTCCTCACGAGCCGAGGCGTGGCCGAAGCCATTGCGCTCGGCGAAGCCGACATCGGCATCACGGCACACACGGAGTTTTACGGCGGCCTTGCCTTTCATCCCTATCGAGAAGACACGCTCGCGCTCTTTGCCGCCAAAGCGCATCCGCTTGCCGCGGCAGGCCGCTGCAATTTTCAGGACGCGCTCGAAGAGGATTTTGTTGCGCTTTCAAACGATTCCGTCATGCAGGCCTACATGCTTGAGAAGGCCGTTGAGCTCAGCCGCCCGATCGTGCCGCGCATCCGCGTGCCAAGCATCGGCATCATGGCTCGGTATGTTCGTGCGGGCGTGGGCATCGGCTTCGCAACGGCCTCAACCTACGAGACCTTCTTCGACCGCGACCCGTCGCTCGCGCTCGTGCGGCTCGAAGACGACTGGGCGCGCCGCACGCTGCGCATCGCAGTGCCTGCCGACGAGAGCCGGCTCACAGACGCTGCGAGGAAGCTCCTCTCGCACCTTCAGGAAGCTGCCCGCTCGCCTTTCACGCCCGTCATTCCAGGCGCTCTAGGCCTCGGCGGCAGCTAAGCCGCGTGCCTTCGCCGAAAGCGAAAAGAGCCTTCGCAACATTTCAAGCCCTCAGCAGACTCAATCGAAAGCGAGCTTCCGATAGAATTTCTTCAACTTCACGGCCCAGGCCGTTCTTTTGAAAATCTGTTTCTTGTTCATTCCATCGGAAAGGAAATCCTCACATGAAGCTTCTGAGCACCACGATTGAGGAAGGCTCGCGCATGCCGGCCGCACAAAGCTATGCGGGCGGCAACCTCTCGCCTGCGCTCCTTTGGCGCGATGCGCCGGCGGGCACGAAAAGCTTTGCCGTCACCTGCTTTGATCCAGATGCGCCGACCGGATCGGGCTGGTGGCACTGGTGCGTTCTTGACATTCCGTGCAGCGTTTCGTCGCTTCCCGAAGGCGTTTCGCCCGAATCGCTCTCCGAGCTCGGCGCCGTGATGCTTCGCAACGACTACGGCGAAGCCGCTTTCGGCGGCGCGGCGCCGCCCGCGGGCGACGGCATGCACCGCTATGTTTTCACCGTCTGGGCGCTGCCGGAGGAAAAGCTCGGCCTTGCTGCAGACGCCAATTGCCCGACCGCAGGCTTCATGCTGAACGCAAAAGCCATTGGGAAGGCCAAGCTCACCGCAACCTACGTCGTCGAATAACGCAGCCGCTCACGGCTCGGCGGACATAAAGAAAATCCCCGTTCCGGCATGCCGGTTCGGGGACTTTTCTGCTGCGCCGCAAGGACGCTTCACCTCAGGGAAGGCGTCGCGGCGTTACTTCCCTGCGGCGCCAGGGGCCGGCCGATAAGCGCACATCATGGTCGCCTGCGCGGCCACCTTGCCGTCGACCTTCGCCACGGCTTCGAATACGCCGAGGCCCATCTTGGAGCGCAGGAACTGGCCTTCGATCACAAGCTGATCCCCAGGCTGCACAACGCGCTTGAAGCGGGCCTTGTCGATGCCGGCGAAGTAGTAAAGGCACTTCTTGCGGTCCACGTCTTCCGGGAGCCGCGCCAGCGCGATGATCGCGCAGGCCTGAGCCATCGCTTCCACGATCAGAACGCCCGGCATCACCGGCACCTGCGGGAAATGACCCGTGAACTGCGGTTCGTTCATCGTCACGTTCTTGATGGCGACGACGCGGGTCAGGTCGTCGGAAAGTTCGAGGACGCGGTCGATCAAAAGGAACGGATACCGATGCGGCAGCTGTTCCATGATCTCTTCGATGTTAAGGCTCTTGGGCATTTGCTTTTTGGGAGTTCCGGCAAAAAATAATGAAGATTCTGTTGGCTTTGCGCTGGGGTCCGCGCCTCAGGAGCGGCGCGGTAGCGCGCTTCGCCGCGGCCCGATCGGGCGCATGCACGCCCGAGACCGCTTCAAGTTATTGATTTTCGCGCGTTTGAAGCTTCTACGCTTCTTCCTTTCGGATTAGCGCCTTCAACGTCTCGACCTCCTTTTGGAGCGATTTCAGTTCCTTTCGCATTTCAGGAAGGCGCGACGTAATAGCCGCCGCGAGCTTGAATTCGCGCATGCCGAGCGCCGGGAAGAAGCCTGCGAGCTGCTGCGGCTCCTTGCCCCAGCCCGTGATTGCAGTCGCCGGCCCGATGGCCGAGCCCGAGGGAATCGTGATGTGGCCGTTGATCATCGCGGCGCCCCCGATCATCACGTGGTCGCCCACGGTCGTCGAACCGGCGATCCCGACGCACGACGCCATGACGCAGTGCTTGCCGATGCGGTCGTTGTGGCCGAGCTGAATCTGGTTGTCGATCTTCGTGCCGTCGCCCACCGTCGTGTCGTCGATGGCGCCGCGGTCGATCGTGGTGTTGGCGCCCACCTCAACATCGTTGCCGATCACCGTGCGGCCGCGCTGCGGAATCTTCACCCACTCGCCCAAGAAGGGCGCAAAGCCGAAGCCGTCTCCGCCGAGAACGGCGCCCGACTGAATGCAGCAGCCTTCGCCCACAACCGTATCGTGGTAAAGAACAGCGTTGGGGTAGATGACCGTATCCTTGCCGACAACGGCGTTTTCACCCACATAAACGCCCGCAGACACAAGCACGTTCGCACCGATCTTTGCGCCCTTGCGAACGACGGCGAAAACATCGACTGTCGCGCTCGGATCCACTTCGGCGCCCTCTTCGACGTATGCCATCGGGTGAATGCCGCCCTTTCGAGCAACGGGATAGAAGATCTGCGAAGCAAAGGCAAAGAATGCGTAGGGATTGTCGCAGATGAGAATCGTGCGTTCGGGCAATTCATCGCCGAAAACGGCGCGCACGTCCTTTTCGCGCATCACGAGCACCGATGCGGCGCTCGCCTTCATGGCTTCTGCATATGCGAGGTCCGACAGAAAGCTCATGTCGCCCTCGCCCGCATGCTGCGGGGGCATGAAGCGGCAGACCTCGACCGAGGCGTCGCCCTCAATGCGCATGGCAAGACGATTTTTCGAACGCTCGGCGACAAGCGCCGCGAGCTCGGCAATGGCGAAGCGGTTTTCAGACATTCTTAACTCTCGAAAATTTTGAATTCGGTGCGGACAGGCATCTGCATCAGCGCCGCCCTGAAAGGATGCGGCCTGCGCAGACTACTTCTTGGGCGCATCCTTCACGCCGCGATCGAGCTCCTCGATCACGCGCTTTGTGAGGTCAACGCGATCGCTCGCGTAGAAATACTCGTAAAGAACAAGGTCGAACCGGTCCTTTTTCGCGATGTCCTGCACGATGCGCGCCGCGCGGCTCTGCAAAAGGAGCACTTCTTCGTTGCGGCGCTGATTGAATTCCTCGCGCGCCTCACGCGTGCGGCGGGTGACGTCGCGCTCCATTTCGGCAAGCGCACGACGCTCCTGCACGCGCGAAGACTCGTCCATGTCGGCCGCGTTTTTCTCAAAGCGCTCAAGACGGGACTTGAAGCGGCGCGAAAGCGCCTCGATCTCCTCCTGCCGGCGCTGTCCTTCGGCGTTGAGACGGTCGCTCGCCTGAATGGCGAGCTTCGCTTCGCGAAGGATGCGTTCCATGTTGACGACGCCGATCTTGAGCGGCGCGCCTAGAGCGGGCTCGACCTTTTCAACGACGCCTCGCTGGGCGGAAGCAGTAGCGGCGCCGGCGGGCGCCGCCCACGCGGCGGGCGCGGCAAGCGCGAGTCCGAGCGCGGCGCAAAGAGCAGCGGTCTTGAAGTCAAACATGAATGGACCCTTATTGAAAAAATAAAGTTGTGCGTCTGGCGCCGGCAGTCAAAAGCCGCACGTCGCTGCTTGGATTCTAGCAACGAACGGCGGCCTCTCCTGCCGCAGGCGTCTGAAGGGAGGCGAATGCGGCGACTGCGGCGTCTCGCGGCAGGCTCCCAGCTGCACGCCGCAATAGAAAACGCGGCACCGAAGCCGCGCGGAAAGCGCATTTCTTCGAATGCCGCGTTGCTTCGCGGAAAGAGGCTTCCGGCAATCAGAAGCCCGTGCCGATCTGGAACTGGAAGCGCTGAATGTCGTCGCCGTCCTTGTCGTTGAGCGGCGCCGCGATCGAGAACTTGAGCGGGCCGAGGGGCGAAATCCAAGCTACGCCAATGCCGGTCGAGTAGCGCAGGTCGCCGAAGTCGATCGGCTGACGACGGTATTGTTTATAACCAACGCCTTCGTAGCCCCAGACCATGCCGCCGTCGAGGAACCCGAAGATTCGCAGCGTGCGGTCGCCGCCCGGGAGCGGCGCGAGCAGTTCGAGCGAGAAGGTCGCCATGCGGTCGCCGCCGAGGTTGTCGCTGTCGCCGTCATAGGAATTGTATTCCTTCGGACCGAGGCTTCCCGATTCGAAGCCGCGCACCGAACCGATGCCGCCCGCGTAGAAGTTCTTGAAGAACGGGAACATGTCGGTGCTGCCGTAGACGTCGCCGTAGCCGATTTCGCCGTTGAAGGCGAGCGTCCACGTTCTCGAGAGCGGAATGTACTGCTGGTACTGGTAGGTTGCCTTGTAGTACTGGATGTCGCCGCCCGGGAGGCCGAATTCGCCGGAGAGGCGCTGGTAGACGCCGCGCGTCGGCGCAAGCGAATTGTCGCGGCTGTCGCGCGACCAGCCAAGCGTGAGCGCCACGCTCCAGGGGTTGTCGCCGAACTTGTCCGCGTAGGTTTGATAGCGCTGCGGCGAATTGTCGTTCACCATCACCTTCGTCGACTCGAGGCGGCCGCCGAGGAAGACGCGGTCGAGTTCCGTGAACGGAATGCCCCAGGAGACGCCCACGCCGCGGGTTTCGTATTCAACGTCCGCAACGTCGAGCTCTTCAAGGTCGACGCGGCGGTCGTAGATGTCGTAGGAGCGGCTCACGCCTTCGGGCGTGACGTAGGGCTCCACGACGGAGAGCGCGTAGGTGCGCTGCGACTTCGAGGTGTTGACGTCGACCGACACCGAGTTGCCGGTACCGAAAACATTGTTCTGCGCAAAGCCCGCCGAAAGAATGATGCCTTCAGAAGTGGAGTAGCCGGCGCCGAGCGAGATGGAGCCCGTCGGACGCTCCTTCACGTTCACCTCAAGGTCGACCTGGTCGCGCGTGCCCGGCACGGGCTTGGGCTCCGCCGTGACGGACTCGAAATAGCCGAGTCGGTCGATTCGGTCGCGCGAGAGCTTCACCTTGTCGCTGTCGAACCAAGCGGCTTCGTACTGGCGCACTTCGCGGCGGATCACTTCGTCGCGGGTGCGGTTGTTGCCGATGATGTTCACGCGGCGCACATAGGCGCGGCGGCCCGGGTCGACGGTGTAGACGATTTCAACCGTGCGCGCGTTCGCATCGGCAATCGGATTCGGATTGGCGCTCGCAAAGGCGTAGCCGAGCGTGGAAAGCTTGTCCGTGATCGCGGTCGAGACGTTCTTTACGGATTCGGCGTTGTAGATTTCGCCGGGCTTGATGGTGATGAGCGCCTCAAGGTCCTTGTCAAGACCGAGCATGTCGCCTTGGAGCTTCACGCCCGAAATCGTGTACTTCTCGCCTTCCGTCAGATTGATGGCGATGTAGACGTCGGACTTGTTCGACGCAATCGACACCTGAACCGAGTCGATCTTGAAGTCGAGATAGCCCTGGTTCATGTAGAAGGAGCGGATCGTTTCGAGGTCGGCCGCGAGCTTTTCGCGCGAGTAGAGGTCGCGCTTCGTGTACCAGGACATCCAGTTCGGCGTGCCGAGCTGCATCATGTCGAGAAGGTCTTCGCTCTCGAACGTGCGGTTCCCAGTGAAGCGAATCGAAGCAATCGACGAGGCGCGCCCTTCGTCAACCGCAATCGTGATTCGCACGCGATTGCGCTCGAGCGGCGTCACCGTCGTCTTCACCGTTACGCCGTAGTAGCCGCGCGCAAGGTACTGGCGGCGCAGTTCCTGGTCAGCGCGCTCGAGCGTCGCCTGGTCGAAGATCCGGCCTTCGGCCATGCCGACGTCGCGCAGGCTCTTTTCAACGGCGTCCTTGTCGAAGGCCTTGATGCCGTGCGTTTCAATCGTGGCGACAGCCGGACGCTCCATGACGCGCACGACCAGCACGTCGCCGTCCTGCGAGAGAGAAACGTCGCGGAAAAGCCCCGACTGGTAAAGCGAATGAATGGCGCGGGCGCCCTTTTCAGGCGTGTACTCGTCGCCTGCCTGGAAGGGCAGGTGCGAAAAGACCGTACCAGGTTCGGTACGCGCGATGCCTTCGACGCGGATGTCGGAAATCGTGAACGCACTGGCGCTGCCGGCAAAAAGGCTCAGGGCGGCAACCGATGCGGCAATTCGGGTCAGGTTCAGATGTGGGCGCTGCAAGACGACACTCTCTTCAGACTTCGGTTCCGGCGCATCGGACTGAGCGAAGGTCTTCGCTCGCGAGCAGCTCGGAACTCACGTAAACCATGCGGCCGAAGCACTTTGCCGACCTGGGGGCGCGCGCTCAACGCGGCAGCATCGACAGGCAGCAATGCACTGGCGGCAAAAAATCGGTCTAAGGTTACCAAATTTGGACCGCGCTAGGCGACTCGCTGGCGCCGACCTGCGCGCTTAAACGGCTTTTTCTGCGCTCTTTTGCGCCTTAGCGTCAAAAGATCGTGAAATTGCGGCATGTTTGCATCGCGGGCGCAGCCGGAAAGTCCTGCTGCGCCCGGACCAATTGTCAGCCTCCCGAAAGCCTTGCCACGTCATTCATCGTGACGTAGACCGCGAGAAGCATCAGAAGCGCAAAGGAAGCTGCGCCGAGCATTTCCTTCACGCGCTTCGTGAGGTCGCGCCGGATCGCCCCTTCGACCCCGAGAATCACGAGCTGTCCACCGTCGAGCGCGGGAATCGGAATGAGGTTCATGAAGCCGATCGCCACGGAAATCAGCGCAATGTACTCAAGGAAGGCGGAAATCCCGGCGGCAACGGCATTTCCGGCCATGTCGGCAATGCCCACCGGACCGGAGAGATTCTCTGCGCTCACTTCGCCCTTGGCCATGCCGCTCACCGTAGAGAACTGGAAGGCCGTGAGGCGGGCCACCTTGTCGAAGGCGAGCTTGAGCGAATCGACCGGGCCGTGACGAACCGCCACAAGCTCAATCGAAGGACCATAACGCAGGTTCGCGCGTCCGATGGTTTCGCCGGTCTTTTCATCCTGCACCGCCTCCGGCGTCACCACGATGCGCCGCTCGCCGGCTTCGCCGCGCACGAGAAGCTCGAGCGGCCGCCCGGCGCTCGCGCGGATTTTGGCCGAAAAGTTCGCCATCGTCGCACGCTCGCCGTCGACCTCGAGAATGAAGTCGTGGCGCTTGAGGCCCGCGCGCGCCGCAGGCCCGTCGGCCACCACGTCGGCAACAACGATGCCGCGGCCGGTTAAAAGAAAGCCGAGCGAGGGAAAGGCGAAGCCCTTCTGATCGGCGACGTCGTCGAGCTTCAGGCCGGAAAGGTCAAAGCTGCGGGAATAGATTTCATCAGCGCGGTCGCCGGGCTGAGCCAGGTCGATCTTGGCGCCTGTTTCAGCAGCTGCTGTACCCGCGCGCGCAAGCGTGATCGTGACGGCTGGCTCGCCCGCGCGCTCGATCAGCGCGAGGTTGAAGTCGGAAATCCCTTCTATGCGCTCGCCCTCAACAGCAATGACGCGGTCCATCGGCGCAACGCCCTGCGCCTCTGCCTGGGTGCCTGGCTTCGCTGCAACATAAGGCGCGATGTCCTCGACGCCGATGGCGCCCGCCGCTGCGTAAAGCGCCACAGCGAGCACGAAATTCATGAGCGGACCGGCTGCGATCACGATGGCGCGCTTCCAGCGGGGGCCGCGCTCAAAAAGGCGGCGCCGCTGCGCTTCTGATAGTCCCGCCTCATCCTCTTCGAACATCACGTAGCCGCCTATGGGCAGCAGCGACACGGCAAATTCGGTGTCCCAGCGCCGAAAGCGCCAGAGCACCTTGCCCATGCCGATCGAGAAGCGCTTGACGGCAAAGCCGAGCCACTTGGCGGCGAGATAATGCCCGCCTTCATGGATGAGCACGATCACGCAGATCGTGATGAGGAAGCCGACAACGGAAAGGAGCACCCCCATCAGCGGCCTCCTGCTGCGCGTTTTTCAATATAGGCGCGCGTTTCGAGGCGCGTCATGCGGTCGACCGCTTCGATGTCGGCGAGCGACCCCGGCGTCGAATCGGGGATGCGTTCGAGCATTTCGCGCACGACGGCAGCGATCTCCGTAAAGCCGATCTCGCGCTCGAGGAAGGCTGCGACGGCCACTTCGTTGGCCGCATTGAGCACGATTGTGCGAGAGCCGCCGGCGGCGAGCGCTTCGTAGGCCGTTCTGAGAAGCGGGAAGGTTTCGCAGTCGGGCGCCTCAAAAGTGCGCCGGCCGATTTTC
>CAJMKD010000006.1 GCA_905213905.1 uncultured Sutterella sp. | reverse complement strand
GGACAGTGAAACGCTTCAGGGCCGATGATAGTTGGTTGTATTTCCAGTGAAAGTAGGTCATTGCCAGGCTCCCTATTGAGAAACCCCTCGTTGCTTAACCGCGCGAGGGGTTTTGCTTTAAGCGGAACTCAAACGCAAAGGGCGCCGCCCGCCCCGCATTCGGGTACTCTTGACTGTCAGGCTTTTCATTTGGTCTTTTTTCTAATTGCATATTCATGACGGAAGCAGATCTCTTCGGCGGCGAATTGAATGCCGGCGATTCGGCTAAGGCCCGAACAGCGCGGACGGCGCGCGCATCCGCAGGCTCCGACGTGCACAAGCCCGTGCTGCAGCCGCTCGCCGAGCGCATGCGCCCGAAGACGCTCGACGAAGTAGTGGGGCAGCAGCATCTGATCGGCCCCGGCGCGCCTTTGCGTGTTGCGTTTGAGAATCATCGGCCGCACTCCATGATTCTGTGGGGGCCGCCCGGCGTCGGCAAGACGACGCTCGCCCGGCTGATGGCGGACGCTTTCGATCTGCCATTCATTGCAATTTCCGCCGTTCTGGGCGGCGTCAAGGATATTCGCGATGCCGTGGAGGCCGCCAAGGCTGAAATGCGCGCCACAGGCCGTCCTACGCTGGTGTTTGTCGATGAAGTGCACCGCTTCAGCAAAAGTCAGCAGGATGCGTTTCTGCCGCACGTGGAATCCGGCCTTTTTGTCTTTGTGGGGGCGACGACTGAAAATCCGTCTTTTGAGGTCGTGAGCGCACTGCTCTCCCGCGCAACCGTCTATCAGCTGCAAAGCCTCAGCAAAACGGAAGAGGAGACGCTGCTTGAGCGCGCCATGTCGCGGGAGTTTCCCGAACTTAAGCTCACGGACGAGGCGCGCGAGATACTCACGGGACTTGCCGACGGGGATGCGCGCCGGCTTCTCAACGCGATTGACGTCTGCTGCACGATGGCGCGCGAGCGGCACGTGGGCGAAATCAATGCGGAGTTTCTGCGAAAGACAACGCCTGCAACGCTTCGCCGCTTCGACAAAGGCGGCGACAATTTCTACGATCAGATCAGCGCGCTGCACAAGTCGGTGCGCGGCTCCGATCCGAACGGCGCACTCTACTGGCTTGCCCGCATGCTCGACGGCGGGTGCGATCCCCGCTACATTGCCAGACGCCTCATCCGCATGGCGGTCGAAGATATTTCACTGGCGGATCCGAAAGGCACGCAGCTTGCGATAGAAGCAGCCGAAGCGTACGAACGTCTCGGCTCGCCCGAGGGCGAGCTCGCGCTCGCACAGGCGGCGGTCTATCTCGCCTGCGCGCCCAAGAGCAACGCCGTCTATACGGCCTTCAACGCCGTGCGCGCCTTCGTGAAGAAAGACGGCTCCCGGCCTGTTCCGATGCATCTCAGAAATGCACCCACGAAGCTCATGAAGGATCTCGGCTACCATCAGGGCTACCGCTACGCGCATGATGAGCCGGGCGCCTTCGCCGCGGGCGAAGTCTATCTGCCCGAAGGGCTCGAAGGCATGCGCTGGTACGAGCCCACGGATCGCGGCCTTGAGGCGCGGATCCGCACGAAGCTCGAAGGACTCGAGAAGCTCAACGAAGAAGCGCGCGCCAAGGGGCTTGGCCGCCGCCGGGGACAGTCCTGAAGAGATCGCTTGGGGCGACTTTTGCAGGCTTTTTGCTCGCAGCGCTGCCAGGCGCGTTTGCGCCGCGGCGTCTAAGGGGCGAAAATGTCAAAATGCGTGCGGCGGCCGCGTCGCCGGAATGACGGCCGCCGGACGAAGCGCTTTTTGCGCCCGCTTCAGTCTTTCTTCGCTGGCGGGCTTTGAAAGCGCTCTGAAAGGGGCTTCAAGCGCCCGGAAGAAAAGAAAAAGCATCCGGCCCGAATTCGCCCGTGAAGCCGGAGACGGCTTCATGCAGAACGATTCCATCGGAATTTTCCATACGCTCGTATTTCCATTCAACCAAAAGGTTCAAATACAACATGCTCGACGTCAATCTCCTGAGAAAGTCGCTTCCGGAAGTTGTTGCTCGTCTTAAGACCCGCAACTTTGAGTTCCCGGAAGCTCAGTTCAACGATCTTGAGAACCGCCGCAAGGTCGTTCAGACGAAGACCGAAGAGCTGCAGGCGCGCCGCAATACGCTCTCCAAGGACATCGGCCGCCTCAAGAAGGCGGGCGAAGATGCCTCCGCGCTGCTTGCCGAAGCCGCCGAAATCCCGGCCGACCTCGCCAAGCTCGAAAATGAGCTCGATGCGATCCGCAAGGAGCTCAACGATCTGATGCTCCGCGTGCCGAATCTGCCGAGCGAAACGACGCCCTTGGGCAAGGACGAAACCGAAAACGTCGAAGTTCGCCGCTGGGGCACGCCCCGCACCTTCGACTTTGAGGTGAAGGACCACGTCGATGTGGGGGCGCCCCTCGGCATGGATTTCGACACCGCTGCGAAACTTTCGGGGTCGCGCTTCGTCTTCATGCGCGGTCCGGTTGCCCGCCTGCACCGCGCGCTCGCGCAGTTCATGCTTGACACGCACACGACCGAGCACGGCTACACCGAGTGCTACACGCCCTATATCGTGACGGCCTCCACCATGCAGGGCACAGGCCAGCTGCCGAAGTTTGAAGAAGACCTCTTCGCCGCCAAGAAGGGCGGCGCTTCGAGCGATCAGGAGCAGATGTACCTGGTGCCGACCGCCGAAGTGACGCTCACCAACCAGGTGGCGGGCAAGATCCTGCGCGCCGACGAACTGCCGATCAAGGTGACGGCCCATACGCCGTGCTTCCGCTCTGAAGCGGGCGCCTACGGCCGCGACACCCGCGGCATGATTCGCCAGCATCAGTTCGACAAGGTCGAAATGGTCCGCATCGAGCATCCCGATCATTCCTGGGCCGCGCTCGAAGAGCTCACCCACGATGCCGAAGACATTCTGCAGAAGCTCGGGCTCCCCTACCGCGTGGTTGCGCTTTCGACGGGCGACATCGGCTTCAGCTCCGCGAAGACCTACGACCTTGAAGTGTGGCTGCCTGCGCAGAACACGTACCGTGAAATCTCCTCGTGCTCGAACTGCGTCGACTTCCAGGCGCGCCGCATGGGTGCGCGCTTCAAGGACGAAAACGGCCGCACGCGCTTCGTGCATACGCTCAATGGCTCCGGCCTTGCCGTTGGCCGCACGCTCGTGGCTGTCCTCGAAAACTATCAGAATGCCGACGGCTCCGTGACGGTGCCAGAGGTGCTCCGCAAGTACATGGGCGGCGTGGAAGTCCTTCGTCCCGAAACGAAGTAATCGCTTCGGCGAAGCCACGCACTCTGCGCGCTCAGCTGCGCCCCGGCGACATGCGCCGGGCGCAGCGCCTGGGCGCGCTTTTTCGTTTTCGGGCGGCGCTCCTATTCGGTTGCGCTGATATTTTTTCGAAAACGCTCTTGCTTTTCTCAAACATCTTCTGTATGATTCGTCTTCTCTCGGGACACGGAAGGGTGGCAGAGAGGTCGAATGCGCCGGACTCGAAATCCGGTATACGGTAATTCCGTATCGTGGGTTCGAATCCCCCCCCTTCCGCCACTTGAGCTTCGCGCGCAAGGCCCCGAAGATGCCGCAAGCCTGGAATCGTCGGATTTCGGGCTTTTTTGTTGGATCGGCTATCCTGAGGGCGGCAATGCCGCCGCATGTTTCTGTGCCGGCCGGTCTTTGCGGCCGGCTGCTCTCCGTTATGCTCAAGCCTGAACACGTGATAGAAGCGGCGCTTCTTGCGTCGCGCACGCCGCTCGAGCCCCGAACGCTCCGAAGGCTCTTCAACGACGAGCTTTCCGCCAAGACCGTCAAGATGCATCTTGAATCGCTCAGCCGCTTCTGGCGTGAGCGCGGCCTGGTGCTCGAGGAGCTGCCGGGCGGCGCATGGCGCTTCCGCACGAGCGAGACGCTCGCGCCTTACCTCGCAAGGCTCTCGCCAGAGAAGCCGCCGCGCTACTCGCGCGCTGCGCTTGAGACGCTCGCCGTGATCGCTTATCGTCAGCCTGTAACGCGCGGCGACATTGAGGCGATTCGCGGCGTCGCGGTGAATCCGGCCATCATTCGGCAGTTCGAGGAGCGCGGCTGGATCGAGACGGTGGGCTATCGCGAGACGCCGGGGCGTCCGGCGCTGCTCGGCACCACGAAGGCATTTCTGACGGATCACGGCCTCAAGCGTCTCGAGGATCTGCCAAGCATTGAAACGACGGCCGACGCGGCATTCCCGCTCGGCTTGGAAAACCCCGCGCAGACGGCTCCGGTGGGCGAGCTGCAGTCGCAAGAGGAGCTTCATTTTGAAAAAGACAACGAAGACGGGCGCTCGTAACGGTCGCGCCTCACGCTCGAGCTTTGCGAGCTCGGCCCCGAAAAAGCGCACGCCGTTCCGCGCGCCGCAGAAAAAGACGCCTGCGGGCGAGCGCCGTTCGCTCGCGCGGGAAATCATTGAGCGCGCCCGCGAAGCGCAGCAGGGTGCGGATCTGCCGACCGCCAAGCTCCAAAAGGTGCTGGCTGAGGCGGGCCTCGGTTCGCGCCGCGAAATGGAAGCCCTGATCGAGTCGGGCGCCGTGACGGTGAATGGGCTGCCCGCCAAGCTCGGCGACCGCGTGAGCGCCGCCGACGCCGTGCGCGTCGAGGGCCGCCTCGTGCACCGTCCTGATGCGGCGGAAGCGCTGCCGCGCGTGCTTATGTACCATAAGCCCGCCGGCGAAATCGTTTCGCGCGACGACCCCGAGGGGCGCCCGAGCGTTTTTGATCATCTGCCGCGCGTCTCGGGCGGCCGCTGGGTTGCCGTCGGGCGCCTCGACTTCAATACCGAAGGCCTGCTCCTTTTCACGACTTCGGGCGCGCTTGCCAACCGCCTCATGCATCCGCGCTACGAAATGGAGCGCGAATACGCGGTTCGCACTGTGGGTGAAATTGAAGCCGAAGATCTCCTCAAGCTCACCGAAGGGATCGACCTTGAGGACGGCCCTGCCAAATTCGAATCCGTTCAGGACGAGGGCGGCACCGGGCTCAACCACTGGTACACGGTCGTCGTGAAGGAGGGCCGCAACCGCGAAGTCCGCCGGCTCTTCGAGGCGATCAACCTGACGGTCTCGCGCCTCATCCGCGTGCGCTACGGCACGGTGGAGCTGCCGAAGGCGCTCGCGCGCGGCAAGCGCCGCGAGCGTTCTCCCGAAGAGGTGCGTGCGCTCATGGCAGACCTTGAGAAGGCCGAAAAGGCGCTCGCGCCCGGCGCAGCGAAGAAGGCCGAGGAAAAGCGCGCCATTCGCGCCGCATTCCGCTCGGGCGAGCGCTCGGGCTTCAAGAGCGCCAAGCGCTACGGTCCGCAAGCGGATGCGCAGCAGCCGGCGCACGGGAAGGAAGCCGCACCCCGAAAGGACGGGCGCTTCCGCCTGGGCGCTTCGGACCGGACCGGCGTGCCCTTTGCGCAGGGGCGCGATTTGTCGGATCGTCCCACGCAGCGCGTGCGCACAAAGCTGAGCGCGGTCGACGACAAGCGCGAAAAAGCAAAGAAGGCCGGCGAATCAGCAAAAACGGACAGAAACGGACGGCACGGCCGGCGCTGACCGTTCGCCCGGCGTTTGGCGAAGCTTTGCGCCCTCTGCGTGCGCAAAAGCTTCGCGCCGCGGCCTCAAAAAACTTGGGCCCCCAGCATTGCAGGCGGCTTCTCAATCTCCTAAAATCACGGACATTCTTGGAAGCCTCGGCAGCAGATGCCGGCGTTCGACGCTCGTCGAGAACGCCGCTTGATTTCGAGCCGGGGTTCGGGCGTCTTTCGCAGGGCGCTCCTTCGTGCGGCTTGACCGGATTCGCCTTTGCAAAGGCTGATTCGCTGCCGCACTGAAGTCCGAACGTCGCATTGAGACGGTCCGCATCCTCTTCGGGCGCGCTTTCCGGCTGAAGCCGAAGATGCGCCGATCGAACGAAGGCCGGTCGGATTGTCGCCCTCAGGCGCTGCGGTCCCGCGGAACTTTTTGCTTCACTGCAAATGTTCTGCAGCGGCAGAAGAAGCGCTCAAAGGGTAGGGAATGGGCATTGCGCCCATTTTTTTTTGGTTTTTTGACGCTCATGCGCGCACTGCGCGAAGCTCGCCCGGGCGGCCTCGACGGCTTTTTGCCGTGCGTGGCTTCCGGCCTGCGCCATGACAAAAAAAGGGACTGAACGTATTTCCGAGCACCGCGTTCGATCCCGCTTCCAACGGAGCAGACGACATATGACACAAACTTCAGCGCTCAACGATATCGTCGAACGCACGGTCGAAGGCCTCGGCTACGAATTCGTCGAACTCGAGCGTCTCGCGCGGGGCTTGATCCGCGTCACGATCGACACGACGGCCGAAGGCGGCATTTCGCTTGAGGACTGCGAGCGCGTAAGCGACCAGCTCACGCATCTCTTCACCGTTGAGGACGTCCCCTACGAGCGCCTCGAAGTCTCGTCGCCCGGCGTTGAGCGCCCGCTCAAGCGCGCACGCGACTGGTCGCGCTTTGCGGGCGAGCTCGCGCACGTCGAGCTCTTCGCTCCGATGAAGGCCGAAGGCTTTCCGGAGGCGGGCCGCCGCAAGCTCGAGGGCCGCATCGTGTCGATTGAGGGCGAATCCGGCGCCGAGCGCATCACATTCGACTACTTCGAAGTGGAAATTCCGCGCACGCCGCGTCAGGCGGCGCTTCGCGCACGCAAGAAGACAACGGCGGAATCCGCGCCTGTGCGCGTTTCGTTTGCGCTCGGCGACGTGGAACGCGCCCATCTGATCAGAGCATTGAACTTTAAGGGGTAAGAAGGAAATGAACAGCCGCGAAATGCTTGAGCTCGTCGACGTGCTCGCTCGCGAAAAGAACGTGGAGAAGGACACTGTCTTCGGCGTACTCGAAATTGCGCTCGCGAGCGCCGTGAAGCGTGCGCGCTTCCCCGGCGAGGACGCCGACATCGTCGTGCGCGTGGATCGTCAGACGGGCGAATTCAGCGCCGTGCGCCGCTGGCTCGTCGTCTCCGACGAAGCCGGCCTGCAGGAGCCCGATCGTCAGGAAATGTACTCCGACATTCACGACGACTATCCGGATCTCGTGCCGGGCGACTACATCGAGCGTCCGATTGAGAACGTCGACATCGACGGCGCCGGCCGCCGCTTCGCGCAGGATGCCAAGCAGGTGATTCTGCAGCGCCTTCGCGACGCCGAACGCGAGCAGATTCTGAAGGAGTTCCTCGAGCGCCAGGAATCGATCGTCACGGGCGTCATCAAGCGCATGGACAAGGGCGACGCCATTGTGGAAGTGGGCCGCCTCGAAGCGCGCCTGCCGCGCAATCAGATGATTCCGCGCGAAAACATGCGCACCGGCGACCGCGTTCGCGCTTATGTCGATCACGTGGGCGACACGCCCAAGGGCAAGACGGTCTTCCTTTCGCGCACGTCGCCTGAATTCATCAAGAAGCTTTTCGAACTTGAAGTGCCCGAAATCGAAGAAGGCATCATTGAGATCAAGGCGGCGGCCCGCGACCCGGGCATGCGCGCCAAAATCGCCGTCACCTCGCACGACGCGCGCGTCGATCCGATCGGCACCTGCATCGGCATGCGCGGCTCGCGCGTCTCTGCCGTGACGACGGAGCTCTCGGGCGAGCGCATCGACATCGTGATCTGGAACGCTGATCCGGCGCAGTTCGTCGTGGGCGCGCTCGAACCGGCGAAGGTCCGCTCGATCGTGATGGCCGAGGAAACGCATTCGATGGACGTTGTGGTCGACGAGGAAAATCTCGCCGTCGCGATCGGCCGCGGCGGCCAGAACGTGCGTCTTGCCTCTGAGCTCACCGGCTGGCAGATCAACATCCTCACCGAAGCCGAGGCCAATGAAAAGCGCGAAGAGGAAGTCTCCAAGATCCGCAACGAGTTCATGCAGAGCCTCGACATCGACGAAGCGGCCGCCGACGTGCTGATCGGCGAAGGCTTCTCCTCGATCGAGGAAATCGCCTACGTGCCCGAGAAGGAGCTTTTTGCCATCGACGCCTTCGACCGCGAAACGATCGAAGAGCTTCGTCAGCGCGCGCGCAACAAGCTTCTTGCCGACGCCATCACGCGCGAAGAGAATCTGCGCAAGGCCGATCCGGAAATGATGAAGCTCGAAGGGATGACCAACGACGTCGCCAACAAGCTCGTCGCCGCCGGCACGAAGACGCTCGACGATCTTGCCGAGCTCTCGACGGATGAAGTCGTCGAGCAGACGGGCCTCGACGAGGAAAGCGCCAAGGCGCTCATCATGGCCGCGCGTGCGCACTGGGACCTCTGAGAAGAGGATCGAGAGAGACACTTGGGACCCATGCACTGAATGCGGCGGCACGCGAAGGCGTCTTTGGATGAATGTCTTCGCCCCGTGCTTCGGAGAGTTCCGTCGGCGGCTCCGCCAAGGCGTTGAGCCGCCGCAGAAGACGAACAGAACCGAAAGCGCAGCGTGTTGCAGCCTGCATGGCGCGGGTCTTTCGACAAGCCCCGCGGGCTCCGCCCCTGAAGAAAGGGAGAGCGCCGCATTCGAAGGAGTAACGAACATATGACGACGAACACGGTTAAGGATTTCGCACAGGAACTCAAGGTCCCCGCCTCGACGCTCCTCGAGCAGCTTCGCGCCGCCGGGATCGAAAAGTCGGGCGAGGCCGACGAGCTCTCCGACGCCGACAAGAGTCGGCTCCTTGACAGCCTGCGCGCCGAGCGCACGCAGGCCGCGCCCCGCAAGATCACGGTGACCCGCAAGGAAACGAGCGTGATCAAGCAGAACGACGCCAGCGGCCGCGCGCACACGATTCAGGTTGAAGTGCGCAGAAAGCGCGTCTTCATGAAGAATCCGCAGGCCATCGCCGAGGAAGAGGCGCGCGTGGCCGCCGAAGCGAAGGCCCAGGCCGAGCGCCGCGCAGCCGCCGAAGCGGCCGCCGCGGCTGAACGCGCCCGCGCGGAAGAAGCGCGCAAGAAGGCCGAAGAGGAAGCGCGCAAGAAGCGTGAAGCCGAAGAGCGCGCCCGCCGCGAACGCGAAGAGGCCGAGCGCCGCGCTGCGGCCGAGCGCGCCGAAGCCGCCCGCAAGGCTGCCGAAGAAGCCAAGGCCCGCGAAGAGGCGCTCAAGAAGGCGCAGCAGGACGAGGCCGCCATCAAGGCTGCCCGCCGCGAAGCCGAAAAAGCGAAGCTTGAAGCCGAAGTTGCGCAGGCGACCGCCCAGCGCATGGAGGCCGAAGCCAAGCGCCGCGACGAAGCGCGCAAGAAGGCCGAAGAGGAAGCCCGCCGCATTCGCGAAATGATGAACCGCAAGCCCGGCGTCCTCACGGCCAAGAAGCCGCAGAAGGAGGAAAAGCCCAAGGCTGCGCCCGCCAAGCCTGCCCAGACCGAAAAGAAGGCGCAGAAGCCCCAGCAGCAGCGTCCTGCCGCCAGCAACGCCGGCGGCAGCGCTGAAAAGAAGGGCGGCCGCGGCAGCGAGAAGAAGGGCAAGAACAATCGCTCCCAGGGCGCACGCTGGAATGAGGACGAAGACCGCAGCCGCCGCGCCATCAAGACGCGCGGCGGCGACGACGGCCAGACCGGCTGGCGCACTGCGCGCGGCCGCCGCAGCCAGGATCGCCATCGCCAGAACGAGCCCGTGCAGCAGGCGCAGGAGCCGGTGGTGCGCGAAGTTCAGGTTCCCGAAACCATTTCCGTGGCGGACCTCGCCCACAAGATGAGCGTGAAGGCGACGGAAGTCATCAAGACCCTCATGCAGATGGGCCAGATGGTGACGATCAACCAGATGCTCGACCAGGACACGGCCATGCTCGTCGTCGAGGAAATGGGCCACAAGGCGATCGCCGCCAAGGCCGACGATCCGGAAGCCTACCTCGGCGAACTTGCAGAGCATCAGGACTATCCGCTCGAATCGCGTCCCCCGGTCGTCACGATCATGGGCCACGTCGACCACGGCAAGACCTCGCTCCTTGACTTCATCCGCCGCTCCAAGGTGGCCGCCGGCGAAGCGGGCGGCATCACCCAGCACATCGGCGCCTACCACGTGAAGACGCCGCGCGGCATCATCACGTTCCTCGACACCCCGGGGCACGAAGCCTTTACGGCCATGCGTGCGCGCGGCGCGCAGGCGACCGACATCGTCATTCTGGTGGTGGCCGCCGACGACGGCGTGATGCCGCAGACGCAGGAAGCCATCTCGCACGCCCGCGCCGCCGGCGTTCCGCTCGTTGTGGCGATCAACAAGATCGACAAGCCCGAAGCCAATCCCGAACGCGTCAAGCAGGAGCTTGTCAACGCAGGCGTCATCCCCGAAGAGTACGGCGGCGACGTGCCCTTCTGCCCGGTTTCCGCCAAGACCGGCCAGGGCGTGGACGAACTTCTTGAAAACGTGCTGCTGCAGGCTGAAATGCTCGAACTCAAGGCGCCGGTGGAAGGTCCCGCCAAGGGCCTCGTCATCGAGTCGCGCCTCGACAAGGGCCGCGGTCCGGTTGCTTCCGTTCTCATTCAGGCCGGCACGCTTCACCGCGGCGACGTGGTGCTCGTCGGCGCCGAATTCGGCCGCGTCCGTGCGATGCTCAACGAATTCGGCAAGGCCCAGCAGTCCGCCGGTCCTTCGATCCCGGTTGAGATTCAGGGTCTCTCCGGCGTTCCGCAGGCGGGCGACGAGGTCTACGTGCTTTCCGACGAGCGCAAGGCGCGCGAAATCGCGCTCTTCCGTCAGGGCAAGTACCGCGACGTGAAGCTCGCCAAGGCGCATGCCACGAACCTCGCCAACCTCTTTGCCGACGCTGCCGAAGGCGAAGTGAAGACGCTTGCCCTCATCGTGAAGGCCGACGTCCAGGGCTCGCAGGAAGCGCTCATCCACGCGCTCACGAAGCTCTCGAACGAAGAAGTGCGCGTCAACGTCGTGCATGCGGCCGTGGGCGGCATTTCTGAGTCGGACGTGAACCTCGCGGCCGCTTCGAAGGGCGTCATCATCGGCTTCAACGTCCGCGCGGATGCGCAGGCGAGAAAGCTTGCCGAAAACGAAGGCGTCGACATCCGCTACTACAACATCATTTACGATGCCGTCGACGACGTGAAGGCTGCGCTTTCGGGCCTGCTCTCGCCGGAGCTGCGCGAAACGCAGATCGGCCTCCTCGAAATCCGCCAGATCATCCGCGTGCCGAAGGTCGGCAACATCGCGGGCTGCCGCGTGCTCGAGGGCCTCGTGCGCCGCAGCGCGCAGGTGCGCCTGCTGCGCAACAACGTCGTCATCTGGACGGGCGAGCTCGCCTCGCTCAAGCACTTCAAGGACGACGTGCGCGAACTGAAGGCCGGCAACGAATGCGGTCTCTCGCTCAAGGGCTATGACGACATTCACGAAGGCGATCAGCTCGAAGTCTTCGAAGTGACTGAAGTCGCCCGTTCGCTCTGAGACTGACGGCGCTTCGCTTCCGTGGCGCCGCTGCGCCCAGGCGCGAAGCATCGCAGAGCCCGCCCTAAGGAAAGCGCGTCCCGTCCGCTCGGGGCGCGTTTTCAAACTCTGCGGCGCGCGTACGCTTCAAAAAGGATGGCGCGCTGCAACGACACAAGCAAAACGAACGATGAAAGCCAAGAAACCCGGTCGCGCCCAGCGCATCGCCGATCAGATCGCCCGCGACCTTGCCAAACTCATCCCGCTCGAAGTGCGCGATCCGCGCGTGGGGCTCGTGACGATCACGGGCTGCGAAATCACGCCCGACTACGCGCACGCGAAGGTCTACTTCACGGTGCTCGGCTCCGATCCGGCAGCCTCCGCTGAGGGCCTCAACGCCGCCGCTGGGATGCTTCGCAACCATCTTTTCCGCGAACTGCGCATCCACACGGTGCCGACTCTGCACTTCACGGTCGACGAAAGCGTGATGAAGGGCTTTGAAATGGACGCCCTCATCAAGAAGGCGATTGCGCAGACGGAAGCGACGGAAGCGCTTGCGGACGAACCGAAGAAGGCCGAATGAATGCCGGCATCAGCGGAGAGTGCCTCTCATGAATAGAAAAGGCGATCCCGTCGACGGCGTGATGCTCTTTGACAAGCCCGAAGGGCTTTCGAGCAACGCCGCCATGCAGATTGTTCGCAGGCTCGTGAACGCGCAGAAGGCCGGGCACACGGGCACGCTCGACCCGATGGCGACGGGGCTTCTGCCCCTGTGCTTCGGGAATGCGACGAAGTTTTCCGCCGATCTGCTCAACGCAGAAAAGGGCTATGAAGCGCGCGTCGCGCTCGGGCGCTCGACCGACACGGGCGACCGAATGGGCGAAACCGTTGAAGAGAAGCCCGTCCTAGGCATCACGCTCGAGAAGATTGCGCAGGCAGCCGCGTCCTTTCTGGGCGAAATCGATCTGATTCCGCCGATGCACTCGGCGCTCAAGCACAAGGGCGAATGCCTCTACAAGCTTGCGCGCCGCGGCGAAACGATCGAGCGCGCGCCGCGCCGCGTCGTGATTCACGACATTTCGGTTGAAGACTTCGACGGCCAAAGCTTCACGATGAAGTGCCTCGTCTCGAAGGGAACCTACATCCGGGTGCTCGCCGAAGACCTCGGCAGACGGCTTGGACTGCCCGCGCATCTGACGCAATTGCGCCGCACGCGCGTCGGCACTTTGACGGTGGACAAGGCCGTCGGGCTCGACACCCTGCGCGCGCTCGGCACGCCGGTGGCCGGGCGCGGTATACTGACGCCCTCGGAGGCGCTCATCACTACGCTTCCCCGAATCGATCTTCCGCCCGCGGAGACGAGCCGCTTCATGAACGGCCAGCGTCTCGCGCTGGGCCTCGCCGAACGCGGCCGCGTTCGGGTTTACGGCCATGACGGCGCACTTCTCGGCACCGCGCTCGTTTCCGAGCGCGGCGTGCTTGCGCCCGAGCGGCTGATTGCACACTAAACACTGGAAACATAAACGCTATGACTCGACCCATTCGCAACATCGCGATCATCGCGCACGTCGACCACGGCAAGACGACCCTGGTCGACCGACTGCTGCAGTGCGCGGGCACCTTCCGCGCCAATCAGCAGGTCGAAGAGCGCGTGATGGACTCGAACGCCATCGAACGCGAGCGCGGCATTACGATTCTTGCCAAGAACTGCGCCGTCGAATATGAGGGCGTTCACATCAACATCATCGACACCCCGGGGCATGCGGACTTCGGCGGCGAAGTCGAGCGCGTGCGCTCGATGGTCGACGGCGTGCTCCTGCTCGTCGACGCAGTCGAGGGCCCGATGCCGCAGACGCGCTTCGTCACGCGCAAGGCGCTCGCGCAGGGCCTCAAGCCCATCGTCGTCATCAACAAGATCGACCGTCCGGGCGCGCGCCCCGACTGGGTTCTCAATCAGACGTTCGATCTCTTTGACAAGCTCGGCGCCACCGAAGACCAGCTCGACTTCCCCGTGATCTACGCCTCGGCCCTCAACGGCTTTGCCGGCGAGACGAGCGATGTGGAGGAGCTCAAGAAGATCGGCAACATGCGCGCCATCTTCGACGCCGTGATCAAGTACGTCCCCGTGCGCGACGACAATCCCGACGGCGCCCTGATGCTGCAGATCTGCTCGCTCGACTATTCGAGCTACGTCGGCAAGATCGGCGTCGGCCGCGTGCACCGCGGCCGCATCCATGCCGGCGAGGAAGTCGCGATCATGAACGGCCCCGAGGACAAGCCCAAGCGCGCGAAGATCAATCAGATCCTCGTCTTTGAAGGACTCGAGCGCAAAGAGGTGAACGAAGCGGAAGCGGGCGACATCATCCTCGTCACCGGCATTGAGGACCTCAACATCGGCACGACCATCACGGATCCCAACCAGCCCGAGGCGCTTCCGATGCTCAAGGTCGACGAACCGACCCTCACGATGAACTTCCAGGTGAATACCTCGCCGCTCGCCGGCCGCGAAGGCAAGTTCGTCACGTCGCGCCAGATCCGCGAACGCCTGGAGCGCGAACTGAAGTCGAACGTCGCCATGCGCATGCGCCCCACGGCTGACGAAACCGTCTGGGAAATTGCCGGCCGCGGCGAGCTGCACCTGACGATTCTGCTCGAAAACATGCGCCGCGAAGGCTATGAGCTCGCTGTGTCGCGTCCGCGCGTCGTCATCAAGGAAATCGACGGCGTCAAGATGGAGCCCTATGAACTCCTCACGGTCGACGTCGAGGAAGAGCACCAGGGCGCCGTGATGGAAGAGCTCGGCCGCCGCAAGGGCGACCTGCAGGACATGGAGCCCGACGGCAAGGGCCGCGTGCGCCTCGAATACCGCATTCCGGCGCGCGGCCTCATCGGCTTCCAGAGCCTCTTCATGACGATGTGCCGCGGCACGGGCATCATGAGCCATGTTTTCGACGATTACGGCCCCATCAAGCAGGGCGACGTCGGCGAACGCCGCTCGGGCGTCATCATCTCGCAGGACGACGGCGAAGCCGTGGCGTACGCGCTCTGGAAGATTCAGGAACGCGGCCGCCTCTTCGTGTCGCCCGGTGACAAGCTCTACGAAGGCATGATCATCGGCGAGCACTCCCGCGAGAATGACATCGTCGTCAATCCGATCCGCGGCAAGCAGCTCACGAACATCCGCGCCTCGGGCACCGACGAAGCCATCCGCCTCGTGCCGCCCGTGAAGCTCACGCTCGAATCCGCCGTTGAATTCATCAACGACGACGAACTCGTCGAAATCACCCCGAAGACGATTCGTCTGCGCAAGCGCTATCTGAAGGACTTTGAGCGCAAGCGTGCGGCCCGCGCCGTAGAAAAGACCTTCGGCTGACCGCCCGTGCGCAAAAAGTCCAAAAAAGAGGCCGCCGCCCAAGGCTGTCCCTGCGGCAGCGGCCTGAGCCTGCAAGCGTGCTGCGGACGGTTTCTGACGGGGGGCGCCGAGCCATTCGGCGCGCCCACGCCCGAAGCGCTCATGCGAAGCCGCTTCACAGCGTTTGCGCTCGGCGACGAAGCGTATCTCCTCGGCACCTGGGCCGAGGAGACGCGCCCTGCGCGCATTTGGGCGCCGGGCGAAGCGCGCCTCAAGTGGTTTTCGCTTTCGATTCTCGAAGCGCCAGCGCCGACCTTGGCGCACGGAGAGGCGCGCGGCCGCGTACGCTTTCTCGCCAAAGCCCGCTCGAGCGCCGGCGTCGTGCGGCTCTCGGAGAATTCCTTCTTCCGCCGCGAGCCCGACGGCCGCTGGGTCTACGTTTCCGGCGAAGTTGAGGACGACTGAGCCCCGCTCGCGCGCAAAGCCTGCCTTTCTGCCTCAGCGGCCGCCTGGCCGCGCTCGGACTTCTCTTGTCCGCCATCTTTCCCTTCCGCAACATGACGACGAATGAAACGCCCCTCAATCCTCTCGACTGGCGCTTTACGGTGGCGCCGATGCTCGACTGGACGGACAGACACTGCCGCTTCATGCACCGCCAGCTCACGAAGCATGCGCGCCTCTACACCGAGATGGTGACGACGGGCGCGATCATTCACGGCGACCGCGAGCGGCTTCTCGGCTTTTCGCCCTGCGAGCATCCTGTTGCGCTTCAGCTCGGCGGCGCCGATCCAGCGGCGCTCGCCAAGGCCGTTGAAATAGCCGAGCCCTTCGGCTACGACGAATACAACCTCAACTGCGGCTGTCCGTCCGAGCGCGTGCAGAAGGGCAGCTTCGGCGCGGCGCTCATGCTCGAACCGAAGCTTGTGGCCGAGTGCCTTGCCGCCATGCGTTCGGCAACCGATCGCCCCGTGACGGTGAAGCACCGCATCGGCGTCGACGAGCATACCGACTACGGGTTCGTGCGCGACTTTGTCGGGACGCTCTACGAAGGCGGGTGCCGCGTTTTCATCGTGCATGCGCGCTCGGCCTGGCTTCAGGGACTTTCACCCAAGGAAAACCGTGAAGTGCCGCCCTTGAAGCGAGAGATCGCTTACGCGCTCAAGCGCGAATTTCCCGATGCAGTTTTTGTTTTGAATGGCGGCATTGCGGATCTGGCGACGGCCGAAGCGCTCTGGAAAGCCGGCGTCGACGGCGTCATGCTCGGGCGCGCCGCCTATCAAAATCCGTGGCTCCTGAGCGGCGTGGACGAGGTCTTTTATAACGAGCCCAAGGCCGTCACGCGCCGCGAGGTGGTTGAGGCGCTCACCGAGGAGCTACTTGCGCACTGGGCGGACGACGTGCATGCGGTGCGCGCCATGGCGCGGCACGCCAACGGCCTTGCGCAGGGGCTTGCCGGGGCGCGGCTTTGGCGGCGGACGCTCTCGGATCCGGCAGCGCTTCGCACCTATGGCCCGCGGCTTCTCGAGCACGCCTGGGCGACGGCCTTCGGCGGCGCCGGCGAAGCACGCGAATAGCACGATTGGCGCCGCTCTTCTCCGGAGGTGCGCGAGCGAGCGCGCCGCGGACGGACGGCAAAGTGCCTGGCAAAGCGGCGAAGCCAAAGAAAAAGGCGGCTTTGCTGCAAGCCGCCTCTTTTTCCTGCTGCTTATTTCTTCACGTTTTTCGCTTTCACGGCCTTGGCTTTCGCGCCGGCAGCCTTGACGGGCTTGGCGCCGTGGCGGGCCTCCCAGTCGCTGCGCAGGTCGGCCGTCTGCGCGATGGCGTCCTGAATCGCGTCTGCGGCGCGCTTGTTGAAGCGCCACTGGAAGTCAAGAATGGGCTTGTCTTTGAGCCAGATGCGCGCAGGGAGAAGCTTGGTGCGGCCGTTGGCGCGCTCTTCGGCAAAAGCGACGCGCAGCGCATCGCGATGCTCTCGGAGCACGCCGTAGTTCGTGCTCGTGAGGTTCGACGGGAAATCAAACTCAAGCACGCGCGAGCCGTTCACGTAGCGAAGCGCCCAATCGAGCTTGCCGATGCTGCCGCCCGCTTCGTTCTTCGCGCAGAAGATCGTGCCCGTCTTGACGGGCAGGAGCTCAGCTTCGCCGGACTGCCCCTTCTCGACGCGGCGGCCCTTCACCGTTTCAAACTGCTTCTTGATGGGCTTATCGAAAAGGAGGCCCATCGGCTGAGCGCGCTTGCCGGGCACGTAGCGAAGGCAGTAGGGAATCTCCTTTGAGAAGCGCTTGCTGAAGTCCTCGATCGTGCTCGAGCCCGTGAAGGCGGTTTTGGTGGGCACGATCACGACGTCCTCATCGACCCACATGCGGGCGCGGTAGCCGATGCTGCCTTTCGGGAATGCGTATTTGCCGCCGATCAGAAAGCCCGCGGGCGTTGAGCGGTTCATGCGGGTTTTGAGGTAGGGGCCGATCGGCAGCCCTGACATGTCATAGGCTTCAAGCGCAACGTTGAGCTTCATCGGCCTGTTGGCGGACTCGCCCTTGTAGTGAAGGACGAGATGGTGATCCCGGGCGACGGAGACGCCCACGATCTGCTCGGCGTCGAGCTGCCTGCCCGAGCGCAGAATGGCTGCTGCGCCTGCGCCCCAGGTGAAGCCGTGCGGCGTGCCGAAGCGGAAGTTTTCCTGAACGCTGTAGAGGCCGTTCTTTGCAATCGCATCGGTGATGCGGAAGTTCGAGACCTGGTTGTCGTTGAAGTAGTAGATGCCGTCGCCGCGAAGCGCGTATTCGGAGGGCATGGTGACGGGAACGGGCTTGGGTTCTTCCTTTTTCTTCGCCTGCGCGCCCTGTGGGGCGTCAACGCGCACGGCCGTGCCGCTTTCGTAGGGAACGGCGCTGCAGCCGGCGAGCGCAAGCGCGAGCGCGCCGCCCGAGAGACTGAGAATGCAGAGGCGGCGCAGCACGCCTCGGCTCGACTGAATATTCACTCTGAAGGCCATTGTCCGGAATCTCCGAATGGAAGCGATGATTTCTTCATCATACGTCCGCAGGGCGACGAAAAGCGTGCAAAATGCTGCGCCGAATTGCAACGGCGGCGTGCGCTGCGCTCGGCTGGGCGCCGGCAAAAAAAAAGGCCGCCCCGTCGGGCTTTCCGAGGGGCGGCATCAACCGCAGCCGGTCTAGAGGATGCGTGTTACTTCAGCGCATCAAAGATCCGTTCCGTGATCGCTTCGATCGAGCCGAGGCCGGAGATCGAACGATACTTCGGGGCGGACGGGGCGCCCGATTCCGCGAGCTTCGTGTAAAAGCCCACGAGGGCTTCGGTCTGGTTGTGGTAGACCTCAAGGCGCTTGAGAACGACTTCTTCGCGGTCGTCGTCGCGCTGCACGAGATCTTCGCCCGTCACGTCGTCCTTGCCGGCGACCTTGGGCGGGTTGTACTTGATGTGATAGGTGCGGCCGCTTGCCGGATGGACGCGGCGGCCGGACATGCGTTCGACGATTTCGGCGTCGGGCACGCTGATCTCAAGCACGAAGTCGATGGGGATGCCCGCGTCGAGCAGGGCCTGCGCCTGCGGAATCGTGCGGGGGAAGCCGTCGAAGAGGGCGCCGTTCTTGCAGTCGGGCTGCTCGAGGCGTTCCTTGACGAGGCCGAGGATGATGTCGTCGGACACCAGCTGTCCCTGTTCCATCACGGCCTTGGCGGCGAGGCCGAGCGGCGTGCCGGCCTTGACGGCCGCGCGCAGCATGTCGCCCGTCGAAATCTGGGGAATGCCGAAGTGTTCGCAGATGAACTTGGCCTGAGTGCCCTTGCCGGCGCCGGGAGGCCCGATGAGGATGAGACGCATAGGATGAATCTCCTGAAAGTTGGGTGAATCCGATTGCGGACCGTGCGTGGGTCCGTCCTTGGCTGCACAGGGCGCTAGCCCGCTAAGCAGACCTGATTCAAACAATTTTAGCAGTCGAAAATGTCGATTCAATGAAGCGCGCGGCATGTTCGAGCGGCTAAAGGCGCGCCGCGCCTTCTATTGGCGCGGCAGGAAGGGCGCCTTGAGTGCGGCGGGGCGTCCTCGAATGGCGCGCGCTTAATGCGCAAGCGCTGCCTGGCGCGCCCGATAAACGGCCCGAACGCGCTCCAGGTCCGCTTCCGTGTCCACGCCGGCGGGAAGCGCCTCATCGAGAACGAGCACCGCGATTTTTTCGCCGTAGTAGAGCGCGCGCAGCTGCTCGAGGCTCTCAATCTCTTCGAGCGGCGCCTGCGGCAATGTCGGGAAGCGCTTGAGAAAGCGGACGCGGTAAGCGTAGAGCCCGAGATGATGAAGCGGGGCAAACCCTTCGGGAAGCTTCGTGCGGTCCGCTCGGAAGGCGTCGCGCGGCCAGGGAATCGGCGCGCGCGAGAAGGTGACGGCGTTGCCTTCGTGGTCGAGCGCCACCTTGACGACATTGGGATTCATGAAGCTTTCGATGTCGTGAATCGTGTGCGCGGCGGTCGACATCGCGCAGGCCGGCCGCGAAATGAGGAGCTCGGCTACTGCGTCGACGATCTCGGGCGGCATCAGAGGCTCGTCGCCCTGAACGTTCACGACGACTTCGTCGTCGGCGAGCCCGAGCTTTTCGACGGCTTCAGCGAGGCGGTCGGTGCCCGTCGGGTGGTTTTCCTGCGTGAGAAGCGCTTCGACGCCGGCAGCGCGGCACGCGTCGAGGATCTTTTCGTGGTCGGTGGCAACGACGACGCGCGAGGCGCCCGAGCGCTGAGCGGTTTGAGCGACGCGCACCACCATCGGCACGCCTTCGATCAGCTTGAGGGGTTTTTCCGGCAGCCGCGTCGACTTCATGCGAGCGGGAATGATGACGGTGAAGGCCATAAGCATGAAGGCCCGCGCTTTCTCTTGCTGCGGCGGGCCTCTCCATGAAGAAAAGTTGTTTGAAAAAAGTTCAGGCGAAGCGCTTGCGGCTACTTTGCCTGCCCATGCAGCTGAGCGCGCTTTTCGCGGTAGCGGCGCGCTTCTTCGGGGGCGAGCGCGCGAGCGCTCGAGCGGATCATGACGGGGATGCCGTCGCGAACTTCATAGGCGAGCTCGCAGCTCGGACAAACGAGCTCATCGGGCTTTTCGCCCTGCATGAGCGGCCCCTTGCAGACGGGGCAGACGAGAAATTCGGGAATTCGCTGCTGAGTCATGTCGTTCTCAAATGGTGTCGTTGCGGCCTTCCGGGTGGCGGCCGAGGCGCTTGGCGGCTTCGCCCGCCTTCTGGTCGACGAGGTCGATCAGATAGGGGTCGAGCTCGACCTCAAGCCCCACCATCCAGATGCGCGGATCGGACTTGATGGCCGGAATCTTCACGCACTTCACGGCGTCCTTGCCGGTGATGAGGATCATGTCCTCGGTTCGGTCGGCAAAGGGATTCTTCGAGAAGTCGTAGTGGTCGCCAAGCTCGAGCTCGGCGCATTCGATGTCGTGCGCGCGGACCATGGCGAAGAAGCGTCCCGGCGAGGCGATGCCTGCGGCGGCGAGCGCCGACCCGTTCGAATCGGCGAGCTTTGCCGCAAGCTGATCGATGTCGTCGATCTCGCCCGTGGCGATCTGCGTGCAGGCGCCGAAGCAGCTCGATGCGGCAAAGCGCGGCGTGCGGCTCGAGAAGGGCACGTCGGTTGTCGTATTGATCACGATGGCGTCGACGGCATCCAGGCGCGAGGGCGGTTCGCGAAGGGGGCCTGCCGGCAGCGTCCAGCCGTTGCCGAGGCCGCGCGCGCCCACGACGGCGAGCTCCACGTCGCGCGCAAGCGCCGTATGCTGCAGGCCGTCGTCGCTCACGATGAGGTCGATTTCCGGATGGGTCTTGAGGAGCAGCGTCGCCGCCTCAAAGCGATTGCGTCCGACAGCGACGGGCGCGAGCGACTCATGCGCGATGAGAAGCGGCTCGTCGCCCACTTCGTGCGCGGGCGAATCGGGCGCCACAAGGCGCACCCCCTGGTCGTTGCGGCCGAAGCCGCGGGAGACGACGCCCGGGTGCCAGCCGCGCATGCGAAGCGCCTTGACGAGCGCGATCGTCACGGGCGTCTTGCCTGTGCCGCCGACGTAGATGTTGCCCACCACCACCACGGGCACAGGGAGCCGGTGCGGCACCGTGCTGCGGCGCTTCTGGGCGGCAGCGGCCCGGTAGAGGAAGCTGAGCGGGTAGAGCAGGCACGGCACGATGCCGCGCTGCGCCCATTGGCGATGTACCCAGGATTCAAGCTTGGCGGCGAAGATCATGGCAGTATCTCCGCAGCCGATGCTTCGAGCGCGCCGTTAGGGCGGGCGCAGCGCACGGCCTTCTGAGGGCAGTGAGGGTTCTTGACGAGACGAGCCGCTTCGGGTTCAAGCTCGGCGCTCGCCTCGGGACTTCGAGGAGGAGTGTCGTCTGACATCTGCTTCTTGGACGGTTTCAACCGGCGCCGCCAGCCCGCGGAAGCGGCGCTCTTCCTGCTGGAAGAGCCTGCGCCCGGGGCGGGCTCCTCGGTGGAGCGCATCCGGACATCGCTGCGGCGCACATGAAGCGTTGATGATAGCCGCATTTGAAAACCGCGTCCGCCTTGAGCGGTGAAAAACTTCGTGGACTTTTTCCTCATTACGGGTGAGTAAGCCTGTGGATAAGCTTTGGAGAAGCGGTCTAACTCCCTAGAAGATCAGGAAATTTTTTCGTTGCCTATTTTTTAGGCAGATGTGGATTTTCGTGAATATCCTTTGAAGAAGGCGCCCCGGCGCCGCGCAGCACATGCGGCGGTTCGGCTAATCTTGCCTTTTATTTCGGCGCGTCCAGCGCTTCTTGCCCGTTTGGCGCGCGCTGCGTCCTTTTTGAGCAGAACTTTTCCATCCGGCACTTATGACAAACCGCCCTCCCTTTGACGACATTCCGTTCCCGACGGACGATCCGGCGCTCATGCGGGAAGCCGAGGCGAGCGCCGCACGGCGCAGGCAGGCGTCCGATCCGCAGGGCGCTGAGGGGAATGCTGCAGGCGCGGCGCCGCGGCAGGCGCGTCAGCCGCTTCAGGCCGCCGCAGCTGCGCCTTCGGCCGCAAGCCGGCAGGCGCCCTGGCCGCCGCGCGAGCGGGTGGCGTACGGCGGCTATGCCGCCGCCCGCAGCGCAGCGGCGCCCGCGAGGTCCGTGCGGCAGCATGCGCCGCAAAAGCCGGTGAGTGCAGCGTCGTCATACGCTTCGAGGGCGAGGCACGAGCCGAACCGCTTTCTTGAGGCTTATCAGAGCGGCATGCCGCTCGCGTCGCCCGAAGCGCCTTCGACGGCGGGCGGCGCGCGAAGCCGCGCGGACGATGCTTCCGCCCGTGCGGCGCTTCGGGGGCAGCGCTCCACTGCCCAACGCCCGCTCGAGGCTTCTTTTGCGCTTCGGGCCCCGGCGGAACCGCTCGAAGACGATCGGCCCGTGCCCGTTTCCGAAGTGCTCGCGCGGCTCGATGAGGCCGTGCGCGGCTTTCTGCCCGATTGCTGGATTGCGGGCGAAGTCTCTCAGGCGACGCGCTCGCGCGCCGAGCATGTGTATTTCTCGCTCAAGGATGAGAAGGGCGTCCTTTCCTGCGTCATCTGGCGCACGAACCTCCGTTCGGGGGTGCCGGCCGAAGGCGACCGCATTGAGGTGCGCGGCGAGCTGCAGGTCTATCCGCCGAACGGGCGGCTTCAGCTGGTGGTCCATGCGTGGCGGCGCGCCGGGCGCGGCGCGCTTTGGGCGGCATTTCTCGCGCTCAAGGCAAAGCTCGAGGCAGAGGGGCTTTTTGATCCGGCGAAAAAGCGCGCGCTCCCGGCATTCCCGAAGCGCATCGGCCTTGCGACGAGCGAGCGGGCGGCCGCCTTCGGCGACGTTCGCCGTACGCTCGCGCGGCGCATGCCCTGGGTGCAGATTGTTTTTGCCGAAGCGGCCGTGCAGGGGCCGGGCGCAGCAGCTTCGCTCGTGCGGGCGCTCGACCTTCTCGACGGGGCAGGCTGCGACGTCATTCTGCTCGTGCGCGGCGGCGGCGCCTACGAAGATCTGCAGGCCTACAACGACGAAGGGCTTGCCAGGGCGATTCGCGCGCTCAAGACGCCCGTCGTCTCTGGCATCGGGCATGAAACGGACTTCACAATTGCGGATTTTGCGGCCGACCTGCGCGCCTCGACGCCGACGGCGGCCGCCGAAGTCGTGGGCCGGGACGGATCGTATTGGTTCGGCCGCCTCAGAAAGGCGAGCGAAACGATGGATCGCGCAGTCTCGCGCGAACTGCGCATTGCCGAAGAGCGGCTCGATCGCGCCGATTCCGCGCTGCCCAGGGGCGAAGCGCTTCTGCGGCGGTTCGACGAAGGGCTTCGCGCTGCCGCCTCGCAGCTCGAGGGCGAAGTCGGCCGCGCGATTGCCGAGCGCAGCGCGCGCGTGCAGCGCGCCCGTCGCGTCATCGCGGTGCCGGAAGCATTTCTCGAGCAGCGCAGCAGCCGGCTTTCGCAGGATGCCCGGCGGCTCGAGAGCGCTGTCGCGGCAAGGCTTGCAGCGCTTCGCAGCCGGCTTGCGGTTGCCGGCCGGGCCATTGCGGTCCCCTCGGCTTTTCTTGCGCGGCACAGCCTGCGCCTCACGCAAGGCGCAGCGCGCCTTGACGCGGCAATCAACGAAAAAATCGACGCGGGCGACGATCGCCTCGCGAGGCTTTCGCGCCGCCTCGACGATGCCGCAGCGCTTCGCCTCTCCGCTGATGCGCTGCGCTTTGCCCGGGCTGCGCGCCTCGCTCCGAATCCGATCCCGATGATTGAGCGCGCAGAGCGCACGGTGAGCGCGCTCGGCAGAACGCTTGCCGCCCTCGATCCGGACCGCCCTCTGCGCGCTGGCTACGCACGCGTTTCAACCGCCGACGGCATCGTTGGCCGGGCGGCCGACATCCGCGCGGGCGATGCGCTTAAGATCGAGTTTGGCGACGGCCTCGTCAATGCCACTGCCGATCGAGACGGCGGTTCGACGGATACAAAAGGACAAGATTTTTTCAATGGATCGAAGGTATTCGATAGATAGGGATGATATGATGCTAGCATCCGATAGGTAATCACCCTATCCTTCCGAAGTGGCCCGCTTCGCCGAGCGCAGAGACCGTCGGCGGCAGCCCCGAGCCACGCAGTCCCGTTTTTCTAGATTGGGAGACCCGCCATGACTGAATTCCAGCTTCCTGAACTGCCCTTTGCGATGGACGCGCTTGAGCCCGCCATGAGCCGCGAAACGCTCGAGTATCACTGGGGCAAGCATCACCGCACGTATGTTGCGAACCTCAACAAGCAGCTCGAAGGCTCGGGCTTTGAAGGCAAGTCCCTTGAAGAAGTCATCCGGGGCGCCGACGGCGGCCTCTTCAACAACGCCGCACAGCACTTCAATCATTCCTTCTTCTGGCAGTGCCTCTCGCCCGCGGGCGGCGGCCGTCCCGAAGGCGCGCTTCTCGCGGCGATTGAAAAGACCTGGGGAAGCTTCGAGGCTTTCGTTGAAGCGTTTTCGAACGCTGCCGCAGGCAACTTCGGCTCCGGCTGGACGTGGCTTGTCAAAAAGGCCGACGGCTCGCTCGCAATTCTCAACACGAGCAACGCCGGCACGCCGGTGAAGACGGGCGAGACGCCGCTTCTCACGATCGACGACTGGGAGCATGCCTACTACATCGACTACCGCAATGCGCGCCCGGGCTTCATCAAGGCCTTCTTTGAGAAGCTCGTGAACTGGAAGTTTGCCGAAGCGAATTTCGCGCGCTGATGCGCAGTTTCTGCGCCGCGTCGTCTGGCCGGCAAGCCGACGGCGCCGGCGCTGACGACGCTTTTGGAGAGACGCCGCTCTTGCCTTGGGGCTTCAGCGGCGCTTTTGTTTGAGGTGCGGGTTTGCCAGGCCTTTTTTCAAGCTTTCTCAAGCTTTCTCAAGCTTTTCTCGAGCGCGCCGCTCCTCGCGCGCGCCCGAAGGAAGGCCGCGCTGTACTAGACTTTGGCGCTTTCAAATCAGAAACGGAATGAAAGAAGATGAAGACCGAATCGGAAGCGATGCCGCTCGAAACGGAAGCGGCCGTCGAGACTGAAGAACTCTGCCGCGACATTCAGATGACGCTTCCCGACGCCTTCTGGGCGCTCGACTATGTTGAGCGCTATCGCTTCGGGCGATTTTCCAAGGACTTTGCGCTCGCTGACGACGGGCGCGCCTACCTTTTCGGCGTGATTGAGGTGCCTTTCCTTGAAGCGTCCGGGAGCTTCACCTGGGGCGTCTGGGCCGAAGTGCCGCGCGAATTTCACGATGCGTATCTGCGCGTCTTCCAGACGGAAGGGGCCGAGGGAATGAAGACGCTCGGCCATCTTGCAAACGAAGTGCCGGGCTACGACGACGCCTTCGGTGCTGCGCTTGAAATCACGCTCCACGCCGATCGACGCCCCTCGATCCGCATGATCGAAGGCTCGCTCGCGAAGGCGCAGGCCGAAGGGCTGACGCTCGCGGCGCACCGCGCGCTCGACGAAGTGCTCTTCCCGCCGGAAGCGGATGAGGATTTCGAAGAAGAGGAGCCCTTCGAAGCGGACGAGCGGCAGTAACGCTGCCGCGGGGCGCCCGTCCGCTCGGGCCTCAGCGGGCGGCGTTCGCCGTTTCGAAATGCACGCTTGCCCGCAGGCCGCGTCCGAAGCCCGCTTGAGCGGCTTCTTCGGCGCTTCGGGCGAAATCGAGCGTGACGGTCGCGCCCGTCATGTCCGCATAGGTTTTCACGATCGCGAGCCCGAGGCCCGTGCCGAGCTCGCGCGTCCCTGTGATGCGGTAGAAGGGATCGAACACGCGCTCGCGCTCTTCGGGCGGAATGCCCGGGCCGCTGTCGATGACGGCAATGTCGAGCGCCTTTTCGCTTTGCCGGGCTTCAAGCCGGATGGCGCCGCCCGCGGGCGTGTAGCGCACGGCATTTTCAAGCAGATTCCGGATGATGGCGCCGGCGGCCGTGCGCGAGAGTCCGCGCACGGGCTCTGCGGCGTCAAGCCCTTCGGCGTCGAAGCGGATCGACTTTTTCTCGAGCGCCGGCAGGAGCGGCTCGAGGAGCTCGCCGGCGAGCTCCGCCAAATGCCAGGGTTCTGCATCGCGCAGGAGCGCCGTTTTGGTTTCGCCCGTCTGCGCGCGCGCAAAAAGGAGGAGCTGCGAAACCTGGTGCACCGAGCGCTCGAGGCCGGACTCGAGGTTCGAGACAATTTTTCGGGCGTCATCCGAGAGCGGGAGCTTCCCGAGGTGCTCGGCTTCGATCGTGAGGGAGGTGAGGGGGCTGCGCAGCTCATGGGCGGCGTCCGCCGTAAAGCGCAGCTCGCGCGTGCGCGCCGCGTCTACGCGCGCCAGAAGCCCGTTCACCGCTTCGACGAAGGGGCGCACTTCCGAGGGCACGCCTTCGAGCGGCAGCGGCGTGAGGTCGTTGCCGCCGCGCCGGCTCACATTGCGCGCGCTTTGCGTGAGGGGGCGCAGGCCCGCCCAAAGGATGGCGCCGAGCACGAGCGCGAGCACCGGCAGCAGCACAAGAAGCGGCGTGACGGCGCGGATGGCTTCTTCCTGGACAATGGCTTCCTGCAGCTTCAGGGGCTCGGCCACTGCGGTATAGCGGCCGTTCGGCAGAAAGAGCAGGCAGAGCCGGTGCGGCGCGCCGTCGATGAGCGGCGTCGAGAAGCCTGCGGCGAGGTCTTCGCCGAAAACAATGGGCACGGCCTGTCCCTGCTTGGCAAGAAGGCGCACGAGCACGGTTTCGCCGGCCGGAATCAGCGTTCGGCGGGGCGGCTGCGGGGCTGCGCCGCTGCTCGCTGCATCGTTTGTGCCGTTCGCGGCGTCCGCCATCGGGCACGCCGCATTCTCTTCGCCCATCATTTCAAGCATGCGCCGGTGCATGCGGCCGCCGTGGCGGTGCCGTCCCATGCCCATGCCCATGCCGCGCCCCTGCGAAGCATGCTCTTCAGGGAGCGGTTCGTCGGATTCCATGCGCGCTTCAAAGCGCTTCGGATCCATTGTGAGCGCGCGCGGGAGCACCGCGGCGACATCCGCGCGTGCAAGCGCCGCAGTGACCTCAAGGAGACTTTCGTCCTGCGTATAGAAGGCTTCGTCGCGTGCGTCCGAATAGATCCACCAGGCAGTGGCGGCCACAAAAAGAATGAGGCTCAGAACGAGCGCGGCAAGAAGCCGCACGAGAAGCGAATCGAAGAGCCGAGGCTTCTTGTGCGGGGCCTGCGCATTGCGCTTCGGCGCGACGCTCTGCTGCGTTTGGTTCGGGGCTTTCATAGCGGGGCAGGCGGACTATTTGTCCGCGCGAATGCGCCAGCCGAGGCCGCGGATGTTTTCAATGGCGTCGCTGCCGATCTTGCGGCGAAGCGCATGAATCAGGTACTCGACAGCATTGCCTTCGGGCTCTTCGCCCGGGGCGTAAAGCTTCTCTTCGAGCGCGCGCTTCGAGAGAATGGCGCCCGGGCGCACGAGAAGGGCGGCAAGAAGGGAATACTCGCGCTTGGAGAGCGTGACGGCAAGGCCGCCCACGTCGCAGGTGTGGGTGACCGTATTGAGCGCAATGCGGCCCGCGCGCAGCACGTCGTCCTTGATCGGGCCCTTGCGCCGGACGACGGCGCGGATGCGCGCCAAGAGCTCCGACATGTGAAAGGGCTTGAGCACGTAATCATCGGCGCCGGCATCGAGTCCCTCGAGGCGGCTCTCGAGCGCTTCGCGCGCTGTGACGATCAGCACCGGGAGCGATGCGGCCGGGGGCGGCATCTGGCGGATGCGCTTCATGACGTCGATCCCATCCATGCCGGGGAGCCCCAGGTCGAGGAGCACAGCATCGGGGAGGCGGGTGCGGATGGCGGCGAGGCCCTCGTCGCCCGTCGGCGTCCAAGTGACCGTGTGCGCTTCGCTTTCAAGCGCGGCCGCGACCGCGCGCGCGATGAAGGGATCGTCCTCAATGAGAAGAATGTGCATGCTGGCTGCGTCGTCGAATCGTCTGATCATGGCGGTGCGGTCCGCGCCGGCGTCGGCGCATGGTTGTCGTTGCCGTCCGGGGTCCGCATCCGATTTCGAGTATATCGAGCTCGGCGCGCGGCGGAAAAACGCCCGGCGGGCTTGAAGCCGGCCGGGCGCTTCGGATGGCGTTGTGTTCGATCGTGCGCGCTTTCGGCGGGCTCGGCCGTCTAGGCCGTCAATGCGCCGCCGAAGGCGGATTCGCTGCCGTTACATCCAGGGGCAGTTGCGTCCCCAGCCGTGATGCGGGCCGTAGCCGTACCCGTAGCCCTGGCCGCAGCCGCGGCGATGGTGCGGGCCGTAGTAGCCGTCATCCGCATAGGGGCAGGGCGCATCGTAGCGGGGGCCGTATCCGTAGCCGCGGCCCTGGCCCTGGCCCTGGCCGCGAACGCCGCGCCCGTTCATCACGACGCCTTCGCTTGCTTCACCCGTCTGTGCGTCGATGAAGGTGCGAACGCGCGTGCCGTCTTCGCGAACAACGCAGATGTCCCAGACGAGACCGCCTTCGGCGCCCGGGCGCAGCGTGGCGCGCTGGGTCTTGCCGCCGAGCGCCTTTTCAGCGATGGCGGCGGCTTCCGGCATGGCAATCTTCGGCGCAAGCGTCTGTACGGCGGCTTCCGGTGCGGCGGGCGCAGCGGGGGCGGGGGCTTCCTGAGCGGCCCAGGCAGCGGCGGCGGCGCCAAGCGCGGCAGCGGTGAAGAGAGCGGTCAGCGTTTTCTTAGCGAACATATCCAACTCCTATCGTTATGTTTGCGGCCAGGCTTCTCGTTCAGGGCTCGGCCTTTCCTTTGATTGAAAGTGTAGGAAGGGCGAATTAGGTAACCGCTAGGTGAAAATTAGGGTTTGCTATCTCGGCGTAACAAAGTGTAACTATCGGCCGAAGCCCGTTCGGCGCAATGCGGCTGAGGCTCTTTGCTGATGCGCCGCAAGCGCCTCGGCCATGACAAAAACGACGAAAGGCGTCCGCTTCAGCGCTTGAAGGCGGACGCCTTTCCGAAGGCCTTCCGAAGGGCGGCGCTTATTTCGTGCCGGTGGAGCCGAAGCCGCCGGTGCCGCGCGCCGACGCTTCGAAATCGTCGACGATGCGGAAGGCGGCCTGCGCCACCGGCACAATCACGAGCTGCGCGAGGCGCTCGAAGGGCTCGAGCCGGAAAAGCTCGCTGCCGCGGTTCCAGACTGAAATCATGAGTTCGCCCTGGTAGTCGCTGTCGATGAGGCCCACGAGGTTGCCGAGCACGATGCCCTTTTTGTGGCCGAGCCCGGAGCGCGGCAGGATGAGCGCGGCGTAGCCCGGGTCGCCGATGTGGATGGCGAGCCCCGTGTGCACGAGGTGCGTTTCGCCCGGTGCGATTTCGAGCGGCGCGTCAAGCAGCGCGCGCAGGTCGAGGCCGGCGGCGCCCGGCGTGGCGTAGGCGGGAATGTGCGCGCGGGCGCGCTCGTCAAGGATCTTGAGATCGATCTGCATGGTGAGTGAATTGATTTTTGGCGTGTGGGCCGGCGGGCGCCGTCGTCAGACGGACGCCGCTTCGGCGCAGTGAAGGAATAAAAAAGAAAAGAAAGGCAGGGTATTTCAGCGTCGGGCGAGCACTCGCGCGGCTTGCGCCACGATGAAGCGCGCGCAGGCGGCCTTGTCGGCGGGGCCAAAGCGTTCGGGCGTCAGAGCGCCCCGCACGATGACGGCCACGCTGTTGCGATCTGCGTCGAGCGCGCGCCGCGCGTCGTTGGCAACGATGAAGTCGATCCCTTTTTTCTCGAGCTTTCGGCGCGCATAGGCAAGGAGCGCTTCGTCTTCGGCCGTTTCCGCAGCAAAGCCGCCCACGACGCCGACCCGGCCTGATCGGGCGGCTTCGGCCAGAATGTCGGCATTTTCCGTCCATTCGATGGCGGCGAAGGGATGCGGCTCGCCCTCGGGACGCCCGCCTTCGGGCTTCTTGAGCTTGAGGGCCGATGCACGGCTCGGCCGCCAGTCGCAGACGGCCGCCACGCCGAAAAGAAGGTCGACGGGACGCTCGTCCTCGGCAATCGCCTTCATGACGGCGCTTCGCATGTCTGCCGCGCTCACGACGTGCGTCGTGCGGATGCCGAAGGGATCGGCGAGCGCCGTCGGACCGGCGATGAGCTCGACTTCGGCGCCGGCGTCGCGCGCAGCGCGCGCAAGCGCATAGCCCTGCCGGCCGCTTGAGCGGTTGGTGATGCCGCGCACCGGATCGATGGCTTCAAAGGTCGGGCCAGCCGTCACGACGACGCGCCGGCCGGCGAGCGTCTTGGGGGCAAAGTAGCCCAAGAGCGCATCGAGCGCCGCCTCGGGCTCCGTCATGCGGCCGCTGCCGAGGTCGCCGCAGGCTTGAAAGCCCGAATCCGGCCCGATGAAGCGTGCGCCGGCGGCCTTGAGGCACGCCACGTTGCGCTGCGTCGCAGCATTGGTCCACATGTGCACGTTCATCGCAGGCAGAAAGACGATGTCGGCGCGCCTTGCGGCGATGAGGGTCGACACAAGGTCGTCGGCGATGCCGTGCGCGGCCTTGGCAAGCACGTTCGCGGTTGCGGGCGCGACGATCATGAGGTCGCACTTGGCAAGCTCGATGTGCGGCATCGCGCCGTCGGGGCCGGACGCCCACTCCGTGAGCGCGACGGGGCGGCCTGAAAGGGCTTCGAAGGTGACGGGCCCCACGAAGCGCGCGGCGTTTTCGGTCATGGCGACGCGCACCTCGGCGCCGGCGCGCACCAGGCCGCGCACGAGCGTGCAAACCTTGTAGAGCGCGATGCCCCCTGTTGCGGCGACGGTGATTTTCTTGCCCGCAAGGGGCTTAGCGGCATCTTCGGTCATGAGGTGAAGCCTTTGCGTGAATGGACGGACGGCATGCGGCGCATCCGGCGTCGTGCGTCCGAATTTGGAAAGAGCACATTATCCGAAAAAATGAAGCCGCCCGATTGCGTTGCAGCCGGGCGGCGAAAAAACATGGGCTGAGGCAGCCAATAAAGGCTCTTTTGCTAGCGGTCCCGCGCCACGCCGAGGAGCTCGTCGAGCACAAGGCCGGCGGCGCCCGCGCAGATCGCAATGTCGGCGACATTGAAGGCGGGCCAGTGCCAGTTCTGCCAGTAGAGGTCGATGAAGTCGACGACGTAGCCCGCGAGCGCGCGGTCGATCAGGTTGCCTGCGGCGCCTGCCGCGATGAGCGTGAGCGAGAGGCTGAAGAGCCGCTTGCCCCCGTGCTTCCAGAGAAGCCGCAGGACGAAGATCACAACCGCAGCGGCGAGGATCGTGAAGAACCAGCGCTGCCAGCCGCCCGCGTTTGCGAGAAACGAGAAGGCGGCGCCGCGGTTGTGCGCGAGCACGAAGTTGAAGCCCGGCGCCACCGGGATGACGTCGCCCGGATCCATCGCGTGCTCGAAGTAGAACTTGGTGGCCTGATCGAGCACCACGATGAGAAAGCCGAAAAAGAACCAGAAGCTGAAGCGCAGCGGGTTGGGATCGGCGCTGCCCGATCCCGAGGCCCGCTTTTTCGGTGTGCTCGGCGCGCGCTGCGCGCCGAGCTGAGGCCGCTTGGTGTTTGAAGCCATGCTCTCCCCGTTTGCGCTAGGGCGTCAGGCAATGCGGCGCACTTCACCCGAACCGAAGAGGTTCGAGATGCAGCGCGGGCAGAGCGTCGGGTGTTCGGCGTTCTCGCCCACGCCTTCGACGTAGTGCCAGCAGCGCTCGCACTTCTTGGCTTCGGCGGGATGAACCTCAACCGCAACAGCGTCGCCTTCGCTCTTTTCAAGCGTGATGCGGCTCATGATCATCACGAAGCGCAGTTCGTCGCCGAGCGTGGCAAGCAGCTCGTAGAGCGGCGACGGGGCCTTGAGCGTGCCCACGGCCTGCAGCGACGAGCCGATCGTGCCTTTGGCGCGCTCGTCTTCAATCGCCTTCTGCACGTCGGCGCGCACGGCGCGGATCTTCGCCCATTTTTCAAGGAGCGCTTCAGCGCCGGGCACTTCCGGCAGCGGCTCGAAGACTTCCGTGAAGATCGTCCCGCTTTCGTTGGGCGAGAAGACCTTGAAGGCTTCTTCGGCCGTGAAGGAGAGGATCGGCGCCATGAGGCGCAGCATCGTCTTCGTGATGAGCCAGAGCGCGGTCTGCGCGGAGCGGCGCGCGAGGCTCTTCGGGGCCGTCGTGTAGAGGCGGTCCTTGAGAATGTCGAGGTAGAAGCTGCCGAGGTCGGTCGAAGCGAAGGTCTGCAGGAGCGAGACCACGTTGTGGAAGCGGCAGTCCTTGTACTCGGCGATCACCTTGCGCTGGAAGTCTTCGGTGAAGGCGACGGCCCAGCGGTCGAGCTCGAGCATCTCTTCGAGCTTGACGGCGTCCTTCGTGTGATCGAAGTCCGACGTGTTGGCAAGGAGGAAGCGCAGCGTGTTGCGGATGCGGCGGTAGCTCTCAACGACGCGCTTGAGAATCGTCGGTCCGATGCGCAGCTCGCCCGAGTAGTCGGTCGACGCCACCCAGAGACGGAGGATTTCGGCGCCGAACTTGTCGCTGATTTCCTGCGGACGAACGATGTTGCCCTTGGACTTCGACATCTTTTCGCCCTTCTCGTCGACGCAGAAGCCGTGCGTGAGAAGCTGGTTGTAAGGCGCGCGTCCGTCGAGCATCGCGCCGATGAGCAGCGACGAATGGAACCAGCCGCGGTGCTGGTCGGAGCCCTCGAGGTACATGTCGGCCGGCCAGCCGAGGATGTCCTTGTGCGAGCCGCGCATCACGGTGTAGTGCGTCGAGCCCGAGTCGAACCAGACGTCGAGGATGTCGGTCGACTTCACGTAGTCCTTGGCCTCGTCGCCGAGGATCTCTTCGGCCGTCACCTTGCTCCAGGCTTCAATGCCGCCCTTTTCGACGATGTCGGCGGCCTGGTCCATGATCTCGAGCGTGCGCGGATGGAGCTCGCCGGTTTCCTTGTGCAGGAAGAAGGGCAGCGGCACGCCCCAGTTGCGCTGGCGCGAAATGCACCAGTCGGGACGGTTTTCGATCATCGAGTAGAGGCGGTTGATGCCCCACTGCGGGAAGAACTTCGTCGCCTTCACGGCGCGCAGCGCCGTTTCGCGCAGCGTTTCGGGCTGCGCCGGCAGGCCGAGCACGCTCTTCGTGTCTTCGTCGGGCGCGTCCATGCGGACGAACCACTGCGAGGTAGCACGGTAGATGAGCGGCGTCTTGTGGCGCCAGCAGTGCATGTAGCTGTGCTGAATGCGGCCCTGCGCGAGAAGGCTCCCTGCGAGCGTGAGCGCGTCGACAATCTTCGGCTGCGCCTTCCAGATGTTGAGGCCGCCAAAGAGCGGGAGCGCTTCGCTGTACGTGCCGTCGCCCTGAACCGGGGTGAGCACTTCTTCGTTCGTCATGCCGTGCTTCTTGCAGGAGACGAAGTCGTCGACGCCGTAGGCGGGCGCCGAGTGCACGATGCCGGTGCCGGCCGTCGCATCGACGTAGTCGGCAAGATAAACGGGCGAAAGACGCTGGTAGCCCGGGTCGAGGTCGTAGAGCGGGTGCTTGAAGCGCAGCATGTCGAGCGCGGCGCCCTTGGCCTTGCCGATCACCTTGCCTTCGAGGCCGTAGCGCTTGAGGGCGGCTTCGGCGAGCGACTCGGCGAGGATCAAGTACTTGTCGCCGGTGTCGACGAGCACGTAGTCGAGCTCCGGATGGACGTTGAGGGCCTGGTTCGCCGGAATCGTCCACGGGGTCGTCGTCCAGATCACGATGAAGCAGGGCTTCTCGAGCTTCACGGAGAAGGCTTCAGCCGTGCGGGCTTCGTCTTCTTCGCAGAGCCGGAAGGCGACGTCGATCGTGTAGGACTCGACGTCCTTATATTCGACTTCCGCTTCCGCGAGCGCGCTCTGGCAGTCGAAGCACCAGTTGACGGGCTTGAGGCCGCGGTAGACGTAGCCCCTTTCGACAACGCCCTTGAGCGCGCGGATTTCGGCGGCTTCCGTGTCGTGGCGCATCGTGCGGTACGGATTCTCCCAGAACCCGAGGACGCCAAGGCGCTTGAAGTCTTCGAGCTGCAGCTTCGACTGCTCCATGGCGTAGGCGCGCGCGAGGCTCTGCATCTCGTCAACAGGGAGGTTCTTCCCATGGAGCTTCTCGATCTGCACCTCGATCGGCATGCCGTGGCAGTCCCAGCCCGGCACATAGGGGGCCTGGAAGCCTTCGAGCGTCTTTTCCTTGAGGATCATGTCCTTGAGGATCTTGTTGATCGCGTGGCCGACGTGAATGGCGCCGTTGGCGTAGGGCGGGCCGTCGTGCAGAATGAACTTCTTGGCATCGCGCCGCGCGTCAATGATGCGCTCGTAAATGTGCTTTTCATCCCATTCGCGGATCCATTCGGGTTCGCGCTTCGGGAGGTTCCCGCGCATCGGGAACGGGGTATCCGGCAGGTTGAGCGGATACTTCTTGGCGGCATCGGCCGCCTGGGCTTCTTTGGCCATATTTTTTCTCCTGGCCCCCTCGGGCTCTTCAGGTGAAGAAGTGCTTGGCGCTTGCCGCACGTTCAAACCGAACGTCCGGCCGGCGCCGCTGCTATGCACTCTCCGTTGTTTGCTCGTGCTCAGGGCTGAAAATGCCCTCCCCGGGCGTGCACCCGAGGATGCGGCGCGCACGAAGAGCGTCGCTTTCAATGGCGGCTCGAAGTTCATCGATGCCGCTGAATTTCTTTTCGTCGCGCAGCTTCTCCACAAAGATGACGCGGATCTTTTTGCCGTAGGCGTTGCCTTTCCAGTCGAAGACGTTGGTTTCGAGAAGCCAGCGGTGCTCGCTCGTGACCGTGGGCTTGATCCCGAGCGAGGCTACGCCCGCTCGCACGGCAGGCCCAAGCCCTTCGATGCGCACGGCAAAGACGCCTGTGATGGCAGGCTTGGCGGTGCTGCCCGGCGGGATGGGCGCGATGTTGAGCGTCGGAAAGCCGATCGTGCGTCCGAGCGCAGCGCCGTGAATGACGCGTCCGGCCATGGAATACCGCCGCCCGAGCATGAGGCTTGCCTCGTAGAGGTCGCCGCGCGCGAGGGCTTCGCGGATGCGCGTGGAGCTCACTTTCGCGTCGCCGTGAAAGAGGAGCGGCGAAGCAAAGACCTCAAAATGATGCTCGCGCCCGAAGGCTTCGAGCGCCTTCACGTCGCCCGAGCGGTCGCTGCCGAATCGGAAGTCTTCGCCCACCGTGATCCAGCGCGTGTCGAGTCCGTCGACGAGGATGTCCTCAACGAAGGCTTCTGCGCTGAGCGCAGCCGTCCGGCGGCTGAAGGGCAGCATGTAGATGCGTTCGATCCCCGTGGCGAGAATGGCGTCGACTTTGTCGAGCAGGGTTGAAATGCGCGGCAGCGGCTCGCCGCCGAGCACCTCTCGCGGATGCGGCTCGAAGGTCACCACCGAAGGCACGAGGCCCCGGTCGCCCGCCGCCTGCACGACGCTTTCAAGGAGCGCCTGATGTCCCGTATGCACGCCGTCGAAATTGCCGATCGCAATGGCGGACGGGCGTTTGAGTAGCGGGTGCGGCAGGCCTCGGAATACGTGCATGAGCGGAAGTCCTTGGGGTTTGAGTTCAATCGGCGGGCGTGTGGAAAATGCGCAGCTTCGCGCCGCCGGCGCGAAGGCAGAAGCCGATTATAGATTGCGGCTGCGCCTTGAACCTGAATCCTGCGGGCTGCGTTGCGCGCGCCCGTGGCGCGCTAAGCATTTTCTCGAATCCGCTCGCGCTTGCGATCGGCTTTTCGGGCAAAGCCAGAGCGCTGCGTGCGATTTGATAGAATCCCGCGCCTTGCCGCTCCCGGTTCTGAGACAATATCGCCCGAAGGACGGCGCCTGATCCGCGCTTGGCGGACCGAATCCATCGTCAACCGTCCCGTCGAGGACCTCCATCATGAAGAACATCGTCATTCTCCTCTCCGGCCGCGGCAGCAACTTCGAGGCGATTCTCAGAAAGTCGCGCGAAGAAAACTGGGCGTCGCAGTACGGACTCCAGATTCGAGCCGTCATCTCAAACAGGCCCGAAGCGCCCGGGCTCGCGCGCGCACGCGCCGAAGGGCTTGAAGCGCTTGCGATTGACCACAAGGCCTTCGCCTCGCGCGAAGACTTTGACGCGGCGCTCGCCGAAGCGATTTCTCGCTACGAACCCGACGTGATCGTTCTCGCAGGCTTCATGCGCATTCTGACGGAAGGCTTCGTCAAGCGCTTTGAGGGCAAGATTCTCAATATTCATCCGGCGATCCTGCCGCTCTTCCCGGGGCTTGAGACGCATCGGCGCGCCATTGAGGCGGGCTGCCGCGTTCACGGCTCGACGGTGCACTTCGTTTCCGCAGTTCTCGACGGCGGCGCCATCATCGGGCAGTCCGTCGTGCCGATCCTTGCGAGCGATACGCCCGAGACGCTCGCTGCGCGTCTGCTCCCCTATGAGCACGCGCTTTATCCGAAGTGCGTTCGCGCCGTTGCGCTCGGAGAAGTGCGGCTTGAAAACGGCCGCGCCGTGATGAGCGACGAGGTTGCCCGTTCGCTTGCGGTGTTCCCGACCGAGTGAGCGGCTCGCTTGGAACGAAGCGCCTGAGCCCCGAAGCGCCGGCATGTCCGGCGGTGCATTTCCGTTTTTTCATCGTTTCCGCCCCGAGCGCCTGCGGTGCTTTTGTCGGGCGGCAAGAGCTTTCAGCATGACCGAATCCCATCCCAAGCGTCGCGCCTTTGCGATGCAGAAGCCCAAGCAGAAGTCGCGCCGCGACGAACCGAAGCGCACCGAACGCCAGCGCGCGGCCGATGCGCGCCGCCGGCAGGAGCGCCACGCCGCGGGCAACGTCCGCACGAGCGGCCCGAAGACGCCCGAGAAGCGCATGGCGCCGAGAGCGCCGGGCGAAGTCCGCGTAACGAATCTCATCGTCGATGAGCTCACCCGGGCGCTCGCCGTCATTCTCAAGTTCGACGGTCCGGCCGACGTTCTCATGAAGCTCTTCTTCAAGAGCAACCCGAAGCTCGGCATGCGAGAGCGCGGCCTCATTGCCGAAGGGATTTACTACGCGCTGCGCCGCTACGCATCGCTGCGCGCAGCGATGCGCCCGGTGCGGCCCGAGCGCGCGCCGCGCCTTGCGGCGCTCGCCACGCTTGCCCGACAGCACGGCATCGAGTCGATTTCGCCCTCGGCGATCGGCTCTGAAGAAGGGCCGCTCAAGCGCGTGCTCGCCTTCTGTCTTGACGAGGCCGCGCCGCACGTGCGCGCGGAACTCCCGCAGTGGCTCTACGACCTCATTGAGGCGCAGTACGAAGACGCCAATCTGCTTTATCCGGCCATGATGGAGGGGGCGCCCCTCGACCTGCGCGTCAATCTGCTCAAGGCAAACCGCGAGAGCGTGCTCGAGACGCTCAAGGCCGACGGCGTTGAAGCCTATCCCACGCCCTACAGCCCCGACGGGATCCGCCTGCCGACGAAGCCCGGCCTCACCCGCTGGCCGATCTACAAGGATGGCCTTGTCGACGTGCAGGACGAAGGCAGCCAGCTGATTGCGCGGCTCCTCGGGGCGCGGCGGCGCGAAATGATCTGCGACTTCTGCGCGGGCGCGGGCGGCAAGACGCTCGCCATCGGCGCGCTCATGCGGTCGACGGGCAGCCTCTACGCCTTCGACGTCAATGAGAAGCGCTTGGCGGGCATGGCGCCCCGCATGCGCCGCGCCGGCCTCACGAACGTGCACCCCGCAGCGATCCGCAGCGAACAGGATCCGCGCGTCAAGCGCCTGCGCGGGAAATTCGACCGCGTGCTCATCGACGCGCCCTGCACGGGCACCGGCACGCTTCGGCGCAATCCGGACCTCAAGTGGCGTCTCTCGCCCGAAGAGCTCGACCGCATCAATGCGATTCAGAAGAGCGTGCTTGAAAACGCTTCGAAGCTCGTGAAGTCGGGCGGGCGTCTGGTGTATGCAACCTGCTCGCTTTTAAGGCGCGAAAATCAGGATGTCGTTGAGGCGTTTCTCGCCGCGAATCCGGAGTGGCGGCTTCTCCCCGCCAAGGACGTCTTTGAGGAGCAGCGCATCCGCTTCCCGGATTCGCAGTGGGAGCGCTTCGGCGCCTACATGCAGCTGCTGCCGCACGTGAACAACACCGACGGCTTTTTTGCCGCCGTGCTTGAGCGCACGGGCGAGAAGCGCTGAGGCGCCGCAAGCGTGAAAAAATAGAAGAAAGAGCCGCCCGAACAAGCCGGACGGCTCTTTTTCCATGGGGCGCGCTTCATCAGCGCGCCCGGGATCTTGATCCAGGTCCTGAAGGAAATCAGTTATTCGTGAAGGCCTTTTCAACGCTGATCGGGAAGGCCTGATAGCCGAAAGCGTCCTTCAAGCGAATCTTCACGGCCGGTTCCGTCTCGCCCCAGCGGTACTCGGCGATGAGGGGCTGCGGCATCGCCGCATCCATGGCGCCGCCGCCCGCGTGCAGGTCGAAGGAGAGGCCGGCGGTCGAATAGAAGACGACGACGGAGTTCTTGTCGGCCTGGTACTGCGTGAGGCCCGTCACGGGGCTGAAGGCTGCGTGGCCGAGATCCTGCCCGACCGTCCAGACCTGCTCGACCGTCATCTTCTTCTGGTCGATTTTGTAGATCACGCCGCGCGTGTATTTGTCGTCCTGCAGTGCAGGCTGCTCCATGCCGCGCGCGTCGCCGTTGTCGAAGACCGTGATGTAGGTGACGTCCGCTGTCGATTTTTCGTCGATGCGCCAGGCCGTATGCTGCGTCCAGGACCAGTCGAAGCCGCCCTCGCACTTCGAGTCTTCGCACTTGATCTTGTTGCCGTTCTTGTCGACCGGCGTGAGCACCTTCTTGGCAAGATCGCCCTTCCAGCCTTCGGGCGAGGCGAGAATCCACTTCACCTTCTTGTCGCGGCCGATCTTCACGACGGCCGACTGGTGGCGCGAAGAGATGATGATCGAATCGTCGGTCGGATCGTAGTCGACGGAATTGACGTGCGCCCAGTTGCGGCCGGGACCGACGCCCGCGACGTCGCCGAAGACGCCGTCGGCTTCCTGCTTGGCGAGCTCTTCTGCCGAGAGCGTCTGCCCGGACTTCGACGCGTCGATGTTGAGGCAGACGGCGCCCTGGTCGAGCACCTTGATCACGTTGTCGCGGTACGGATCAAGAATTTCCATGAGCTTCCACTCATCCACGACGCCGCCGTTCGGATCGACTTCAATGATGACGTCGCGCACCGTGTGCACGCGCTTGTTGTCCGCGCGTCGGTAGTCGGCCGAGGAAACGCGCAGCAGCGAGTTGCCGTTCTGCATGTTGTCGAAGGCATGCGAATAATCGGCATAGCCCGAAGGCAGGCGGCGGTTCCAGATTTCACGCCCGAGCAGGTCGTACTTCACGTAGCGCTGTCCGAAGCCCCAGGTGAGCGCGCCGTCCTTGGCCTGCTGGAAGCCCATCATGAAGCCCGAAGACCAGGGATCCTCGGTGTCGTTGATGAGCGTATTCATCAGATACCAGCGCACGGCGCCCGTCGTGTCGATGATGCCCACTTCAGAATTGAATGCCCATTCGAGCGCGCCGCCCGTCGGGTTGTTCCAGACGAAGCGGCCGCCCTGCGGCGCGGCGGAATAAAGCTGATTGTCGATGAGGTAGAGACGGTCCTTGAAGGCCGGATCGACTTTTTCGGGCTTGGCATTGAACATCGTCGTCGTCTGCATCGGCGTGCCGTTGCTCATCGTGTAGACAGGCGGCGCATAGAACTGATAGCGGTCTTCGAACTTTTCTTCCTTGCCCTGGAAGACGCGCGTGTAGCTCACTTCGACGGTGTTGACGTAGTCGGGATAAAGGCCGAAGACAGGCACGCCCGCGTGCGTGAGGAGCTGGCGGCGGGAGACGTCGTAGGCGATTTCCTGGCCGCCCATCTTGGGCACGATGCGCACGTGCACGTCCTTCAGCTCGTAGCCGCCGTTGCGGATGACGGCCGTGAGCGGCGCAATCTTGTACGGATTCCAGACGACTTCGCCGATGTGGCCCTGAACGGCGTAGGTGACGTTGGCGCCCGATGCGCCTCCCATGGCCATGGCGGCGCCGGCGGCGCATGCGGCGGCAACGGCGATCGTGAGAACTTTGACGGTATGATGCATTTGTGGTCTTCCTTGAAAGTCCCTGCGGCAGAGCCGGAAGCAGAGAAAAACCGCACTCTGCCGCATGACGAAGAAAGTCTAGGAAAACCGCGTGACCGTCGATAGTCTGATATTCCTCGGCACAGAATCAAAATTTTAGAAATGAGCTTTTTAAAAAATTCATCGCACCCCGAGCTCGAAGTCCGCATGCTGCGCCTGCTGCTTGCGCTTCTACGCGAGCCGCAGCTCTCAAAAACGGCGCTCGCGCTCGGCGTGAGCATCGGCACGGCTTCGCGCGACCTCAAGACTGCGCGCGAAATTCTGGGCGACAAGCTTTTTGTGCGAAGCGGCGGCGAGATGGTGCCCACGCAGCGGATGCTCGACATGGCGCCGGAATTCGAGCGCGTGCTCGAGGCGCTCGAAGCGCTTTCGAGGCCGCGGGCGGCTTTTTCGCCCGCGCGTTCTTCGGAAACCTTCTGCATTTCGGCGCCCGACAACGCCGCTGCGACGATTCTGCTTCCTGCCATGGCGCGGCTTCGAAGCGAAGCGCCTCATATGAACTTTCGAGTGCGCATGCTCGAAGACACGGTCTTTGATGAACTTCGCTCGGGCGAAACGGATCTCGCGGTTTTCTGCGATCACTCGCTCAGCCTCGGCCCGAGCTTCCATAAAAAGACGCTGCTCACCTCCGAGCACGTGCTCATCATGCGCAAAGGTCATCCGCTCGATGAAACGAGGCGCCGCCGCCCGCTCGTCGCCGAGGATCTTGCGCCTTATGCGCGCATCGGGATTGTTCTGAAGAAGGCGTCGGGGGGCGGCCTTCGCGAGATTCTTGACGAGCAGGCGGTCTGCGCGCGTTATTCGGTGACGATGCCGCACTTTCTTGCCGCTGCATTCTTTCTCGTGGACTCGGACGACCTTCTTACGCTACCGCTCGAGACGGCGCGCTTTCTCGAGCGGCTTCTGCCTGTGACGCACTGCGAAGACCCGGTCTTCGCGCACTGTCCGTGGGATCCGATCATGCTTTGGCACGAGCGCACGGACAAAAGTCCTTCGCATCAGTGGCTGCGCGCCGTCATTGCCGAAGAAGCCGGCCGGCTGCCCGGGTGGCTCGGCAGCCGAGGGTGAGGGCGGGACTCAGTCTTCCTTAGCGAGGGCGCAGTTGACTGGGATCGCGCCGAGCACGTCGCGCAGCACCTTCGGGTCGATGCCCACCTGGTAGCCGCGGCGGCCGCCGTTGATGAAGATGTAGTCCAGCTCGAGGATCGACGCTTCGACGTAGACGGGCATCTTCTTCTTGGTGCCGAAGGGGCTTGTGCCGCCCACGAAGTAGCCGGAATTGCGCTGCGCCTGTTCGGGCTTGCAGGGCGCAACGTGCTTCACGCCGATCTGGCGCGCGAGGTTCTTCGTCGAGACTTCGCAGTCGCCGTGCATCAGGATGACGAGCGGCTTGGCGTGCTCGTCCTCCATGATGAGCGTCTTGATGACGTGGTGGTGATCAATCCCGCAGGCAGACGCCGCAAGCGCCGTGCCGCCGTGCTCAACGTATTCGTAAGAGCGTTCCTCGAAGGGGATTTTGTGCGCCTTGAGCCACTGCGTGGCCGGCGTGAGGCTTTGATGCTGAGACTTAGCCAAAATGAAATTCTCCGAATAGAAGGCCCGCGGACAAAACTGTCGGCGGCGCGCAGACGGCGAGTCTGCGACGCTCAATTCTGCCGAAGTTGCGGCGAGGCCGCTCGGTTTTTATGGGCGTACGCGCAACTGCGGCCGCTCGCCTGCGGCGCAGCTGCGCGAGCCTCGTGAAGTCGTCAACCAGCGTCAACCTGCGTCAACAGGCGCAGCACGGCCTCATCGGCCGCGCGCTTGCTGCGCTTCTGCGAGATCGCTTTCCCACAAGCCTTTCGGGAGCGGAAAAGCAACGTTTTCTTCTTCGCCTTCGAGCGCCTTCACGCTTGTGGCGCCCGCATGCGCGCGCAGCCACTCGACGACGCCCTGCACGAGCGACTCGGGTGCAGAGGCGCCGGCTGTGATGCCGACGCGCTCGACGCCTTCGAGCCAGGCGGGGTCGACGTGTTCGGCAGAATCGACGAGATAGGCGCGCACGCCCTGGCGTTCCGCCACTTCGCGAAGCCGGTTGGAGTTGGAGCTCGTCACGGACCCGATCACGAGCACGACGTCGACGCCCGAAAGCGCGAGCTGCTTGACGGCTTCCTGGCGGTTCTGCGTTGCGTAGCAGATGTCCTGGCGCTTGGGCGACTCGATGCCGGGGTAGCGGCTCCGGAGCGCCTCAATGACGTCGTGGCTGTCGTCGGCGCTGATCGTCGTCTGCGTGACGAAGGCGAGCGGCACGTCGTTGCCGTAGGGAAGGGCGGCAACGTCTTCGGGCTTCTCGACGAGGCTGATGCCGTCGGGCACTTGTCCCATCGTGCCTTCGACTTCTGGGTGGCCGGCGTGGCCGATCATGATGATGCGGCGGCCTTCTTCGCGCCAGCGGCCGACCTCTCGATGCACTTTCGTCACAAGGGGGCAGGTGGCGTCGAAGACGCGAAAGCCGCGCGCTTCGGCTTCGCGCGCGACCGAAAGCGGCACGCCGTGCGCCGAGAAGACGAGCGTGGCGCCTTCGGGCACTTCTGCGAGGTCGTCAACGAAGACGGCGCCGCGGGCGCGCAGGTTTTCGACCACGGTGCGGTTGTGCACGATTTCATGGCGCACGTATATGGGGGCGCCGTAAATGGCAAGCGCGCGCTCGACGATCGCAATGGCGCGCGTGACGCCGGCGCAGAAGCCGCGCGGCTGTGCGAGAAGAACCTGCATGGCAATCTATCCTTTCGGGAAATGGGCGCCCGCGCGAAGCGGCGAGTCGTCAGGACGGCTGCTCTGAAGAGCCGAATCGACGGATCGGCGCAGAAACGACGGGCGCGATGTGGACGCAGCAAGAAAGATTAAATAAAATCGACTCTTTCTGCACACAAAGCCCTTGAAACGAGTACAATGCGCTCCGCGTCAGAAATCTCGCGTTTCCTGGATCCCTGTACTGACACTGTGGGGAGCCAAGCAGGACCGCTCGGCCCTGTGGCGACGCTCTAAGGGTTTGACGTACAATCTTTCTTTTTTCAGCGCTCGCGCGGCCCCTCGCAAAAGGATGGCCCGTCAGGCGCTATTACTCAATTAAGACTGGAGTTGAAGATGGCACGAGTGTGTCAAGTCACCGGTAAGGCGCCGATGGTCGGCCATCAGGTCTCGCACGCTAACAACAAGACCAAGCGTCGCTTCATGCCGAATCTGCAGTATCGCCGCTTCTGGGTTGAAAGCGAAAACCGTTGGGTCCGTCTTCGTCTGACGAATGCCGGCCTGCGCACTGTCGACAAGCTCGGCATCGATGCGGTTCTTGCGGACCTTCGCGCCCGCGGCGAAATCTAATCTGAAGGAGATTCACCATGGCGAAAGGCGTTCGCGAAAAGATCAAGCTGGAATCCACCGCTGGTACCGGCCACTTCTACACGACGACGAAGAATCGTAAGAACTCGAGCGGCAAGCTCGAAATGTCGAAGTACGACCCGGTGGCCCGTAAGCACGTGGTCTACAAGGAAACGAAGCTCAAGTAATTGAAGCTGTTCGTCCAGCATGAAAGCTCGGCTCAAAAGGCCGGGCTTTTTTATTGCTCGGGCGCAGCATTCGGCGCGCAGAAACAAAAAGGTCCGCTGCGCAGCCTCTGCCGGCACGGCGGACCGAAATAGTTGTGCGACTTGGCGGCTGCGGGATCAGGCGCGGCCTGCTGCTTCTGCCGGCCGTGCCGAGAGCGACCAGCGCGGCTTCACGCCGAAGGCGGTGTTCTGCCGGAGCGCTTCGCGCTCCTCGGGCGTCATGGCTTCAAGCCTCGCCAAGCCGGCAGCCGCAATCATGGCGCCGTTGTCGGTGCAAAGGCGCATCGGCGGAAAGTAAATGCGGCCGCGGCGGCGCTTGACGACCTCGGTGAGCTTTTCCCGAAGCTGCTTGTTGGCGGAAACGCCGCCGGCAACGACCACGTCGGTGAGCTTCGTCATGCGCATGGCTCGGATGAGCTTTTGGGAAAGCACATCGGTGACGGCATCGACGAAGGCGCGCGCCAGATCGGCGCGGAAGGTTTCGTCCGCAGGGTCAGGGGCGCGCTTGACGGCCGTGAGCACTGAAGTCTTGAGACCGGAGAAGCTCATGTCGAGGTTGGGCGCGTGAATCATCGGGCGCGAGAGTTCAATGGCGCCCGGCGTTCCTTTTTCTGCAAGCGCCGAAACGGCAGGGCCGCCCGGGTAGGGCAGGCCGAGGAGCTGCGCGGTTTTGTCGAAGGCTTCGCCTGCGGCGTCGTCGAGCGTTTCGCCGAGGAGCTCGTAGCGCCCGAAAGCTTCGACCTTCATGAACTGGGTGTGACCGCCCGAAACGAGCAGCGCGAGGAAGGGAAATTCGGGCTTCGGTTCCGCCAGCCGGGCGGCGAGCAAATGGCCTTCCATGTGATTGACGCCGATCACCGGAATATCGAGCGCCCAGCCGATGGCATGGCCGACGGAGGCGCCGACGAGCAGCGCGCCGGCAAGCCCCGGGCCTTCCGTAACGGCCACGGCGTCGATTTCGTCGCGCCGGCGCCCTGCCTTCTCGAGCACGACGTCGGCGAGCGCAACGGCGCGCCGGATGTGGTCGCGGCTGGCGAGTTCGGGCACGACGCCGCCATAGGCGCGGTGCATGTCGATCTGCGTGTGAAGCGCATCCGCAAGGAGGCCTTCGGTGTCGGAGATGAGAGCGACGCCGGTTTCGTCGCAGGAGGATTCGATGCCTAGAACTAACATAGTGGGGGCATTGTAGGCGGTTGCGGCCTCTTCGGTCGACTTTCCGCTGCAAAAGAAAAGCGGCTCTTCCTTTCGCGGAAAAGCCGCCGCAATCGCGCGCTGAGTCGCAAAATCGCTTCAGGACAAAACGTCCGAAAAGCGCGCTCAGGCCGTGAGGCGCGCCTTCACGAGCGCGGAGACCTTGCCGAGATCGGCGCGGCCCGTGACGCGCGGCTTCACAAGCCCCATCACCTTGCCCATGCCGGCCATGCCCGTGACGCCGGCAGCTGCAACGGCTTCATCGATGATGGCGTTGATTTCGGCTTCCGTGAGCTGCTGGGGCAGGTAGCTCGAAAGAACGTCGATTTCGGCCTGCTCCTTCTGAGCCAGGTCTTCGCGGCCGCCCGCGCGGTACTGCTCGACCGAGTCGCGGCGCTGCTTGACCATCTTGGCGATCACTTCCATCACCTGCGCGTCCGTGGCGTCGATCTGCTCGTCGATTTCGCGCTGCTTGACGGCAGCGCGCAGCAGGCGGATCGTGCCGAGACGCGCCGTATCGTGCGCGCGCATGGCGCTCTTCATGTCTTCGTTGATTTTGTCCTTGATCATTTCAGCTCTCCTTTGGAGGCGGTCGTCAGAAGCAAAAACGCCGGTCCCTCTCTATTCGAGGCCCCGGCGTTTGCGGGAAGACCGCTGGCGGTCTTCTCTTTCGTTCTTTTCGGGCCTGCTGCTCCGCTGCCTTGGGGCGATGCGAAGCCTCTGACGCCCGAGAAAAGCCCTGGATTAGTAGAGCTTCTTCGGCAGCATCATGCTGCGCAGGCGCTTGTAGTGGCGCTTGATGGCGGCAGCCTTCTTGCGCTTACGTTCGGCCGTGGGCTTTTCATAGAATTCGCGAGCGCGGAGCTCCGTGAGGAGGCCCGACTTTTCGATCGTGCGCTTGAAGCGGCGAAGGGCAACTTCAAACGGTTCGTTTTCCTTGACGCGGATGGTAGGCATCAGACACCTGAATCAAATGTTCCCGGAAATTTCAAAAGCCGCTGCATCCGGTTCCGGGCCAGATGCAGTCATTTGTCGAGGGAACGGATTCTGTCATAAATTTTTGATGCTGGCAAGCGTGCCATCGAAATTTATCCAACTTGTTGAGAATGTTGAGTTTATTTCTCCATAAATTGGATATTATTCGATATTGAAATAGGATAAAATCCTCTATACATAATGGATTTTATCCCTAGCAACGCTTTTGCCTTTCAACGAGGCCGAGGCGCACTTCAAGCATGCAGAACGAAGAGACAGGAAAAGGCGCCCAGGCAGCGGCGCCGCAGCGGCTTTTAAGCGCCCACGGCGACCTCGAGCGTGCGCCTTATGTGCCGAGGCTTTCAGCAGACATTTTTCAGTCGCCGTCGGTGCCGCCCGAGGCCGTTTGGCGCGCCGTCTTTGAAGGCGCCTGGCCGGACGCCTTTTTCGAGAGCGATGAAGGGCTTTCGCTTCTGCACGAAAATCTCGTGCTCCGGCTCTCGGGCGACGCCGCGCTATCGGCGCGGGCGGCCAAGGGCGCAGAGTTCCGCCGCTTTCTTGCGGCGCTTGCGCGCATGAGCGGCGAGGTGCTGCGGCTCAACGCGCTCGCGCGCGAAGCGGGCGTCACGGCCGAGACCGTGAAGCGCTGGATCCGTTCGGCCGAGGCGGCGGGCATCGTTTTTCTGCTTCGCCCCTGGCCGGGAGAAACGGGGCGGCAGCTCATGAAGGCGCCCAAGCTTCTCATGATCGACACGGGCCTCATCGCTGCGCTCCTCGGTCTTCGCACGCCGGAGGACATGGCGGCGCACCCATGCGCCATGCTTTTTCTGGAGACCTTCGCGCTCACCTCCGTGATGCGCAGCTGGAGCGGCGCTGCGGCGCCGCACGCCTTCTATTACATGAAGGACAGCAAGGGCTTTTCGATTGACCTTCTCATCGAAACCGCAGATGCGTTCCATCCCGTCAACGTGCAGAAGGGGTTTGCGCCGGGGCCGCGCGACTGGAAGCCTTTCGCAACGCTCAGCCGGCTCCCAGGCCTGGGCAAGCCGGTGAGAACGGGCGCCGTGATTGCGCTCACCGAGCGGCCCTTTGCCGTCGGCGAAGGGGTAGTCGTGCAGGGGCCGGAGTGGATCTGGGAGCGGGGCGCCGCGGTTTCGGCGTCGACGCCGGCGGCTGAAGCATCTTCGGATTGAAGGTGTTTTCATAAAAATCAAAAAGTTGACTTTCTGAAGAAGAAAGTTTTTTGTTTTTAGAAGCTGGTGCGCAAAGCACGTTAAAATCAAAAGTTTGGGTGTCAGAACCCACAGTTCGTCTCAGAACCCGGCGCGAGCGCATATGGGCGCCGCGCCTTGTTTTTGCGGGCGGCAAATAGTTTTTTGATTTTTCCAACGTAACGCACCATGATCCCTGAGGGCTTCATCACAAGTCTCCTGGACCGCGCCGACATCGTCGACGTGGTGGGGCGCTACGTCACGCTCAAAAAGAGCGGGCGCAACTACATGTGCTGCTGCCCGTTCCATAAGGAAAAGACGCCGTCCTTTTCGGTGAGTCCCTCGAAGCAGATTTACAAATGCTTCGGCTGCGGCAAATCCGGCAATGCCATCGGCTTTCTGATGGACATTGAAAATCTGGAGTTTCCGGAGGCGGTGCGAAAGCTCGCGGGCTTCTACGGCATGGATGTGCCCGAAGACCGCTCGCCCGCCAAGCGCGCGGCTGCCGAACGCGCGAAGTCGCTCTCCGACTACATGAAGACGGCGGCCGACTTTTACACGCTGCAGCTCAAGACGACGAAAAAGGCGATTGATTATCTGAAGCGGCGCGAAATCACCGGCGAAACCGCTGCGCGCTTCGCGCTCGGCTATTCGCCCGACGGCTGGCATGCGCTGCAGGCCGTGTTTCCGCAGGCGCGCTACGACGATCCGAAGCTGATTGAGGTCGGCCTTCTCAACGAGAAGAACGGCCGCCGCTACGACGCGTTCCGCGACCGCATCATGTTCCCGATCCGCAATCCCAAGGGATCCGTGATCGGGTTCGGCGCGCGCACGATGAAGGGCGACGAGCAGCCGAAGTACCTCAACAGTCCGGAGACGCCGATTTATCACAAGGGCTCCGAACTCTACGGCCTCTACGAAGGGCGTGCAGACATCAGCGAGAAGCGCCGCGCGATCGTCTGCGAAGGGTACATGGACGTGATTCAGCTCTCGCAGGCCGGCTTTCGCGAAGCGGTGGCCGCGCTCGGAACGTCGATCACGCCCGAGCATGTCCGCAAGCTCTTCAAGCTCGCCGACGTCGTCTATTTTTCCTTCGACGGCGATGCCGCAGGCAGAAAGGCCGCCAAGCGCGCGCTTGACGCGGCGCTCCCTGTCATCACCGACACGCAGCGCGCCAATTTCGTGCTGTTGCCGCCTGAGCACGACCCCGACAGCCTCATCAAGGCAGAAGGGCCCGAAGCTTTCGAGCGCGAGCTTGAGAAGTCGCTGCCGCTCACGAACTTTCTGAAGAGCATTCTTCTCGAAGGGAAATCGCTTGCCTATGCCGAAGAGCGCGCCAAGCTCGTCGCTGAGGCAAAGCCCTACATCCTGGCGATGCAGCATGCGCCCGTGCTGCGGCTTTCGCTCATGAAGGAGGTGGCCGGGCTGGCGCGCCTGCAGCTCGAGGAGGTGGCCGCGCAGTACGGCCTCGCCGCTTCGCGTTCGTCGCCAGCGCCGGGCGCCGCGTATCCCTCGGCTTATTTCGAGCGCGGGCATGCCCGGCCGGGGCAGGGCTATGCACGCCCCTACGGTTCGTACGGCTCGTACGGGCGGGCTACGGGCGGCTACAAGGGCTACGGCGGCTACAGCGGGCTAGGCCGCGGCTATCCCGCGTGGGCGCGTCCGCGTCCGGAGCCCCGGCTCCCGGTGAAGGACATTCGCGACCGGATGCTGCAGTGCTTTCTCGCTTATCCGGCGCTCCTCACCGAATTCAGCCCGCAAATCGAAGATGAATTCGTCTCGAGCGATCATCCGGCATCGCGCCGAATCGTCGAAGTCTGGCGCGCTGCAGCGAGCGAAGAGGAGGAGAGCGGCGGCGCGCCCAATCCGGCGTCGCTTCTCGCGGGGCTTGAGCATTCGTCGTTTGCGCAGTACTACCTGAAGCTCCTCGCCGACGAGCTTGTGATCGACACCCCGCTCGAAGGGGCGCGCCTTGAACTGAGGCGTGCTTTTCTCGATCTGGCGCTCGAAGAGACGAAGTCCCGGCTTATGCTTGCCGGGCAATCCCCTTCGCCCGATCCGGCGCTTCTCACGAAGCTTTCAGCGCGCCGCGCTGAACTCGATCGGCGCATTGAAGAGTCGCGTCGTGAAGAGCTGCAGTATCGGCGCGGCATTGAAAATCGCGACCGCGGCTCAAGTTCGAGCGCAGCTGATGAAGCGCGCCCGCTTTCTTCGAATCCGAAGGTTGCTGCCATTCAGATGCATTTCCGCGGCGAGTCCGCAAAGGCCGAAGCCGGGGCGGCATCGGCTGCGCCGCTCGAGCCCGAATCGCGCCGCGGACTCGAAAGCGAAGCGCTTTTCGGAAAGCCCCCCGCCGGCATGCCCGGCGAACCGAGCCGCGCGACGCAGGCGGACCCCTTCGGCGCCTTTGGTGCGCCGCCGGCCGGGCATCTGCCTTGGGAGGCGCCGCCCTCAGGCGCAGTTGCGGCCGCGCCAGCGGCGCCGCAGCCGCCTGCTCAGCCGAAGCCCGCCGCAGCCGCAGCGCCTTCAGCAGAAGCGCTTGCCAAGCGCAGCGCCGCCCGCGCAAATCGCGATGCCATTCTCGCGGCGCTCATGGCGGATGCGCGCAAGAAGGCGGCTGAGCGCGGCGTTTCGGCAGACGCGCTTCTCGGCGCGCCAGAGCCGGCTGCGTCCTTTGATGAAGGCGCTTTTGCCGCTGAAGCGCTCCCCGATCCCGATGAGGCGCCTTTTGAGGCCGGTCCCGTGCCCGAGGGCTTCAACGACGTGCCGCCCATCGGCGACGACGAGGCCTATGCCTTCGAATCCGAACCGCAGGCGGAATCGGACGACTTCGATGCGGCGGCCTACGACGCCTTGCGCGCGGGCGAGCGCGGCAGGCGACGCTAGCGGGCCGTCGACGGGCGGCAACATTGCCGCAAAGGCGTTCGGCTTTTTCTGCATGCACCTAAAAGCTGATTTACAGGCGTCCTTTATTGCCTTTGTTTCAATTTGTTGCAATTTCGAACAGATGAGATCTTGAAATGTCAAGGGTTTCTTCGGATGGATCAAAGGCCGACAACGACCTGATATGGCAAAATTCCATAGATATATGTCCGTAATTCGGGGTAAGCGGCCTGAGGCGGGCGTACTTCCTGACGATTGATGCAAGGGCGGCGCTCATCATGGCCGACCCTGGCCGAGGGTCGTCCGACGAAGGGAGTCGGGCGGCCGAGCGAGATTTGAGGCGGCGGCATCGTGCTTGGTTCGACGGGCACGGCCGCAGCGCACGGAGTGTGTACATGGCTGGTTCAAAAAAAGCGACTGAAGCGAAAGATTCGTCCGTCGAGAAGACTTCGACGAAGAAAGCGAAGAAGTCGGCATCAAAGGCTGCGCCGCTCGAAACGGCTGGCCTGACGCTCTCCGTGGAGGCGGTTGACGCGCAGCAGGAAAAGAAGACGAAAAAGCGCCGCGCGAAGGCCGAGGCGGCTGAGGCGCCGGCGGAGGAAGCCGTGCTTGAGAAGCCGCAGAAAGCCCGCAAGGCCAAGAGCGCGAAGAAGTCGAAGGCGGCCGAGAGCGCGCCCGAGGCGCAGGCTGGCGCAGAAGCGGGCGAAGCAGACGTGAAGGCCGAAAAGGCTGCCAAGTCCGGAAAGGCCGCCCGTGCGTCGAAGGCAAAGAGTGCGGAAAAGACCGAAAAGGCAGAAAAGCCGGAGAAGGCAGCGTCGAAGAAGACCGCCCGCTCGAAGAAGGCGAAGGCAGCGACAGAGGGCGCCGCCGCGTCGGCGGCAGCAGAGCCCGCAGCCGAAGCGGCGCAAGCGCCTGCGGCCCCGGCCGAAGCGGAGGCCGCTGAAGCCAAGCCCGCCAAGACGCGCGCCAAGTCTGCGAAGGCCAAGACGGCCAAGCCGAAGACGGAAAAAAAGCGTGCCGCGCCCAAAAAGAGCGCGAAAAGCACCCGTTCCCGCAAAAAGGCCGCTGAAGACGACGATCTCGACGGCTTTGAGGGCGACGACGGCGATTTCGCCGACGTGATCGATGCCGAAGAAACGGATGATTACGAAGATATTCCCGAGCTCGCGGGCATCGACGACGTGACGGACGTCGAGCCTGAGGAGGCCGCTGAAGCCGATGAGGGGGAAGAGTCTGCGGAAGAGTCTGCGGAAGCGTCTGCCGACAGCGCCGAAGGGACGGATGCCAAGAGCGAGGCGGCCGCCAAGCCTGCCCGCAAGACGCGTGTCTCGCGCAAGAGCCGCGCTGCCAAGGAAAAGGCGATCCGCGAAGCGATGGCTCACAGCTACAGCGTCGACGGCGACGACTCCCAGGAGGGACGCCGCTCGCGCCTCATCAAGCTCATCAGCATGGGCAAGGAGCGCGGCTACGTCACCTACAGCGAAATCAACGACAACATCCCCAATACGCTCCTTGACGACGACGCGATCGAAGCGATCGTGCACATTCTCGGCAACCTCAACATTGCCGTGCATGAAGTCGCGCCTGACGAGGACCAGCTCCTCATTCAGGGCACGGGCGCAGCGATGAGCGAAGAGGACGCCGAGGCGGAAGCTGAGGCGGCGCTTTCGACTGTCGACAGCGAATTCGGCCGCACGACGGACCCTGTGCGCATTTACATGCGCGAAATGGGCTCCGTTGAGCTGCTTTCCCGCGAGGGCGAAATCGAGATCAGCAAGCGCATTGAGGACGGCTTGAAGCACATGGTGCTCGCCATTGCGCGCTGCCCGGTCACGATTGACGAAATCCTCAAGAGCGCGCATGCCATTCGCGATGGCAGCACGCCCATTGACGAAATCGTCGACGGCCTTGTGTCGACAAACGATGAAAAGGGCGTGCTCGGGCACAACGAAGACGAAACCGACATGGGCGCTTCCGCCATGACGGTCGGCCAGCTTCAGGAGCTGAAGAAGAAGAGCCTGGAGATCTTCGACCGCGTTGAGGCGCATTTCAATGAGCTCAAGCGCGTTTTTGTCGAGGAAGGGCCCAACGCGCCTTCGCTCGAAGACTACAAGGACCGCATTCAGCAGGAGCTCATGGGCATTCGCTTCACGGCGAAGAACGCCGACCGGCTCTGCGAAACGCTGCGCCGAACGGTGAACGACGTCCGCCGCAGCGAACGCGTCGTCTACGACGAGCTCGTGCGCCGCATCGGCATCAACCGCGAATGGTTCCTTGCGAACTTCATCAAGAACGCCACCCGTCTCGGCTGGGTCGATGAAGTGGCTGCCCGCTATCCCGAGAAGGCGCCTGCGATCATCCGGATGCGCGCGACAGTTGAAGAGGAGCAGCGCCATCTTGCCGCGCTCGAAAAGTCGTCTTACTCGACAATCGAGGCGCTCCTCGACATCTACAAGCAGATGGCGACGGGCGAAGCCAAGGCGCGCAACGCCAAGCGGGAAATGACCGAAGCGAACCTGCGCCTCGTGATCTCGATTGCCAAGAAGTACACGAACCGCGGCCTGCAGTTCCTGGATTTGATTCAGGAAGGCAATGTCGGTCTCATGAAGGCGGTCGACAAGTTCGAATACCGCCGCGGCTACAAGTTCTCGACCTATGCCACCTGGTGGATCCGGCAGGCCATCACGCGCTCGATCGCCGATCAGGCACGCACGATCCGCATCCCGGTGCACATGATCGAAACGATCAACCGCATGAACCGCATTACGCGCCAGGTGCTTCAGGAAACGGGCGTCGAGCCCGACAGCCGCCAGCTCGCCGAGCTCATGGACATGCCCGAAGACAAAATCCTCAAGATCATGAAGATCGCCAAGGAGCCGATCTCGATGGAGACGCCGATCGGCGACGACGACGATTCGCATCTGGGCGACTTCCTGGAGGACACGCAGACGGTGGCGCCAGCTGAAGCGATTCAGAACACGAGCCTTTCGGAGACGGTTCGTCAAGTGCTCGACAGCCTTTCGCCGCGCGAGGCGAAAGTGCTTCGCATGCGCTTTGGCATCGAAATGCAGTCGGATCACACGCTCGAGGAAGTAGGCAAGCAGTTCGATGTGACGCGCGAGCGCATCCGTCAGATTGAGACGAAGGCGCTGCGAAAGCTGCGCCATCCCTCGCGCGCCGACAAGCTGAGAAGCTTCATCGAGGGCGACAACAAGGACTGACGTCCGGACTCTCGGAACGTCTGGAAACAAAGAGCGCGCTTGGGTTATGGGCCCGCGCGCTCTTTGCTTTTGCCGGCAGTCTTTCCGTGCTCAGAAACGCGCGGCGCTGGTGCGCACGCCTGCCGAAGCGAGAAACGAGACGAGCGCCTCGGTCTTGAGGAAAACCGTTGCCGTGTTGCTGTTGGGATGCAGGCCGATCAGCGCGCCGGGCTTGAGAAAGTCGCTGTCGAGAAAGAATTCGACGCGCCGGACTTCGTCGTTGAGGAGTCCGAAAGGAGTGACGGCGCCCGGGATGAGGCCGAGAAGCGCATGGAGGTCTTCAGCCGAAGCAAAGGAGAGGCGGCGCAGGCCGTGCTCGACGCGGAAGCGCTGCAGGTCAACGTGCTTCTCGGCTTGAACGGTCAAAAGAAAGTACCGGCGCTTCTTGTCGTCGCGCACGAAGAGGTTCTTGGCTTCCGCTTCCGGGTGCGGCCGCTCGAGCGCGCGTGCCTCGGCCATGTTGAAAACTGGCGCATGTTCGAAAAGCTCGTAGGAAATGCGGCCGGCATCAAGCCGGGCGAGAAGCGTTGGCATGTCGATCATTTTTCTTCAGTGCCGGGGCTGCTGCAGGGGCGCCCCGAAGCGATTCTCATCGGGATTGGAGGCCATTTTCGCGCAGTCGGCTCGGAATTGCCGGCGGCGAAGCGATGATTCCGAGAGCTCGGAAGGCTGCGCGAGCGTTCAAGAATGTGAAATATGGAAACTACTATTGATTTCCGACAGAAAAAGCAACTGCAAAAGTTGTTTTTGACCGAAGAGAATCTTGCTTTTTTCGATTGAAAAATGTAGTCGATCACTGTATTCTGAACGCCTTTTTCCCCGCTGCCCAAAAGGCAGCTTTTTCATGCGCGCGTCCGGTCCGAAAGCGCCGCTTTGCTCCGAAGCCAGCACGGACTTCGTCGAGCGCGGCCAATTGCGGAGATGCCTTCTCCGGACGGCGCGGCGCGTGAAGACGATTCGGGGAAAGGACCGCCGCGGCGCCTGTGCGCATGTTGAGCAGCGCGCCGCGGTCAACAATCGAATTCGCAAGATAATCGTGCGCCCGCGCCGCCCGAGGGAGTACATGGGCCTCGCGCCTGCCGGACGTCCGATCAGCCCTGCAAGCTTGGGAAGAATATGGCCAAAACCACCAAGACCACTACGACTCGGAGAAAGAAGAAGACCGCTGCCGCAGCAGCGGCCGATGAACAGCTCGACGACGTCCGCGTTGACGACGACGCGCCGGTTGAGCTCGGCGATGTCGACGGCGACGATCTGGACGAAGACGCGGATGAAGCGAATGCGCTCAATGCCTGGCAGGCCGAAAGCGCCGACGGCGTGGAAGCCCCTGTCGACGACAGCGTCTCCTCGCACAACGGCTACGGCGAACTGGTTCGGCTCGGCAGCAGCCGCGGCTGGGTGACGCTCGCCGACATCAACGACCATCTGCCCGAAAGCGCGCTCAAGACGGCCGACAGCCTTCAGGAAGTCACCGATCAGCTTGTTCGCCTGGGCATTCAGGTCTTTGAAGTGCCGCCCGACGAGGACGACATCCTCATCAACGGCATGCTTGGCGACAACGCCGAAGAAATCGACGAAGACGATGCGGCCGTGATGCTCACGCCCGAGGAGTCGGCCGGCCTTTCAAAGGATCCGCTGCGCGCGTATCTGCGTGGCGTCGGCTCGCACAAGCTTCTCACCCGCGCGGGCGAAATCGAAGTGGCGAAGTCGATCGAGCAGTTCACGATAAAGCTCGTGTCGACGATGGTCCAGTATCCGAACGCCGTGGCCGAAATTCTGCGCCTCGGCGAAAGCCTCAAGGACGAGGGCGTCTCGGTTGACACCGTCGTCGACGGCTTCAACGATTCGCAGCTTGTTGCCGAAGAAGCGATTGCCGCGCGCGCGCAGAGCGACGAAACGCATGAGGAAATCGCCACCGACATCGGCGCCGCCGCCATGACGGCCGAACAGCTTGCCGAAATGCGAAAGCGCGTTCTTTCGATCTTCCGCAAATGCGCCAAGGCGCTCAAGGTCGTCGAGGAAACCTTCGGCGATCCAGAGAAGGAGAAGGAATACCGCAAGGCGCTCAAGACGATGCAGACGGCGCTTTCGCCCATCCGCTTCTCCGTGAAGCTCGTCACGCAGATCACCGAGCACATGAGCGCGCATATGGACGAGGTGAACAACACCCTCAAGGCCATGCGCCACATTCTCGTTGATCAGTGCCGGATGCCGCAGAAGGATGCGCTCGAGCTTCTGAAGAGCGAAGCGGTGCTGCGCGCGGGACTCTTCGAAGAGATTGCCGCCGCCGGCAAGCCTTGGTCGGCAGCCGTCGAGCACAACATCGCTGCGCTCAACGAAGCGCGCGACAAGCTCGTGCTCGACGAGAAGAAGGCGTTCCTGCGCCTCGATGAGCAGCGCGAGCTGCATCGCGCCATGCGGCTTGCGCAGACGAATCTCATGCAGGCCAAGGCCAAGATGATCGAGGCGAATCTGCGTCTCGTCATCTCGATCGCCAAGGGCTACGTCAACCGCGGCCTGGCGATGACGGACCTCATTCAGGAAGGCAACCTCGGCCTCATGAAGGCGGTCGACAAGTTCGAATACCGCCGCGGCTACAAGTTCTCGACTTACGCCACCTGGTGGGTGCGCCAGTCCGTGACCCGCGCCGTGGCCGATTTCGGCAACACGATCCGCATTCCGGTTCACATGACGGAGTCCTACAACAAGCTTCGTCGGCAGAAGCAGAAATTCCTGCAGCAGCACGGCCGCCAGCCGACCGAGCAGGAGCTTGCGGATCTCACGGATCTGCCGCTCTCGAAGGTGCTCCTTCTCATGCAGTCGATGCGCGGCGTCGAGTCGATCGACGCGCCGATCGGCGACGAAGAGGACGCCACGAAGCTCGACTTCGTCAAGGGCAGCGAACGCGACGATCCGAGCGTTGCCTTCCAGGACCGCTCGATGGTTGAGTGCATCAACAAGACGCTCAATGATCTGCAGCCGCGCGAAGCGCAGGTGCTTCGCCTGCGCTACGGCATCGGCACGAACCAGGATCACACGCTCGAGGAAGTGGGCCGCATGCTCGGCCTCACCCGCGAGCGCGTGCGCCAGATCGAGGCGACGGCGATCCGCCGCCTGCGCCAGCCCGAAAAGAGCGGCACGCTCAAGGACTATCTCAAGTAAGCGCCGCTCTTCGGCGCGCATCGAAAGCCGCTTTCGGCCGTCCCGTTCGGACGGCGTCCGAAGCGGCTTTTTCGCTTGAGCGGCCTTTCGTGCTTCAGGCGGCCTCTTTTGTAAACGAAAGAGACGAAAACGAATCGGTTAAAATCAAACGTTTGATCGGCTCCGGCATTTCGCAAAGGCGCGCGTGCCGGCGCTGCAGTTTCCCATTACTTCGACAGACGCATTACAGGATGTCTTCCTTCGAACAATTCGGTCTAGATCCCCGCATTCTTTCCGCCATTGCCCGCATGGGCTACCGTGAGCCCACGCCGATTCAGGCGCAGGCAATTCCGGTCGTCATGAAGGGGGGCGACGTCATGGGGGCGGCGCAGACCGGCACCGGGAAAACTGCAGGCTACGGGCTGCCGCTTCTCGAGCGAATTCTGCCCAAGGCCAATACGTCGGCCTCGCCCGCACGCCATCCGGTGCGAGCGCTCATTCTGACGCCGACGCGCGAGCTGGCCGATCAGGTCAATGAGAACCTTGTCAAGTACGCAGAAAACGTTCCGCTGCGCGTGGGCGTCGTCTACGGCGGCGTTGACATTCGCCCGCAGGCAGACATGCTGCGCCGCGGCGTCGAGGTGCTCACGGCGACGCCGGGCCGCCTGCTCGACCATGTCGAACAGCGCGCCGTCAATCTCTCGCAGGTGGAAGTGGTGGTGCTCGACGAAGCCGACCGGATGCTCGACATGGGCTTTCTGCCCGATATCTCGCGCATTCTGAAGCTCTTGCCTGCGAATCGTCAGAGCCTGCTCTTTTCGGCCACCTTCTCGCCGGAAATCAAGAAGCTCGCCAAGAACTTCCTGCGCGACAATCCGACGCTTATCGAAGTTGCTCGCGAAAACGCCACGGCAGACACCGTTACGCAGGAGCTTTTCACGGTGAACGATCGCGACAAGACGGACGTGCTCATCGACATGCTCAAGACGCGCGGCCCCGACGGCGGTCCGCTCACGCAGGTGCTCGTCTTCGTCAACGCCAAGGTCACCTGCCGCCGCCTGGCTCGAACGCTCGAGCGCGTCGGCATCAATGCCGACGCCATTCACGGCGACAAGACGCAGGAAGAGCGCCAGGCCGCGCTCGAGGGCTTCCGTTCGGGCGCCACGCACGTGCTCGTCGCCACCGATGTGGCCGCACGCGGACTCGACATCAAGGAGCTTCCTTTCGTCATCAATTACGATGTGCCCTACAGCGCGGAAGACTATGTGCACCGCATCGGCCGAACGGGCCGCGCCGGCGCCAAGGGCGTCGCTTCGATGCTTGCCACTTCGGGTGATGCGCGCCTCGTTGAAGCGATTGAGAAGCTGACCAATCAGACATTTACGCCGATTCCCATTTCGCCGATGCCGAGAAGCCGCCGCATGCCGCGTCGCAATCCGGCGCAGGAACGCATCGATACGCCCGAGGATGAAAAGCTCGCGCGCGAGCGCGCCCGCGCCTATGTGCCGCCCTCGCAGCGCCTGCGGGATCCGATTTTCGACATGCCCTACATCGAGCATGCCGAAAAGGCGAGCAAGCCTCGGCAGCAGCCTGCCTATTACGAGCGTCGGGAAAAAAAGCGTCCCGTGGCAGCGCTCCTTGGTGGTTTTCCCATTGCGCGCAGCGAAGATTGATGTGCGCTTTTCCGACCGTTTTGGTCGAGAAGGCATTGCCTTTTTGCCGATTCTGCGGCATACTTAACAAACGACATGACGAATTGGGGTCTGTATACAGACCTCATGCCAACCTGCTGACCGAGAGCGTTCTGAGCGGCTCATAACCGAAAGACGCTTTTCTAACCCCCCGGGCAAGGTGGCCGGACAAGCTCGTGGAGCGCGTCCAATGTGGTCTGCGTCGCGGATGCAGGCAACAAAGCGGGATTTGTGATCTGACAGCACCAGGAGCTGCAAGCGGCGCTGTCTGTCTGCGAACCTCTCGCGTCATTGTCGACTCGGGAGGTTTTTCGTTTTGCGCTTCCGGCATTTCGCTGCGCAGACGGGAAACCGGCCGATCGAGAACGAATGAAACACTTTTGGCGAGGGCGCGCCGCATCTTGAGCGCCCGGGCGGATTTGTTTCCGGATTGCCGAGCCTGGCTGGTTGCCGAAGACGGCTAAAGAGGAGCAGACAATGTCGCATCGTCTCACCATCAAGGGGCAGGTCACGATCCCCAAGGAAATTCGTGAATTTTTGGGCCTTGAAGAAGGGAGCTCATGCGTTGAGTTCGCCGTTGACGACGACGGCACCGTGACAGTGAGAAAGGCTGAGGAGACGCGGCCGAGATTTGAGCGGCGCCGCGCTGCGCCGCTTCGCTCGAAAAGCGCGGCCCCTCGCGCAGCATCGGGCGGCGTGCTTGCGCTTTTAGCGGGCGGCCTCTGAGCGCATCAGAAAGCGCACGGGCCGCAGCATTCATTCGCGCTCTGGCTTCGTCGCCCGAATGACGAACATCGGCACAGGATTCCAGGCTTCGTCGCGTTCGAGGTAGATGCGCGAGGAAAGCTTTTCATCCGTTTCAATGTCTTTGAAGCCGAGCTTCGCGAGGCATTCTGCATCCCAGGCCGGACGGCGCTTGGCGCTGATGGCGAGCTGCGCCTTGATGGCATCGCATTCGTCGAGCGTGGATTCTTGAATGCCCTCGTGCGCATTCTCGACGCCCTCGGCTTCAAGCGAGGCTGTGAGCTTCGCAAACGACACGGCGCCGTAGTCGGCGTCGAAAATGACGAGGCGTCCGCCCGGGCGCAGCAGGCGCTGCCACTCGCGGTAGGCCGCAGCGGGCGACGGCAGCGTCCAGACGAGGTTTCTCGAGACGATGAGGTCAAAGCGTTCGTCGCCGAAATAGGGGATGCGTTCTGCGTTGGCTGTTATGAAGAGCGTCTCGTCGCCCACGCCTGCGGCCTGCGCGCTTTGTTCTGCGGCTGCAACCATTTCGCTCGAGAGATCGGCGCCAACGGCGCGTGCGCCGAGCTCAGCGGCCAGAATCGCGAGAAAGCCCGTGCCTGTGCCGACGTCGAGCACTTCGATCTTGCGCTTGAAGGGGCGTTCTGCTTTTTTCTGCAGAGCTCGGATTTCCGGTTCAATTTCTGCCGACCATCGCGCTTTGAGCGGACCGGCCAGCTCAAAAGCGCGGGTCTTGCTGAAGCCTTGCGCTCGCTCGTCCCAGTAACGGCGAATGCGCGGCAGAAGGTCGGGGTCGTTGATTTCCTCGCGTGAAAGTCCTTCGGCACGAAGGCTTTCTTTGTCGGAAGTGATCTGCATGGTCGGCATCTCTAGAGAGGCTTGGGGAAAAAGAAGCCGGACATCTCCGGCGCATTTGTGATGATACCGATTGGCGTAGCGCCTGCCTTGCACGATGCGCTCGAAGCCTTGCACGGCAAAGGGCGAGGGCGCGCTCGCCGCCGGAGCGCGCCGCAGGCTGTTTTCCCTTCGCCAGCTTCATGAGAGGCAACCAAGCCGATGGAGCCAAGCTGAGGCAACAAAAAAGCCTCCGGCACAACCGAAGGCTCACTTTGAGAGGGCTTGAAAAGCCGCTTGAAATTGAATTGGCGTCCCCATCCGGATTCGAACCGGAGTTCGCAGCGTGAGGGGCTGCTGTCCTAGGCCTCTAGACGATAGGGACTTCAAGAGAAGACGAATTCTATGCTCTTTGATCAAATAATGCAAATCGAATTTTGACTTGCATTATTGCAGGGCGCTCAAGGCAACGAAAAAGCCGCCCGGAACGTTGCACTGTCGCGGGCGGCTTTTCCTAAGAATTACGCCTTTCAGGCGAGCGCGGCCTTGATGCGTTCGAGCACCTTGTCGCGGCCGATCAGGCAGAGCGTGATGTCGATCTGCGGCGTGCGGTCGGCGGCGCAGACAACGACGCGCAGGGGCGTGGCGAGCACCTTCATCGGGATGCCCTGTTCGGTCATCACGGCCTGGATGGCGTGGTAGACATTTTCAGGTGTCACTTCCGAGAGCGCAGCGAGCTTTTCGCCGAAGAGCGCCAGTGCTTCACGGCCGCCCGAAGCGAGCGCCGCCGCTGCGGCATCGGCGTCGACCTTCGGGTCGACGTAGAAGAAGAGGGCGCTCTCGGCGAGCTTTTCGAGCGTTGCGGAGCGGCTCTTGAGGAGCGCGCAGACTTCTGCGAGGCACGGCCCCTTCTCGATGCAGCCGCCGCGCGCTTCGATGCGCGGCTTCACGAGCTCGGCCAGGCGCTTGTCGTCGGCTTCCTTCATGTACTGCTGATTGAGCCAGTCGAGCTTCTTCCAGTCGATGCGGGCAGAAGCACGCGAGCAGTCGGAGAGCTCGAAGATCTTCGCCAGTTCTTCGCGGGAGAACTTTTCCATGTTCCCGTGGCCCCAGCCGAGACGGGCGAGGTAATTGAAGATTGCTTCGGGGAGATAGCCCTGCTTTTCGTACTCGAGCACGGACACCGTGCCGTGGCGCTTCGAGAGCTTCTGGCCGTCCGGGCCGCAGATGAGGGGCAGGTGCGCAAAGACCGGCACTTCGGCGCCAAGCGCGTTGTAGATGTTGATCTGGCGCGGCGTGTTGTTGATGTGGTCGGCGCCGCGGATGACGTGGCTCACCTTCATGTCCCAGTCGTCGACGACGACTGCGAAGTTGTAGGTGGGGATGCCGTTGCGCATGATGATGAGGTCGTCGAGCTCGCTGTTGGCGACCGTGATCGGGCCGTAGACGGCGTCGTTCCAAGTGACGGTGCCTTCATCCGGGTTGCGGAAGCGCACGACGGGCTTGACGCCTTCGGGAATGGGCTTGCCCTTGGCGTTTTCAGGACGCCAGCGGCCGTCGTAGCGGGGCTTGAGGCCGAGGCGCTTCTGCTCTTCGCGCATGGCGTCGAGCTCTTCGGGCGTGGCGTAGCAGTAGTACGCGTGGCCGGAGGCGAGCAGCTGATCGACGACTTCCTGGTAGCGGGCGAGACGGTCCATCTGATAGATGGGACCTTCGTCGTAGTCGAGGTTGAGCCACTTCATGCCGTCGAGAATGACCTGAACGGCTTCCTTCGTCGAACGGACCTGGTCGGTGTCTTCAATGCGCAGCAGGAACTTGCCGCCGAAGTGGCGGGCGACGGCCCAGCAGTAGATGGCGGTGCGCGCCGTGCCGAGGTGCATCATGCCCGTCGGACTCGGGGCGATGCGGGTGCGAATTTCTTTCATGACTCAAAAAAACGAAAGCTGCATCCGTTCGCAGCCGGCGCAGGTGCGGCGGTCTCGAGCGGAGCGTAAGGTAATCGGGGTGCCGGCGTCGGCGGCGCAATGGGGACGGCGTGCGTCGGCGTAAAGCGCCTTCCGGGCGCGAGCCGGACTTCTGCGGGACCGTCCGAATCGGGCGCTCCGAAGAAGAACCGTGAAAGTTGGCATTCTACTCGCAGCCGCATAGCAGCGTCTTAACGAATCGCATGATGCGCCTCGCAAAAGCAAAAGCGCCCGAGGGCGGCATGCACTCGGACGCTTTGCGCAAGGCTCTCAAGCGCGGTTAAGCGCTTTTATTCCTCCCAGTAGGCGTTGTAGAAGTCAAAGCCGCCGTCGGGGCGAAGCGAGAAGTTCTTGAGATGCACGCTCGCGCCTGCCGTATTTTCTTCGTAAAGGAGAAATGCCCACGGCGCATCATTCCAGACGAGGCGCTGCGCTTCGTCGTAGAGCGCCTGACGCTTCGCGGCATCGGTTTCAACCTGCGCCTTGTCGAGGATTTCGTCGAGCTTCGGATTGTTGTAGTAGGCGGAGTTCATGAACTTGGGCGGCGCTTCGCGGCTGTCGAGCACCGGGCGGATCGTGAGGTCCGGGTCCATCGTCGAATCGGCCCAGCCGATGTAGTAGAGGCGCGACTTGGCGTCGTCCGGGTTCTGCACGCTGTAGACCTCGCTCGTGCGCACGCCCGGCTCCAAGAGGCGCGTCGTCACCTTGATGCCGACCTGACGGAGCTGCTGCTGGATGAACTGCACGGCTTTCGAAGCGGTCGTGTTCGAGTAGCCTGACCAGAGCGTCGTTTCAAAGCCGTTCGGATACCCCGCTTCCTTCAGAAGTTCGCGCGCCTTCTTGGGATCATAAGGCCAGGGGCCCATCTTGAGGCTCGTCGGGAGCTTTGGGGGAATGATGCCCGACATCGGCACGGCGTAGCCTGCATAGGCCACTTTGCAGAGCGCCTCCTTGTTGATGGCGTAGTTGATGGCTTCGCGAACGCGCTTGTCGGTAAAAGGCTTCACGCGGTTGTTGATCGAGAGGTAGCGCGACATGAGGGACGGCATCGACTGGATGACAATCGATTTGTCTTCCTTGAGCTGCGCGATCTGTTCGAGCGGCATGGGCGAGACGTACTGCGCTTCGCCCGTGCGGAGCATGGCTGCGCGCGTGGCGTTTTCAATCACCGGCACCCAGTGGATTGAATCGAGCTTCGGCAGTCCGGCAACGCGGTAGTTGGGGTTCTTTTTGACGCGAAGGCCGTCGTTCGGATTGAAGCTTTCGAAAACGTAGGGGCCGGTGCCGCAGGCGCGCGTCGCGAGTTGCTTGCCCTTGCCGTACTTTTCAACGAAGCTCGGGCAGATCATCTGCGGCGTCGTGGCGGCGAGCCGGCCGATGAAGCCTGCGGTGGGCTTCTTGAGCGTGAAGCGAACGGTTGCCGGATCGAGCGCCTCGACCTTGTCGATCATCGAATAGGCCGAGTAGCGGTTGAGGTGGTTGTCCGGATTCAAAAAGCGGTCGAAGTTCACCTTGACCGCGTCGGCATTGAAGTCCGTGCCGTCATGGAACTTGACGCCCGTCTTGAGCTTCACGGTATAGACAAGCGCGTCGGGGGAAACTTCATAGGATTCGGCGAGCTCCGGCACTGGCTTGAGGTTCTTGTCGAAGGTGAAGAGGCCTTCGTAGATCGATTTGGCGCAGATGCGCGTGAGCACGTCGGGGCAGTCGTAGGGGTCCAGCGTGGAGAATGCCGCGCCGACGGCCACGGTCAGATCCTTGGCGGATGCGCCTGAAATGCCGACGAGCGCCGCAGCGGCGCAGGCCGCAATAAGGCGGCCGCCCTGCGGGAAAAAGCGGAAACCGTACCGTTTGGCGTTTGTCTTCGACTGCATAGTTGTCACCTTCAGCGTGGAAGTTGATTGGATTGGCGAAAGCCTTTCGAGGGGAAAAAGCGCTGCCATTCGTTCATCTTCTTCGTTTCGAGCCGCCTGCAACGCCTTGGGCGTTAAGGCATTTGCCGAAGGCGTCCGCGAGCGGCATCAAGAAAGCGCGACTTTGTCTGGCCGTCGGTTCGCTCGTCCGAGGGGCGCCCGGCGGCGCCGGTCCTAATATCGAATGAACGGCATTCATCACCTGCGGGAGGCAATTCATGCGCACTGAAAAATGGCTTCATGCTGACAAGCTTCCGCCGGAGCTCCTGGCTTGGGCGGACGAAGCGGCGGCGATCCGGCGCGACATTCATTCGAATCCGGAGCTCGGCTTTGATACGGGGCGCACGTGCGCGCTTATCGAGCGGACGCTGCGCGGCTACGGCATCGAAAAGATCGATGCAGAATCCGTCAAGGGCGGCCTCATCGTTGTCCTCGACGGCGATCGGCCAGGCAAGACCATTGCGCTGCGCGCCGACATCGACGCGCTCTCGATGCCTGACGAATCGGGCACGCCCTGGGCGGCCAAAGTCTGCCGCAATCATGCCTGCGGCCACGACGGGCACGCCGCCTGGCTCATGCTGACGCTGCGCTACCTGGCCGCGCACCGCGACTTTCCCGGCCGCATCGTGGCGATCTTCCAGCCAGCCGAAGAGATCGGGCGCGGCGCCTTGGCGGTGGTTGCGAGCGGCATTTTTGAGAAGTACGGCATTGCCGAGGTTTACGGCGCACACAACGACTCCATGCTGCCCGCGGGCGAATTCTCCTTCCGCTCGGGACCTTTTCAGGCGTCCTGCGACTTCTTCTACATTCGCCTCATCGGCCGCGGCATTCATGCGGCGCGCCCGCACATGGGCATTGACACCATGCCCGCAGCAGGGCTTCTCATCAGCTCGCTGCAGACGATTGTTTCGAGAAAAACCGATGCGCTTGAGCCGGTTGTGCTTTCAATTTCCTCGATCGAGGCCGGCAAGTACGATGCGCCCAACGTCATTCCGAACGAGCTTCGCATGAGCGGCACGGTGCGCACCTACAGCGAAGCCTGCAGAACCGAAGTCGAGCGCCAGATGCGGCTCATGACCGAGCACATTGCCGCAGCGCAGGGCTGTACGGGCGAGGTCCGCTACGACCGCTTGACGTCGGTGGTCGTCAATGATCCGGCGGCCACTGAAGCGGCCCGGACGCTCGCCGTGAAGCTCTTCGGCGAAGCGTGCGTCAAGACGACGCCGCGCACGACGGGCGGCGAAGACTTTTCCGAATACCAAAAGAAGGCGCCCGGGGTCATGTTCCGCATCGGCATCGTTGACGAAGCGCACGGTGCGGCGTCGCACAATCCGAAGTACGACTTCAACGATGCGGTGCTGCCTTCGGCAGCGTACTTCTTCAGTGAATTGACGCGCGCGCGACTTGAAGCATTGGCGCAGGCGCACTGAAAAACGCAAAAGTTGAGGCAGGGATAAAAACGCCCGGCAAGCCGTTGCGGCTGCCGGGCGAAATAATGGGCGCGTACTTCGCGGCTCAGCCTACCCAGGTGAAGTAGGTCACGATCGAGAAGATTGCGACGAGCGGCACAACAATGAGGAGCACGGGCTTCAGTGTCTTGAAGAAGCTCGCCTTGAAGTAGTCGACGGAAATCGTGAAGCAGAGGTGCACCGGCGTGATCATCTGGCCAGCGCAGCCGAAGACCATCGCCAGGCCTGCGTAGTCGATGCTGCCGAAGGAAATGCTAGCCGCAATCGGCATCACCATCGAAATGTAGCCCTGGCTCATGCCCGTGAGCATGCCGATGATGAAGGAGAGGACGGCGAAAACGACAGGGGTCGGCACTGAGGAGTGCGTCATGATGTCGACGATCTGGTCGAGCGCGCCCGTCGTGGTGAGCAGGCCAATGAAGTAGAGGATGAGGCACACGTTGCCGAGGAGCTTGTAGTCGAGCGCGCCAACAAGGATTTCACGAAGATTGGCGCGCCGGCCGCAAAGCCGCAGCACAGGGATCATCAGCATCGTGACGATGCCCATCGAAACCGCCGCTGAGATGTCGAAGGCGATCATGAGGAGCAGATTTACCACCACCGGCGCGATCGCAAGCACGACGTCGAAGAGGTTCTGCAGCTTCGTTTCGAGCGTGCTCTCTTCTTCGGAAATGTGATCGTACTTTTTCAAAGGCGCGAGCAGCACCAGCCAGCCGATCACGAAGGCGGCAACCGAGTACCAGAGCAGGTGGAGCACCAGGTCGGAAACATGGATGCCGGCAAATGCGCAGGCCACGATCATGCACGGAATGCTCGGTCTCGGCAAATCAAAGATGTGCCGGAACCAGAAGTTGATGGCGGCCTTGGTTTCGGGCTTGAGGTTCATCTTCGCGCTTGCCGCTTCCACGATCGGCGCGGAGAAGCGCGCGCCGCCGAGCGACGGCAGAAAGCCGAGGAAGGCGGGCATCGTCGCAAGCGTGACGCGCGTTGACTTGAAGAGGCGGTTGAGCGCCTTCACCATCCCGTCGAGCGTGCCGGAGCGGCGCAGCTCGATCTCGAGGCACATGACGAAGTAAAGCGAGAAAAGCAGGTCGTACGTGCGCGGCAGCTTGACGGTCATCACGGCGGACTCGATGAGCGAGGCGCTCGTGCGGTCGAGGCAGACCCACATGACGAGGCCGCCCGTGAGGATTGCAACGCCGATGGGAAGCCGGAAGCGCAGAAGCGTCACGATGGCTGCGGCGGCAAGCAAAATGACTAGAAAGATGTTCATGACTGAGGCTGGCGGCGCGTCACGCGGATGCCGAAGCCCGCGGCGCCGTCGAATGTTCTGGTTTTGTCGCGAATGATCAAGTCACGAGACGTGATCCGACAATCATGCAACGACGAGAGGCATTCTCATTTGTTTTCGAACAAGAGAAGAGGAAAAGGCGCCGCGGCGGGCGCCTTTGCCGTGCGGCGAGTTGGCCGCGCCGCAACGCTTTCGAATCGTCATAGGAAAGCAATGATGGCCGTCATAAGCATGACCGACACAATGACGGAAACGGAATTGAGGTTGGCGGCCGTCTCCCAGTCGAGCTTGGCCTTCATTGTAAAGATGACGCCCATGGCGGGCATCGGCGCCATGAGAACCAGGGCGAGCGCCTTCCTGATTTCTTCGGCAACGGGCAGGAGGAAATAGGCTGCAGCCGCCAGCACGATATTGCCGACGTAGCGCCAGACGAGCAGGCCGATGAGCGGGCGGAACTTCTCCCAGTCGATGCGCAGGTTGACCGATAGGCCAATGAGCAGCATCGCAAGGAAAGGATTGGCTTTGCCGACCACTTCGCAAAAATGCAGAATCGGCCGCGGCAGCACCACTTCCATGAAGGCGAGCGCGAGCACGAAGGCGTATGTCCAGAGGCAGCTCGAAGAGGCCAGGCGCAGTCCGATCGAGCGAAGCCGCTCGCGCCAGCCCGCTTTGGCGTCGCGCACGGCGATGGCATAAGTGCCGCCCGTCACCATCACGGCGTTGCCGACGTCAAAGAGGCAGATCGAAAGAAAGCCGACCGGCGACACGATGCCCATCGTGAACGGCATGGCAAAAGTGCCGACGTTGTAGCCCGAGAGATTGAGCATCGAAAAAGGCACGAGATTCGGGTCGCCGGTGCGCTGCGCGGTTTTGCGAGTGAGCAGGATCGCAAGCGCAATGAGCGCCCAGTTGGAGAGGAGTCCGACGAAAAATGGAATGAGAAGGTCGCTCGAGAGCTCAACGCCCGAAAGAAAGACGATGACCGAGCAGGGCAGCGTGACGTAAAGCACGAGCATGCTCATCGGGCGCACGGCGTCGCGCGGGAATGTGCCGTTGAGCCGCAGGATCTGACCGATCACGATGACGGCAACGTAGGCGAGGACTTCGGCTAGCGCATTCATGGCTGTTTGAATGGTGAGAGAAAGAGAGGGTGATTTTTTTCCACGAAAGAGGAAAACCCGGAGCGCGCGGGCATCCCTACGGCGTTAGTTTGCCGCATATCTCGCCCGTAGACGGGCAATCGTAACGAGTCGGCTAACTTGAGAAGAAGTCCAGCCTAGCCAAGATCACACCCGTTTCGTTGTCCACAACTTGGCCGTCAATGACTGATACGTCTTCACGTTTCGCCAACTGTCGAACCGATCTGCACGCTCTTTCGACGATGACATCCCGGAGCGCCTTCGTCATATAGGTCGTGTAAAACGATTTCTTCGTCAGAACGGAGTAAATGATGCGTGCCAGGAGATGCGCCATCGCAACCGTGGCCCGCTTGTAACCTCGTCTCAGTTTGAGTGCAAGAAACTTCTCTCGCGCACAAAGTTGGTTTTTCGTTGCAACGAAACCCCTCGTGCATTCAATGAGGATTCGGCGCAGATACTTATTGCCCTTCGGGCACTTTCCGCTCTTCTGCTTCCCGGCAGAAGTGTTGTCGCCCGGACAAATGCCGATCCATGACGTGAAGTGATCGCAGCTCGAAAAATGTTCCTTCAGGTTCTCGCAGAGTTCTGCATATAGAAGCCGAGCAACGCGTTCCTGGATGCCAGATATCGATACGAGCAGATCGATGTCGCGCTCATGCGCTTGCTGCAATGTGCAGAGTCTGTCGAAACTGCGCGCCTCGTAATCAAGGAGTTCCTTGATTTTGTTGCGGCAATCCTTTATCTGTTCGGCGATTGCTTCGGGAATTGCGAAGTCGAGAGCCGAAAGAATCTCTTGCGGCGAGGCTCGTAGTCGACGGCTGTTCTTTTTTACGATTTCTTCAAGGTTTTCGGCATTGTTGATTTTCGCCTCCAGGATGACAGAGGCAGCAACGCCGCGGACATCGCTGAAAACAGTGGATGCTCGGCATCCGCATTGGTTCAGCAGCTTTTGATAGCGATTGACTGTTCGGGCCAAGTCTCGTCTGTTGGTTTGTATTTCTCTGGCAATGACCCGCTGAAGCCTAAAGCCTTTGGGCGGAACGAAAGAACGCCTGAAATGACCGGAACGCGCAAGCTCGGCAAGGCGCGCGGCGTCCTTGCGGTCAGTTTTTCGTCCGACGGCAGCTTTCGCATCGCGTGCATTGATCAGTGCAAGACGATCGCTCGAAAAACCAGCATTCTCAAGAGCTTCGTAAGGGCTTTGCCAGAGCACGCCTGTAGATTCCATGAGGATGATTTCGGGATTGCGTTCCTTGCACCAGGCGGTGAACTCGTTTATGCCGTCTCGATTCGTCAGAAAGTCACAGCTTTCACACAGCTCATTCTTGTCGCTGAGCTGGCGCTGGTGGCAACACACCAGCACATTCAAGTGAACATCGATGCCAATAGCTGAGCGGTAAAGCGCACGAACGGTGACTTCCGGGGTACTCACCTGTGCTTGAGCCGCTCGTAGTGGCTGAGCATTCGTTTTGCGAATAGACTGTGTCATAGCCCCGCCATGTTGATGTTGGGGTTGAGGAAGCCTTGCTGCGAATGCACGGGAAAAGAAGTGGAGACAAAGCAGACACGGATTCCGCTCGGAAGCCGCGCTCATTTTTCCACACGCCTAGACTGATGGTTACCCAAGCAGCCAGAGCAATATAGGGTGCGAACGTTCAGCTGCAATTTTTGTTCGACGAATCCTCGTCGGCCGTCAAAAAAACGGTACGCAGACTGGGCCGCGCGCGACGGGCTTCCTCTCTTTCATGATAGAGGGTGAGAAGCCCGTTATTCTCATCACAAATTTTTGTTGGGTTTCTTGCGCTGGCTGGCGTTATCCGCAGGCGCAGTCGCTGCCGGATCTCGGCACGATGGCGCGGACATATTCCGGGAGCGACTCGGGATCACGGCCAGCGAGATGGCCCATCGAAAATTCGCATCCGCACCAAAGCTGGTTGTAGAAATGCTGTTCGCGGATGATTTCGCTGCGCCGGTTCTGCAGGCCGCCCTTTTTCCAGTTCATGTCCCAATAGCGGACGCCGCCCGCGAGAAGTGCGGCTTCTTCGGCTGCTTCCCGAATTTGCTCGAGCCGCTTCCAGCGGCTCCCTGCGAGCGTCGTTGTGAAGCATTCAATGCCGAGGGATTTCGCTGCGAGCGCCGCTGCGCGCATGCGCGTCTTGAAGCAGACGAGGCATCTTGCGCCGCGTTCGGGTTCGTTCTCAAGCCCCCGGACGGCTTCGCGCCAGCGCTCATGCTCATAGTCGCCGTCGATGAAGGGCACGCCGAGCGCTTCGCAGTAGCGGATGCACTCGCTGCGGCGGACGTCGTACTCTTCGCGCGGGAAGATGTTGGGGTTGTAGAAAAAGACGGTCGGGCGATAGCGCCGCGCGAGCAGCCATTCAAGAATGGCGCTCGAGCATGGCGCGCAGCAGCTGTGCAGCAGAACGGGCGCCGGCTCGAGCGACGCATAGGCGTCGGGGGCGGGCGCTGCGCCGGGCTCGGCGGGGCCGACAGGGAAACGGTCGGCCGGCGTAACAAGTCGGTGGCCGGACTGAGGCTTCATGAGAGAAAACGGAGGTGAAAACAAACAATCCTCCGATCATACGCCCTATGCGAAGCTGAGGCTTCCATGCAAGCGGCGCCGCCCGGCTTGAAGGCTAGGCCGGCATGAGCTAAATGTAGCGGCCGGCGAGAAACCAGGCGTTGGTGAGCGCATCGCGAAAAAGCCAAAGCGCTTCGCCGGTAGCGTCTTCGCCGCGCCAGTACAGGCGTTTGCAGCTGGACGATTTCCCTCGCTCAAGATTCGGATCCGCCCGTTCTATGAGGCGGATGGGACCGTGCCGGCAGGGCAGGCCGTTGCGCACAGGAAGCGGCTGCGGCGCTTCGTAAATAAAGCTCGGTTCGGCCAGCGCTGCCGCTCGGCAGTCGGCAGGTTCCGGGAGCGGCGCTCGAAGGAGAGACGCGCCCGCCGCATGATCGCTTGCCGGTGCGCCGAATCGCAGCGGCAGCGTTCTTTTGGTCGCTGCTTCTGGCTGCGGGCGATCGGTTTCTTCGAGCTGAAAGACGTTCTTAGGACCGTACCGCTCAAGGAGCGAAGCAGCAAGCTTCGAAAAGGGGTTGAGGCTGCAGGCCGCCGTTTCGGCAGATGACGGGTGATCGGTGCGCACGACGAGGTCGAGGAGTGCGCCGCCCGAAGCCGCTGTCATTCGGAGCGCAGCGCGGCGCAGGTCGGCAGCGAGCGTGCCTCTCTGGCTGCAGCCTTCCGTTCTCGCGACGAAAGCCGGCTTGTCGGCGCGGCCGTCCGCAGCAGGCGTTGCCGCGATTGTCCAGCAGCAGGCCTGCGAACCGCCCACGGATTCGGCCAAGTACGTCATGCGTGCGAGCGCAGTGTCATGCGTTTCCCGCTCGAGAAGCGTACTGTTAAGAAAGCGCAGGACCATGCAGGCGCGCTCCGTTCGAAGCGCCAGCGGGCGAAGGATGCCCTTGCGCTTGCTGGGCAGCGACCAAGGCAGCACCTCCGCATTGAGGCGGAGCTTTTGCGCGTCGTTTTTGAGGTTCGAGATCAGCTGAGAAAGCGCAGCTTCCTGCGCTTCGCGCTCAGGAAGGCGCAGCAGCAGAAGCAGTTCGTCGCGCTCAGACGACTCGGCGGCAAAGAGCGCAGCCTGGCTGCAGAAGGCAGGCCCGCGAGCCGCCAGGTTTTTTCTCGCCACCGCCGCGAGAAGCGCAGCAAGATCCGCTTCCTCTGCAGGGTCCACTGCGGCAAGCCGCAGCCTTGCCGTGAGGCGCAGCGCATCTGCTGCGGGCATCCCAATTCTGATGCCGCAGCGCTCGGCCGCTTCGTTCATCGAGCAAATGCGTCCCTTGGCGTGCAGCGCAGCCGGTTCGGTTTTGCTCTGAGCGAGGCGCTCGGCGATCGCGGCGCGCGAAAGGCCTGCTTCGCGCGGCATCGGCACGAAGTCGACCGATAGCGCCGAAAAGAGCGGCCGGCGCACTCGGAGCGCAAGCGCTCGAACGGTGCTTTCGCTGAGAGCGGGCGGGGTGCTTTGTGGGTCATCGGCAGCCGGCTTGTTGTCGGCAGTCTGGGAAAAGGGGCAGGTGCGCAGCATGGCGAGCCAACGCTTCGACGAGTTATTAAAAATGAGTGCCGAAGGCTACAGGGCGGCGCAGGCGGCGCACGGCATCGCTGCTGCAGCGCAAGCGCCGCAATGCCGTTCGGCAGCTCGGTCTTTTGGGCGGACGGCCGAAAACTCATTTAGTGTGCGCGGTTCGTCGAGCGCGATCACGGCTTCTCGAACGAAGCGGCAGAGCGGCCCTTCGAGATTGGCTCGAACAAGCACGCAGTGATCGGAAGCGGTGCGCCGCAGCTGAAGCCGCACTTGCGCGGGCGAATTCGTGCAGGCCATGGCGGCCGGACGAATGGCAAACACCGGAATTTCCGCCGTTTGCGCGGCGAGCGAAAGGCGGCGCATGGCGCGGAGGTCTTCCGCCGAGGAGAGCGGCGGCAGCCATGCCACGACAGCCTGCGCTTCGCCGCTTGCCGCAGAGCGGGCAGCCGTTTCAAACGCTTCTTCGGCTGATTCTGGAATAACAAAAAGCTGCTCGGTGAGGTCGATGCCAAGGGCTGCGAAATGGGCGCCGTTGGGGACAAGCGGATTTCGTGGGTTGAGCACCCAGACGGTTCGGCCGAGACGCGCGACGGCGCCAAGGAGGAGCTCAACTTCGCCGCGCACGCCGGGCGAAGGCAAAAGTTCGATCAGACCGGCCTTCGGGTAGCCGCCCGTCAGAAGCGCGTCAAGCGCCGGAATGCCGGAGGCGACGAAATCGCGCTTCGAATGCTCGCCGGCGCCGAGCAGATGCATCGGGAACGCACGGCCGACCGTCCGGGCGGCATCTGCAAAGACGCGGAACGCATGGACTGCGGGCTGCGGCCGAACTTGCTGGAAATGCTGAACGGTATTGAGCATGGTGGCCTCCGAGTGGAAGATGATGGCAGTGATGGAACTTCTCCGATGTCTTTAGTTTAGAGAATCACGGACATAAAGTTCATTATTTGATCTTTATAAAAATGATCTTTTCCGCGAAATGCTTTCCGCTGCAGGGAAAAGGAACCCACGGGGCTTCTGCCGGCTGCTGCAAGCCTCTGCGGCCTTCGAGGTTGAGGAAGGTCTCGCGGACGGATGCCAATGCCTGGAAGCGCTTCTCCTTCTGGAACGAATTGATACCGTCGAAACGCGCTGCCTTTGTCGGCAGCCCGTGCGCTCGACCGGGTTCTGCAGACGCCGTCGCTTTATTCGTCAAAAGGATGGCGAGCCGCTTTTGAGCTTTGATGAAAGAGCTGCTTTGAGCTATTCGAAACCCTTCTGCCGCAGGCTACTGTCGGTCTTCAGCATCGTTTGGCGGACGGGCGATCGCGACCATCAAAGACCACTCTTCTTTCGATCTTCTTTTTGTCTTGCGGCCTGCGGCTTCAGGACAGGCATCGCCCTCAATCGACGGCAAGGCGCGAACTGAAGACGAAGCCCTTGGGCGAGAGCTGGCATTGGGGCGAAGGATGAGGCATGAAGGCGAGGACTGAAGAGAATAAGAGGATCAAAATTCGAGCCTAGTTTGAGTTTGAAGTTTCTTTGTTCTTGATTTCCATCAATTGTTGTCGAGGTGAGGAAGATGCGGCAGCAGCCCTTGAGAGCGTCCATCACGTTTCCGAACGTATCCCGATCCAGCACGCCGGCCTGGGACATCCGCTTCCAATGCGCGAGGTAATGATGGTTGCAATGAGATCCAAAACTCAGAGCTCCTTACCGAATCATCGGATTGAGCGCGCGGGAGATCGAAGTCGAGGTTGTTCTTGTAAACATCAAAGAACTTCTCAAGCAAATTGTTGTCGCGAATGGGTGGGATTGTGAAAAATCAGCCTAAAAAATAGGGTGGGATTGTGAAAAACGGGCTTTAAAAATGGGGTGGGATTGTGAAAATTGATCCGTATAATGAGGGTGGGATTGTGAAATTCAAGAGAGCGAGATGTTCAATAGACGGATTTTCAAAGATATTTTGCATTGGAAGGAACACTATGCACCGCGCTACGCTCTGTTTCTCAAAGGAGCGCGGCGTGTAGGAAAGACCACGTTGGCTGAAAAGCTGGGCAAAGAGGCCTACCGATCCTATCTGCGCATCAGCTTTGATCAGGCTGAAGACAGCGTCAAGGAGCTTTTTGTCAACAATCTCCGCGACTTGGATACACTTTACAGTGCTCTGCAGTTTCTCTACGGCGTCAGGCTTTATCCGCGTGAGTCGCTCATCATTCTTGACGAAGTTCAACTCTTCCCTCAGGCCCGGCAGGCTTTGAAAACGCTGCTTGAGGATGGTCGATACGACTTTTTGGAAACAGGTTCGTTAGCCGGAATCACGAAAAAGAGCAAAAACATTTTGATTCCGTCTGAGGAATACACGCTTGAGGTGCTGCCTTTCGATTTCGAGGAGTTTCTTTGGGCAACCGGCAATGAATCCGCAATGCCTCTCATTGTCAACAGCTATGAGCAGCTCAAGCCGATGGGGGCCGCTCATCAAAAGATGATGAAGCTTTTTCGAGAATTCATGCTCGTCGGAGGGATGCCGCAAGCAGTTCAAGCGTTTGCGGATACGAAGAATTTTGCAGAAGTCGACTTCGTCAAGCAACAGATACTCAATCTTTACAAGGCAGATATGGAGGACCAGAACGAAGAAAACACCGACTATGTCCGCAATTTCTTCGATCGCATTCCTTCGGAGCTCTCAAAGCACGACAAGCGCTACGTACTGAGCCACATCGACCAGGGCGCACGGATGCGGAACTATCGCGGTCCCATCAACTGGCTTGAAGAGGCCATGATTATCAATCTCGCGTGCAATGTCGACGAACCCAGCGCGGCACTCAACCTCAGCGTGAGAGACTCTTCTTTCAGGTGCTACATGATGGATACGGGTTTGCTCGTGTCGCTTGCGTTCCGAGACAGACCGTTTCTTGAAAATGAGCTGTACAAGGCAATTCTTCTGGATCGGCTCGGGGTCAATGAAGGAATGCTTCTTGAAAATGCTGTCGCCCAGAGCTTGCGTTCAAATGGTCATCATGCGTTCTTCTATGTGGAGAAGCGCCAGGATGCACGCAAAACCATCATGGAAATCGACTTTCTGATTCGCCAGCATAAAAAGATCATTCCCATCGAAGTCAAATCCGGAGCGTCAAAGAGCATTGTTTCCTTGAAGCGCTTTAAGGAAAAATTCGGTAAACGAGTAGGAACGCCGATCGTGCTTCATCACGGAGAACTGAAGAGAGAGGCGGAAGTTGTGTATCTGCCGTACTACATGGCTTCGGTGATGAAATAAAGCATCATCTATCTGAACAGAACATGGGCTGATCGCCGATGTCTGTTCGGCTGGAGGGCGCCTTTCTGGCTCGATCGCTCATTGAATTCTGACTTGAACTCTCGATGGCAAGAAGTCCGCAAGGATAATCAGCCATCGGGATTTTGGAAATGGCGCCTGCGGCGAAAGGATGAAGGGACGTTCGCCTCAACTGGGAATCGTGTAGCCTTCGTCCGAGGCGTGGGTTTATGCAATCAGCTCGCGCTCGTTGGCGCCCGGATTTAGGATTTTGAAAAGAGGCTTCTCAAAGACTCTTTGCCCACACGTATGCACGAAGCCTCAGTTTTGTTGATTGCAGCGGTTTTTCTCAGCGGGCATCGTGCGCACAGGCGCTTTCGACCGCTTGAGGGCCGCTGTGCGCACAAAGGACATCAGTTATGAGCGAACTTCAACCCGGTATGCCCGAACGTTACGCTGGCGTGGTTTCAGCGCTCGACGCCGCTCAAAGCGCGGCTGGCCGAAGCCCAGGCGAGATCCGGCTTCTTGCCGTCGGCAAAACCTTTGATGAAAAGGCGCTCGAAGCGTGCGCATCGCTCGGGCAGCGCGCTTTTGGAGAAAACTATGCCCAGGAGGGCTGCGCCAAGGTGGACTGGTTTCGCGAAAACCGGCCGGATCTGAAGCTTGAGTGGCATTTCATCGGACCACTTCAGGCCAACAAGACCCGCATGGTGGCCGAACGCTTCGACTGGGTGGAGACCGTTGAGCGCATGCGCATCGCTGAGCGCCTCAGCGCGCAGCGTCCCGCCGATATGCCGCCGCTCAACGTGCTGATCGAGGTCAACATCGACGGCGAAGCCTCGAAGTCGGGCATTGCGCCTGAGGCCTTGGAGGCGTTTGCGGCGCAGGTGGCGGCGCTTCCGCGCCTGAAGCTGCGGGGCCTCATGGCGATTCCGGCGCCTGCCGAGGACGAAGCCTCGCGCATGAAGCCGCTCGCGGCCATGCGGAGGCTCTTTGACGACTACAAGGCACGCCACCCCGAGGCGGCCGATTTCGATACGCTTTCGATGGGCATGAGCGCCGACATGCGCGAAGCCGTTGTCGCAGGCTCAACCGAAGTGCGCGTCGGGAGCGCGATCTTCGGACAACGCGACTACAGCAAGAAAAACAAATGATGGGAGACATAATGATGGATTTTGAAGTCGGCTTTCTGGGCGGGGGCAACATGGCCCGCGCGCTCGCGGGCGGTCTTTCGCGAAAGCTTTCGCCCGAAAAGATTCATGTTTTCGACCGTCATCCCGAAAAGCTCGCGAAGCTCCGGGCGGATTTCGGCCTCGCCGTTCACGAGTCGCTCGGCGACTGGGTCACGAAGCTCGATCTTCTCGTGCTCGCTGTGAAGCCGCAGGGGATGAAGGCGGCGCTCGAGCCCGTGGTGCCGCTTCTCAATCCGGCGGGCGCCGCGCTTTCGATTGCGGCAGGCATCGAGGCCGAAAGCCTGCGCGGCTGGCTCAAGGGCTATCCGGTGATGCGCGCCATGCCCAATACGCCGGCGATGGTGGGCTGCGGCACGACGGGATTCTGGGCGCCGGCAGGCATGCCCGCTGAGGCGCTTTCCCGCGCGAAATTTGTGCTCGAAGCCGCGGGCGACGTGGTCGAAGTCGCCGACGAAGCGGGCATTGATCTTGTGGGCGCCATCCCAGGGTCGGGGCCCGCGTATGTTTTCCGCTTCATGGAGGCGCTGCAAATGGCGGGCGAACGGCGCGGACTCGGTAGGGATGCGGCGCGCGCATTGGCGCTCGGCACCGTTTATGGCGCAGCGGTGCTCGCGCGCGAAAGCGGCGAACCATTTTCCACGCTCAGAGAGAACGTGACGAGCAAGGGCGGCACGACAGCCAAAGCCCTCGAAGTGATGAATGCGCGCGACATTGACGGCATGATGGACGAGGCGGTTGAGGCTGCGCTCAGGCGCACGGCCGAAATGAAGGCGCTTTTCCGGTGACGGCGATTGGCTTCTTCGGCATAAAAGCGTGCGAAGAAGCCATAAAGAAGGCGCAATGCATTCCGTATGCGGCAGGATGACGGATGTTCGCTTTTTTCGAACATTCCGCCGTTTGACGTATGGACAGAACGCAAAGCGGCCTCCTATCATCTCGAGGGGTTCTCCTTTGCGCGCATCTCGTTGCGCCTGAAGCCGGGAGCCCGTCGACAGGAACGCGGCCCTGAAACGAGCCGTACGCCGCATGCGGCGGCGCTGCATGCCTTCGCTGCGCCGCCTCATGAGAAAAGGAGTCTGCCTTTCCTCCTTCAAAGGAAGAGCCGATGAGGTCCTGCCACGCCGACATGCGCTTAGAGCCCTGCCGGGCCAAGCGCGGCGCGCAGGCTGCTCTTGGCGCCAGAAAAGGTCAAGTTGCTCGCAGGAGAAATTAATGAGCAAGCATTTTGCTGCGGCCGCACTTTCGGCTGCCGTTCTTTTGGCAGTCGGTTCCGTTCAGGCTGCGCCCACCGAGATCACGCTTTGGCACGCCATGGCCAACACGCTCGGTGACTGGGTTCAGGACGTTACGAACAACTTCAACAAGAGCCAGCAGAACTGCCGGCTTACTTCCTCCTACAAGGGCAGCTACGATCAGACGATGATGGCCGGCATCGCAGCCCACCGCGCCGGACGCTCGCCCAACATTCTGCAGGTCTTCGAAGTCGGCACGGCCACGATGATGTACAGCAAGGGCGCCATCGTGCCCGTTGGCGACATCATGGAAAAGGCGGGCTACAAGTTTGACGCCAAGAGCTACATTCCCGCCGTCTTCGGCTACTACTCGACGGCCGACGGCCGCATGCTGAGCTACCCCTTCAATTCCTCCACCACCGTTCTTTACGTCAATCTCGACAAATTCGCCAAAGCGGGGCTCCCTACTGAAACGGACAAGCTCCCGAAGACCTGGGAAGACATCGAAAAGGCAGCCAAGGCGCTCAAGGCCGCGGGCGAAAAATGCCCGATGACGACTTCCTGGATGGGCTGGACGCAGCTCGAAAGCTTCTCGACGTGGCACAACGTCGAATTCGCCACCCTCAACAACGGCTTCGGCGGCCCGCAGGCCCGCCTTGCCATCAATACGCCGCTGCATCAGCGCCACATCGAAAATCTCGCCCGCATGGCCAAGGAAGGCACCTTCGTCTATAAGGGCCGCGGCAATCTCCCCGACGCCACCTTCTATTCCGGCGAATGCGCGATCAACATGGGCTCCTCCGGCTCGCTCGCCAACATCCGCCGCAATGCCGACTTCAAATTCATGACGCTGCCGATGCCCTACTACCCGGACGTGAAGGACGCGCCGATGAACACTGCGCTCGGCGGCGCTTCCCTCTGGGCGATGGCAGGGAAGTCCGAAGCTGAAAACAAGTGCGTCGCCGACTTCTTCAACTACCTCTCCGATCCGAAGATCCAAGCTGAAAACCACATGCGCACGGGCTATCTCCCCGTGACGATGAAGGCTTTCGAAATCGCGAAGGAAAGCGGATATTACGAAAAGAACCCCGGCGCCGACGTTGCGGTGAAGCAGATGCTCAAGACCACCGACAAGAGCCGCGGCATTCGTCTCGGCTATCTGCCCAACATCCGCACGATCGTCGACGAAGAGTTTGAAAAGGTCTGGTCCGGCCAGCAGGACGCCAAGGCGGCAATCGACGCCGTCATGCGCCGCGGCAACGAGCAGCTTTCGCGCTTTGAACGCATTGCTCGCTGATTGATTCGGCCCCGTGCGCCGCGCCTTTTCTCGGACGGCGCACCGCCAGCGCAAACGACGGGAGCGGATCTCGCGCGCCTCGCGCGGGTTCGCGCCTGCGGTTTGCGCCGGCTTCATTCCCCGCATTCCTACAACGAGAAACTCAAGTGGAAAAACGAGCCGTCTTCAAGAGCCGTTGGCTTCCTTATGCGCTCATTGCGCCGCAGCTTCTCATCACGATCATCTTCTTCTTCCTGCCCGCCGGTCAGGCCATTCATCAGTCGGTGCTGATGGAGGACCCGTTCGGGCTGGCGGTGGAGTTCGTGGGGCTGCAGAACTTCAAGGATCTTTTTGCCGATCCGAACTATCTCTCGAGCTTCAAGATCACGATGGTCTTTTCAGTCCTCGTGGCCTTTCTCGCCATGGCGCTCAGCCTGCTCTTCGCCGTCTGCGCAGACCGCGTGGTCCGCGGCGCCAACGCCTACAAATCCTTCCTCATTGTCCCCTACGCCATTGCGCCCGCCGTTGCAGGCGTGCTCTGGATGTTCATCTTCAATCCGACGCTCGGCGTGGTTTCCTACGTGCTGCATGCGCTCGGCATCGATTGGAACTACATGATCAGCTCGACGGACGCCATGATCCTCATCATCATTGCCGCGGTCTGGAAGCAGGTGAGCTACAACTTCATCTTTTTCCTCGCAGGCCTGCAGGCGATTCCGAAGTCGCTTCTTGAAGCCGCCGCGATGGACGGCGCCGGTCCCGTGCGCCGCTTCTGGACGGTGGTCTTCCCGCTCTTGTCGCCCACGACCTTCTTCCTCCTTGTGATGAACGTCGTCTACGCCTTCTTCGACACCTTCGCGATCGTTGACGCAACCACGCAGGGCGGTCCGGGGCAGGACACGAACATCCTTGTCTACAAGGTCTTCGTCGACGGCTTCCGCAACATGAACTTCGGCGGCTCGGCCGCACAGTCCGTCATTCTGATGGTGATGGTGATTGCGCTCACGGTGGTGCAGTTCCGCTTCATCGAACGGCGAGTCAACTATTGAGGAGAACGACATGGTTGAAAATCGCCCGTGGCTCAATTTCTTCACGCACCTCATCCTCATTCTCGGCGTGGTGGTGGTCGTCTTCCCGGTCTACGTCGCCTTCGTCGCTTCGACGCAGACGGCCGTGGAGGTCGAGCAGGCTCCGATGAGCCTCATTCCGGGGACGCATCTCATCGAAAACTACGCGCAGATCCTCTTTGAGGGCGGCGGCACTGCTTCGCGCGCGCCCGTCGGCCGCATGATGTTCGTCTCGCTCATGATGGCGCTCGGCATCTCCTTCGGGAAGATTCTGATTTCGCTCCTCTCGGCGTTTGCGATCGTCTACTTCCGCTTTCCGCTTCGCAAGCTCTGCTTCTGGCTCATCTTCGTGACGCTCATGCTGCCCGTGGAAGTGCGCATTACGCCCACCTATCAGGTGATGGCGGATCTGCATCTCATCGACAGCTGGGCCGGGCTCATTCTGCCCGTCATCGCTTCTGCGACAGCCACATTCCTTTTCCGTCAGTTCTTCCTCACGGTGCCCGACGAGCTCGCCGAAGCCGCCCGCATGGACGGCGCCGGCCCGATGCGCTTCTTCTTTACGATTCTGCTGCCGCTCTCGCTCACGAACATCGCTGCGATGTTCGTCATCCAGTTCATTTACGGCTGGAACCAGTACCTGTGGCCGCTCCTCGTGACGACGAAGGAAGACATGTATCCGATCGTGATCGGCATCAAGCGCATGATCGGCGGCGGCGACTCCGCCAATGAATGGAACCTCATCATGGCGACCGCCATTCTTGCCCTTCTGCCGCCGGCGCTTGTCGTCACGCTCATGCAGCGCTGGTTCGTCAAGGGACTGGTGGACACCGAAAAGTAATCAACGAACGCATTGCGGAAACTTCTGAACATGGCAAGCATTCAATTCAAGGAACTCAGAAAGAGCTACGGCGACACGGAAGTCGTCCACGGGCTTTCGCTCGATATTGCCGACGGCGAATTCATCGTGATCGTCGGCCCTTCGGGCTGCGGCAAGTCGACGCTGCTGCGCATGGTGGCCGGGCTCGAAGAGATTACTTCGGGCGAGCTTCTGATCGGCGGGCGCGTCGTCAACAAGCTCGAGCCGAAGGATCGCGACTGCGCAATGGTTTTCCAGAACTACGCGCTTTACCCGCACATGACGGTCTTCGACAACATGGCCTACGGGCTCAAGATCCGCGGCGTGCCCAAGGATGAAATCGAACGCCGCGTCGCCGGCGCGGCGAAGATGCTCGCGCTCGAGCATCTGCTCGAGCGCCGTCCGCGCCAGCTTTCTGGCGGGCAGCGCCAGCGCGTCGCCATGGGACGCGCGATCGTGCGCGAGCCGGCCGCCTTCCTTTTCGACGAGCCGCTCTCCAACCTCGACGCGAAGCTTCGCGTGCAAACGCGCCTTCAGATTCAGCAGCTGCACCGTCGGCTTCGCACGACGAGCCTTTACGTGACGCACGACCAGGTCGAAGCTATGACGCTTGCGCATCGAATGATCGTGATGAATGGCGGCGTTGCCGAGCAGGTCGGCACGCCCCAGGAGGTCTACGACAAGCCGGCGACGATGTTCGTGGCGAACTTCATCGGATCGCCCCCCATGAACCTCATCGAAGGCCGCGTCGTCGATGGCGGGCGCGCTTTTGAGCGGGACGGCGAACGGATTGCGCTGCCGGCGCCGAAGCCTGAGCTCGACGGGCGCGAGCTCGTTCTCGGAATTCGCCCCGAGCACGTGCGGCTGCTTCCTGACGATTCGCCCGAGGCGCTCGCGCACTTTGATGTCGACACGGTCGAAGGTCTCGGCCCCGATTATCTTGTGCACGGCCGGCTTGTCGGCCAAGGCGTCGTTTTCCGCGAAGATCGCGACAGCTTCATTCCACAGACGGGCGAGCGCGCAGCGATGACCTTTGCCGCCAAGGGCGTGCACTGGTTCGATCCTGCGACGAAAAAGCGCATTGAAATCTGACGGCTCGAAGCTTCTCGTTACCAATTCGCGCGCAGCGTCCGCAATGTCGGAACTGCGCGCGAAGTTTTTTCGCAGATAATTTTCCGAAAGTTCCGCTCACACGATTGCCAACATCGTCCTCCTATCCGCAGCAGTTCATGAACGAATGGATCGACACGCTCCTGGCGCTCTTTCAGCACGAAAGCATTGAATATGCGCTTTTTGCCGCGGCGTTTATTTCAGCAACGCTTCTGCCGGGCGGCTCCGAAGTGGTGCTGGTAGGCGCCATCGCAGGCGCGCCTGATCGCTACCTCGAGTTCGTTGCGATTGCAACGCTCGGCAACACGCTCGGCAGCATGACGGGCTACGCCATCGGGCGCTTCATCCCGGAGAAGAAAAAGGAGGGCAGAGCGCTGCGCTGGCTGCACCGTTACGGCATCTGGGCCATGCTTTTCTGCTGGCTGCCGCTTGTGGGCGACGCGCTTTCCGTTGCGGCGGGCTGGCTGCGGCTCAATCCGCTCGCGACGATGGCGCTCATTGCTGCGGGCAAGGCAGCCCGTTATCTCGTAGTGGGCGGTGCGGCGCTGCCCTTTGCCGGCTGATAAGGGCCTTTACGTCTAATCCTTTGAAGTTGCTACCGTATTTCTCTGGACCTCATCTTCACACTCAGTGTGATTTGGGAAAAGTTGACCGTTGTTACATTGAGAGTATCGATCGGTCGAGTTTCTGAAAATCAGCTAGTTAGAGGAAAAGGAGAAGTTCAAATGAATGCCAGCAGAAGATCGTTTCTTACTGCAGCCGCTGCGGCGCCGGTCGCTTTTGCAGTCCCTGCTTCAAATGCTGCGGAAACAACGAAATGGGACAGAACGGTCGACTTTCTGATTATTGGGACAGGCTTTGCTGGTTACGCTGCGGCGCTTGAAGCGCATCAACTCGGGATAAAAGACGTTCTTTTGATAGAAAAAATGCCTTCGATTGGCGGCAATTCAATCATCAACGGCGGCGGGATTGCAGCTGCCGGCACGGACATGCAGGCTGAACGAGGCATCAAGGACTCTCCCGACCTGATGTATGCCGATATCATGAAAGCGGGTGGCTATATCAATCACCCGTCACTGGCACGGAAAATCAGCAACGAATCCGTGGCAACGTATGAATGGCTTCGCGACCAGATAGGCGTTAAATTTGCCGATGTTTACTATCACGGCGGGCACAGCGTCAAACGCAGTCATACTGTGGTTGAGAAATCAGGCGCAGGATTTATCAATCCGATGAATGCGAAATGCCGCGAATGGAAGATTCCTGTGGAATTGCGAACCAAGGCGGAAAAATTGCTTGTGAGCAACAGTGGCCGCGTGGAAGGCGTAGTGGTTCGCAAAGGCTATCGTTTCGGCAAGGAAAACTCAGGAAAAACAGAAACCATCCGTGCTCGTTTAGGTGTTTTGCTTGCTTCCGGCGGGTTTTCTCAGAATGTCGTGATGCGAATGAGTCACGATCCGCGGCTCACGGAGGCTTTTGGCTCGACGAATCATCCGGGTGCAACTGGAGAAATGATCCAGCAAGCGCAAATGATCGGGGCTAATACAGTCCAGATGGACTGGATTCAGCTCGGCCCATGGACGTCGCCAGATGAAAAGGGCTTTGGGCTCGCGCCGCAGTTTGTTGAGTCAATTGTCGGTTATGGCTGCATGGTCGACATTGCGACGGGACGGCGCTTTTTCAAAGAAACGGGCAATCGTAAGGAGCGGGCCGACGCCATTATTGCGATCGGTCATCCTGCGCTCATTTATGCCAGCGAGCGCAACGTTAAGGCGCAGACGCCCAAAGCCATGAAGCAGGAAACATTTGATGCAGCGCTCAAGCAGGGAGTGATTCGCAAGTTCGATACGCTTGAGGAGATGGCGGCTTATTACAAGATTCCGGCTGATGCGCTTAAGGCGCAGAACGAGCGCATGAACGATTTTCTCAAAGCCCGTAAGGATGATGATCTCGGCTGCATGTTCTTTGAGGATTCCCTGCCGAATGATCAAGGGCCGTTCTATTCGGCTCGGCTATGGCCGCGCGTTCATCACACAATGGGCGGCCTCGAAATCAACGATCGAGCGCAGGTCTACGACGCCTGTCATCGCGTCATTCCTGGACTGTATGCAGCCGGTGAAGTTACCGGGGGTGTCCATGGGCAAGTTCGCCTCGGAACGGTAGCTGTTGCTGATTGCATCATATTCGGCCGCACGGCGGCGCGAAGTGCGCTTGAGGATGGTGTCGCTGCATAACAATTAAAGCGGATGCGAAGCCGAAGCTTATTGCCAGGCTTCGCATCGTTTTCTTCGGAGTCTTCGTTGGCAAAGCTGTCGAAATTATGGTCGGCGATGCTCATGGATCGATTTGCCGCATCGGTGGACCTCGCTATAACGCGTACGCCAGTGCCGATTATGCCTTGGATCACGCATCAGCTTGATCCAGATCTTCTTGCGTTAGTTCTTCGTTTAGGCGAACGGCGAAAATTCCGATCGGGTGATCTTCTTTTTGAAAATAATCAAAAAATTGATGCGCTCATGATTGTCATACGGGGCGTAACAGCAAGAAGCATGGGCAATCTAGACGGACAAGCAATCGGGCTGGCAACGCCCAAGCGCATAGCAGCTGGAAATCTCAATTTCTTTTCCGGTCGTCATGCCATCGGACGGTATTTCGCTATTACGGATTCCGAACTGTGCGTGTGTTCTCGAAGCTTGCTTTTAAGCGTTTTGGAAGCTCAACCGCAGCTAATGAAAACATGCGCTGTGCAGTTTGAATGCTGTGCGCTATCGGATCGGCTTTCATTTGCATGTTTGTCGCTTTTGGATGCGCGTGACCGGCTGAAGGCTTTTTTGACGACGTGGGCAGTCAATTTTGGAGAGTTGCTTAAGGACGAATCGGGACTCGTCTGGATTCGCATGCCAGTGCCGACGACGATTCAGGTCGAAAGCCAAATCGTCAACACTAGCCTAAATTGGGTTGATCGGATTCTTCATGACTGGCGGGAAAGCGGGCTATGGCGGCGTGAACGAGAATCTGTAATCGTTTCACCGTCTCTTCTCGAGGAAACGTATCGTTGGATGCGTTCCCTGGAGGAGGGAGATAATTTGTTCCGCTACCCATCGAGCTTGACGCTGCTGCTGGAACAGCTGCACGGTTCTGATGCGCCTGTTGCTTTTGCAAAGTCAGAAGCTCAGCGAACTGATGCTTAGAGAAATCATTTGCCAGCTCTACAAGATAGATCTTCGAGGAAAGACGGGGTGCCATTGAGCTGAAAATAGCTTGTAAACAAGAATTAATCTCGTTTATGGTGATCTCATCTCGACAAAATTGCTTGAGATAAACGAAGGTCGTCTACGGCATTTGATCGTGCAAGTTTAAGAAAAACCTAAGAAAACAACGATTTTGAGGTGCTTTTTCCGCACACTTGCCCCGCTATAATGGCGGCACCGAGCTTCGTCGGACGCCGCGTCCGTCGAAGTCGTTTTTTGTTTTCAGAAGAGTGCCGCCGAGGCAATCCTCGCAGGATGTGTCGTGCCGTGCGGCGGCTCTTCTTTTCTCTTATCGCTTGGAACCGCTGTGAAGATCTTAGTAGCTGTGAAGCGCGTCGTTGACGCCAAGTTCAAGGTCCGGCCGCTGCCCGACAACTCCGGGGTCGATACGAAGCTCGCCAAGATGGCGATCAATCCCTTTGACGAAATCGCTGTCGAAGAGGCCGTTCAACTGAAGGAAGCCGGCAAGGCCGACGAAGTCGTCGCCGTGTCGATCGGCGCGCAGAAGTGCGTCGACACGCTGCGCGTCGCCATGGCGATCGGCGCCGACCGCTCGATTCATGTTCTCACCGACGAGATGCTCGAGCCGCTCGCCGTCGCGAAGGTCCTCCAAAAGATCGTCGAGCGCGAAAAGCCGGATCTCGTTCTGCTCGGCAAGCAGGCGATCGACGACGACGCCAATCAGGTGGGGCAGATGCTCTCGGCGCTCATCTCGCGTCCGCTCGGCGCTTTTGCGAGCGAAATCGACGTCGTCGACGGCCGCTACCTCGTCACGCGCGAAACCGACGGCGGCACGCAGACCGTCTCGCTCGCGTCCCCCGCAGTCATCACGGCTGATCTTCGCCTCGCCGAGCCGCGCTACGTGACGCTCCCCTCGATGGCCAAGGCCCGCAAGAAGCCCGTCGAGACGATCGAGCTCGCCGCGCTCGGCGTTGACACGACCCCGCGCATCAAAACGCTGCGCGTGGAGCTGCCGCCTGCCCGCAAGGCCGGCGTCATGGTTTCGAGCGTTGCGGAACTCGTCGACAAGCTCAAGAACGAAGCCCGCGTCATCTGAAGAAGGAGTCAGTAAGAAATGCCCGCACTTTTGGTTGCAGATCACGACAACGTGACGCTCAAGCCTGCTACGGCGCAGGCGCTGACGGCTCTGCGTCAGATGGCCGACACGGTCGACGTGCTTGTCGCCGGCAACGCCTGCAGCGCCGTGGCCGAAGAGGCCGCGAAGCTCGAAGGCGTGCGCACCGTCATTTACGCGCAGAGTCCGCAGCTCGCGCAGGAATGCCCCGAAGCGCTCGCGGCGCTCGTCGCCCGCGAAGGCAAGGGCTATTCGCACATTTTCTTTGTGGCCGGCTCTCTCGGAAAGGCCGCCATGCCCCGCACCGCAGCGCTGCTTGACTGCTCGCCCGTTTCGGACGTTTTGGCTGTCAAGGGCCCCAAGACTTTCGTTCGCGGCATTTACGCGGGCTCGCTCATGGCGACCGTAGAAGTTGCTGAGGAAACCGTCGTCGGGACAGTGCGCGCCACGGCATTCGAGCCCGCGGCTTCAGGCAGCAACGACGCCGTTGTCGAAGAAGTGATCGCCGAATCGCAGTACGACGATTCGCGCTTCGTGAAGTTTGCCGAAACCCAATCCGATCGTCCCGAACTCGTATCGGCGCGCGTTGTCGTCGCGGGCGGACGCGGCTTGATCGACGAAGCGGGCTTCAAGGCCATGGAGGACTTCGCCGATTCGATCGGCGCGGCCGTCGGGGCCACCCGCACTGCTGTCGACATGGGGCTTTGCCCGAACGACTGGCAGATCGGCCAGACGGGCAAAATGATTGCGCCGGAGCTCTATTTCGGCATCGGCATTTCGGGCGCCATTCAGCACACCGCCGGCATCAAGGACGCCAAGGTGATCGTGGCTGTCAACAAGGATCCGGAAGCGCCGATTTTCGAAATCGCCGATTACGGACTTGTGGCCGACGGCGCTGAAGCCTGCCGCGAACTCCAGGCTGCGCTCGGCAAATAACGGATCTATTCGAAAAAAGGCGCTTCGCAGGCTTGCAAGCGCCGAGTCCGCTCGATTAAAATCGCAGCTTCGCGGGCGCCTCCTGCAAAGAGTGCGCCCGCAGCAATTTTGAATTTCCGCCCGAGGCGTTTTGCGTCGGGCTTCCTTCAATAAAGCACCAAAGTTAAAGAGGTAAACTCATGGTCATCGTTCGTCTCGCCCGCGGCGGCTCGAAGAAGCGTCCCTTCTACTCCATCAACGTTTGCGATTCGCGCTGCCGCCGTGACGGCCGCTTCATCGAACGCGTCGGCTACTACAACCCGATGGCTGCCGGCCAGGCCGTCCGCCTTTCGATCAACACCGAACGCCTCGCCTTCTGGCAGGGCAACGGCGCCCAGCTCTCCGATACGGTTGCCCGTCTCGTGAAGGAATACAACGCCGCCCAGCCCGCCGCTGAAGCTGCTGCCGAATAATTTTGGCACGTAAGCGCCTGCGTCCTTCGCCATGGACGCAGAGCTCAAGCAACCCCGCGCCTCTCAAGTGCGGACTCGGCTGAACGGTCGTGCCTCTCGTGTCTAGCACATCGGATCCGTTCCTGGCCGCATGAGTCCGGTATCTACGCCTGAGACTGCGGGGTTTTCTTTTGTCTGCTGTTTTCGGAATTTCAATCATGGACGATCTCATCGAACTTGGCCGCAGCGCCGGCGCCTACGGTTTCCGCGGCTGGGTGCGCATCGTGCCCTTCGAGTCGGGCGAAGTGCTCGAAAAGGTTCGTGACTGGACGCTCATTGATCAGCTCGGGCGCCGCACGCCGGTCGTCGTCAAGGGGCTGCGCCGCCACGGCACGGGCTTCATTGCCAAGTGGGACGGGTGCGACACGAAGGAAGCCGCCGATCAGCTGCGCGTGCGCGTGGCTGTCGCCCGTGCGGATTTCCCGGATGCGGGCGAAGATGCCGTCTGGGCGATCGATCTGGTGGGCTGCGCCGTCTTCAATCTCGAAGGCGTCGAGCTCGGCCGCCTCGTCGACATCGGCACCAATGGCGCGCAGGATCTGCTCATCGTTGAGTATGAGGGGCAGGACGGCAAGGCCAAGCGCTTCATGGTGCCCAACGTGAAGGACGTCTACGTGCGCAGCATCGATGTCGAAGCCAAGCGCGTTGAAGTCGACTGGGCGCCGGAGTGGCGCTGATCCCGTTTTGAAACGATGAGCTTCCTGCCATGAGATTTGACGTCGTCACGCTTTTCCCGGAAATCTTTTCTGCAGTAAGCGACTGCGGCATTACGGCGCGCGCCCGGAGCCGGGGCCTCTGGTCGCTGCGGCTCTGGAACCCGCGCGACACCACGCACGATGCGCACCGCACGATCGACGACCGTCCCTTCGGGGGCGGTCCCGGCATGGTGATGATGTCCGAGCCGCTCGCGCAGACCGTCGACTTCATTCGCGCGAGCGGCAACCGCGGCCCCGTGGTGAGCTTTGCGCCGAACGGCACCCGCCTCACCGACGAGCGCGTGCGCCGATTCGTTGCCGAGGGCGAGGATGTGGTTCTGATCTGCGGCCGCTACGAAGGGATTGACGAGCGGTTTCTTTCGACCTATGTCGACGAGGTGGTGAGCCTCGGGGACTTCGTGCTCTCGGGCGGCGAGCTCCCTGCCTGTGCGCTCATCGATGCTGTCGTGCGCCAGCTCCCCGGGGCCATCAAGGATTTGTCGGCCTCTGACGAGAGCTTCGCGACGGGGCTCCTGGATGCGCCGCACTACACGCGTCCGGAAGTTTGGCGCGGCATGCCCGTCCCGCCAGTGCTTCTTTCCGGACATCACGCCAACATTCTCGACTGGACGAGAAAAGAAAGTCTGGCGCTTACCTTGCGCACGCGCCCCGACTTGATTAAAATCGCGAATTCTTCCGGCTTGCTCGACCGCGCAGACAAGAAGTATCTGCGCTCGCTCGGCTGGCAGGAGGAATAAGTTTTCGTCGGCCGCCCGGCCGCATATGGCATTTGGGCGGCCATTTCAATCAACACCATCCTCTCGGCGGCGGACTTGTCAGGCGAGCGCGCCCGAACGGATCTTTGTCCGAATCGGCTGTGTCGCAAGTCCCTCGCTGCGGCGGCGCAAAAAGCCGGCGCAGCCCGACATGGGCCGCATGACGATGGCAACGGAGAAAAAAATGAATCTGATCCAGATTCTCGAACAGGAAGAAATCGCCCGCGTTTCCGCCGGCAAGACCATCCCCGACTTCCGCGCCGGCGACACCGTCGTCGTCAACGTGAACGTCATCGAAGGTTCGCGCAAGCGTCTTCAGGCTTTTGAAGGCGTCGTGATTGCCCGCCGCAACCGCGGTCTCAACTCCTCGTTCATCGTTCGCAAGATCTCCTCGGGCGAAGGCGTCGAACGTACGTTCCAGCTCTATGCCCCGACGATCGAAAGCATCGTTGTGAAGCGTCACGGCGACGTCCGCCGCGCCAAGCTTTACTACCTGCGCGAACGCTCCGGCAAGGCCGCCCGCATCAAGGAACGCCTCGTGCGCAAGGAAGCCTAATTTCCTCGCTGCCCAAAAGCGTCCGACGGCGAAGCCGGCTGCAGAAGAAGCGCTTCTGTGCCGCAAAGGCCTGTCAGAAGAAAGTCCCGTCTTCACTCCAGAAGGCGGGATTTTTTTTGCCTTGAAGTGCGACCCTTGCATCAGGTGAATCGCATAAGGAAAAGAACCTGCTCGGATACGCTTTTTCGCAAGCTTTGCTGAAGTCGTGCGATCTTGGATGCGGCTGCGGGCCGGCAATCCGTCAGAAAGCGTGCTTCGGACTTCTACAATCCAAAAAAAGACCGAATTGAGCCGACGCCGAATGCTGTGCGCGAAGATGGTGCGCGCAGCTGTCAGGATTTACGGTCAGTAGAACAGAATTGAAGGAGAAGCGCAAAAAATGCAGAACTATACGGTGACACTTCCGCACTACAGCATTGGCCCGACCGCCTATGACGAGATCGGCGGCGTTGCGGCTTATTTCGGCAAGAAGGCTGCGGTTGTGGGTGGTGCGACGGCGCTCGAAAAGGCCGGACCTTCGCTAAGAAAGGCGCTCGAAGCGGCCGGCATTGAGATCACCGACTGGTTTGTCTACGGTTCCGACGCAACAATGGCGGCTGTTGACCGCATCGTGACGGCGCCGGGCGTCAAGGCGGCGGACATGGTTTTCGGCGTGGGCGGCGGACGCGCCGTCGATACCGTGAAAACCGCGGCCGACATGCTCGGGAAGCCTTTCTTTTCCTGCCCGACGGTGGCATCCAACTGCGCGCCGGTTTCCGCCATTGCCGTGATCTACCGCGAGGACGGCGCGCTCGACCGCTACTATTTCCCGAAGGGATGCCCTGCGCACTGCTTCATCAACACAAGCGTGATTCTCGACAGTCCCGAGGATCTTTTCTGGGCGGGCATCGGCGACGCGCTCAGCAAGCAGATTGAGTCGCAGCTCGCGAGCCGCGGCAAGAAGCTCAGCCACACGCCGCTCATGGGCGTGCAGCTCGGCCTCATCTGCGAAGCCCCGCTCATGGCCTACGGAAAGACCGCGCTCGCGGATTTCCGCGCGAATCGCCTCTCGGAGGCCTTCACGGAAGTCGTGCTTGACATCATCATCTCGACGGGCATCGTTTCAAACCTCGTCACGACAGCCTCGAGCTACTACTACAACTCGTCGCTCGCGCACTGCTTCTACAACGCATCCATGGTGCTGCCGAAGATGCACGCGCATCTGCACGGCGAAGTGGTGAGCTTCGGCAACCTGGTGCTGCTTGCCGCCGACGGGCGGGAAGACGATCTGAAGCGCTTCGTTGCGTTCAACCGCTCAATCCGCCTGCCGATTACGCTCGCAGACATTGACGTGAACGACGAGAGCGAGATCGACCGCATCGTCGATCGCGCGACGTCGATGCGCGAATGGACGTGCGTGCCTTATGAAATGACGAAGGCGAAGTTCAAGGCCGCGATTCTGGCTGCTGACGCCGCTGGCCGCGCCTATCTCGAGGCGACGGGCGGCGCCGAATAAGTTCGTCCGGAAGGGCGCCCTTCCGGCGCCCCTAGAAAAAGCCCGCTTCGGGCGCTTCAGCGGATGGCTGCAGCGCTTTTGAGCGGGCATTTTTGCGTGCTGCCGCAGCGGCAGGCAACGCCACGGGCGCAGCGCTGGCTGCGCTACTTGGCGGCCTCGGGCGCCGGCTTTTCCCGGCGGTTGCTGCCCGCGACCATGTCGAAGCGGAAGAAGCGGCACTCGAGCGGGCCGTTGAAGAGCACAACCTTGCGGGAAGGCTTGAGGTGCATCTGTGCGGGCAGGGTTCTGTCCGACGAAAGCATCCAGGCGCACCAGCCGGCATAGTGCTGCTTGAGGTTGGCGGCGACGTGGCCCATCATCGACTGAATTGAAGCGCTCTTCGGGTTCGACTGTTCGCCGTAGGGCGGATTGGCAATGACAAGCCCCGGTGCGCGGCCTTCGGGAAGCGCGGGCGGGAGAACTTCGCGCGCATCGCCCTGCTCGAAGACGAGGCGCCCGTCGGCGATGAAGTTGGAAAGACCGGCGCGTTGAGCGTTTTCAAGTGCTTTCTCAACAACGATCGAGGAAATGTCGCTCGCGCGGATGAGAAGCGGAACGTGGTTGTTGACAGCGGCGCGCGCATCTTCGCGCATGTCCCGCCAGAGTTCGCGGTCAAAGCCTTCGAGCTTCTCGAAGGCGAAGCTTCGCTCGAGGCCCGGCGCATGATTGGCAGCCATGCGCGCGGCTTCGATGGCAATGGTGCCTGAGCCGCAGAAAGGATCGACAAGCGGCTGCGCCGGGGTCCAGCCTGAGAGCATCAGAAGGCCTGCTGCGAGGTTTTCCTTGAGCGGCGCTTCGCCGTGCGTGAGGCGCCAGCCGCGCTTGAAGAGCGCTTCGCCGGCGAGGTCGAGAAAGAGGCTCACGCGGTCATAGGTAAAGTGCGCCATGATGCGCACGTCCGGCGTGCGGCGGTCGACGTTCGGGCGGCGGCCGGCCAATTCACGGAATCGGTCGCAGACAGCATCTTTGACGCGCAGCGCCGCAAAATCGATGCTCTCGAGCGGGCAGCGCGTGGCGCTCGTGTCGATGCGGAAGGTTGCATCCGGTCCGAACCAGCGCTCCCATTTGGTGGCGCGGGCGATATCGTAGACGTCGCGGCTGTCCCAGTATTCACTGTGCGCGACGCGCATCAGGATGCGGCTCGTCAGGCGCGAATGCAGGCACGCGGCCATCGCCAGGCCCGTGTCGCCCGCAAACTGCACGCCGCCGCGGCCGGGCTTCACGAGGTCAGGATCCGCGCCGAGCGCGCGGATTTCGTCGGCAAGCAGCCCTTCGAGTCCGAAGGGGCAGACGGCATAAAAGGAAAAGGCAGGCATGGTGTCCTTGGTGTTCGTTGAAAGTAGCGGCGCGCCGCGAAAGAGGGTGCAGGCGGCGCGCCGGTCATGCGTATCGCGATGGCGCTCGGCGCGCCGGCAGGGCTTTAGCTTCGGCCTTCGCCGTGTCCGAGCACAACGTACTTGAGATTCGTAAGGCCCTCGAGGCCGACGGGGCCGCGCACGTGCAGCTTGTCGGTCGAGATGCCGATTTCGGCGCCGAGGCCGTATTCAAAGCCGTCGGCAAAGCGCGTCGACGCATTGACCATGACGGAGCTGGAATCGACTTCGCGCAGGAAGCGATTGGCGGCCGTCCAGTCGTTCGTGACGATGGCGTCGGTGTGCTGCGAGCCGTGCTCGGCAATGAAGTCGATCGCTTGGTCGAGGGAGTCGACCACGGCAATGCTGATGACAGGCGCATTGTATTCGGTGTCCCAGTCCTCGTCCTTGGCAGGAATCACCGGCAGCTCTGCGGCGGCAAGAATGGCAAGCGCGCGGGGATCGGCGCGCATCTCAACGCCTTTCTCTGCAAAGATGCGGCCTATTTTCGGCAGGAAGGCCGCCGCAGCCGCCTGATGCACGAGGAGCGTTTCCGTTGCGTTGCAGGGCGAGTAGCGCTGCGTCTTCGCATTGTCGACGACGCGCACGGCCATGTCGATGTCGGCTGCGGCGTCGACGTAGGTGTGGCAGATGCCGTCGAGGTGCTTGATCATCGGCACCGTTGCTTCGCGCATGAGGCGCGAGATGAGCCCCTTGCCGCCGCGCGGAATGAGCACGTCCACCCATTCTCGCGCGCGGATGAGTTCGCCCACGACGCTGCGGTCGCTCGTGGTCACCATCTGCACGCCTTCGCCCGGGAGGCCTGCGCTTTCGAGCGCGCGGGAGACAAGCGCCGCGAGCGCCTTGTTGCTTTCGAGCGCTTCGTGCCCGCCGCGCAGAATAATGGCGTTGCCGGACTTGATGGCGAGCGCCGATGCGTCGATCGTGACGTTCGGGCGCGATTCGAAAATCATCGCGATGACGCCGAGCGGCACGCGCATGCGGCCGACCGAAATGCCCGTGGGGCGCGGCCGCAGCGATTCAATTTCACCCACCGGGTCGGGCAGCGCTTCGATTTCGCGCACGCCTTCGGCCATTCGGTCGAGCACCTTTTCGCTGATGGCGAGCCGGTCAAGGAAGGCTTCCGAGAGCCCTTCGGCGCGGGCCTTCTCCAGATCGATGCGATTGGCGGCAAAGATGGCCTCGCGCTCCGAAACGAGAAGGCGCGCGAGCGTTTCAAGTGCGCGGTTCTTCTGTCCGGTCTGCGCGCTCGCCATTTTTCGGGCGGCAGCGCGCGCCGTCCGGCCGAGCGTTTCAACGACGCGCTTGGCGTCAGTGGCTGTTTCTGTCGTGGTCATAGAATTGGGACTTTTTTCCCCGCACTTGCGTGGCGGGGCTCAAGGCGTGTTCGGAGAGCCCGACCCTGCTGCGCTTGGCGCAGCTTCGGGCACGATCCCATCATTTTAGGACGCAACAGCGCCATCAGCCCGACGGAAACCCGAGTTTTAGCGGCGTTCTTCAGCGGGCGGCAAGAAAAAGGCAGACGCTTTTGAGTTCGATCCAGGGATTGCTGTCGCGGCCCGGCACCGGAATGCCTTTTGAGATGCGGTCGATATCGGCGCAGACGGCAAGCGCCGCAGCGACGCGCTGCGGCTTGAGGCGCCTTGCTGCGCGATCAAGTTCCGGCGTGCGGAAGACGCCGCGCGCAAAGTTCTCGCGGCGGTCGTACGCTGCGCGCAGCCGTATGACGGACCGCAGCTGCATCGTCAGCATCATGAGAATGAGCGGGAAGGGTTCAGCCTGCGCTTCAAGGCCGTCGACGATGCGCGCAACGCGGTCGGCTTCGCCGAGAAGCGTGCTGCGGATGAGCGCATCCGTGCCGTAGCGGGAGCTGTTGCTCACGCAGGCGTCAATATTCTCCGCCGTGATTTCCCCTGCGGGAAAGAGGAGGCTCAGCTTGGCGACCTCCTGCTTGGCGGCAAGCAGATTGCCTTCGACAAGATCGGCAAAGCGCTCAAGCGCATCCTGGGAAGCGTGCTGGCCGTTTTTCGAAAGCCGCTGCGCGAGCCATCTCGGCAGCTGCTCGCGCGGGACGGGACTGCAGTCGATGACTGTCGACGCGCGCACGAGGGCCTGCCACCAGCCGGCTTTTTCGCCCTGCCAGTCGGGCTTGGGCGCCGTGAAGACCGTGACGACGCCTTCGAAGGGCGTCTGGACGAATCGCTCGAGCGCAGGCGCGCCCCGAACGCCGGGCTTGCCGGCAAGGCGCACTTCAAGGAGCTTCTGCTCGGCGAACATGCCGATCGATGCTGCAGAGTCCATGAGCTGCGACCAGTCGGAAGAAGCGGACATTTCGAGCACTTGCCGGTCGCAGTAGCCGAGCGCGCGTGCGCGCGCCCGCAGAAGATCTGCGCTTTCGAGCTTGAGGAGCTCTTCGGCGCCCGTCACCAGCCAGAAGGGGGCGAGCGTCGGCGTCTGGTCAAGATAATCGGCGAGCGCCGAGGCGGCGACTGTCACGGATGCCTCGACGCTTCAAGATAGCGGATCATCTGCGCGATGAGATCGTTTTCCATATCTCGGTAAAGGACTTCCTCTTCCTTTTCGCGAGAGAGGAATTCGCTTTCCGAATAGGTGATGTCGCGATGCGCAACGAGCTGCGTCGGCTCGACGTACGTAAAGTCGTCGTAGGTCGACGTGACCCGGAATTCGATCGTGAGCGTGAGCTCATACTCGCGGGCGCGGCCCGAGTCGCTGATGGAGAGCACTTCTCGATCGCGCCGCTGATTGATGAGCTCGAGCACCGCTTCGGCTTCATTGGGGTTTTTGACGCAGCGAATGTTGGAGCCTGACTCGATCATGCGCTTCAGAAGGCCGGAGAAGCGCGTGTTTTCGCGCATCTGCAGGTAAAGCGTTTCAAAAGGCGCCTGGAAGTGGCCGCGAAGACGGAAGCCGCAGCCTGAAAGGAGGAGGCCGGCGCCGGCGGCGGAGAGCAGGGCGCGTCGAGTCTGAAGCATGTGAAGCCAAGAAGTTAAATGCGTACGTGGTCTGGCGGCCAATGGCGCCCTGCCGGGACGGCGGCAATGCCGAGTGCGCCAGACCAGCGAATTTTACATTGTCTTATCGGGCGGTGCGCGAAGATATGGCGTTCGCGCGCTCACGCGCCATCAGGCAAAGCTTCGGCTGCGCCGCTCAGACGCCAATAAAAAAATCGGCATCGCTTCGGCGTCTGATGCCGAAAGCGGTGCCGAGCACGCGGGCGCCATCGAAGCGAGGCGCCCGGCGGGCCGGGCGCCTCTTCGCACTTATTTCGCGACGACGTTCACGAGCTTGTTCTTCACGATGATGATCTTTCTCACCGTGAGTTCGCCCACGAAGCGCTTGACGTCGGGGTTGGCGAGCGCAACTTCCTCGATCGTCTTCTGATCGGCGTCGGCGTCGACCAAAATCTCGCCGCGCAGCTTGCCGTTCACCTGCACGACGAGCTTGAGTTCGTCGGCGGCGATGGCCTCTTCGCTCCACTTCGGCCACGGCGCATCAATGAGTTCGCCCTGGGCTTCGATGTAGCCGAGCTCGCCCCAGATGGACGTCGTGATGTGCGGCGCGATCGGATAGAGCGTGCGCAGCAGCAGGGACCCCGTTTCCTTGCGCACGGCATCCGCAGCGGCGCCCGTTTCCTTAAACGCTTCGATTGCGTTGAACATCTTCATGCAGGCGGAAACGACCGTGTTGTACTGCATGCGGTCGAAGTCGTATTCGGCCTGACGAAGCGCGGCGTGCACCTCGCGGCGCAGATGCTTCGCATCGTGCGAGAGCGTCATGGCGGCGAAGTCAGCGTCAGCCGGCATCGGCGCAGCGGCGAGCGCTTCGCGATGGGCATAGGCCCAGTTCCAAATGCGGCGCAGGAAGCGGAAGGTGCCTTCGGCGCCGGAATTGGACCAGGCGGCAGACTGATCGGGCGGGCCGGCAAACATCACGAAGCTGCGGGCCGTGTCGGCGCCGTACTTGTTGATGATGTCGCGCGGCTCGACGACGTTGCACTTCGACTTCGACATCTTTTCGATGCCGCCGAGAACGACGGGTTCGCTGTCTTCCTTCGAAATGGCGCCCGAAGGACGGCCCTTTTCGTCGAACTGCACCTCAACTTCATCGGGGTAGTACCAGCGGCGGTGCCCGTCGGGCAGGTCGCGGTAGAAGCACTCGGCCATCAGCATGCCCTGCGTGAAGAGGCGCTTGAAAGGCTCGTCGTACTTGACGAGGCCGAGGTCGCGCATCACTTTCGTCCAGAAGCGGGCGTAAAGGAGGTGGAGCACCGCATGCTCGATGCCGCCGATGTACTGATCCATCGGCATCCAGTAGTCGGCGCGCTTGTCGACCATGGCCGTCGAGCAGTCAGGCGAGCAGTAGCGCTGGAAGTACCAGGAGGAGTCGACGAAGGTGTCCATCGTGTCCGTTTCGCGCTCTGCGTCGCAGCCGCACTTCGGGCACTTCACCTTCTTGAAGGCGTCGCACTTGTCAAGCGGATTGCCGCTGCCGTCGGGCACGAGGTCTTCGGGCAGAACGACCGGCAGATCTTCGTAGGGAACCGGGACCGGGCCGCAGTGCGGGCACTTGATGATCGGGATCGGCGTGCCCCAGTAGCGCTGGCGGGAGATGCCCCAGTCGCGGAGACGGAACTGCACCTTCTTTTCGCCGAAGCCCTTCGCGGCGAGATCGGCGAGGATGGCTTCAAAGGCGGCGTGGAAGCCCAGGCCATCGTATTTGCCGGAGTTGACGAGGTGGGTGTCGTCGGATTTTTCCGCGTACCACTCTTCCCAGGCGTCGGTCGAATAGGTCTTGCCTTCGACGGCCACGACCTGCTTGATGGGGATGCCGAACTTCTTGGCAAAAGCGAAGTCGCGCTCGTCGTGCGCAGGCACGCCCATGACGGCGCCTTCGCCGTAGCTCATGAGGACATAATTGCCGATCCAGACGGGCACATCTTCGCCCGTGAGCGGATGCTTCACCGAAAAGCCCGTGGGCACGCCCTTCTTTTCCATCGTTGCCATGTCGGCTTCAGAGACGGAGCCCTTGGCGCATTCCTTGATGAAGGCCTGCAGTTCGGGCTTGTCTTTGGCGAGGCGGGCGGCGAGGGGATGCTCGGCGGCGATCGACATGAAGGTGACGCCCATCAGCGTGTCAGGGCGGGTCGTGTAGACGCGAAGCGTCTGCGGTTCGCCGTCAAGCTCGTAGGGGAACGTGATCGTCAGGCCTTCCGAGCGGCCGATCCAGTGCTCCTGCATGCGCCGGACCTGTTCGGGCCAGCCGTCGAGCTGCTTGAGGTCGTCAAGGAGCTCCTGCGCGTACTGCGTGATGCCGAGGTAGTAGCCGGGAATTTCGCGCTTTTCAACGACGGCGCCCGAGCGCCAGCCGCGGCCGTCGATCACCTGCTCGTTGGCGAGCACGGTCTTGTCGACCGGGTCCCAGTTGACGATCTGGGTCTTGCGGTAGGCGATGCCCTTCTCGAGCATCTTGAGGAACATCCACTGGTTCCAGCGGTAGTACTCGGGGCGGCACGTGGCGACTTCACGCGACCAGTCGAAGGCGAGGCCGAGCGGCTCCATCTGCGCCTTCATGTCGGCGATGTTGTTGTAGGTCCACTGCGCAGGCGCAACCTTTTTGGCGATGGCGGCGTTTTCAGCCGGCAGCCCGAAGGCGTCCCAGCCCATCGGGGTCATGACGTTGTAGCCCTTCATGCGGAAGTAGCGGTACATCACGTCGTTGAGCGTGTAGTTGCGCACATGGCCCATGTGCAGCTTGCCGCTCGGGTAAGGGAGCATCGAGCAGACGTAGAACTTCGGTTTCGGGTTGCCCTGTGCGTCGAGTGCGTCTTCGACGGCTCGATAGACGTCGCGGGCCTTCCACATGCCCTGAACTTCGCTCTCGACTTCCTGCGGGGAGTAAGTCTCGCGCATAACGCTTCAAATCCAATATTGAGAGTTGATTGGAAAAAAATTGAGTCAGTCGAAAAGTATAGCCATTTGTTTTCTGCGCCCGCGCGTGCTTTTGTGCGACTTGCGGCGCGTGCGGCCGCCTTCGGCGGCTCTTCATGACGGCTGATCGCTTCGCCTAGGCGGTTGTGCCGAGGATGGCGCGCTTGCGGCGGCTTTTCCGCCAAGAGCGCGCCCAAAGGCGGCCGCATGCGCTGAAATATGCTAACATTTAGAGCCTCCAATCCCGTGCCGGAGAATGCACGCAAGCCACAAAGCGACGGAATGCCATGCAACAAGAACTGCTCTCAAGCCTCAATCCCAAACAGCTTCAGGCGGTTACCGCCCCCGAAGAAAGCGTCCTCATTCTTGCGGGCGCCGGCTCCGGTAAGACGCGCGTTCTCACTTCGCGCATTGCATACCTGCTTGACGAGCATCTGGCGAGCACGGATGAAATCCTCGCAGTGACCTTTACGAACAAGGCCGCCAAGGAAATGCTCACGCGCCTCGAAGCGATGCTGCCCTATGATCTGCGGCGCATGTGGGTGGGCACCTTCCACGGGCTCTGCAACCGGATTCTGCGCCGCCACGCCGAATTCGCCGCGCTCCCGAAGACTTTCCAGATTCTCGACAGCGGCGACCAGCTCTCGCTCATCAAGCGCGTGATGAAGGCTGCGAACGTCGATCCGGAGAAGACGGACGCCAAGTACGTTCAGAACTTCATCAACTGGAGCAAGGAGCACGGACTGCGCGCCAATCAAGTTAGCGGGGAAAGCAGCGACGAAACGACGAAGTCGCTTTATGTCGAATACGAGCGGCAATGCCAGCGCGAGGGCGTCGTGGATTTTGCCGAGCTTCTCCTTCGCTGCTATGAGCTCCTTGAGCGCAACGAGCTCGTGCGCACGCACTACCAGCACCGCTTCCGCCACATTCTCGTCGACGAATTCCAAGATACGAACATCCTGCAGTACCGCTGGCTCAAGCTCCTGGCGGGCGAAGGACTCGGCCCGGAGGGGCGCTCCCTCAACGCGGTCTTTGCTGTGGGCGACGACGATCAGTCGATTTATGCGTTCCGCGGCGCCAATGTCGGCAACATGGAGGACTTTCTCAATGACTTCAAGGTTGCCGAGCCCATTCGACTCGAAGAGAACTACCGCTCGACCGGCACGATTCTTGATGCGGCCAACGGGCTGATTTCGAAGAATTCCGGGCGTCTTGGCAAGAATCTCTGGACCGCCGGCGGCCGCGGCGACAAGATCGTCGTTGAGGAAATGGCAAGCGACCGCGCGGAAGCGCAGTGGGTGGTCGAGGACATTGCGCATGAACGGCGCCGCAGAAACGCCTACCGCGACTTTGCCGTGCTTTACCGCATGAATTCGCAGTCGCGCGCCATGGAAAGCGCGCTGGCGGCAGCCGGGATTCCGTATCGCGTCTATGGCGGCCTGCGCTTTTTCGAGCGCGCGGAAGTGAAGCACGTGCTCGCTTATCTGCGGCTCATGACGAATCCCTGGGACGACACAAGCTTTCTGCGCGTCGTCAACTTTCCGACGCGCGGCATCGGCGCCAAAACGATCGAGGCGCTTACCGCAGCCGCGCGCGAGCGCGGCGTGAGCCTCTGGGCGGCGCTCTCGGACGACACCGTGAAGGTGCCGCCGAAACTAGCCGCCTTTCATGCGCTCATCCTCAAGATGCGAACGGCGGCGCAGGAGATGACGCTCGACAAGGCGATCCGCTGCGCGATCAACATGTCAGGGCTGCGCGACGCCTACATGAAAGAAAAGGACGGTACCGAGCGCGTCGCCAACATGGATGAAATCCTCAACGCTGCAAAGGGGTATGTCGAAAACGAAGGCATTCCTGCCGATCAGTGCGCCTTTGCGCACTACAGCGAAGACACGCCGACGCCGATCGAGGGATTCCTCACCCAGGCGACGCTTGAAGCGGGCGACAAGAACGAAGAGGCGGGCGTTGATGCCGTTCAGCTCATGACGGTGCATGCAGCCAAGGGGCTCGAATTCAAGTATGTCTACATCATCGGGGCCGAAGAAGGCATCTTCCCGCACTTTTCCGCCGTCAAGCAGACGGATAAGAAAAGCGAGCGCGGCGGCCTTGAAGAAGAGCGGCGGCTCATGTACGTGGCGATCACCCGCGCCAAGCAGCGCCTCGTGATTTCGCACTGCCGCGAGCGGCTTCTCTACGGAAACACCTTCCGCAATCCGATTTCCTCCTTCGTCAAGGAAATTCCTCAGAATCTGCTCGACATCCGAGAGCTGCCGGGCGGCAGAGACGAAGAAGAGGACGATGACGGCGTTGACCGCTACTTCGACGATTATTCGGGGCGGCGCAGCAACAGCGCAGGCGGCTACGGCGGCTATTACGGCAGCCGCTCAGGCAGCCGTTCCGGGTACGCTGGCGGACACGCGGCCGTCTCGAAGGGCTACTCGGGCGGCACTGGCTATTCGAGGGGCCGCAGCGGCGAGCGCTCGGGCAGCTACAGCGGCGGAATTGCGAGCGGCTTCGGCGCGCGCGACGGCTTTGCTGCGCGCGCGTACGGCTACGGCGGCCGCGCAGCCGCGGCCGGCATCCGCGTGCCGGGGCCGAAGCCCGAAGGCGCGGCAGGCGCGGACCTCGAGCCTGGCGACCGCGTTTCCCACGTCAATTTCGGCGTCGGCGTCGTCGAAGCCGTGATTGGAAGCGGCGCGGCGTGCCAGGTGCGCATTCGCTTTGCCGACAAGGTCCGCATGCTGATGCTTGAAATCGCGCGTCCGAGGCTTCAGAAGCTTGACGATTGACAGCATCCAGTGAGGACGCAACGCCGATCGAGCCGACCGTTAGAAGGCGAAAGCAGCCGAAATGCGAAGAGCAGCATTTTTTAGACGCCTGAGCGTGCTACACTTCGCATTCCGCTGCACGCACTGCCGGCGCTTTGCCGACGATGTCGCACGATCTTTGCGGCAAGAGCCGCGAACTTTCGGGCCATAGTTCAACTGGATAGAACTGTCCCCTCCTAAGGGACCGATCTGGGTTCGAGTCCCGGTGGCTCGACCATCGCGACGGCGCTTCTCTGCGCATGCGCTACGAGCGGACAAAAAAGCAAACAAAAAGCCTTCCGGTCCCTGACGGACAAACGGAAGGCTTTTTTTCTTTTCCGCTCAGCGCAAAAGCTGGGCAGACTTATGCAGCGGCGCCTCTTCGAGCTGGGAGAATCGAGCTGGGAGAAGCGCCGTGCTGCTGATTAATACTCGTCGAAGTACTTCTGGACTTCCTTCCAGTCGGCGGTCTTCGTGAGGGCGAGCTGCAGGAGCACGCGCGCCTTCTGCGGAGTGTGCGAGCCGGAGGCAACCCAGTGCAGCTTCTGG
>CAJMKD010000005.1 GCA_905213905.1 uncultured Sutterella sp. | reverse complement strand
GCTGCGCGTCGCTGCCTGAGTCGCTTCATATCTTTACGCCCTTCGTCGTGCCACCCCTGATGCTCCCGATCATCAAGGCGTATGCGCACGCCGGCCGCGACGTCTGGTTCTACCTGCTCAATCCCTGTGCGGAATACTGGTTCGACCTGGTGCCGCAGCGGCTCTTCGACTGGCGTGCTGCCGAGGGGGAGGCCGCCGGCGGCGATCATCGAGAAATCGGCCATCCGATTCTTGCTGACAACGGCCTGAGCGTGCGCGCCAACATCGAGCGGCTCTGGCGCTTTACGCAGGGCGCCGATACCGCAGGAGAGGCGGGGAAAGAAGCGAGTGCGCCGGACGATTGGCTGAGGCTTTCGGAACTGGATCTTCCTGAAGCCAATACTCCGGATGACGGGCGCGCCGCGCCTTACGCCAGGCGAATCGAGACCTATGACGCTTTCTTGCGCCGGCTTTTCGGCGGCTTTCGCGACATTCGCGCTGATGTCGACGTTGCGGCGCAGAGCTATTACCTTGAAGCCAACGAGCCGACGCTCTTGCGCCGCGTGCAGGATTCGATTCTGCGCCTCGAGCCGGATCTTCGCCTTCGCGCATCTGCGGCTCAGCCCCTTTTTCGGCCGGACGACGATTCGATTCACTTCGTGGCGGCGCCCACGGCGACGCGCGAGCTCGAGGGGCTTGCAGACTGGCTTCAGGCAAAATTCGAGGCCGATCCCTCGCTGCGGCCCGAAGACGTGCTCGTCGTGACGCCTGACATCACGGCGGCGAGCCCTTTGATTGAAAAAGTTTTCGGCAGCCTCCCGGATGGCGCTCGGATTGAATTTCGCATCACCGGCGCCGAAACGGGCGCGGAAAACGCTGCCGCGCAGGCGCTCTCGGCGCTGGTCGAACTGGTCGCAGGACGATTCAAGCGCGAGGATTTCTGCGCCTGGCTTTCGCTGCCGCCTGTGGCGGAGCGCTTTGGCTTTTCGGTCGATGATCTCGGCACGATCGGCGCTTGGCTCTCTGCTGCAGGCTTCAGGTTTGGGCTGAGCGACGCACACCTTGAGACGCTCGATCCAGTCACTTTTGCCAAGGTGCGCGAGACGTCGCTTGCGCGTGCGCTTGAGCGGCTCGCTTTCGGACTGGCGCTCCCGGACGCTGCGGATGAGCCCTGGGGCGATGTGCTGCCTGTGCGGGAGGGCGAGGATGCCTGGGTGACGGTTGCTGATCGCCCGGATCTGCTGATGGCGCTCTGCGAAATCGGCGGGAAGCTCGAGCAGCTTCGCTTGCGCATGACGGAAGAAAAGGGTGCGCAGACTGCTGAGCGCTGGACTTCCTGGATAGCCGATGCGTTCGAAGCGCTTTTTGCAAAGGAAACGCCCGAGAACGATTACGGTGCAATCCGCTCAGCTGCCGATGCCGTTCGCGCAGAGATTGAACTCGCTGCCGCTTCGAGCGAAAACGCAGATGATTTTGCGGTGCCTTTCGCGCTCTTCATGAAGGTGCTTCTGGAGCGGCTCGGCGAATCCTCGAGCGCTGGACGGCCGGGGAGCGCCGTCACCTTCGCAGGCATGTCGGCGCTGCGGGGGCTTCCCTACAAAATCATCGCCGTCATCGGACTCAATCACGATTGCAGCTTCCCCGGCACGATGCGCTTTGAGGAATTTGACCTCATGGGCGCGGCGTCGAGGCGCGGCGACCGCGACAGCCGCGTCGACAACCGAAACGTTTTTCTGGATCTGCTGCTTGCGGCGCGCAGGACGTTCCTTGTCTCCTACGTCTGCGGCACGAATGAAGCGGACTTGAAGGAGCCTTCGATCGTGGCGGGCGAGCTGCGCGACTGGCTGCTCTCCTTTGCCGACGGCCGGGCGGCTCGCCGCGCCGCTCAAGCGCAGCTCACAACAAAGCTCCCCCTCAACAATTTTTCGGTCGAAAATTTCCGCGCATCGAGCGGCGCTTGGCAAAGCACCGATCAAAGGCTTCTCAAAGCGGTGCAGGCTGCGGAAGCCGCTGACTACGCCGAGAGCGAAGCCCCCTTTGCTGACGCAGGACTGCCGAATAGCGGACGCGCAGACGAAATGACGCTTGATGCGCTTTGGCGCTTCTGGCGGCGCTCCGCTTCGTGGACGCTTCGAGAGTGCGGCATTGAGCTCGGCGACCTTTCAACGAGCGAGCCGCTTTCGATTGTCCCCTCGGCCAACGCGCTTCAGGCCTGGCGCCGCCGCAGCGTCGCCTTTTCGCTTTTGCGCTCGGGCCGCTCGCGCGACGATGTCGAGCGTCTCTGGCGCTACGATCCGCGCCTGGGCGCCTGGGGCGTGCGCGACTGGGCGCTCGAGGGCGAGCTTGACTTCGGCGAGATGCTCGAGCACGCGATCAGCGAACGCGCGGCCGGGCTCACGCCCGTACCCGACGAAGTCATCGCAGTGCGGCTGGGGGCGGCCGCCACGCCGAATAAAAAGCCTGTGCGCCTCACGCATCGGCTCGTGCACCTTTTCAAAGATCCTGCCGGCGAAAATCCGCAGGCGCTCATCCGCCTTGAAGCAACCGTTTCGAGCGGGGAACGCATGCCGGTGGCGCGCTTTTTCGTCGAGCACCTCGCGGCGATTGCCGCGGGGCTCACGCTCACGACAGAAGTCTTCCACAAGGATAAGGAGGGCGTGCATCGGACGGTTTTCGCCAATGTGTCTCCCAAGGCTGCCAAGCGCTTCCTGGGCGCCTTTCATGCGCTTTATGTGCAGGTCCGCATCTGCGCCGCGCAGCTGCCGGACAACAAGGATGAGAGCGAGATGCTCGAGGAGCGCGCTGATGCAATTCTTTTCCGCGGGCGCGATCTTTCGCAGGCAAAGAGCCACAGAGCGGCGCTTGAGGAAGCGCTTCTTGCCATGCCGCTTGAGGGAGAGAGCCAAAAATGCGAAGCGCTGATCGATGCCTTTGCCGCGGCGCAGAAGACGATGCTTCGTTTGCAGTCGAAAAAGGCTGGAAAACGGCAGGACAGGATTTAAGGGAAGAGGCGGAGCGGTCTCTTCGACATGGCCGGAGAGCTTTTCGCACCGATAGCTGATGGATAAAAAGAATCTGGATTTCGAGCGCTTCGGCATGCCGGCGGATGTGCCGCAGGTCGACGACGATTGGGTCTTCGACTTAGAGGCGCAGGCGCAGGATGAACTCGAGCGGCTGACGGCGAGCGAGAGCGAAGCCGAGTGGGCGCATGGCGCGCCGCTCTTAGACGCTCGACCGGCGCAGTCGCCTCAAAAGGACTGCCGCTCGGCGCAGTCTGCGGGCAGCGAGGGCGAAGCGTCTGCAGCAGAAGATGTTCAGGCGCTTCAGGCCGCAGGCGCTCAGCCCGCTGCGGCCTCGTCCGCCGCGCCAACGGAAGCGGAAGCGTCCGGCGCCGCCCTGCCGACAGCGCAGGGCGCATCGCCAAAGGGCATCGTTGAATTCGATGTCAAAACCGCGCAGCTCACCATTCCGACGCTTCTCGAGGCCTCGGCCGGCACGGGGAAGACCTTTTCGATCAAGCATCTGGTGCTGCGGCTCGTGGTCGAAGAAGACATGTGCATCGACACGCTCCTCGTGATGAGCTTTACTCGTGCGGCGACTGCTGAGCTCGCCGCCCGCATCAAGCATCATCTCTCGGACATGTACGGGTGCCTCAAAGGAACGCTTGGCAGGGATGAGGCTGATCCGCTCCTCCTCGAACAGCTCGGGATCTGGGAAAAGCGCCGCGACAAAGCACTTCGCGAGGGGCGTGCTGATGAGGCGGCTTTCTTTGAGCCCGAAGCAATCGCCGCCCGCATCAAGCGATCGCTCACGCGCTTTGACAAGGCGGCGATTTATACAATTCACAGCTTTGCGCAGAAGACGCTCACGACCTTCGCATTTTCTTCCGGTGCGTCGCTTGACTGGACGATCGCCGAAGACGACGAGGCGATGCGCAGCGATGTGATTGAGGATTTTTTGAGACGGGAGCTTGACCGGTACGCGGATTCAACCGAGCTGCGCGAGCGTCTCATGGCTGGGGTCGGCTGGTCGGAAAAGCTCAAGCGCCTGACGGGGCACCCCGAGTCGCTCGTGCCGCGCGTGTTCCTCCCCGATGCGCCCGATGCAGCCGAAGCGGCCGGCGGCGCTGCCGATCCGATCGATGAAACGCTGAAGCGCTTCGCAGCGGAAGCGCCGGCGGCGCTTAAGGCGCGAAAAGCGAAGGCGGGGATCATCACCTACGACGATCTCTTGACGGAGCTTTGGGAAAAGCTCCGCGCGGATCAGACGGGAAGCCTTGCGGCGACGATTCGCACAGCGTACCGCGGGGTGCTCATTGATGAATTCCAGGACACGGATCCGCTGCAGTTCGCCATTTTCCGGCGCCTCTTCATCGACGGGGTCACGCCCGAGGCGCAGCAGCACCGCGCGCTCTTTTTCGTGGGCGACCCGAAGCAGGCGATCTACCGCTTCCGCTCTGCGGACCTCAATACGTATCTTGATGCGCGCTCTCTCATTGAAAAGATTGGGCTTCGCGCAGAGCTCAAGCGCAATTTCCGCTCTTCGCCCACGCTGGTCGAAGCCTTCAACCGGTTCTTCAGCGCAGCGCCCGAGAATTCGGCAGGCCCCTTCCTGCGGCCGGCGCTCGAATACACGAACGTCAAGCCGAGCAGCTCAAAAACGGGCCTCTTCCGGCGCGAGCGCGGCAAGTGGCGCGAGCTTGTGCCGCTTGAAATCTGGGGCTCCTTCGGCTCGACCCTTCTCAACGCAGACGAACGGCGCAAACGCACCGCCGAGGCAGTCGCGAGCGACATTGCATCGCTCATTGCCGAAGGCCGCGCCGGCAAGCTCGGGCTCGCGCGCTCGGAAGACGATGCGTCGCCCCAGATCGGAGAGGCGGTTTTGGCGTCCGGCGAGCGGGTTGCGCTTCGCGCGCTCGAGCCGCGCGACATTGCTGTCCTTGTCCGAAAGCGCAAGGACATCAACGGCATTCGCGAAGCGCTCCTCATGCAGGGCGTGCGGCTTCGCATGAGGAGCCAGATCGACGTCTGCCGCACGCCTGAAGCTGCGGATCTGCTTCTCGTGCTGCGCGCCTTCAATGCGCCCGGCGACGAACGGGTGCTGCGCGCTGCGCGGGCATCGCGCTTCATGGGCGAAGCGCTTTCGCGCATAGAAGCGGATGACGAATCGGAGCGCGTCGATCTTCGCGAGCTTTTTGAAGACGGCGCAAAGCGCTGGCGCAGTTCGGGCGTTGCCGCGGCTTTCGCCGACCTCATGCGCCGCACCGAGCTTGAGTCGCGCCTGTTGCGCGTTCGCGGCGGCGAAAGAATGCTAGCCAACTACGCGCACCTGATAGAGGTGCTCCACGAAGCGGGCCGCCGGCATCCGACGCCCGCAGGCCTGATCGCCTGGTTTGAGCTTGCGATTTCAGGCAAGGGCGAAGAAGCGCCCGACGATCGCAAGCTTCGGCTTGAGAGCGATGCGAACGTTGTCACGGGCGAGACGATTCATTCGAGCAAGGGCCTGCAGTATCCGGTTGTTTATGTGCCTAACGGCGAAAGCTTCTGCGAAGCCAATAAAGAGACGGCTGCCGTGCGCCGCAGGCATGTCGATCGTTCGCAGTCGCCGAGCGGCATGGTGCTCGAACTCTCGCATCGCGCGGCGCCTGCCGACGACGATGAAAAAGCCCAGGCGCGCGAAGAGCTCCTGCGTCTTGCGTACGTTGCGATGACGCGCGCCGCCAAGCGGCTTGTCATTACGCTAGCGCAATCGCCGCGCTCGAAGAAGAACAATACGCTCTGGCACTCTTCGACTGTGAAAAACGCCTTCTTCCGGATTCTTACCGGCGAGGCGGCTCCTGATGCGGAAAAGACGGTGCGCCCGCAGCTCGAGCGGCTTGGCGACGATCGGACGATCGCGCTCGTCGACATCGAGACGGCAGCCAAAGGGCGGCGGCCGCGACTGCGCGAGGCTGCGCCCGAACGAGCGGCTGATCTCTGCGCTGCGCCCGCCAGGGATCGCCGCGCAAGGTGGCGCACGTCGAGCTTCACGGCCATTTCCCGGATGCTTGACGACGATGCCGATGCCAAGCCCGCGCCTTATTTCGGCGTGAAGAAGCACAAGACCCCGCGCGGCGACATTCTGAGCTTCCCGCGCGGCGCTCAGGCAGGCACATGCCTCCATGCCATGCTCGAAGAGGCGGACTTCGCCCGATTTGCCGAACTGGATGCGGCCGCAGAGCGCGAAGCCTTTGCGCGCAGAATCATCGAGCGCCACCTGTCGCTGCCGAGCGAAGAGGCGAAGGAAGCGGCGGTTGAGGGCGCCGCGCAGATGCTCTACGACGTCCTCAATGCAGAGATTGCGCCGGGGCTGCGGCTTCGCAGCGTTGCGCCGGACATGCGGTTTGCGGAGCTAGAGTTTCTTCTGAGTCTGCCTTCGGGCCTCACGGCCGACATTCTCGGCGAAGCCTTGGGCGAACTGGATCCGAAATACGCTGTGCCGGGTCTTTCACGGGAAAAGCTCACGGGCTTTCTGACGGGCTTCATTGACCTTGCGATCGCAGCAGACGGCCGATTCTGGGTTATCGACTGGAAGAGCAACGCTGTGGCCGATACCCCCGAAGGCTATACGCAGGCGGCGATGTCGGCAGAGATGACCAAGCACAGCTACCGGCTGCAGTACCTCATCTATCTCGTTGCGCTCAAGCGCTTCCTGCGCGCGCGGCTTGGACGGCATTTCAGCATGTCGATGATCGGCGGCGCCATCTACGTGTTTCTGCGCGGCGTTCGCGCCAGTCAAACGACGGCGGAGAATCCGCAGGGCGTGGTCTTTGACCCTGTCGATGCGGCCGTAATTGATGCGCTCGACGACTTTTTCGCCTCCGGCTGCTCGGGCCGCAGGCTCGCGGCGGCAAAGGCCGCCATGCGAAGCGGCGACTCGGGCGCAGCGGTTAAAAACGAAACGAATGAAAGGGAGGCGGCGCAATGAGAGCAGACGCAATGCAAAAGCGGATTGAGGCGATGCTGGCTGATCGGACGACGGGCTACGCAGGCGTCTTTAAGGCGCTCCTCTCAGCGGCCGTCCGCCGGGCGTCCGGGAGCGCCGCCGCAGCCGCCGACATAGCGCTTGCGCCGGGCTTCATGGCGGCGCTTTCTCTTGCTTTCGACGAAGCCGCGCAGTCGGGCAGCGTCTGCGTGCGCTTCGGCGCGATCGAGGGGGCGCTCGCGCTCTTCAGAATCCTGTCGCTTGAGGGCGGGCAGCTCGGCCGTGGCGCAGAGAGCGCCGAGGCCGCTCAAGCCGCACCTGCGGCGCAGGCGCTCGAGCCGGATCCCATCGCCGGATTTTCCGGCAGTGCGGAGGCGATTTTGGAGAATCTCTTTGAGGACGGCGGTCTCGAGTCGCTCCCGCAGGCGCTGCGACGGCAAGAGCGCGCGACGCTCGAAGCGGGCCTCGAAGCGCTTCACCGGCTCGGCCTTCTCGACGACCTGAGCGAAATTGAGAGGGCTGCAGAACGACTTCATGAAGGGAGCGCTTCAGCGGAGCCCCTCCATTTCGCGCCTTTTGCGGCTGATGCCGCCCGCAGCGGCCGCATCAAGGCGAAGGCGGGCTTTCTGGGGGTTGTTCGAAAGGGCCGCGTCTCCGACCTCGACTTTGAAGCTTCGCGGCTCTATCTTGCCCGCGAAGCGCTCGAAGAGGTGACGCTAGCGCGGGTGCTTCTCGATTTCGCGCTTCAGCCGCCCAAGCGCCTGCGAGCGGCCACGCTCGAGCGCATTGAACGGCTTTCGGCGTCGCTCGGCGCCGACGCGCTGCAGCGCGCTGCGATCGAACTCGCGCTTAAGCGGCGCTTTGCCGTGATATCGGGCGGCCCGGGCACCGGCAAGACGACGACCGTCGTGCAGATTCTTGAATGCCTTTTTGCAGAAAATCCCAATCTGCGGGTGGCGCTTGCGGCACCGACAGGCAAGGCCGCGAGCCGCATGCGCCAGTCGATCATGCAGGGGCTTGCCTCCGAGAAGCTCGCCGGCGAGCTGCCGCACGTTGCGGCCGTCGTTGATGCCGACAGCCGGCGCGAACCCGCTGAGCAGGCGCTTCGCGAGCGAACGATTCACAAGTGGCTCCTCTCGCGAACGGCTGACGGCCGACGTCCTTCGCCCGAGTCGCCCCTTGAAGCCGATGTGCTCATCATCGATGAGGCTTCAATGGTGGACATGCACCTGGCTGCACGGCTTTTCAAGGCGGTTTCGTCCGAGACGCGCATCATCGTGCTCGGCGACAAGCATCAGCTCGCCGCAGTCGGCCCCGGCGCCGTCTTTGCGGATATTTCCGATGAGAGCGGCGCGCTTGCCGACTGCGTCGTCACGCTTAAAACGAGCCGTCGATTCCCTGAAGGCACCGTGATTTCTAAGCTCGCGAAGGCGATCAATCATGAGGCCGGCCTGCGTGGCCGGCCGGCCTCAGCGTCGTCCTCCGCCGAAAGCGCGCCGTCGCTCTTTGAAGACGCGCAGGACGACGAGTCCGCCGTGTTCGATGAGGTGAAGCGCCTTTTCGATTCGGAAGATCCGAGCGGACAGGGCCGCTACCGCATTGCCCGCCGCGACGACCCGTATGAGCCCGGCTCCGGATTGAGCCAGAGCGCAGCCGCCTGGATCGATGACAAGATAGAGCGCTACTTGGCGGCGCTTTTGCCCTATCTTTCGGCGGTTCGCCGCAACGCGGCGCCTGAGGCGGCGGAAGCGGCCTGGCAGGCGCTCTGGCGAACGCTGGAAGGCTTTCGGGCGCTTGCCGCGCAGCGGCACGGTCCGATGAGCGTGGATGCCGTCAATGCGCGCTTTGAGGAAAAGCTGCTCGACCGGCTTCGCGCTGAAGGGTGGCTCGACGAGCGGACCGATTCGCAATACTGGCCGGGCCGCGTGCTCATTGTTCGGCGCAACGACGATATGCTCGGCGTCTTCAATGGCGACATCGGGATCGTGCTGCCGCAGCGCGAGCCGTCGGGCTCGTTCAAGTATGTTGTGCGGTTCGGCGATTCGGGCCGGGTGCTTCCGCCTTCGCTGCTGCCGCCCGCTCAAACGGCCTTTGCGATCACGATTCATCAGTCGCAGGGCTCGGAGTTCGGCGACGTGGCGGTGTTTCTGCCTGTTAATCCGGCCTCGGAGCTTGCGACGCGCGAATTGCTTTATACGGGCGTCACCCGCACGAAGGGGAGCGTGGTCGTCTTCGGCAGCGAAGCTGCGCTCCGTCGTGCGGTTGAAACGCCGACGCGCCGCGAGGGCGGACTCGCCGAACGGCTTCTCGCAGGGAAACGCGCCAGGAAGCGCCTTCGCAAGTCCTGAGCTGCTCCCGGAAGCCGGCGCGACGCCAGAAAAGTCCAAGCGCCGCATCGAAGCGCGTTCGGTGCGGCGCGATGAATTGCTTCGTGCGTCCGCCGGGGCGTTCAGCCCCGGGAATCAATAGCGGCAGCGCTAGAGCGCTTCGGCGGCAAATTCCGCCAGCCGCGAGCGTTCGCCCCGCGTGAGAGTGATCGTCGCTGCGTGGGGCCACCCCTGGAAGCGTTCGACGACGTAGGTGAGGCCGGAGCTTCCTTCCGTCAGGTACGGCGTATCGATCTGAGCGATGTTGCCGAGGCAGACGATCTTCGTGCCGGGACCAGCACGCGTGATGAGCGTTTTCATCTGTTTGGGCGAGAGATTCTGCGCTTCGTCAATGATGACGAATTTCTGCAGGAAGGTTCGCCCGCGCATGAAGCTCATGGACTTGATGCGGATGCGGCTCTTGATGAGGTCGAGCGAAGCCTGCCGGCCCCATTCGCCGCCTGAATCCGTCCGGTGGAGCACTTCGAGGTTGTCTTCAAGCGCGCCCATCCAGGGCGCCATTTTTTCTTCTTCCGTGCCGGGCAGGAAGCCGATGTCTTCGCCGACGCTGACTGTTGCGCGCGTCACGATGATTTCGGAGAAGCGCCGCTCATCGATCGTCTGCGTGAGCGCTGCGGCGAGCGTCATGAGCGTTTTGCCCGTGCCTGCCTGGCCGAGAATCGTCACGAAGTCGATTTCCGGATCCATGAGCAGGTTGAGCGCCATGTTCTGCTCGCGGTTGCGGGCGTGAATGCCCCAAACCTTGAAGCGGCCCTTGGCGCGGTAGTCCTTGAGTAGCCGCATCGTCACCAGGTTGCCGTGAACGGCGGTGACGATGGCCATGAAGCTCTCGTCGCCGTCGACGGCAAGGCACTCGTTGACGATGAAGCGCGACGGATCATCGGCTTCGAATTCGTAGTGCGTGGCGCCGCCCTCCTGCCAGGAGCGCAGGCTCGAGGCAACGCTTTCCCAGAAGTCGGATTCGAGCAGCAGCCGCCCCGTGTAGAGCATGTCCGTGTCGTCGAGCGCTTTGTCGCTGAAGTAGTCTTCCGCAGGAATCCCGAGCGTCGTCGCCTTGATGCGCATGTTGATGTCTTTGGAGACAAGCACGGCGGCGCAGCCCTTGAACGCTTCCTGAACGCCCTTGACGGTGGCGAGAATGGAGTTGTCGCCCTTGAATGTCGGCAGCATTGCCGGCAGCGGCGCCTCCAGGGGCTCTGTTTCGAACCAGAGACGGCCCGTCGCTTCGACGTTGCCGAGGAGCGAAAGCGGGACGCCCTCGCGAATTTGGCCGTCGTTGGCTTCAATGAGCGCGTCGAGCGTCCGGCTCACGGCGCGTGCGTTTCGCGCGACGTCGGTGAGGCCCTTCTTGTGATTGTCGAGCTCCTCGAGCGTCGTCATCGGGAGGAACACGTCGTGCTCGGCAAATCGGAAGAGCGAGAGCGGGTCGTGCATAAGGACGTTCGTGTCGAGAACGAACATTTTGCGAAGATTCTCGGGCGTAGATGCTCTGCCGCGGCGCTCGCGCGCAGGCCCGCCGCTTTTTTTGGCGTCTTTGGGCAAGTCCGCTTTGACGTTCTTCGGCTCAAGCGTCTGCGTCTTCGATTTGGCGGCGGCGCGCTTGCCTGTGGTCTTGGCTGCGCGCTTGCGCGCTGTCGCGCCTTCGGCTTTTTGGGGCGCGGGCGATGCGGCCGGCGTCTCGACGGCCTCTGCGGCCTGCGGCGCCGAACGCTTTGTCGTCTTCGTCTTTGCCTTCCTGCCCGCGGCGGGCGATTGGCGGGCAGCATCAGCGGGGGCGGCAGCGGCTTCGGCTTCAAGCGCCTGCTGCGGTCGCTGCGCGCGCGTCGGGCGGCGCACTTCTTCGGGTTCGGCCGGCGCGCCGTAGTCTTCAAGAATGTCTGCAGGTTTGTTGGGTGCTTTAGGAAGCGGCATGGCTGCTCTCGGGCCCGATGGGCGTGTAGGAATAGTGGAGCTTTCGATTTCGGCGCGCTCGACGCCTTGGGGTGATGCCCGATCGGCGCGCCTTCTTCGTCGCCATTCTAAAAGCCGTGCATGACGCGTGTATGTCGGCGCGGCGCAAAACAGCCGATGTAGGTCGAAAGCATCGGCGCCTACGCTCTTTTTCCTTGCATGCACGGCGGTTTTGCCGCGATGAGTTCGAGTAGGATAGATGGGATGAATCGGATGTTCGGCGAGGCTTTGGCCCGAACGAGAGGGCTCGAAATCGGACCCCCGAACGTCCTCGACAAACGCCTCGGAACGGAGAACCTCCACGATGCAATACATTTCGACGCGCGGCGCCGCTGACGGGAAGCATTTCGCGGACATTCTTTTTGACGGCTATGCCGCCGACGGCGGCCTTTATCTGCCGGCCGAGTATCCGAAGCTCGATCGTCATGAGCTTGCGGGCCTGCTCGGGCAGGACTATCCGGGAATCGTCTTCAGCACGTTCCGGCTCTTTTGGCCGGAGCTCCCGGAGGAGCAGCTGTGGCTCCTTTGCCGCGACGCCTTTCAGCCCGCTTATTTTCCCTACGGGCGCGATCAGATAAACAATTTTGACTGCGCGCCGCTTTCCTGGCTGCAGGACGGCGTCGCGCTCATGGAGCTTGCCAACGGCGAGACGCTTTCCTTTGACGATCACAGCATGCGCCTGCTCTCGCTTGCCTACGAGCGGAACCTTGCGCCGATCGCCAAGCCCCTGACGCTTCTGGGTGCTACGACGGGCGACATGGGCGCCTCCTGCGAAAAGCATTTTGGCGCGCGCAGCGACGTCAAGGTGGTGATGCTTGCGCCCAAAGATCGAATGACGCGCTTCCAGGCGGCGCAGCTCTACGCCAATGCCGACGCCAATGTGCTCAATATTGAGGTTGAGGGCACGTTCGACGACTGCCAGTCGATTGTGACGAAGCTTCTCAAGGACGATGCCTTCCGCACGAAGACGAGGATCGGGGCCATCAACACCGTTCTCTGGGCCCGCATCGCCACGCAGGTGGCCGCCTATTTCTACGCTTATGCGCAGGCGGTTGACACGGTCGGGGAGGACGTGGTCTTCACAGTTCCTGCCGGCAACTTCGGCAACGCCTTTGCGGGCTGGGTCGCCAAGAAGATGGGGCTGCCCATCATGCGCGTCATTGTCGCGACGAACGAAAACGACGCCATGGACCGCTTTTTCCGCACGGGCACCTACTGCCCGAAGCCTTCGAACGAAACGCTCGCTACCTCTTCGCCCTCGATGGACATTTCGCGCGCGGCCAATTTCGAGCGCTTCCTCTTCGAGCTGCTCGGCCGCAATGCCGAGCGCCTGACGGCGCTCATGCGCGAGCTCGACGAGAAAGGCGAATTCACGCTCGAGGCCGGTGAATTTGCGGCGTTGCGGCGCTCCGGCTTTGTTTCGGGCATGTCCTCGCACGTCAATCGTCTTGAAATGATGGGCACCATGCACTTCGAGTACGATGCGCTCATCGATCCGCACACGGCCGACTGCCTCTACTGCGGGATTTACCTCCATCCGGTAGGCGTGAAAACGATCTGCTTTGAAACCGTGCAACCTGCGAAGTCGCCGCGCATGATCCGCGAAGCCTGCAACGTTGAGGTGCCGCTTCCGGAGGGCTTTCCGGATCCGCGGCTCGCGACGCCCAAAAAGCTCTCGCTTTCGGCCGACGAAGCGAAGATCCGAGCGGCTATTGAAGCGTTTGCCGCATAAAGGACGGAGGTCGAAATGAACGAAGCGCCTGCGCAAGCGGCTCAGAAAGCTTCCCCGATTTCGGCGGCCGACGGCGAAGGACGGAACATGGGAAAGAAAGGGACCAGTCCTTTCGTCGTCGGTTTCGTCGGCCGCTCGGGCGTGGGCAAGACGACCTTCGCCGAACGCGTTGTGGCGTCGCTCGCCGCGAAAGGCCATCGCGTGGCTGTCCTCAAGGACGCGCATCACGGCTTCGACATGGATAAGCCCGGCAAGGACAGCTGGCGATATCGGGAAGCGGGCGCCGCAGCCGTGATCGTCCGGTCCGACAAGCGCTGGGCGCTTTTGAAGGAAACCGAAGCGCGCGAACCGGTCGAGCGGCTTCTCGCTTTTCTTCCGGAGTGCGACTTCGTCGTCGTTGAAGGCTTCAAGCACGAGGGCACGTTTCCTAAAATAGAAGTCCGTCGCGCAGGCGCTTCTCTCGAGCCGCCTCTAGCGGGCGAAATCGAAACGCTGGCTGCCGTCGTTACGGATTTCGACGAACCCGAGTTCCCGAGGACGCTGCCCCGGCTGGACCTTTCGGATCCCGACGGCGCCGCCGACTTCATCGTGAACCTTCGGAACAATTTTCATGATTAGCTATCAAGAAGCGCTCGAGCGCATCCTTGCCCAGGCGCAGCCGATTACTGAGACGGAAACGGTGCCGCTCATGTACTCAACCAACCGGGTGCTCGCCGAAGACGTTGTCAGCCCGATCGACGTGCCGGGATGGAACAATTCGCAGATGGACGGCTATGCAGTGCGCGCAGCCGATCTTGAGGGCGCGAGCGCCGCTTCGCCTGTGATGCTTCCTGTGAGCGAGCGCATCACGGCGGGCGACGTCGGCGCGCCGCTCCCTGCCGGAACGGCCGCACGCATTTTTACCGGCGCACCGATGCCCGAAGGCGCCGATGCAGTCGTGCCGCAGGAAGAAGTCGTCCGCGAGGGCGACACGGTGCGCTTCCAAAAGCCCATTGCCGTCGGCAAGTGGGTGCGGGTGCGCGGCTCGGACGTGCCGGCGGGCGAAGTCGTTCTTCAAAAGGGCGAGCGTCTTACGCCCGCGGCAATCGGCATGATTGCTTCGATCGGACGCGCTTATGTGACCGTCTATCGAAAGCTTCGCGTTGGGATTTTCTTCTCGGGCAACGAGCTTGTTCAGCCGGGCGAGCCGCTCCCGCCGGGCGGCATCTACAACTCGAACCGCTTCATGATGCGCAGCCTTCTTGTGACGCTGGGCTTTGAAGCGATCGATCTCGGGAGCATCCCCGACAGCCTCGAGGCGACCGTCTCGGCATTTGAGCGCGCCTGCGAGTCCGCCGACGTGATTGTGACGACCGGCGGCATGTCCGTGGGCGAAGAGGATCACATCAAGCCCGCCGTCGAAAGGCTCGGACGCATCGATGTCTGGCGCGTCAGCCTCAAGCCCGGCAAGCCGCTCGCTTTTGGGGAGGTGAAGGGCATTCCCTTCATCGGGCTGCCGGGCAATCCCGTGTCCGGCTTCGTCGTTTTCCTCATGATTGCGCGTCCGTATCTGCTGCGGCGCTCAGGCCTTGTCAACGTCGACATGCGCGCGCAGCACGTGCGTGCTGATTTCACCTGGGAAAAAGCGGGCGATCGTGAAGAGTTCGTGCGCGTGCGCCGCAACGATGCGGGCGGGCTCGACCTCTACCGAACGCAGAATTCGCAGGTGCTTTCAAGCTGCGCATGGGCCGACGGGCTGGTAGACATTCCCGCAGGCGCCACCGTCAAGTCGGGCGACGTTGTCGCCTACTACCCCTTCTGCCAATTTTTCGCCTGATTTCCTTTCAATCAAAACCAGAGCCCGAAGCGGCGAATGCCGCTCAAGGGCTTTTTTTGAGCACTCCATGAAAATCCGCATTCTTTATTTCGCGGCGCTTCGCGATGCCGTGGGCCGAACCGATGAAACGCTCGAGCTTGATGCCGAAAAAGCGACGCTCTCGCAGGTCCGCGAGGCCCTCATCGGCCGCGGCGAACCCTGGGCCGGCGCTTTTGCCAACCTCAAGCGCGTGCGCGGCGCCGTCAACCAGGTGATGGCCGAGGACGACGCCGTCGTGGCCGATGGCGACGAAGTGGCGTTTTTTCCGCCCGTCACGGGCGGCTGATCGGAGCGGAACCATGAAAACGACCATTCGCGTTTCGCACGACGACTTTGATGCCGGGGCGGAAATTCGCGCCGCTGCCGCCCGTTCGCCTGCTTCGGGCGCAGTGGCGAGCTTCGTAGGCATCGTGCGCAATCACAATGACGGCGAGTCGATTCTCGGCATGTCGCTCGAGCATTATCCGGGCATGACGGAAAAGGCGCTTGAAGGCATTGTCGCGAAGGCGCGCGAGCGCTGGTCGCTCGACGATGTGACTGTCATTCACCGTGTCGGCGACCTCAAGCTCGGCGATCAGATCGTGCTCTGCCTTGTCTGCGCAGCCCATCGGCGCGAGGCTTTCGAGGCCTGCGAGTACATCATGGACTGGCTCAAAACCGAGGCGCCCTTCTGGAAGAAGGAGCAGACTGCCGCTGGATCGCGCTGGGTCGATGCGCGCGAGAGCGACGAAGCTGCCAAGGCACGCTGGCAAAAACAATGACGAAGGACGGTCCTTTCTGGCTCGTGGCCTGCGCGGTCGGAAGCGGCGCCGCGCTCGGCGCGATCCTGCGCTGGGCGCTTTCCTATGCGCTTAATGCGCGAATCGAGCAGATTCCATTAGGGACGCTTGCCGCCAACTGGCTCGGCGGCTATCTCATCGGCTTAGCCGCAGCGGGGCTCGCTTCGCATCCGGCTGTTTCACCCGCGGCGAGACTCTTCATCGTGACGGGCTTCCTCGGCGGGCTCACGACTTTTTCAACTTTTTCGAGCGAAGCCGTCGCGATGCTCGGGGCGGCGCAGTACGGCAGAGCAGCGCTGCATGTGCTGCTTCATACGGGCGGCAGCTTCGCCATGACGGCGCTTGGCCTGCTTTCCTGGCGGCCCGTCTCAGCCTTCTTCATGCGGCTCTTTTGAGCCCTTGCGGCAAACGCAACGAATTGTCGCAGCATCTCTTGAACTTTCTTCATTTCGTCCCCATATATGTCTTATGAAGCAACAAAGGGGACAAAAGCCTTTTGAATTCCCTGCGCTCAAAAGAATCGCAGGTTGACGGCTAAAGAAAAGAGCCTTGCCGGAAGCCGTTTCTGGACGGCCCGGCAGGGCAAAGGAACAAAGAGCAGAAAGCTTGCGTCCCGCACTAGAAGGAGTTGGAGAGAACCATGCGCCAGGACAAACTGACGACGAAGTTCCAGGAAGCGCTCGGTTCAGCGCAGTCGATTGCGCTCGAGCACGACAATCAGATCATGGAGCCGCTGCATCTTTTGGCGGCGGTGCTCGCTGACCGCGAAGGCTCTTCGAGAAGCCTCCTGGAGAGAGCCGGCGTGAATGTGCCGCGGCTTGAGCGGGAAACGAACGAAGCCATCGACCGTCTCGCCAAGGTGAGCGGCACGGGCGGCGACATTCAGATTTCGCGCGACCTCATGAACCTTCTCAACCTCACGGAAAAGGAGGCGATGAAGGCGGGCGACGAGTACATTTCTACCGAGATGCTCTTGCTTGCACTTTGCGAGGATCGCTCTGAAGCCGGGCGCCTTGCCAAGGCTGCCGGCCTTTCGCGCAAGCCCATGGAAGAAGCAATACGCGCCGTGCGCGGCACGGACAAGGCCGACAATCCCGATGCGGAGAATCAGCGCGAGGCGCTCAAGAAGTACACGATCGACCTCACCGAGCGCGCCCGCGAAGGCAAGCTCGACCCGGTGATTGGCCGCGACGATGAAATCCGCCGCACGATGCAGATTCTGCAGCGCCGCACGAAGAATAATCCGGTTCTGATCGGCGAGCCTGGCGTCGGCAAGACGGCCGTTGTAGAAGGCCTGGCGCAGCGCATTGTCAACAATGAAGTGCCTGACACGCTTCGCGGCAAGCGCATTTTGTCGCTCGACATGGCCGGGCTGATTGCGGGCGCGAAGTACCGCGGCGAATTTGAGGAGCGCCTCAAGAAGCTTCTGCAGGAAGTGGTGGCCTCGAACGGGCAGATCATCCTCTTCATCGATGAACTTCATACCGTTGTGGGCGCCGGCAAAACCGAGGGCAGCATGGACGCGGGCAACATGCTCAAGCCTGCGCTTGCCCGCGGCGAACTGCATGTGATCGGCGCGACGACGCTCGACGAATACCGCAAGTACGTTGAAAAGGACGCCGCGCTCGAGCGCCGCTTCCAGAAGGTGATCGTCGACGAGCCGAGCGTGGAGGACACGATTGCGATTCTGCGCGGCCTGCAGGAAAAGTACGAAGCGCATCATGGCGTCGAAATCACGGACCCCGCGATCGTGGCCGCTGCCGAGCTCTCGAACCGCTACATTACCGACCGCTTCCTGCCCGACAAGGCCATTGACCTGATCGACGAGGCTGCCGCGCGCGTCAAGATGGAGATCGATTCGAAGCCCGAAGCGCTCGACAAGCTCGACCGCAAGCTGATTCAGCTCAAGATCGAGCGCGAGGCGATGAAGAAGGAAACGGATGACGCTTCCAAGAAACGCCTCGAGGCCATTGAGGAAGAGATCGAAAAGCTTTCGCGCGAATACGCTGATCTCGAGGAAGTCTGGAAGAAGGAAAAGAGCGAAGCGCTCGGTGAAAAGAGCGCACGCGACGAAATCGACCGCGTGCATCGGCAGATGGATGAGTACCGCCGCAGCGCGCAGTACGAAAAGCTCGCCGAGCTCCAGTACGCCGTGCTGCCGAAGCTCGAGGAGAAGCTGCGCCGCGCTGAAAAGCACGAAACAGCCGAAAAGCCGAAGCTCCTGCGCACATCTGTCGGCGCTGAGGAAATCGCCGAAGTCGTGAGCCGCGCCACCGGCATTCCTGTTTCGAAGATGATGGAAGGCGAGCGCCAGAAGCTTCTTCACATGGGCGAAGCGCTCAGCAAGCGCGTGGTCGGCCAGGCGGAGGCCGTTCAGCGCGTGACGGAGACGATTCTGAGAAGCCGCGCTGGCCTCTCTGATCCGAATCGGCCCTACGGCAGCTTCCTCTTCCTCGGCCCCACGGGCGTCGGCAAGACCGAACTCACGAAGGCGCTTGCGGAATTCCTTTTCGATTCCGACGAGGCGATGGTGCGCATCGACATGAGCGAATTCATGGAAAAGCACAGCGTTGCGCGTCTGATCGGTGCGCCTCCGGGATATGTCGGCTACGAAGAAGGCGGCTACCTCACGGAAGCCGTCCGCAGAAAGCCCTATTCGGTCATTCTGCTCGATGAAGTTGAAAAGGCGCATCCCGACGTCTTCAACGTGCTGCTGCAGGTGCTTGACGACGGCCGCCTCACGGACGGCCAGGGCCGCACGGTCGACTTCAAGAACACCGTGATCGTGATGACCTCGAACCTCGGTGCGCAGGACATCATGGAGATGACGGGCGAGCCGCACGAAAAGGTGAAGGAAGTCGTCATGCGCGATGTGCGCGAACACTTCCGTCCCGAATTCGTGAACCGCATCGACGAGATCGTGGTGTTCAACGCGCTTTCGGCAGAAAACGTGCGCGCCATCGCGAAGATTCAGCTCAATAAGCTGGCGGCCCGCATGGCCGAGCAGTCGATCGGCCTTGACGTTGATGAATCGGCGCTCGATGAAATCGCCAAGGTCGGCTTCGATCCGCAGTTCGGCGCCCGTCCGCTCAAGCGCGCTATTCAGGACCGCATTGAGAACGGCATTGCGCGCCTGCTGCTCGAAGGCAAGGCGGGTCCCGAGGACAAGGTTCGCGTCGAAGCCGGCGACACGGCTTCGGGAAGCTTTGTCTTCAAGGTTGAAAAATCCGAAGCGGCTCAGTGACGATCGACGCGCCGTCGGGCAGCTGATGCTTTAAGCGCCTGACGGCCGGTCGAATGTCCGAGCGAAAGCGCCGGAAGAACCTTTGCAGGTTTCTCCGGCGTTTTTTTTTCTAGATCTCTGCGCGGCTTTCGTCTTTGAGCGCAATGAGCTTCGGTTCGGCCACAAACTCGAAATTGAAGTCCATTTTCTCGTAGCCCGTCCGGCGCTTTTTCCACATATTCCGGAAGATCGGAAAATCGTCGTCGACGATGTCGATCACGAGCGCGTCGCATTTGCCGTCGCGGCGGCGAAGCAGGCGCCCGACGTATTGCTCGAGGCGCGCCTCCCAGGAGATCGGCAGCGATATGACGAGTGCGTCAAGCATCGGGCAGTCGAAGCCTTCGCCCGCGAGACTTCCTGTGGCAAGAAGCACGAAGGGCGACCCGGGCGGCAGGCTTTCGATGTCGGACATCACGGCTTTGCGCCGCTTGGCGGACATGCCCGATTCGAGGAAAAAGAGATTCTCGACGGCGCCTTCGAGTGCTTCCCTGATGAGAGCGAGATGCTCGACGCGTTCCGTGAGAACGAGCGTGTGCCGCCCGCGCGCTGCGAGTGCCTCGACCGCATCGCGCACCAGCTGCATTCGAGTCGGATCAGCAACGAGGCAATCGATCTGCTCGACGTAGCTCGCATTGCTGGGGCAGGTTCTGGCCGTTTTAGAGATCAAGGTCTGAACGATTTTGTAGTCGACTGCTTCGCTCGCAAAGCGACCGAGCGTTTCGCCGATCAGCATCCGAACGGCCTGCATCTTGCCGTCCTTGCGCTTGGGCGTAGCCGTGAGGCCGTAGACTCGCCGCCCGTCGTAGGCTTCGAGCGCTTCGATGTAGCTGCCTGCGCCCGCATGGTGGCACTCGTCGACGATGAGGAGGCCATAGCCCGACATGAAGGCGCGCCGCTCTTCGGGCGACATGCGGCCGAGCTTGAGGGGCGAAACGATGTCAAGGCGCCGCGTTTGACGGTTGACGGCGCCGCGGCAGACGCCGACGGCCTTTTTGGATAGACCGAGAAAGCGCTCTGCGCCTTCGACCCATTGCTTGGCGATTTCGCTCGAGTGCACGAGCACCATGGTCGACGTTTGGAGCGCATGAATGAGCGCAAAAGCGAGCACGGTTTTCCCGAAGCCCGTGGAAGCGACAAGAATGCCGTTGTCCGCAGCAAGAAGCGCTCGGAGCGCTTCGGCCTGCGAGGGCTTGAGCTTCGCGGCAAAAGTCGTTTCGATCGGTTCGCCGGCTGCGCGCCGGTCTTCTACTTCGAAGGGAATTTTGTTCCTGCGCAGTGTTTGAAGGACCTTTTCAAGAATGCCTCGCGGCAGCGTCAGCACGCCATGCCGCTCGTCGGCAAGCACGAACTTTCTCGGCGTCTCGAAGGTGCCCCGCAGTTCACGGCGCCGCTTCAGATATTCCGGGTTCCAGAAGGCGGCGAGTCGGATCAAGTGAGCGCGCAGCGCCGGCGTGAGTTCCTCGCGCCGAATTGCGATGCTGCTCGAGAGCACGAGATGAAGGGGCGAATCTGCCGCTGCGCTCAACTTTGTCTCTTCGAAAGCGAAAAAGTCTTCCGCAGCGAGTGCAACGTCGTCTTCCTCGGCAAAGGGCGTGCCCGGCGCGCGGCCGCGCGGGGGGCGTGGCAGAGGCTGCGGCGCCGGTGCGCCGAGCTGATTCCCGAGCAGCGCGATCTTTTCTTCGAGCGCCGCGCGGGAAAGCTTTTCGATGCCGGCCAAATGCGCCCATTGCCGCGCTATGGGCTGGAGCGCATCGTCCGTGAAGACGGTGGCGCGCCTGTAGCGGCGGCTTAGCTGCAGCGGCAGCGCCACAAGGTTGCCGATCTGGCTCGCCTCGCGCAGCCGGTCCTGCGCCGGAATCATGCGGTCGAAGGAAAGCAGGCGCGGAGAGCCGTCTTCTGCGGCCGCTGCAGCGAGCAGCCCGGCGCCGAGGCGCCGGGCAAGTTCTGCCGGCACGGGTTCGCTGAAGAAAAGCCAGAGGTGCAGGCCTTCGCCGGAGCGGGAGATTTCCGGCGCCAAGGGCACGCCGAATTTTCTAGCGGCCCGCAGGACGGCTTTGCCGTCTTCGCGCCAATCGGCCTCATCGAAGTCGAGCACGATGAAGCGGCACTGCGTCTGAGCCGTCATCGGGTAGACGCCGATCACAGCGCGGCCGCAGAGGTGATCGTCGATCACTTCCTTGCTGAAGCGCTGCCAGACGGGCATGTAGGCGGTTTTGAGGACGGCGCCCTTTTCGTCGAGCGCCAGCGCGCGAACGGCGAAAACGTCGCGCCTGCCCGAGAAGAGCGTGAGAAAGAGCTCGCGCTTCTGATCAGCTGTCAATTCGGGTTCCGGCGCAATGGGGGCAGCTTCGTCGGGTGCGCTCTCCTCAGCGCTCAGGTCGGTTGTGAAGCCGTTTTTAAGAAATGCAGGCACGGCGCGAGGACGGCGCGGCGAGGGCTTGCGGGCGGCCGCTTCTGCCCTGTCGGCGCTCGCGCTCGCCGGACAGCTGCCATGGGGAGGATGAGCGCTTAGGCGCTCTGCGCTTCTTGCGGGCGCGAGCTGCTGCTGAGGCTGCTGCGGGGCCGGCTGGGGGCTGCCTGCGCGCTGCGCCGCTTCAATGAGGCTCGCGCGTTCTGCGCGCAGCTCCTCGAGCCGCGCTTCAAGCGTGCGGATGGCCGCGTCCAGGGATTCGAGCGCCTGAGCGGCGCTTTCGGGGTCGAAGGCGCCGCCGCGCATGTCTTTCTCTTCTTGATGCATGCGTGCAGTATGCACGAGAAGCGCCGCATGGTTGCGGATTGCTGCGGCTGGAGAAGAAAAAGAAGGACGCAGACGCTTCCGCCTTCGAAGAAGCGCCTGCGTCCCGCAGGAGAATTCATGGGCGGCAGCGAACCGCCCTGGTATCGAATGCGTTAGCCGATTACTTCGCGTCCTGCTTCAGGCCGAGCGCGTCGCGGATCGTGAAGAAGAGGTCCGTCTGGTCGGTGAGGCCGGAGACATTGGCTGCATGCGGGCCGTAGGCTGCAATGCGCAGCTGCGTGCCCGTGTGGCCCTGATCTTCAGGATCGTCCGAGTTGCCGTAGGAGACGGCCATCGGCACGCCGTCCTTCGTCATGACGGCAAGCGTGAGGCCGGGCGCCTTCGTGTCCGGATAGACGATCTGGCAGGCGTGCGCGTGGTCGGCCGTGACGATCACGAGCGTGTTGCCGTCCTTCTTGGCGAAGTCGAGCGCGACCTGCACGGCTTCGTCAAGGTCGACCGTTTCGCCGAACTGGCCGCAGGGATTGGCCTTGTGGTCCTGCTTGTCGATCGAGGCGCCTTCGACCTGAAGGAAGAAGCCGTTGGGATTGCTCTGGAGGAGCTCGATCGCCTTGGTGGTCATTTGCGCAAGCGTCGGGTGGTCGGCCGTGCGTTCAGGATTCTTTTCGCAGACGACGGGCGGCAGCTCAATGTTGCCGTAGTGGCGCGCCTGCGGTCCCTTGAGGCGGACCGGCATGTTGCCTTCGGAGAAGAGGCCGAGAACAGGACGGGCGGGATCGGCCGACTTGATCGCTTCGAGCTCCTTCGTATTGGTGACGATTTGGTAGCCCGCTTCGCGTGCAGCGTCGAGCAGCACCTTGCCGCTGAATTCGCCGCCCTTGGCCGTTTCCTTGAAGGAAGCCATGCCGCCGCCGAGCGTTACATCGACGCGCGCCTTGATGAGCTGTTCGGAGATGGAGCCGATGCCGCCGTTTTCAGCGGCTTCCTTCGGGCAGCGGTCGGACGTCGCCTTCGGGCCGTAGCACTTGCGCTGGGTGACGTGCGCAAACGTGGCCGCTGGCGTTGCATCCTGAATTTCAGCGGTGGAGACATTGCCAGTGGCTTTGCCTGCCTTCTTCGCGAGTTCAATGATCGAGCTGTGGGGCTTGCCGAAGACGTCGACGCCGATCGCGCCGTTGTAGCTCTTGACGCCCGTGTTCCAAGCCGTGGCGGAAGCGGCGGAGTCCGTCACGTAATCGGGCTTCTTCGTCTTGATGTCAAGCGAATAGTGCGTGTACTGGCCGGTGACGGGCAGTGCGTCAAGGCCAGGGAAGGCGCCGGCGGCGCCGTAGGCGAAGTTGCGCGCAGCAGTGATTTCGCTGTCGCCCATGCCGTCGCCGATCAGCAGAATGACGTTTTTGACGGTCTTGGTGCTGAGCGAAGCGCGCAGCATTTCCGTCTGATCGGTCGTGATGCGGCGAGCGCCGCCCCAGGCCGTGATGTCGCCCTTGGCGGCACGATCGATGACGGGCATCGTCTGGGCGGCATCGGCCGCAAGCGTTTGCGTGGCAGAGAGCGCGCAGACGGCCGAGAGGGCGGCTGCGGCGACAAGCTTCATGGCATTCATTGTTTGGATTCCTGGTATGTGGAACAGGTGCGCTCGAAGCGCGTTCGAGCTTGGGTATGTGGTTGAGCGGGATGCAGAGAACTCTAAAAAGGCGGTGTGACGTGCTGATGTCCGGCAGTTGAAGATTTCGTATGGCTGACGTGACAAATTGATGAAGCAGCCGCTCAAGCGCGCCCGTTTCAGAGACTTCAGCCTCCCGGCCGCGGGCGGCGAACGGGAGGCCTTGAGCACGAAGTGCGGATGAAAGCGCTCGTCAGGCCTTCAGCACGCGGGCCACTTCAGCCGCGAAGGCATCGCGGCCGCCGGCGCTCAGCGCGCCGTAAAGCCGCATGGCCGTCAGGTTGGCAAGCACGTAGTTGCGAAGCTTGTTGAGCGATGCGGCATCCTTGACGCCGTACTTTTCTTCAAAAAGCGTCCGCAGCGCCGCAGCGCTCCACTGGCAGGCGGGGCCGGCAAGAACGAAGTCGTGGTCGGCCAGATGCACGGCAAAGCCTTCCGAGCGCCGAGGGAGGGGAAGCGTTTTGCCGTCTGCGGCGAGGCAGCCGTACTTGACGGGGTCGATGCCGGCGAGAATCGCGGCGGCGCGCAGATAGCCGACGACGCGCGCTTCGCTCTCGGGCGTGCCCGGATGGTCGTGCGCGCAGGCCTGGGCGACGCAGACGGCGGGTGCGACGCCGCGCTTCATGGATTCGGCGATGGAAAGAATGTGATGCTCGCCCGTCTTTGCAAGCGTCTCTTCCTTGCGGCAGGTGCCGTCTTCGAGCCATTGGAAGACCCAGGGCTTGTGCAGGTCATGCAGCAGCTCGCCGCCCACGGCGGCGTCGCGGTCGAGCGAGAGGCCGAACACGGCTTCATAGCTGTCAGCGAGCTTCTCGGCGCTTGCCACATTGAGCGCGCAGTGCGTGACGAGTCCGCCCGGATAAGCATGGTGGCTGGCGTAGCCCGAGCCCGGCGCGCTCCAATAGGGCTGCGGCGCGGCGCCTTTCTTGGGCAGCGGCGGCAGCAGCGTCTTGCGGCCGGCGTCGATGAGCTCGGCTGCGCGCAGCTTTTCGAGGCATTCTGCCTCATTGATGCCGTCGGCAAGCGTCGGCACCGGATCGGCCATAACAGCGAGGACCGTGCTGCGAAGCGATTCGTCTGAAAGACGCTTCGCGCTTTCTTCGAGCGCCGTTTTCGCCGCCTGAACGACCCGGCTTTCTCGCGCCATGTCAATGGGGCTCATCGAAAGCGCATCGGCCACCGACAGCGTGCGTGCAGGTTCAGCCGCAGCTGCGAAAACGGGGTGAGAAGCAAAGCCGCCTGCCGTTGCGGCGAGCGCAGCAGCGGCGCCGGCGCGAAGGAAGCCGCGGCGCGAAAGCGAATGGTTGGCGCAGGAAGTGGAATTCGTCATGTCGTTGATCTCTCTCGTTTGAGGATGTATTCGGGTGTCGAGGGCGAATCAGCCTTCGGACGATCGAGATTTTTGCGCCGGCGCATGACGGGATTTTGTCCGGCCGATGACGGTTTGGTTTCCGGCGGATGAAGATTGCGCAAAGCCGAATAGCGCTTCGCTAAGGGCTTTTGCTCATCAGCAATGAAATGCGGCCTTAAGCCCGGCGAAAGGCCCGGGCGCAAGAATAGGCTTCTCCCAAAAGAAAAAATTCCCTCGAGGAGACTCAACGTGAAAAAGGTGCTTCTGGCGGCTGCGGCCGCTCTCTGCGCGGCTGCCCTCTCGCCCGCGCATGCGGCGGATGCGTCCGTCGTCAAGGCTCTTCAGGCCTGCTCGGCCGATTTCTTCAAGGCCATCGCTCAGGACAAGCAGTTCCCGGAAAAGTACAAAGTGCACGACGGGGACATGGCGTACATGAAGATTGAAAAGCAGCCGCTCGACGTCGTGCTCTTCGAAAAGCCCTATAAGGTCGACGACCTCACGGTGGCCGGCTACATCGTCAACGATGAAATCGTGCGCTACTTCGGCATGCCCGACATGCACACGCACTTCTGGGGCCTGCTCATCAAGGAAGACTGGAAAAAGGTGGTCGATTCGATCAAGCTCGATTGGGAGGCCGTCGACACGAATCACAAGTCTGCGCACGCCAACCGCGTGGTGCGCATGAACGAGCCGGGCAGCACCTGGAAGGCTTACACGCGTCCCTCGAACTATGAATATCCGGAATTCGGGCAGACGGAGCGCGCCTTCCACGTTGCGCCGTACCAGAACATGACGATGATCTTCTGCTCGATGCAGACGGCGGGCGCGCCCGAAGAAGTGGTGCTGCGCGACGCCCGTCCGGACCTCCTTTACGGTGAAAAGGAAGTGCCGATCCGCGAAGAAGCGACCGAAGGCATCGACAAGGACGGCAATCCGACGAAGACCGATGCCGCGAAGACTTCGGGGAAGACGCTTCCCGAGGGCCATCCGGCGCTTCCGGAAGGCCATCCGGCAACCGGCGCTCAGAAGTAAAGCCTGCAGCCGCACTTTTGCCTGCCGTTGCGCGGGCAGGTGCGCTACCGTGTTTACCTGCGAAGGTTCGCCAATGAAGAAAGCCCGCCAATCCTGACGATTGAGCGGGCTTTTTTACAGCTTGCGGCGCAGCCGGAAAGCGGGTCGTCGCTCAGTTGAAAATGAGCGAGGAGCCGTCGGCAATGAAGGAGTGCTCCCGCCGCACGAGCGGCACCTGCTTGCCCGTCACCGTGTTGTAGAGACGGTCAACCGATTCGGGTTCGGCGGTAAAGACTTTGTACTTGTAGGTCGACGGGTCAATCGTCAGGATGCCTTCAAGGCTCACGAGCGCGCGGACGAAGCGGATCAGCTCATCGCCCGAAGCTTCTGCATTGACCGAGGGCAGCGGCAGCGGCACGCCGCCCACGAGCACGTCGGGCTTTTCAGGCCGGGCAAACGCCACGCGCAGCTCCGAATAGCCTCGCAGCGGGTCCGTGAAGATGCCGAAGCTCATGACGAGCGAATGCTCGGGCACGCCCTCATCGAGCGTGGCGCGCGAGTAGGCGAGCGGCACGCGCTTGATGCCGATCACGTAATCGAGGCAGTTGAGCGCGTCGCTGAGCAGGCAGGGCTCCGTCACGTAAAAGCGAAGCTCGCCGGCAAAATCCTGCGCCCAGTCGCGGAAGTCCTTGCCCCATGGCGTCGTGAGCACATAGTCGGGACTGTACATGGGGTTGCCGTTCACCAAGAGCGAAAAGCCGGCAGCCGCTGCATAGGGCCGCTTCTGCGCCGGGAGCTTGCTGCGCTTTTTCGTTGTTACCGAAAAGAGCACGAGACGGAAGCGCGCTGCGATGTCGGAAGCGTCTTCTTCATCGTAGTTGGCATCGTATCCAGGCATGTCAAGCGAGGTGATCTGCGGCACGAATGTGTCGGCCGACGACGTCATGGCGCTCAGAAAGCGGAAGGCGGGCGGCGCATCCGAAACAATTTTGTGATTGAGCGGAATCAGATTTTCATAGACGCGGATTTCGCAGGCGCTTTTCTCGAAGAAGTGCTTGAAGAGCAGCCCTCGGAGCGCTTCGGCCTTTTCTCGCGTGATTTTTTCGGTGCGCAGCGGCGAATTCACAAGCCCGTAGCCAAAAAATCCGCAGGCATAAAGCGTGCTCGTAACGCCATCTTCCTCGATCGAAACAGGCATGTTGTCGAGCTCAAACCCGGCGCAGTCTTCGATTTGATTGACAAGGTCCTGGCTTACGGTTCGCCGAAGCTCTTCGAGGCAACGGTCGTAAGCTTCGACGAACTCAAAGGGATCTTCCGCATAAAGCCTGCGGAATTCCGACATGTAGCGCACCCGGTCGGACGGATTCGACAAGTGGGTGATGAAGGGCAGAATCCGACGAAGTCTGTCGGCAATGGAAGTCTTGGAGCTCATTGCGGAGAAAAATGCGCGCCTTTGCTGAAGGCGCTGGGATGTGCATGCGGATGCGCGCGCAGGCGCGTCCGTTGGTGAAGGTCGTCATTCTAGCAATGCGGCGCCGGCATGAGAGCAGATGCCGGCGCCGGTAAGCTGTCAAGCGTCAGGCGGAAATCAGGCTTCGCCGGGCGTGGCTTCGATGCGGCGGATCTCGTCGATCACAGCGTCGTGGCGCGCTTCAATGGCCTTTGAAGGCGTTTTGTCAAGAAGGCTCGCGATGACAATGGCAATCGAGGCGAAGACGAAGCCCGGAAGGATTTCATAGAGGCCGAACCAGGCGAAGTGGTTCCAAATAAGCACAGTCGCCGCGCCGACGATCATGCCGGCGAGCGCGCCGTTGCGCGTCATGCGGCGCCACCAGAGCGAAAGAAGGATGACGGGGCCGAACGCTGCGCCGAAGCCAGCCCAGGCGTAGGAGACGAGCGAGAAGACGAGGCTCTCGGGATCGCTCGCCAGCCAGATCGAGAGAATCGAAATCAGCAGAACCATGCCGCGGCCGAACCAGACGAGTTCGCGCTGCGAGGCATTCGGGCGAATGAACGTGTGATAGAAGTCTTCCGTCAGCGTTGAGGAGCAGACAAGGAGCTGGCAGGAAAGCGTCGACATGACAGCCGCCAGGATCGCTGACATCAGCAGGCCGGCAATCCAGGGGTTGAAGAGAAGCGAAGAAAGCACGATGAAGACGCGCTCATTGTTTTCCTGCACCAGGCTGGCGTCGCCCGGGTGGAGCGAGAAGTAGGCTGCGCCGAAAAAGCCGACGCCGATTGCGCCCGCAAGGCAGAAAATCATCCAAATGATGCCGACGCGTCGCGCATTTGGAATCACCTTGATCGATTTGGCGGCCATGAAGCGCACGAGAATGTGAGGCTGGCCGAAGTAGCCGAGGCCCCAGGCGAGCAGGCTCACGATGCCGACGAAGGTTTGTCCCTCCATAATGTCGAGCATTTTGGGGTTGATGGAGCGCACTTGCTCGATCGAGGCGGAGAAGCCGCCCGCATCCATGCAGACGGCGATCGGCGTCACGATGAGCGCAATGCACATGATGCTCGCTTGGATGGTGTCGGTCCAGGAGACGGCAAGGAAGCCGCCGACAAAGACGTAGAGAATGGTTGCCGCCGCTCCGATGATGAGCGCCGTCTGATAGTCCATATGGAACGTGTTCTCAAAGAGGCGCGCGCCCGCGACGACGCCCGAGGCGCAGTAGATCGTAAAGAAAATGAGAATCACGATGGCGGCAATGATGCGCAGCAGATTTCCTTTGTCTTCGAACCGGTGCGTGAAGTAGTCGGGCAGCGTGAGCGCGTTGTGCGCTTTTTCCGTATAGACGCGAAGGCGCGCCGCGACGAGGTGCCAGTTGATGTAGGCGCCGAGCGTGAGGCCGATGGCAATCCAGCTCTGCGAGATGCCGAAGAGGTAGACCGAGCCCGGCACGCCCATGAGCAGCCAGCCGCTCATGTCGGAGGCGCCCACCGAGAGCGCGGTGACGATGCCGCCGAGGCTGCGGCCGCCGAGAATGTAGTCGGAGTAGTTTCTGGTGTAGTAGTAAGCGAAGAAGCCTATGCCGATCATCGCTACCAAATAGCCGATGAAGGTGACGGCTGTGGGATTGGAAAACATCAAATGCCCTGCTTGCTGTTGTTTTAATTGGGGTCGCGGGCCGGCCTGCCGAGAGATGCCGCCGAACCGATCTGAGACGCATCCCAAAAGGGCGCGGACAGCTTTAGGAAGTCCGTCGTCCGAGGGGAAAGCGTCTGGCTCTTTTTGCCGCGCGAAACCGTGCGCAATTTTCAAGTATATGTTGAGATGCTCGGCTTTAGATTAGTAAACACGCTGAGAGCGCCGAATTCAAAGTTTTTTTCTGCCTGTTCCGTTGATGCCGTAGCAGCCGTCAAGGTCGAGGTTGTCGCCCGGCATTTCAAAGTAGCCCGCGTGCGTGCGAAAGGGTTCGCCGAGGGTGAGGAGCGTTGAAACGGACGCAAAGCGGTAGCCGAGGCGGCGCAGCGTGTCGACCGTGGCGCGGAGAATGGCTGGGGCATTTTTCGGCACGCGGTTCGCGTGAAAGAGCAGAATGCCGCCCGGGTTGACGCGAAGCGCCGTGGCGCGGCCCTCTTCTTCCGGCGTCATGTCGAGGACCGAGTCGCCGGAGACGGACCACTGAATGACGTCGAAGCCTTCGTCGGCAAGGACGCGAAGGCCGAGCTCCGAAGTGCGGCCGTAAGGCAGCCGGAAAAAGCGCATGGCTGCCGGAATCGCCGCTGCCGCCGCACGCGCTTCGGGCGTTTTCGCTTCGCGCATCACCGTCTCGCGCAGCGCGGCGTACTGCGCATCGGTCCAGCGGATTTGCTCGCGCATCGCACATTCGTCCATGATGCCGAAATTGCCGTGCGACCAGGCATGACTGCCGATTTCAAAGAGCGGATCCGTCATGAGCTGCTTCGTGCGCACAGCATGCGTGCGCATCCACTTGCCGCCGAGAAAGAGCGTTGCTGGCAGCGCTTCTTCGCGCAGATAGTCGATCACGGCGGCGTCGTAGCCGGTCGTGACAGTTTCAAGTTCGCAAAGGTCGAAGGTGAGGGCGGCGACGCGTTCGTTCGTCATGACGCTGCGAACCATGCCTTCTCGTGCGACGATCGGGTTCGGTCGCGTGCGCGGTGCCCGCGCAAAGCGATGGATGTCTGCGGGCGCGGCGGAATTGTTTGCAACGGCGCGGCGCGCGTCGTCGCTGCGCCAGCCTGGGGCATGATCCCAGGGGGAGTCGCTCGGCGAGGCGCAGCCGCCCGCGAGCGTTAAGAAAGGAGATAGGCAGAGTGCGCCGAGCATGCGGCCGGCGCTGCGCCGAGAGAGATTACGCATGGTGTCCGGCGCGCCGCATGGGAAATAAGCAAGCGCGCCCGTCAATATTGTTTGGGCGCGAAGGATATCGTGCGAAGGCCGCGAAAAATCTTAAGCGTCCGCAGAAGGCGACTTGATGCGCTTATCCGCCGATGTAGCTCATTTCAATCTTGTCGCGCGAGGGCGCGAGTCCGAGCGAGCGGAGTTCGGAGTAGCGGTTGCTGCGGGCGGTCCAGATGCGGCCGAATGCTTCTTCGAGCTCTCGGTCCGTGCAGCCGCCGCGGAGCATTGTCCGGATGTCGTAGCCCACGGTGGCGAAGAGGCAAAGATAAAGCCGCCCCTCCATCGAGAGCCGAACGCGCGAGCAGCTTCTGCAGAAAGCGCGCGTCACGGAGCTGATGAGGCCGAATTCGCCTGCGCCGTCCTTGTAGCGCCAGCGCGTGGCGGTCTCGCCCGGATAATTGGCGTTGATCGGTTCAACGGGCCACTGAGCGGCAATTCGGTTGAGCACTTCGAGCGAAGGAACCACGTCGGTCATGCGCCAGCCGTTGGCGGTGCCGACATCCATGTATTCGATGAAGCGCGGGATCACGCCTGTGCCTCGGAACCGTTCGCAGATGCGAAGAATTTCGCCTTCGTTGACGCCGCGCTTGATGACGGTATTGACCTTCACGGGAAAGCCGATGCGCTGCGCATGATCGATGGCCTCCAGCACTTTGGCTGCCGGATAGCCCACGTCGTTGAACCCCTGAAAGATGGCTTCGTCAATGGCGTCAAGCGACACCGTGAGGCGGTCGAGTCCGGCATCGCGAAGCGCCTGCGCCTTGCGCGCGAGAAGCGATCCGTTCGTCGTCATGGCGATGTCGATGTCGCGGCCGTCAGGCGTCTTCAGCTTCCGGAGGTCGGCAATCAGGTTTTCGATGCCCTTTCTCAGAAGCGGCTCGCCGCCCGTGAGCCGAAGCTTTTCGATGCCGTTGGCGACAGCGATCCGGCTGACGCGGAGAATTTCCTCAAAGGTGAGCAGCTCCGTCATGGCGAGGAAGTGGCGCTTCTTTGAGAACGACTCCTTGGGCATGCAGTAGCGGCAGCGGAAGTTGCAGTGGTCGGTGACCGATATGCGCAGATCGCGCAGCGGCCGGCCAAGTTCGTCCCGCCAATGGCCGTCGACGCGGCGCACCGGGCCGCTCTGCGGAATCGGCAGGACGGGAATGGCGTTCTGGATCGGTTCTACCGGGATGACTTTGGGTGTGACGGACTCTGGCATAGCGCGAACTTCTTCGTGAAGCCGGGACAAAAATTCAATTTTAGGATTCTTTTGCTGCTTGGCAAAAAGTGCGCGTGAGGCGCTTCATCGCGGCAAAGGATCGGCGTCCGCAGCCATGGCAGCATAGAACTCGTAGCGCGCGGGATCGATTTCGCCCGCTTCAAGCGCAGCTTTCACCGAGCAGCCCGGCTCATGCAGATGCCGGCAGTTGAAGAAGCGGCAGCCTGTGGCGTGCGAAGCGATGTCGGGCATGGCGCGAAGAATATCGCTGAGCGAAAGGTGAGCGAGTCCGAACTCCTGAAATCCCGGCGTGTCGACGATGGCGCCCGTCCAGTCGTCGGCTTCGTACCAGCGGGCGGCCGTCGTGGTCTGCTTGCCGAGATTGAGCGCAACCGAAAACTCACGCGTCGCTGCCTGCGCATGCGGCACGAGAAGGTTGAGAATCGTCGACTTGCCCATGCCGGACTGGCCGACAAGGAGCGTTGCTTTTTCCGAAAAGCAGGGCAAAAGCGCAGCTTTTGCGGCTTCGGGCTTTTCGAGCGCGGATATTTCGAGCACCGTCACGCCGAGATTGTTGAGGCGCGCCGCTTCGGTTTGCGCCGCTTCAGCGTTTTCGACAAGATCCGCCTTGTTGCGGATCACGATGGCCGGGATGCCGGCTTCATGGGCCGCAAGAAGCGCCTTCCAGATGAACCAAGGATTGAAGCTCGGTCTTGACGCGAAAACAATGGCTACCTGATCGACATTGGCGGCAAGCGACTTGATGCGCCATTCATCGGAGCGGTAGAGGAGGCTCTTGCGCGGCTCGATCGCCTCGATGGCTGCAACGCCGGAAACGGCCGACGAGAGCTGAACGATGTCGCCCACGACAACGTCGCCTTTTTTGCCGCGGCGGTGCGCTTCAATGCGTTCGCCTTCGGGGGTTGTCACGAAATAGTGTCGTCCGTGCGAAGCGGTGACGCGTCCGGTGATGCGGATTGCCCCGGCGTCAGACGCATTCGCCGCCGGCGCCTTCGTGCGTCGTCGAGATTCAAATTTTTTCATGCTGCTTCTGTCTTGCTGTCTGCTTCGTTTGGGGCGGGCGTTTGCACGTCGTTCTTCTGCAATGCGTTGCCGGCGCAGGCGTCGTCCTGATTTTCCGAAAGATTCTCTACGGGTGGTTCGTCGGATGCTGCTTCGAGCGGCGTAGCCTCGGTGTTGCGGGGCTCGGCGCTCTTGGGCGCCGGCTCATTCGACGAGCTCTCCTGCTGCGGCGAATTGAAGAAGTGCTGACGCGGCTTTTCTTCCATCTGCCTGCGCACGGTCATGACAACGGGCTGCACAGAACCGGGCTCAAGGTAGCCGGTGATGTCGAAGACGCCTGGCGCGCCGGGAAACGCAGCGCGCGCCGGCTTCTCGAGCGGCCATCGGTTCTTGCGCGCTCGGTCGAGAATCGCAGCGACGCGCATCCCGGCATGCGGTCTTGAATAATGAAAGAGCGAATAGAGGCGCGACGGTGTGAGCGTCGTTGCATAGTCGCGGTGCAGCTTCACGAGCGCGCGTGCAAGCGCGTTTGCGCCGACGGTTTTCATGGCGAAGGCGTCCGCGTCGTACTGCATGGCGCGTGAAAAAAGGTTGACGAGTGGTCGAAGCGGATAAAAAAGAATGGGAAAGACAACGAGCGCAGCGGCAATGACGAAGCCCGCATGAGCGCCATCTCGGGCCAGCGTTACATAGGGTGAAAAGCCGAATCCCTCGAAAAACGCGTCGTTTCGCGCGCCCCAGCCTGCGAACCAGGCGACAAGCAGGCCCGAGAGCGAAAAAAGAATAATTCGGATCCACGCGTGGCAGTGCTTGATGTGGCCGACGTCGTGCGCAATGAGTGCGAGCAGTTCTTCCCGAGTGAGCTTGGCGGCCGCATGCGCAAAAACAACGACGGTTTTTTCGCGGCCGAAGCCGGCGAGGACGATGTGCGAGTGATCCCATCCGCTCGGGCGCTTCATGACGATCAGATCGCGCATGCCGAGGCCTTCAAGCGCCAGAAAGTCCTTGACCATGGCGCGCGTTTTGGGATCCTTGATCGGTTTGGCGCGCCGACCGCGCAAGAGCGTCCAGGTCGGACCGATCCGCCAGCGCCAGATGAGGTAGAGCGTCCAGAAGCTCCAGGCGAGCAACCACCACCAGCGTCCGATTGATTCGAAAAGCGCGAGCGCAAGCGCGATGAACGGCAGCTCGACGAGCCAGCCCGTGAAGGCGTCCTTGAAGTTTCTGGCGATCCAGTGTCCTTCGTTTTCGGTCTGATAGCCGTAGCGGCGGGGAATGCGGCAGCGCAGAAACCACCCGAAGGGGATTTCGAGCAGAATCATGATGAGCAGCACGAGCGCAATCACGGTCCATTCGCCTACGAGCGCGCTCGAGGAAAGTGCGCCTGCAAGCGAGGCAAGCAGCGTAAGGCCGTGGCCGTAGGTGAAGAAGAGCGCTGCGCCTGCGCCGGCAAATACGAGCAGAAGCCGCCCTTGAGCGAGCTCGCCGGTGTAGTCGGCGGCCTTGCGGTGCGCCGCCGGCGAGAGCCGGCCTTCAAACATGGGGGGAACTTTGCTGGCAGCGCGTTCCGCTGCATGCGTGTGCAAGATAGTGAGCAGACACTCTACAAGTATGCAGAGCGTCATGAGCGCGAGGAATCCGTGCTGAATGTTGCTCGCTGTCAAGGTCATCTGTGGCCGGCTGAGAAAATATCGGTGTGCATCAAGGAGGCGATTTTGATCGAACGCGCTTCGCCCTGGGGTGCCGCGTCGAACGGAATCCGCGAATTATCGCGCAAAGCGCCCCGTTTCGTCTTTGCGTGCGGCAGTTTAGAATTGCGCCTCTATCCATCATTTTCAGCGGAGTCTTCGTTCCTATGGTCAGCACGGTCAACGGCGTCGAGCGCGATCCGTCCTACGCGGACGACAATCTCATTTGGATTGACATGGAAATGACGGGCCTGCAGCCTGAGGTGAACCGCGTGCTCGAAGTGGCCGCCATCATCACGGACCGCGAGCTCAACATCCTCCATGAAGGTCCGGTGGTTGCCATTCATCAATCCGCCGAAATTTTGAACGGCATGGACGCCTGGAATACGGAGACGCATACGCGCTCAGGCCTTGTGAAGCGCGTGCTCGAGAGCGCTGTCGACGAAGAGGCCGCCTCCAAGATCTTCCTGGAGGTTTTCCGCCGCTTCGTGCCCGAAGGCAAAAGCCCGATGTGCGGCAACACGATCGGTCAGGACCGGCGCTTCATGGCGCGGTGGCTGCCGAATCTGGAGCGCTACTTCCATTACCGGTCCATCGACGTTTCGACCATCAAGGAGCTTGCACGGCGCTGGGCCCCCGAAAAGGTTTGGGTCGGCACGAGCGCGACGAAGCATCAGGCGCTTTCGGACATTCGCGAAAGCATTGACGAACTCCGCCACTATCGGCGGGAAGTCTTCAAAATCTGATTTTGCAGTCCGGCCTTTGCCGCCGCGAGTGCAAATTCGGCTCGTCTGCGTCGACTGACGCAAGAAAATTCAACTTTTTTGGTAGTTGTCTCGAGGCCGAAATCGCCCGAGCTCTGCATAATGACGACAGTTCGTCCTGCGAAGCCGACGCAAGATCGGCGACGGGGCGGATTGTCCTTGTTTACTCCGGCGCTGTCCTCGAAACGCCGTTTTCACCCTGCCTTAAATCAGGGAACTTTCTGGAGATCTTCTAATGGGTATTACGCAATGGCTTGCTGTGGCCATGATCTTCGTCGTGATCTACGGCCTCATCAAGCGTTATGAAACCCGCCTTGTGCTGATCGGTTCAGGCCTTGTGCTCTGCCTCATTTCCTGGGATCTGATCGGCGGCCTTGATGCATTTGCGAAGTCGATGACGAACACGTCGCTCGTGATGGCCATCTGCTCGTCGATGGGTTTCGCCTTCGTCGCTCGCTACACCAATGCCGACCGTTCGCTCGTTCACTATCTGGCGAGCCCGATCCGCGGCCTCGGCATTTTCCTCGTTCCGGTCTGCACCGCGATCACTTTCTTTGTGAACATCGCGATTCCTTCGGCTGCCGGCTGCGCCGCTGCCGTCGGCTCGACGCTGATTCCCGTGATGCTGCGCGCCGGCATCAAGCCCGCGGGCGCGGCTGCCGCCGTTCTCGCCGGCACGATCGGTTCGTATCTCTCGCCGGGCACGTCGCATAATCCGTACGTCGCCAACATGGCGCACATTGACGTGATGGACTTCATCGCGTTCCATGCGCCGTACTCGCTCCTCATTGGTGCCTTCGGCGTCGTCGGCACGCTCATCTTCTGCATCATCTTCGGCGACCACAAGGGCGATGCGAACGCCAAGGTCGACGAATCGAAGCTGCAGAAGCAGGACGACTTCACGCCGAGCCCGATCCTCGCGCTCATTCCGCTCGTTCCGATCACGATCCTCGTTGTCGGCAACCTCTGGTGCCCGTTCATCAAGATGGGCGTTGCGCAGGCCATGGTGCTCGGCGCTGTGATTGCCCTTGTCGTCGCACGCGCTAATCCGCAGACCTTCACGAAGGAATTCTTTGCCGGCACGGGCAAGGGCTACGCCGACGTGATGGGCATCATCATCGCCGCCGGCGTTTTCGCCGCCGGCCTGAAGTCCGCTGGCCTCATCGACACGTTTGTGGCCGCGCTCAAGGAATCGAATGAAATCGCCCGCTGGGGCGGCTCGATCGGCCCGTTCATCATGGGCGTCATCACGGGTTCCGGCGACGCTGCGACGCTTGCCTTCAATGAAACGGTTACGCCGCACGCCAAGGACTTCGGCATGACGATCGAAGGCCTGGGCGGCCTCGCGTTCCTCGCCGGCGCTGCCGGCCGTACGGCTTCGCCGCTCGCAGGCGTCACGATTCTCGTTTCGGGCATCGCGATGGTTTCGCCGATCGAAGTCGTGAAGCGCACCGCCATTCCGATGATTGTCGCGACGATCGTCTGCGCGCTGATCATGGTCTAAGGCTCGATCCCCGCTAGCGTGCTTTTCCGATCTAAAAGCGGAAAAGCACCGGCGGCATCGATTGAAATTTCGCCCGCTCCATCGCCCTCAGGCGCAGAGCGGGCTTTTTATTTGCATGGATTTCGCGGATATTCACCGAAAGAAATTCATCGCAAATGAAGCGTTCAGAGCGCAAACGGCGCCGGCATCCTGAGGAAGACGCCTACGAAAAGAAGAAATCCGAGATGCCGCAGCAAACTCGGATTTCCGTGATTCCTTCAGGCCTTTCAGGCGTTATGGAGCGGGAGGCTCTTTTGGAAGATCGTTCGCGTCCTTGCTGCCGACGCCAGGCTGCTGGCCCTCAGCGTCGTCATCGTTGGCATGCTCAACGCGGTGAGCAAATTCAATGACGGGCTTCTTGAGCCAGGCTTGAAAGAGTGCAAGGCCGATCGAAAGCAAAAGCGGCCCGAGAATGAGGCCGAGGAAACCGAACGCAATGACGCCGCCGAAGACGCCGAGGAAAATAAGGGCAAGCGGCAGCGTTGAGCCGCGCGAAATAAGGAGCGGCTTCACGACATTGTCGACGCTCGAAATGCAGGCGGCGCCCCAGACGAAGAGAAAGGCAGCCATGCCGATCTCGCCTTTGGCGTAAAGCCAGACGGCTGCGGGGATCCAGACGAGCGGCGGGCCGATCGGAACGACCGAGAGCAGGCAGACGGTTGCCGACAAAATGAGAACGCCCGGCACGCCGGCAATCCAAAAGCCGATGCCGGCCACAAGGCCTTGGCAAATGGCTGTGCCGATGATGCCGTAGACCACCGAGCGGGTCGTGTTGACGAGAATGTCGCAGATTTCAGATGCAATGCCGCCGCTCACACGAACAAGCAGCTCGCGGACGCGGTCGGCGAACCATGCGCCGTCCCGGTAGAAGAAAAAGACGATGAAGGTGACGAGCGCGAGCTGCAGGAGACCGTTGCTGACATCAACGGCCATATTGATGATCGCGCTCGAGAGCGGGTCCAGAATCTTCTGAATGCTTTGACCGAAGGATGCAGGGTCAATCGCCTGCAAAAGCTCGCTGTAGAGCCATTCGCCTGCGTAAGGGATGCCGCGGACCGTATCGAGAACTGGCTGCGGGTCCTTAACTGTCTGCACAATTTTCGAGACGACGCCGGGCAGACGCTGCGCAGAGGCAATGAGAAAGAACGACATCGGGATCAGGAAGATCACAACGATGGCGCTCACCATCAGAAATGCGGCCGGCGTTGCTCGGTGCCCGCACCAGGCGCGGAGCCTGTCAAAGAGCGGCCAAGTGGCGACTGCGATCACGGCTGCGAGCAGAATGGCTGTAAGAAACGGCTGAATGATGAGGTAGCAGCCGCTGGCAACGACGGCCATGAGAAGCACGCGCACGATGAGGTCAATACCCTCGCGCTCGCGCAAGCCGCCCCCGAGACGATTTCGGGCGCGCGTCATGAGTGCGCCCCATTTTTTCTCGTTATGTTCGCTCGATTGCGGCGTGCCGGCGGTTTGTTCCTTGGCGTCCGACATGTTTTGGGTGTCCTTTTTTATTGGTAAAGTGCGGCAGCTGAGCCGCCGCACTTGGCAGCTTGCTTCAGACGCGCTCGGCGCTTCAGTTGAGCTTCGGGGCTTCCTCAATCGGAGAGCACCCGTTGAGCGAGACTTTCGAGAGCGCACGCAGGATGGCCTCGACGGCCGCCATGCGCGGATAGCTCTTGCGCCAGCAGAGAATGATGCGGCGCGAGGGCGCAGGCGACTTGAAGGGGATGATTTTGACTGCGTCGGATAGACCTGCCAGATAGGGAACGGCCGAAGCAGGCAGCACCGTGATGCCAAGCCCCTGCGCAACCATGTGGCAGATGGTCTGCAGGCTTGATCCTTCAACAGTGCGCTGCACGGCCGAAGCCTGCGAATTGAAGCGGTTGATGTCCGGGCAGACGCCGAGAATCTGATCGCGGAAGCAGTGTCCGGCGCCGAGCAGCAGCATCGTCTGGTCCTTCAGTTCGTCGGGACCGATGTAATTGCGGTTCACCCACGGATGATGCGACGGCACGGCGACGACAAAGGATTCCTCATAAACGGCTTCCGTCATGAGGCCGGTGTCGTGAATGGTGTCGGCCATGATGGCGACGTCGAGCTGGCCGTTCTTCAGCTTGGCAAGCAGCTCGTTCGTGAAGGTTTCCTCCAGATAGAGCGGCATTTTTGGCGTTTCAACCGTCATCTCGCTGATAAGCGACGGCAGAAGGTACGGCCCGATCGTGTAAATTACGCCGAGACGAAGCGGACCGGCAAGCGGATCCTGGCCCTGATGGGCGATTTCGACGATGCGCCGGCTTTCTTCAAGGACCTTCTGTGCCTGTGCAATGATCTGCTGTCCCACAGGCGTGATCGCGATATCGCTCGACCGGCGTTCGAAAATCGTGACGCCGAGCTCTTCTTCGAGCTTCTTGATGGCAACGGAAAGAGACGGCTGACTAACAAAGCAGGATTCGGCAGCTCGGCCGAAGTGCCGTTCACGCGCAACGGCGATGACGTATTTAAGTTCGGTAAGTGTCATGATGCTTGCTGAAGTTTTGTTGTGAAACTATGCAGATAGAAAATCCGATTCCGTGCTGAACCAGCGTTTGGCATGCTGCTGCGCACACGCAGGATCTTCGGCGCAGAGCTTCTGCGCGGCATCTCTGGCCGCAGCAAGAAGCGCGCCGTCTTTTTCAAGGTCGGCAAAACGGAGCATCGGCATCCCGGACTGGCGTTCCCCTAGAAACTCGCCTGGTCCGCGAAGTTCAAGGTCTCGTCTTGCTATTTCGAAGCCGTCGGTCGATTCACGGATAATTTTGAGCCGTTCACGACCGATTTCAGAAAGCGCAGGGTCGTAGAGCAGTATGCAGGCGCTTTGCTGCGCGCCGCGGCCGACTCGGCCGCGAAGCTGATGCAGCTGCGCAAGCCCGAAGCGCTCAGCGTGTTCGATCACCATGAGCGTCGCGTTGGGCACGTCGACGCCTACTTCAATGACGACCGTAGAAACGAGAACATCGATTTCGCCCGCTTCAAAGCGCTGCATGACAGCCGATTTTTCTTCGGGGCGCATGCCGCCGTGAAGCAGGCCGATCCGCAGATCTGGAAGGCGCCGCGCAAGATCGTCGCGGCACTGGACGGCAGGCGTGAGGTCGAGCGCTTCACTTTCCTCAATCAGCGGGCAGACCCAGTAGACCTGCTGTCCGTTTTTGACGGTGCCGCGCACAACGCCCATGACTGCATCGCGCCGGTCGAGTCGGACGGTTTTGGTGACGATGGGCGATCGGCCCGGGGGCAGTTCATCAATGACGGAAACATCCAGGTCGGCCAAGTAGCTCATGGCGAGCGTTCTTGGAATGGGCGTAGCAGAGAGCATCAGAAGATGGGGTCTAAGCGACTCATCATCTTCTGCGCTTGCCCTAAGCGCGAGGCGCTGAGCAACGCCGAAGCGATGCTGCTCGTCTACGATGGCAAGGCCGAGAGAGCGGAACTGAACGCCCTCTTGAATCAGGGCATGCGTGCCGACAGCAACGAGCGCCTTGCCGGAACGAATGGCCTCAAGGCTTTCGCGGCGATCCGCCGCTTTCTGGCGCCCAGTAAGCCAGACGCAATTGAGGCTGAGCGGCGCAAGCCATTCGGTGATTTTGAGAAAGTGCTGCTCGGCGAGGATTTCCGTCGGTGCCATCAGCGCCGTTTGGTAGCCGGCTTCGGCTGCGCGAAGCGCGGCAAGCGCAGCAACAACGGTTTTGCCGCTGCCGACGTCGCCTTGAACGAGGCGGTGCATGGGGCGCTCAAGCGCGAGGTCGCGCGCGATTTCTTGCCAGACCCGCATTTGCGCGGACGTGAGCGCGAAGGGAAGCCCCTCAATGAAGCGCGTCGTCAAATTGGGGGCGGGCGGTGCTGCGAGGCGCGGCGCAGAGTGCCGCTGCGCCAGGGCGCGGACGTGCCTGAGCGTAATCTGCTGCGCGAGAAGTTCGTCAAACTTGAGGCGCTGCCAGTGCGGGTCCGTCCGGTCCATCAAAGCGGAGGCGCTTGCGTCAACCGGCGGGTGGTGCAGATATTCGAGCGAAGCCTTGAGCCCCGGCAGACCGAGCGAGGCCGCAATATCGGTTGGCACAAGGTCCTCCATGCCCGCCAGGTCAAGCAGTGCCCGGTCAATCCGTTTTCTGAGCCAGGCCTGCTGAATGTTTTCGCCTAGTGGGTAGATGGGCGTCAGCGCTTTGGGGAGAGAATCCTCGTTGAGAACGGCGGCTTTCACGCGCGGGTGAATCATCTCTAGCCCAAGTTTGCCAAAGGCTTCACGGGGCTCGCCGAAGGCGCGAACGATCTTTCCCGGTGCAAGCTGCAATTGAATGCTCGGGTAATAGTGAATGAAGCGAAGCTGAATGGAGCCCGTGCCGTCACTCAGCTGCGCTACAAACTGCTGGCCACGCGGCGTTGCCTGCACGTGTGAAGCAAGAACCTCGCCTTGAATCTGAACAGGGCTGCCCGGCGCAATCTCGGCGATGGCCCGAATGCTTGTCTCATCTTCGTAACGAAGAGGCAAATGCAGTACAAAGTCCCAGTCTGAAACCAGACCGAGCTTTTTAAGTCGCTCTGAGAGCGGCGCGAGCTTGCCCGTTCGGATGACTCCGCCCGTTTTGCCGTTCCGAGGGCTTTGCTTCGAGTCGGCGGCCATGGCAGTCGTCAGCCAAGGGAGACGACGGCTTCAACCTCAACGAGCGCCCCTTTCGGCAGGGCGGCAACGGCAAAGCAGGAGCGTGCGGGATAGGGAGCGGAGAAATATTCGCACATGATTTCATTCACTTTCGGGAAATCATTCATGTCGACAAGAAAGATGGTGAGCTTCATCACGCCCGGCAGCTTGCCGCCAGCGGCTTCAATGACGGCCTTGAGATTGGAGAAGGCGCGGCGCGCTTGCGCTTCGAAGCCTTCGGCGAGCGAACCCGTTGCAGGATCGAGACCGATTTGTCCGGAGCAGTAGAGCGTCTGCGCGTCTGCGACGCCCTGGCTGTAGGGGCCGATGGCTGCCGGTGCGTTCGGCGTGCTGATGATGCGGGTGGTCATGGATTCATCTCCTTCAAGCCGGAATGCCGCTGTGTCAAACGATGCGGCGCAACGCCGCATGGCACATCGGCGAATGTTTTCAACAAGCTTAATTCTATCGATAAAACCTCGTCGATAGCTATGGGGCAGATCAGCAATTCATATCCAGGCAAATTGGATTTATATGCGTGTTAATGCGTATATGAGTTCGGTATTTCAGGACGAGTAAGGCAAGTTGTCCAATTCTTCTTTATATAGGGTTAGGCTCTACTCATAATTAGATAAACCCTAAGAAGTACTTTAGATTTGCCCTTATAGGGATATTTTTTGAACAACCCTGATTTTTCAAGGAACTCTTTCGATAAAGAATAAAAAAGCAAACACACCTAAAAGTAGAGGGTTATATCAAAAGATAGGTGCATATTTAGGGTTATTCCGCATACAGTTTCGAAAGCTCACATCGCTAAACTCGCGTCAGCAATTCGACGGAGCCGGCGTATCGCGTCGGCATTGTTGTTTCTGAGACCCTCTTAAATATGCGTATTAACGCGTAATTCTGGAAAGAACTCGGGGAATGCAATGCCGGAATGTTTCGGAACTTTTACACTTCTAAGTAGAAAGTCGTAGATTCCGCTTTCCCTCCGAACGGAATGCGTGATCAGTTCTTCTGAGCCGCCATGGAGAACGGCGACTCATGTGAATTGATTGTGAAGGAATTCACAGGTGCTGATGCGCAAGAAAGCACGCAGCACGGATGACCTTCTGGGAATGCCTGTAAGCCGGGTTCGATCTCTCGTGCCCGACTTCGCAAGTCTTCAGTCCGCCTTGAAGAGAAATCTTCTAAAAGGGACTGCGCCGATTCGGCGCCCAAGACCTGAAGCGGAGAAGACCCGATCCGCTTTCGGAAGCTTCGAGCGAGCAGCAATCGATCGATGCTCGGGCAGACGGCGGCTGAAACGGCGTCAACGGGAGACGGTCCGAAAGGGCCGCTGAGCCCCAAGTGGGCGAGTTGTAAGACTGGATGGACTTCGGAGAGCTCAAGCTTTCCACAGTTCTTTCCACCCGCTTCAAGCAAGCGGGTTTTCCTGGGAAAATCGTTTATGAAAATCATCTACACCGACGTGCTTGTAATCGGCGGCGGCCTTGCGGGCCTTCGTATGGCCGTTGCGGCAAAGCGCCGCGGTCACGATTCGATCGTCCTCTCGCTCGTTCCGCCGAAGCGCAGCCACTCGAAGGCCGCTCAGGGCGGCATGCAGGCCTCGCTCGGCAACGTGATCAAGGGCATGGGCGACAACGAAGACATTCACTTCGCTGATACGGTCCGCGGCTCCGACTGGGGTGCCGACCAGGACGTCGTCCGCATGTTCGTCAACACGTCTCCGAAGGCCGTCCGTGAACTGGCTGCTTGGGGCTGCCCCTGGAGCCGCATCACCCCGGGCGACCGTCAGGTGATCATCAACGGCGAAAAGGTCACGATTACCGAACGCAAGGAAGCTGCCGGCCTCGTCGCTCAGCGCGACTTCGGCGGCACGAAGAAGTGGCGTACCTGCTACGTGTCCGACTGCACGGGCCACGCCATGCTCAACACGGTGTCCGACCGCATCATCGCCGAACAGGTTCCCGTCATCGAACGCGTTGAAGCGCTCTCGCTCATTCACGATGGCAAGCGCTGCTACGGCGCCATCGTCCGCGACCTCATCACGGGCGAACTCATGGCTTACGTCGCCAAGGCGACGGCTCTTGCCACGGGTGGCGGCGGCCGTCTCTACCGCGTCACGACGAACGCCGTGATCTGCGAAGGCACGGGCTATGACCTCGCTCTTGAAACGGGCGTGGCTACCCTTTCGAATATGGAAGCCATCCAGTTCCACCCGACCGGCATCTTCCCCGCCGGCATTCTGGTGACGGAAGGCTGCCGCGGCGACGGCGGCCTGCTGCGCGACGTCGACGGCTATCGCTTCATGCCGGACGTCGAACCTGAAAAGAAGGAACTGGCTTCCCGCGACGTGGTCTCCCGCCGCATGGAAGAACGCATCGCTCAGGGCAAGGGCGTCAAGTCCCGCTACGGCGAACACATCTGGCTCGACATCACGCTGCTCGGCGAACATCACATCAAGCACAAGCTGCGTGAAGTTTATGAAATCTGCCATTACTTCCTCGGCGTCGACCCGACGAAGGAATGGATTCCGGTCCGTCCGGCCCAGCACTACACGATGGGCGGCGTCCGCACGAAGCCCACGGGCGAAAGCGAAACGATGAAGGGTCTCTTTGCAGCCGGCGAAGCCGCCTGCTGGGACATGCACGGCTTCAACCGCCTCGGCGGCAACTCTGTTGCTGAAACGGTGGTCGCCGGCATGATCGTCGGCGAATTCATCGCCGACTTCTGCGACAAGCCCGAAAACGGCATCGACATCCCGACCTCGATCATCTACGACGCGCTCGCCAAGGAAGAAGCCCGCCTGCGCAGCTTCACGAGCAACACCGGCAACGAAGACGCCGTCAAGCTCCGCACGCGCATGCAGGACATCATGACGACCAAGATCGGCATCTTCCGCCGTGGCGAAGACATGAAGGCTGCCGTTGAGGAACTCGAAGACCTCTACAAGCGCTCCTTCCATGTGCCCGTCAAGGATGTTGCCGGCAACAACCCCGAACTCGTCTATGCGTACCGCACGCAGAAGATGCTCCGTGTCGCCCTCACGGTTGCGCTCGGCGCTCTCGAACGCAAGGAAAGCCGCGGTGCTCACTTCCGCGAAGACTATCCGCGCCGCGACGACCTTCACTGGCTCAAGCGCACGATCGCTACCTGGAAGGAAGGCGACACGCTGCCGACGCTCTCCTACAAGGATCTCGACATCTCGAAGATGGAGCTCCCGCCGGGCTTCCGCGGCTACGGCGTGAAGAACTACATCGAAAATCCGGAATCCGCGAAGCGTCAGGCAGAAGTCGACGCCATCCGCGCGAAGATGGAAGCCGAAGGCGCCGACCGCTGGGCCATCCAGGACGCCATCATGCCGTTCATGAACGAACTGCCGAAGCGCCTGCAGGGCCGCAACGAACGCATTGACGAACCCCTGAAGGACTAATTAGTAGGAGCTGCTAGAAAATGAGCCAAACCAATCAGCAGAACCAGGCCGCGCAGACTCCCGCTGCTCCGGCCAAGAAGCACCGTCTTCTGAAGATCAGCATCCTGCGCTACAACCCGCAGGATCCGGAAAGCGTCCCGCACATGCAGACGTATGAGCTCGAAGAGTCCGATTCCATGACGCTCTTCATCGCGCTCAACGACATCCGCGATCATCAGGATCCGACGCTCCAGTTCGACTTCGTTTGCCGTGCCGGCATCTGCGGCTCTTGCGCGATGCTCATCAACGGCAAGCCTGGTCTTGCCTGCCGCACCCTGACGAAGGACCTGCCGACCGAGTTCACGCTCGCGCCGCTGCCGGCCTTCGAACTGATCGGCGACCTGTCGGTCAACACCGGCAAGTGGATGCGCAACATGTCCGAACGCATGCAGACGTGGGTCCACATGAAGGAAGAGGAAATCGACCTTCGCAAGAAGGAAGTGCCGATGGATCCGCAGCTTGCTGAAGACATCTACGTGCTTGACCGCTGCGTCGAGTGCGGCTGCTGCATCGCCGGCTGCGGCACGGTCCGCATCCGTCCGGACTTCGTGGGCGCTGTGGGCATCAACAAGATCGCCCGCTTCCGTCTCGACCCGCGCGACGACCGCAACGACGCCGACTACTACGAAGTCATCGGTGACGAATCGGGCGTCTTCGGCTGCATGTCGCTGCTTGCCTGCCACGACTTCTGCCCGAAGGATCTGCCGCTCAAGACGCAGATCGCCTTCATCCGCCGCAAGATGGCCGAGCAGGGCATCAGTAATTACGACAAGGTCCTGCCGAAGCAGGCACCTAAAAAGGCTATTCCCATCAAGCCTATTAAGCAGTAATATTCAGGCGAGTTAAGAGGGGCTCCTACTTTATACGTACAACCGCATAGGTAGGCCAAGCCCCTCGGCCTCGCTGCTACAGCTGGCTCCAATTCGACGGACCAACGTTGCTGAGACGTGTCGAAGAGGGGCTAAAACCGGACGGGCGCCGACGACGCCATGCCGCAGCGCTCCGCCCAAAACTTGAGGAGCATAAAAAATGTCTCGTATTGAAAGCGACTTCCTTGGTTCCCTTGAAATTCCGGATGAAGCCTACTATGGCGTTCAGACGATGCGCGGCAAGCACAATTTCCACATCACGGAAATGCCGATGGCTCAGGAACCCTTCTTCCCGATCGCATTCGGCTATGTGAAGAAGGCCGCCGCGATGGCGAACAAGGAACTCGGCACGATCCCGGCCGACGTCGCTGACGCCCTGATCTGGGCCTGCGAACAGCTCATCGCCGGCAAGTACAACGATCAGTTCGTTACCGACTGGCTCCAGGGCGGCGCTGGTACGTCCGTCAACATGAACGTGAACGAAGTGATCAGCAACCTCGCTTGCGAACACCTCGGCCTCCCGAAGGGCGACAAGAAGGTTTCCCCGAACGACCACGCCAACTTCGGCCAGTCGACGAACGACACCTATCCGACCGCTCTGCACCTCTCCCTGCTCCTGCGCTCCAACGTTCTCCTGAAGGCTGTCGAAGAACTCGTTGAAAGCTTCTACCGTCAGGCTGAAAAGAACAAGAACGTTCTGAAGATGGGCCGCACCCACCTGCAGGACGCCGTCCCGATGTCCTTCGGCCAGGAATTCCATGGCTGGGGCTTCACGATTGCCGATGAAATCAAGGTCATCAAGGAAGCTCAGGAACATCTGAAGTGCGTCAACCTCGGCGCTACGGCTATCGGCACGACCGTTACGGCTCACCCCGACTATCCGGCTCTCGCTGTCAAGCACCTTGCTGAAATCACCGGCATCGACTTCCACAACAGCGAAGACCTGATCGCCGCCACGTCCGACTGCGGCGCTTACGTCGCTCTGTCGTCCGCCTGCAAGAGCCTCGCTGTCAAGCTCACGAAGGTCTGCAACGACCTCCGCCTCCTTGCTTCGGGTCCGCGCACTGGCCTCTCCGAACTCGTTCTGCCGCAGCTGCAGCCTGGCTCCTCCATCATGCCGGGCAAGGTCAATCCGGTTATCCCGGAAGTCACGAACCAGGCTTCGTTCCTTGCCATCGGTCTCGACCAGACGGTCATGCTTGCCGCTTCCGCCGGCCAGCTCGAACTGAATGTGATGGAACCGGTCATCTCCTTCGCTCTCTATCTGCAGATGAAGGTCCTGACGAACGCCTGCATCGCGATGCGTGAAAAGTGCGTCGACGGCATCGTCGTCAACGCCGAACACACGAAGGATCTCGTTATGGGCTCCCTCGGCATCATCACGCTCCTGAAGCCGCACTTCGGCTACAAGCCCTGCGCCGCCATCGCCCGCGAAGGCTTCCTGACGGGCAAGTCGCTGCATCAGCTTCTCGTTGAAGAAAAGAAGATGATCACGCAGGAACAGTGGGATGAAGTCTTCACGTACGAAAACCTCATCAACCCGAAGTTCGAAAAGTAATTAATAAGCCGGGCGAAAGATCCGGCAGATAACCCAGGCCGCTCACGACGAAAGTCGGAGCGGCCGACCACCAAAGGAGGCCGCCGCGCCGTGAAGAGTCAATCAAGACTCGATCGGCACGACGGTTTCGGACCCTCGCTCCGAGGGGCTCTCGCTTCGACGCCAGCGTCGGGGACAGACTCTCGTCGGGGCCTTGATTGCCTGGAGGCATCATGGATTTCATCCTCATTCTTCAGATCATCGTCCTTTTGGGCGCGATCTTCCTCGGTGTCCGCATCGGCGGCATCGGCATCGGCTACACGGGCGGTGCCGGCGTGCTCGTCCTCGGTCTGCTCCTCGGCATGAAGCCGGGCAACATTCCCTGGGACGTGATCCTGATCATCGCGTCTGTGATCTCGGCGATTTCTGCCATGCAGCTCGCCGGTGGTCTCGATTACCTCGTTCAGATCGCTGAACGCATTCTTCGCTCCAATCCGAAGCACATCAACTACCTTGCCCCGGTCGTGACGTACGTGCTCACGATCTTCGCCGGCACGGGCCACACCGCCTTCTCGATGATTCCGGTTATCGTTGAAGTCGCAAAGGAACAGCACATCCGTCCGTGCGTTCCGCTTTCGATCGCGGTTGTCTCTTCGCAGATTGCTATTACCGCTTCGCCGGTTTCGGCGGCCGTCATTTACATGACGGGCGTTCTCGAACCGCTCGGCTGGTCCTATCCTGCGCTGCTCCTCATCTGGATTGTGACGACGTTCATCGGCTGCATGCTCACGGCTTTCGTGATGACGATCATCTCGAACATGGACCTCGACAGCGACCCGGTCTACAAGGAACGTCTTGCCAAGGGCCTCGTGAAGCCTGCTCAGGGTGCTGCCCATATGCAGCTTAAGCCCTTTGCCAAGCGCTCCGTCATGATCTTCCTCGTCGGCGTTATCGCTGTGGTGCTCTATGCATCCGCCATTTCGCCGGCCGTTGGCATCATCAAGGACGTCGTTGTCCCGCGTGACGCTGCCATCATGTCGCTCATGCTGCTCGTCGGCATGCTGATCACGATGTGCTGCAAGATCGAAGTGGGCGACGTTGCTTCCTGCTCGGTCTTCAAGTCCGGCATGGTCGCCATCGTCTGCGTGCTCGGCGTTGCCTGGCTCGGCGACACGTTCGTTTCCGGCCACTCCAATGAAATCAAGGAATTCGCCGCTTCGACGGTTGCTGAATACCCGGCTCTCCTTGCTGTGGTCTTCTTCTTCGCGGCCATGCTCCTCTACTCGCAGGCCGCTACCGCTAAGGCCATCGTTCCGGCCGTTGTTGCCGCTCTCGGCATCACGGCTGAAAACCCGGGCGACTCCTACATGCTCGTCGCTACGTTCGCCGCTGTGAGCGCGCTCTTCGTGCTCCCGACCTACCCGACGCTGCTGGGCGCTGTTCAGATGGACGACACGGGCTCGACCCGCATCGGCAAGTGGGTGTTCAACCACGCCTTCTTCCTGCCTGGCCTGATCGCCATCGTCTTTTCGGTGGTCCTCGGCTTCGCAGCTTGCGCCATCTTCTGATAGCTTGATGCATTCAGAATAGAAGTCTTCCGCTCGGCCTTCAGTCGAGCGGAGGGCAAAAAACTTCTCACAGAGCCTCTCCTTCATGCTGAGGCTCTGTTTTTTTTTTGCAAGGAAAAGCCTGAGAAGCGAAGCAATTTCAGTGTGAAGCATGAACAGGAAAATCTTTCTGAGGGTTAAAGCGTACAAAATGAAGTTTTTTGAATTTTTTGCGGAATTGCTCTTGACAAAGATTCGTTGATCAGTAGAATTTCAACTCTCAGTGCGGGAGTAGCTCAGTTGGTAGAGCGCAACCTTGCCAAGGTTGAGGTCGCGAGTTCGAGACTCGTCTCCCGCTCCAGTTCATTTTGGGGCCTGTCGCGAGAAAGTCGCGGGAATAGCTCAGTTGGTAGAGCGCAACCTTGCCAAGGTTGAGGTCGCGAGTTCGAGACTCGTTTCCCGCTCCAGATTCCGAAGAGGGGAGGATTTGATCCTCCCCTTTTCTTTGTCTTTTGAGACGCCTTGTCGATCGGCGAAAAATTTTTCCAACGATTTGATGAGGAAGTTCGTCGGATTTGCTAAAATCCGCCGTTCATTGCTCAAGGAGTCTGTTCCTTGAGCGTCAATTCGAAGTCTGCGTCTTGAGATTTTTTCGAGTGCTCGGCGCAGAGATTGATTCACGTCACTCGTAACTACGTGGGGTTTGCCATGGCTGTTCAGCAGAACAAGAAATCCGTCGCCCGTCGCGGCAATCGCCGTGCTCATGACTTTCTGACCAATCCGCCGACCGCGATCGAAGCGACGACCGGTGAAGTTCATCGTCGTCACCACATCAGCCCGACCGGTTTCTACCGCGGCAAGAAGGTCATCGCGACGAAGGCCGACGAATAATCTTCGTCGCCGACCGAGCGAACCTCGGCCCGAAAGGCTGCAGACGGTCCGGCGAAGTCTTCGCGCGCAGATGCACGCGCGAACCCCACGGTGAGTGACAGCAGCGCTCGCGTGAAGGTTTTTGAGGACAATGCGGCAGGGACGAAGTTCCTAATAGAAGAAGGGATCCGATTTTGGATCCCTTTTTCGTTGTGAGCGTTTGCATTTGCGGCTGGGCCGCCTCGTCTTCTCATCCCCAAATAAAGCGAGGCACGATCATCTCAAAGACGCAAAAATCGCGTCGGGAAAGCGCTTCGAGCCGTTGTAAGATGATGGCGCTCAATAAGTTTTTCTAGGAGCGTCATGTACTCTCGAGTCATTGCGACGGGCTCCGCGCTGCCCGACAAGCGCGTTACGAACGACGATCTCGCCGCTCAGCTCTTGAAGGACGGCATCGAAACGAGCGATGAATGGATCCGGACACGAACGGGCATTCTCGAGCGCCGTTTCGCCGATCCGGAAAAGGGCGAGACGACGACTTCGCTCGCCGTGGCTGCCGCACGTCAAGCGCTTGATCGTTCCGGCCTCAAGGCCGAAGACATCGATCTCATCATCGTTGCGACGACGACCCCCGACATGGTTTTTCCATCAACGGCCGCACGCGTTCAAAGCGCGCTCGGCGCGACGGGGTGCGCAGCCTTTGACGTTCAGGCTGTCTGCGCTGGCTTCATCTATGCGCTCAACGCTGCCGACGCCATGCTGCGCGCGGGGCCCTACCGTGCCGCCATTGTGATCGGCGCGGAGACGATGTCGCGCGTCATTGACTTCAAGGATCGTTCTACCTGCGTGCTTTTCGGCGACGGCGCTGGCGCCGTGGTGCTCGAGAGCTCGTCGGACCCTGGCGTGCTCGCAGCTCGCATGTACGCCGACGGCCGCTACGACGAGAACGTGCTCGGGTTGACCGCTCACCTTGAAAACGGCGCCATCGTTGGCAATCCCTACATCAATATGGACGGCCGTCAGGTTTTCAAGCTCGCTGTCGAAGGGCTCGTCGATTCCGCCCGTGAAGTGGCGAACCTTGCCTGCGTGCACACTGAAGATGTGGCGCTCTTTGTTCCGCATCAGGCCAACCTCCGCATCATGAGCATGGTGGCTAAGAAGCTCGGCATTCCTGAGGAGCGAATGGTGAAGACTGTAAGCGAGCACGGGAATACGTCCGCAGCAAGCGTGCCGCTTGCGCTTGATCGCGCTGTTGAGGCTGGCATGGTCAAGCCGGGCGAGCTTGTGCTTCTGCAGGCGGTTGGCGCCGGCATGGCCTGGGGTTCGGCCCTCATTCGCTGGTAAAGCTTTTTCAATCAACTCACTAATTGCATTTCAGAGAGAACGCTATGCGCCTCGCTTTCGTTTTCCCCGGTCAGGGGAGCCAGTCGGTCGGCATGCTCAACGGCTACGCCGGCAATGCTGTCGTCGAGGAGGACATCCGCCGCGCCGACAATTCGCTCGGCTTTCCCATTTCCCAGCTGATCGCCGAAGGTCCTGCCGAAACGCTCGGACTTACGGTGAACACGCAGCCCGCGATCCTCGCCACTTCGGTAGCTTTCTATGACGCGTGGCTTGCGGCCGGCGGCCCCAAGCCCGTCGTGATGGCTGGTCATTCGCTCGGCGAATATTCCGCCCTCACAGCTGCGGGCGTCTTCAGCCTTGAGGAGGCGGTGAAGCTCGTGCGTTTTCGCGCCGAAGCCATGCAGACGGCTGTGCCCGTCGGCGTGGGCGGCATGGCTGCGATCATTGGTCTTTCTGACGAAACCGTCATTGAAGTCTGCCGTGAGGCCGGTGCTGCCGGCATCGTTGAGGCTGTCAATTTCAATTCGCCCGGGCAGGTGGTGATCGCAGGCGAAAAGGCCGGCATCGCCAAGGCGATTGAACTCGCTAAGACGAAAGGCTGCCGCCGCGCCATTGAGCTTCCTGTGTCTGCGCCTTTCCACTCGTCCATGCTTAAGCCTGCGCAGGAAAAGCTTGCCGCGCGCCTGGCGGAAACGACCGTTCATACGCCGCAGATTCCCGTTATTGCCAACGTTGACGTGCAGGAGCATGCAACCGCCGACGGCATTCGGGACGCGCTGGCGCGTCAGGCAGCCTCGGCCGTTCAGTGGGTGCGCACGATTGAGCGCATGAAGAATGAAGGCGTCACCGACATCGTCGAGTGCGGACCGGGCAAGGTGCTCTGCGGCCTCATCCGCCGCATCGCGCCCGAAATCCGCTGCTACACGATCGGGGATGCCGCGCAGCTCGAGACGACGCTCGGGAAAATTCGCGAAGCAGCTGCGGCGCAGTAAGCGTAGCTTCAGTTTCCAACAAGCCGCGCCCGAGCGAACAGGGGCGGCCTCAGATTCTAAAGAGAAGGTTTATGGACAAGATGGTTTTCAGCGCCGATGCGCTTCAGGACAAAGTGACCCTCATTACCGGCGCGAGCCGCGGCATTGGTGCGGGCGTGCTTGAAGCCTTTGTGCGTTGCGGCGCAATCGTGATCGGAACGGCGACTTCCGAAGCGGGTGCGCAGGGCATTTCCGACAAAATTGCCGAGCTCGGCGGCAAGGGCCGCGGCGTCGTGCTCAACGTCTGCGACGAGGCTGCCGGCGACGCTCTGATTGCGGACATCGTGAAGACCGAGGGGCGCATCGACATTCTCGTCAACAATGCCGGCATCACCCGCGACACGCTCGTGATGCGCATGAAGGACGAGCAGTGGAACGACGTGCTCGACACCGACCTTTCGGCGGCATTCCGCCTCGCGCGCGCGTGCGTGCGTCCGATGATGCGCGCCCGCAGCGGCCGCATCATCTCGATGGCCTCGGTTGTGGGCGCCATGGGCAACGCCGGCCAGGTCAACTATGCAGCCGCCAAGGCGGGCCTCATGGGCATGACGAAGGCGCTTGCGCGTGAAATCGGCTCCCGCGGCATCACCGTCAACTGCGTGGCGCCGGGCTTCATCGACACCGACATGACGCGCGTTCTCTCCGAGGAGCAGAAGGAAGCGCTGCTCAAGGGCATTCCGCTCGCGCGCCTCGGGCAGACGGACAACATCGCCAATGCCTGCCTTTTCCTTGCTTCGGATGCAGGCGCGTACGTTACCGGCACCACGCTTCATGTGAATGGCGGAATGTTCATGGGGTAGTCCCTCGCTGCACCGTCAAAAAGGCTCTGATAAAATAATGAGCTAACCCAATCCGGGCGGCTCGCTGCAAAATGCGTCGGCGGGCCGTCGTCATAGACCCCAAGATGCTCCATCAGCTGGGGTTTGACTTGAACTCAACCCATTGCGGAGTTATTGAAAATGGACGAAATCGAACTGAAGGTCAAGAAGATCATTGCCGAACAGCTGGGCATTAAGGAAGAAGACATCAAGAACGAATCTTCCTTCATCGAAGACCTCGGCGCTGACAGCCTTACGACCGTCGAAATGTCGCTCGCTCTCGAAGACGCCTTCGGCATTGAAATTCCCGACACCGAGCAGGAAAACCTCCGCACGGTTCAGCAGGCTATCGACTTCGTCAAGGCTGCCGTCAACAAGTAATGTCGGACGGCCGGCGTCCCGCACTGAGCGGATGCGCCGCGCCAGAAGCGAAGCCGGTCCCTCGGCGGATCGGCATGCAATGGGACTCCGCGGAGTCCCATTGTCGTATTCGGGAATGCCAAGATCACGGCATTTCGCTAATCCGCAGGACGTATCAGAGGCATCGGCGGCATCGGGCGCTATGCTCGGAGACAATATTGCGGGAGCCCGACGGCTCTTTTGTATTTTTATTTCAACAGGGAAGGTTTCAACATGACTCGTCGTGTGGTAGTCACCGGCCTTGGGATGGTTTCTCCCCTCGGCAATGACCTCGAAACGAGCTGGCAGGCCGCGCTGCGCGGCGAAAGCGGCGTCGAACTCGTCACGAGCTTCGACGCTTCTATTCTCGGCAGCCAGATCGCCGGCACCGTCAAGAATTTCGACGCGACCAAGTACCTCGGCGTGAAGGAAGTGCGCCGCTTCGACCGCTTCGTGCACTTCGGCGTCGCTGCCGGCATCATGGCGCTCGAAGATTCGAAGCTCGAAATCACCGACGAGCTCTCGCCTGAAATCGGCGTGGCGATCGGTGCGGGCATCGGCGGTATTCCCGTCATCTGCGCCAATTACGATGCGCTTCGCGAACGCGGTCCGCGCCGCATTTCGCCCTTCATGATTCCGGGCTGCATCATCAACATGGTGAGCGGCCAGCTTGCGATCATGAAGAATCTGAAGGGCCCGAACATTGCGCATGTCACGGCCTGCTCGACAGGCCTGCATGCCATCGGCGAAGCCATGCACATCATTCGCCGCGGCGACGCGACCGTGATGATAGCGGGCGGCGCCGAATCGACCATTCATCCGCTCGCCATGGGCGCCTTTGACGCGATGCATGCGCTCTCGCGCCGCAACGATGATCCGAAGACTGCGTCGCGCCCGTTCGACACCGATCGCGACGGCTTCGTCATGGGCGAAGGCGCCGGCGTTCTCGTGCTCGAGGAGCTTGAGCACGCCAAGGCTCGCGGCGCCAAGATTTACGCCGAAATTGCCGGCTACGGCCTTTCGGGCGACGCCTATCACATCACGACGCCTTCGACCGACGGTCCGAGCCGCTGCATGCGCATGGCGCTTCGCAATGCCGGCATGAAGCCCGAGGACATCGACTACCTCAACGCGCACGGGACGTCGACGCCCGTGGGCGACGCCAACGAAGTGAAGGCGATCAAGGAAGTCTTCGGCGAACATGTCCGCTCGCTCGTCGTCAATTCGACGAAGTCGATGACCGGGCACCTCCTGGGCGGCGCCGGCGGCGTTGAATCCGTCTTCACGGTGAAGGCGATCGAAGAGCAGATTTCGCCGCCCACCATCAATGTCTTCAACCAGGATCCGGCCTGCGACATCGACGTCTGCGCGAATGAAGCGCGTCCGATGAAGATCCGCGCAGCGATGAAGAATTCCTTCGGCTTCGGCGGGACCAATTCGACCGTGATTTATAAGCGCTACGAAGAATAAGCGCTTCAGAGTCCGGTGCAGCAACGCTTTCCGTCAGGGGCCCTTGAGGGCCTGCAGGCGGAAAGCGTTTTTTGTTGGCAGGAGGATTTCTTGCAGCCGCCTCCGATAGCCAAAGCGCGCTCTCGTACGCCATCGCGCGAATAAGCACGCGGCGGCTTTGATAGAATGACGGCTCCCGGCGGCCCGGGCGAATCACGCCTTTGGGCCGCTTTTGCCGCCGCCGAGCGGCAAAAAAATCGCATACTACGCCTTGAAGCGCTCCGCGCTTCCGTTCCCGTACGCTCCGGCGGCGCATGACCTGAAACGAAGCGTCACCGAAAGCGCCGGTTCTGTCGTCCGGACGGCCTTTGCGCCGCCGAAGCGAAGAGCCGCGCCGCCAGAGCGCACTGCTTGTCCCGGAGACGTCCCAGACGGATCCGCACTTTATTTTCAGACGATGCAGAACATTCGAAACTTTTCGATCATCGCCCACATCGACCACGGCAAATCCACCCTGGCCGATCGACTCATTCAGCGCTGCGGCGGTCTTTCCGACCGCGAAATGAGCGAACAGGTCCTCGACAGCATGGATCTTGAACGCGAGCGCGGCATTACGATCAAAGCCCAGACGGCAGCACTCAAATACAAGGCCAAGGACGGACAGATCTACGAGCTCAACCTCATCGACACGCCGGGGCACGTTGACTTCTCCTACGAAGTGAGCCGCTCGCTCTCGGCCTGCGAAGGGGCGCTGCTCGTCGTGGACGCGACGCAGGGCGTCGAGGCGCAGACGGTCGCCAATTGCTACACGGCCATTGATCTCGGCGTCGAAGTGATTCCCGTCCTCAACAAGATGGACCTCGGCAGCGCCGATCCCGTGGCGGCGGCTGAGGAAATCGAAGACGTGATCGGCATCGATGCGACGGATGCCATCCCTTGCTCAGCAAAGACCGGGCTTGGCATCGACGACATTCTCGAGCGCGTCGTTCGCGACGTGCCGCCACCCAAGGGCGATCCGCAAGCGCCGCTGCAGGCGCTCATCATCGACTCCTGGTTCGACAACTACGTTGGCGTCGTGATGCTCGTGCGCGTCGTGAACGGCACGATCCGTCCGAAGGACAAGATCACGCTCATGGCGACGAACGCCAATCATCTCGTTGAGCAGGTCGGCGTCTTCACGCCCAAGAGCAAGCTGCGCACCGAGCTTTCCGCCGGGGAGGTGGGCTTTGTTGTCGCCGGCATCAAGGAGCTCAAGGATGCGCGTGTAGGCGACACTGTGACGCTCACACAGAAGCCGGCGCTTGAAGCGCTGCCGGGCTTCAAGGCGGTGAAGCCGCAGGTCTTCGCCGGACTTTATCCTGTTGAGTCAAATCAGTACGATGCCCTTCGCGATGCGCTCACGAAGCTGCAGCTCAACGCCGCGGCGCTTCGATTCGAGCCGGAAGTTTCGCAGGCGCTCGGCTTCGGCTTCCGCGCGGGCTTTCTCGGGCTGCTCCATATGGACATCGTTCAGGAGCGCCTCGAGCGCGAATACAACATGGACCTCATTACGACGGCTCCGTCCGTTGTTTATGAGGTGCTGATGACCAACGGCGAAGTCGTGCAGGTTGAAAACCCCTCGAAGCTGCCGCCGGTCGACAAGATCGACGAAATCCGCGAGCCGATCGACACCGTGACGATCTTCGTTCCCAATGAATACGTGGGCGCCGTGATGAAGCTCTGCCAGGAAAAGCGCGGCGTTCAGACGAACCTTGCCTATCACGGCCGCCAGGTGCACCTCACCTACGATCTGCCGCTCGCCGAAATCGTGCTCGACTTCTTCGACCGCATGAAGTCGCTCACCCGCGGCTATGCGTCGATGGATTATGAATTCAAGGAATACCGCGCATCCGACGTCGTGCGCGTCGACATTCTCATCAACGGCGAGAAGGTTGATCCGCTCTCTGCGATCATGCACCGCTCGAACGCAGTGCCGAAGGGGCGCGAGCTCGTTCAGCGGCTTCGTTCGCTCATTCCGCGCCAGATGTATGAGGTGGCTATTCAGGCGGCCATCGGCGCCAACATCATCGCGCGCGAAAACGTGAAGGCGCTGCGCAAGAACGTGCTTGCGAAGTGCTACGGCGGCGACATTACGCGCAAGCGCAAGCTTCTCGAAAAGCAGAAAGCCGGCAAAAAGCGCATGAAGCAGGTGGGCAGCGTGGAAATTCCGCAGGAAGCCTTCCTCGCTATTCTGCAGACCGACGAAAAGTAAGCTCTGCATCACCAAACAAGGCGAGATCGACATGAATTTTGCGTTGATTCTTTTTCTTCTCACCGTCTTCACGGCCGTCTTCTGGGTGGCCGAACGCGTGAAGTTTCTGCCTGCGCGCCGTGCGGCTGCCGAAAAGGCCGCCGCCGACTTCGAGCGCGAGAACCGCGAAGCGATCGATCGCGGCGAAGCCGCCGTGATCGACGAGCGGAACCGCATCTGCGAGCGCATCCTGCGTCAGCCCTGGTGGCTTGAGTACACGGCCGGCCTCTTTCCGGTGATCCTTGTTGTGTTCCTTCTGCGCAGCTTCCTCTTCGAGCCTTTCCGCATTCCTTCGGGCTCGATGCTGCCGACGCTGCATGTGGGCGACTTCATTCTCGTCAATAAGTTTGATTACGGCATCCGTCTGCCGGTTGCCAACACGAAGCTCATTCCGATCGGCAGTCCTGAGCGCGGCGACGTCGTGGTATTCCGCTATCCGGTCGATCCGAGCGTCGACTTCATCAAGCGCGTGATCGGCGTGCCGGGCGACCGCATTGTCTACCGCGACAAGGTGCTTTACGTGAACGGCGTCGAGCAGAAGCAGAGCGAGCCGCGCGACTTCATCGACGAGAACACGCTTGTGACGCTCGAAGAGCGCGACGAGCAGCTCGGCGACGTCAATCACCTGATGGCGGTCGACCACCGTCGTCCGAGCTGGGTGCCGCCGCAGGGCATCATCAAAAAGGCGCCGGAGTGCAGCTACGACGAACACGGCTTCGCCTGCACCGTGCCGCCGGAGAGCTACTTTGTGATGGGCGACAACCGCGACAACAGCGAAGACAGCCGCTACTGGGGATTCGTGCCTGATGAAAACCTCGTCGGCAAGGCCGTCTTCATTTGGGCCAACTTCGGCGACATGAGCCGCATCGGGCGCTTCCGCTGAGCGTCGAAAGCGAACCACACAAGTTATTAGCAAAGGATTTCCGACATGCTTCCCTTAAGCGTTCTGCAGGAACGTATCGGCTACAGCTTCAAGGATGAAAAGCTCCTTCGCCGGGCCGTCACGCACAGAAGCTACGCGGCCGAACATAACGAGCGCCTTGAATTTCTCGGCGACTCTGTCCTCAACTGCGTGATCGGCTACGCGCTCTTTCTGCGCGACACGCATTTTTCCGAAGGCGATTTGTCCCGCGTCCGGGCCAATCTCGTCTGCGAGAAGACGCTGCATGAAGTCGCCAAGCACATCGATGTTTCAGCCTTTCTCTACATGGGCGAGGGCGAACTCAAAACAGGGGGCGCCGAGCGCGCCTCGATTCTCGCCGACGCCATGGAGGCGATCTTCGGCGCGGTCTTCCGCGAAGCGGGCTTCGAAGCTGCGCAGGCAGTGATTCTGCGCGTCTATGAGCCCATTCTTTCGAACCTCACGCCCGAGACCTTCAGCAAGGATCCCAAGACGCGCCTGCAGGAGCTCCTGCAGGGCGCGCACCTGCCGAGGCCCGAGTACACGATTCTTCACACGATGGGCGCCGCGCACGAGCGCTCGTTCGAATGCGAATGCCGCATCGAGTCCCTCGGAATTGCAACAAGCGGCCGTGCGAACAACCGCCGCGCGGCCGAACAGAACGCGGCGATGCTCGCGCTCGAGGCTGCGCAGTCAAAGATTCTGAAGAAGTAGGAAGGCATCCGTGCGTCAAGCGGCCAGCATCGATAGGCCGAATGAAGCGCACCGAGCAAAGAACTTGAGGCGGCGCGCATTGCTGAGCCGATGAGGCGCCGAAACCGGATGAAGACAAACGAAACGATCGAAGAAAAGCAGATTGACGAAGAAATGCCGGCCGCGCCTGATGCGGCTACGGAAGCCCCTCTGAACGACGCGCCAGACGACGCCGAGCGCCGCAGCGCCGAACTCGAGGCCATGCTCGCCGCGAGCGGATCGCTGCGCCCGGCTGTGCCTGAAGGCTTTCGCTGCGGGTACGTTGCCGTCGTGGGGCGTCCCAACGTCGGCAAGTCGACGCTGATCAACCATCTGATCGGCGAGAAGGTTTCGATCACCTCGAAAAAGCCTCAAACAACGCGAAACCGCGTGCTCGGCGTTGTGACGAAGCCCATGGCGCAGTTTGTGTTTGTCGATACGCCGGGCTTTCAGACGAAAGTGAAGACGCAGCTCACCCGCCGCATGAACCGCTCCGTGCGCTCGACGCTCGCTGAAGTTGATGCCGTCGTCTTCGTGATCGAAGCGCTCGGCTGGCGTCCGGGCGATCTGGAAGTGCTTTCGCTTCTGCCTAAGGATGCAAAGAATGTCATTCTTGCGATCAACAAGACGGATCTTTCGAAGAATCGCGACGCAATGCTGCCGCTCATGGCCGAATCCATGAGCCGCTATCCCTTTGCTGCTATCGTGCCCGTTTCTGCAGAAAAGAATCGCCAGCTCGACGATCTTCTCGGCGAAATCGAAAAGCTTCTTCCGGAGAGCGTTCCTTATTTCGATCCGGATCTCTTCACCGACAAGTCGCCCCGCTTCCTTGCGGCTGAAACGATTCGCGAAAAGGCCTTTCGCCTGCTCGGCGACGAACTGCCTTATGGCATTGCCGTCACGATTGACAAATGGGCGGAGACCGATGAGGAGGCGACCATCATTGCAACGCTCATCGTTGAGCGCGAAAGCCACAAGCCGATTGTGATCGGCGAGGGCGGCGCGAAGCTGCGCGAAATTTCGCGCCTCGCGCGAGCCGATATTGCTCAGATGCTCGGCAAGCGCGTTTATCTCGAAGTCTGGGTGCGCGTGCGCCGCGGCTGGTCCGACGACGTGAAGGCGCTCAAGACGCTCGGCTACGACTAAGAGTCGCAGCCCTTCAAAGGACATCCCGCCTCTCTTTGCGCGAAGAGCGGCAGAGACGGGGGTGCAGGGGGGCGGACCGCATCGGTCATGACGAATCGGGAAGCCGACTATTCTTCACCCGCCTTCCTTGCTTTTGAAGCAAGGCAGGCGCCGGCGGCATCGCTTCAAAGCAGCCGAGCGTCTGAAGAGGCGGCCGCGAGCGAGCTCGCTCGCCCGAAAGCCCGTCCGCCCAAGGCGAACGATGCTTCGGCGCGGCTCTATCGCTCGCCCGGCAAGGCTTCGCTCGATAAGACGCCGCCGGCGCGCGCGGCAGACCGCTCCGTCGGCCTCGCTGTGGCGAGAACCGATGCCGCCGCGCGCATTCTTGAAGAGGCGCAGGCGCTTCTCGACGACCGCGCCGCTGCTGGAGCGCGAGCGATGCCAAGACGCGTCGCTGCGGAGCCGGGCTTTGTGCTTCACGTTCGTCCGTGGAGCGAGTCGAGTCTGCTGCTCGATGTGTTTTCACTTCGCTACGGGCGCGTATTTTTGATCGCCAAAGGCGCCAAGCGTCCTTCTTCGCAGCTGCGCGGACTGCTGGTGCCGTTTTCCCCGCTTCGCTTCACCTGGACAGGCCGCAACGAAGCGAAGGTTCTTGTGCGCGCCGAATGGCTCGGTTCGCTGCTGCCGCTTGAGGGCGACGCTCTCATGTCGGGCTTTTACGTGAATGAACTCATTTTGCGGATGACCGAGCGCGAAGACCCGGCCCCGGCCCTCTTTGCCGCCTACGTGCAGGTGCTTGCTGCGCTCGGCGATTCCTCGTCCCTTGAGCGGCAGCGGGCGCTTCGCGTCTTTGAAATGGCGCTCCTGCGCCTTTCAGGCTGGCCGCTCGCCAAGGCTGATGATGCTTCGCCGGCGGGATCCCAAGAGGGCGCCGCTGCGGGCTACATCGTTCGAGACGGACTTCTTGTGCAAAGCTCTCCCGGCAATGCGCCGTCGGATCATGTTTATGATGCTCATGTCATAACAGCGCTTCTTGCCGGTGATCTATCCTCGGCGACGGTGCTGCGCAGCGCGCGTGATATTCTCCGTGAAGTCATTCAGCATCGTCTCGGGACAAAAACGCTGCGCACGCGGCGTGTGCTCAACGAGCTCAAGAAGCTCTAGCCCGCTCGGCGCGCAGCAGTCGCACCGGTCGCGACGCGCAGCTTATCGGAGATAAAAAATGAGCAATCGATCGGCCATCGCAGATACGCTCGGCCCCGTCGTCGTAGATATTGAAGGCACCTCGCTCACGGCGCTGGAGCGCAAGCGCATCGCGCATCCGCTCGCCGGCGCTGTTATTTTGTTTACCCGCAATTTCGAGTCGATTGCCTCGTTATGCGCCTTAACGGCTGAAATCCACCGCATTCGGCCCGGCATGCCAATTACGGTTGATCATGAGGGCGGCCGGGTGCAGCGCTTTCGGGAGGGCTTTGCCAAGATTCCGGAAATGCGCGCGCTTTCCGAATCGCCTGACGCACCGCGGCTCATGGCGGCAGCGGGCTTCATCCTGGCGGCTGAGCTGCGCGCCGTCGGCGTCGACTTCACGTATGCGCCAGTGCTCGATATTGATTACGGCCGCTCAGCCGTGATCGGCAGGCGCTCGCTTGGCGCGAGCGCCGATGAGGTTGCGCGAAATGCCCGTGCGCTTATCGGCGGACTTCGCCTTGCCGGCATGGGCGCCTGCGGCAAGCATTTCCCCGGCCACGGATGGCCCGTCGCCGACAGCCACTTGGCGCTTCCCGTAGACGAGCGCAGCGAGCAGCAGCTGCGCGCGGACATGGCCGTCTATCAATCCCTTTCGCTCGAGCTTGATGCTGTGATGACGGCACACGTTGCCTTTGAGGCTTTCGACGGCCACACGGCGACGTTTGAGCCGAGACTCATTCGGGACATCCTTCGCGGGGAATTCGGTTTTGCCGGACTCGTTTTCTCGGACGACCTCTCGATGAAGGGCGCGGGCGGCGAGAGTCCGCTCGAGCGTGCGCGCCGGGCGCTTTCTTCGGGCTGCGATGCGATTCTCTACTGCAATCACCCCGACGAGGTCGATGAAGTGCTGGGCTCGCTCGAATGGCGCCGCGAAGAACGCTTCAGCGCCCGCTTCTCGAGGCTTCTGCCAAGAGGCGAGGCTGCGTCCGATCTTGCGGCGCTGCGCGCAAGCGAAACCTATCGGTCCGCGCGGCGAACGCTCGAGCGTGCGGGCTTCGAGGCGGCGTTCGAGGGCATCTGACCGATGCGGCTTTTCGGAACCGATAGACTTTGAGGAACGAGGCGCCCTGTTTCAACTGTGGCGCGTTCTCCGATTCGTCCTAAACACAAAATGATCATTCAATCGCTTCTCGACACGGACCTCTACAAATTCACGATGCAGCAGTGCGTGCTGCATCAGTTCCCGGCCGCCGAAGTTGAATACCGCTTCAAGTGCCGGACGCCCGATGTCGACCTCCGGCCGTGCACGGCTGAAATCAACGAAGCGCTCGATGAGCTCTGCGAACTTTACTTCACCGACGACGAGCTTGATTATCTAAGCCGGCTGCGCTTCATCAAACCCGACTTTGTTGAGTTTCTGAGCCTTTTTCATCTGAAGCGCAAGTACGTCGACGTGCGGCCGAGCGACGACTATCCCTGCGGCATCGACGTGCACATCAAGGGGCCGTGGCTTCACACGATTCTTTTCGAAATCCCGGTTCTCGCGATCATCAACGAGATCTACTTCCGGCGCAATTATCCGGACCTGACGGAAGAGGAGGGGCTGCGCCGGCTTGATGAAAAGATCCGGATGCTGCTTGAGGAGCCCGACAACGATACGCTTCGCATCTCGGACTACGGCACGCGCCGGCGCTTCTCCCGCGCCTGGCAGCGCAAGGTGATCTCGATTCTCAAGGATCGCCTGGGGCCGATGCTTTCGGGCACCTCGAACGTGCTTTTTGCCAAGGAGCTCGGCCTCACGCCGCTCGGCACGATGGCGCATGAATACCTGCAGGCCTGCCAGGCGCTTGGTCCGCGGCTGCGCGACAGCCAGGTCTTCGGCTTCGAGCAGTGGGCAAAGGAATATCGCGGCGACCTCGGCATCGCGCTCTCGGACGTCTACGGCATGGAGCCCTTCCTGAAGGACTTCGACATGTATTTCTGCAAGCTCTTCGACGGGGCGCGCCACGATTCGGGCGATCCCTTCCTCTGGGGCGAGCGCATGATCGAACACTGGCGGCTCAACAAATGCGATCCGAGGAGCAAGTCGCTCATTTTCTCGGATGCGCTCACGATTCCGAAGGTGATTGAGCTTTACCGGCGGTTCCACGGCCGCGTGGGCCTCGGCTTCGGCATCGGCACGAATCTGATGAACGACCGCGGGCCGCGGCCCCTCAACGTCGTCATCAAGATGGTGAAGTGCAATGGGCAGCCCGTGGCCAAAATTTCGGATGCGCCTGAAAAAGGCATGTGCGAAGACGAGGGCTATCTGCGCTATCTGCGGCAGGTTTTCGGCATCACCGGCCGCTGAGAAAGCGCTCGTTCAGCGCTGCAGGAAATCAAAAAGCGCCGCTCTCTTGAAGAAACCGGGCGGCGCTTTTGTCTTTTTGTTCCCGCAGCACGAAGACGGCCGTCGGATTTGGGCGTGCCGTCAGGGCGCGATCGATGTTTTTTGCAGAAATTCGACGCATTTGACGTCAAAAACTCAGGAATTCCCGCACGCTTTTTGTATTTTCAGTGTATGTTTTCATTCGGGCGATCATTTGGACTCCTTTGATCGTTGGTCAGGGATGTCCAATTTCATGCCGGTGCGCGCTACCAAATGCGCCGCATCGGAGTGAAAATAAAAAATGTCTCGCCTGACGCCGGCGCGCATCGGAAAGGCCGCGAATCGCTCGAGGAAGCTTCTGCTTGGCAGACGCTCTCGGATTCGGCAGAACGCAGTCAGAGAACGGACGGCATCCCCTTTCCGACGCACACCCTCATGCAAAAACAGACGGCTTCGCCGCAGCGGCTGCTTCCTCGTGCAGCAGCTGACGGCCAGATCGTCGACACAACAAGGAGACCGACTGTGTCTTTTCTAACGAATAAGCGTCGTCTCGGCGCGCTGCTTGCCGCGGCGCCGCTTTGCGCGCTCTTTCCCGCTGCGGCGAGTGCGGCGGGCCTTGACGGCTCGAGCCTCTCGCTCGGCTGGGCGATTCCGTTTGCGGGGATTCTGCTCTCGATCGCGCTTTGCCCGCTCTTTCTGCCGCATTTCTGGCACAACCACTTCGGCAAAGTGTCTGTTTTCTGGGCGCTCTGTTGCGCTGTGCCGCTTTGCGTGCTGATCGGCTTTGAAATCGGCATCGATGCCATCATTCATGTGCTGCTTGCCGACTACGTCCCATTCATCATCTTCGTCGGCGCGCTCTTCATTGTGGCGGGCGGCATTCATGTCCGCGGCACTTTCGTCGGACATCCGATCGTCAATACGGCCTTCCTCGCGACGGGCGCCGTGCTTGCGAACTTCATGGGCACGACGGGCGCGGCCATGCTGCTCATTCGTCCGCTCATTCACGCGAATGAAAACCGCATCCGCAAGATGCAGACCTTCATCTTCTTCATCTTCCTCGTCGCCAATGTGGGCGGCTCGCTCACGCCGCTCGGCGATCCGCCGCTTTTCCTTGGCTTCCTGAAGGGCGTGGGCTTCTTCTGGACGACCCAGCACCTGCTGCTGCCCTGGCTTGTCACCGTCGGCATTCTGCTTGCCGTCTATTTCCTCATTGATTCGATCTGCTACCGCAAGGACGTGCAGGAAGGGTTCGAGCCGCCCAAGACGAAGGAGAAGTTCGGCATCGACGGCGGCATCAACATCCTCTTCCTCGGCTTCATCATCGCTGCCGTGCTGATGTCCGGCTTCTGGAAGTCAGGCACCGAAATTTCGGTTCTCGGCGTTCCGTTCACGCTCGAGTCGCTCGCTCGTGATGCGATCTTCATTGTGACGGCCATTCTTTCGCTTTCCTTCACGACGAAGGCCACGCGCGAAGCCAACCACTTCACGTGGGATCCGATCCTTGAAGTCGGCAAGCTCTTCTTCGGCATCTTCGTGTGCATCGTGCCGGTGCTCGAAATGCTGCGTGCCGGCCACGACGGCCACTTTGCGCCGCTCGTTGCGCTCGTGACGAACGCGGACGGCACGTTCAACAACACGTTCTTCTTCTGGCTCACGGGCTCGCTTTCCGCCTTCCTTGACAACGCGCCGACCTATCTCGCGTTCTTCAATCTTGCGGGCGGCGATCCGACGCTCCTCATGGGCGAGGATGCGCAGACCCTCATGGCGATCTCGATGGGCGCCGTGTTCATGGGCGCTGTGACCTACATCGGCAACGCACCCAACTTCATGACGGTCTCGATCTGCCACGAACGCGGCATCAAGATGCCCTCCTTCTTCGGCTACATGGTCTGGTCGGTCGGCATTCTTTTCCCGACCTTCTTCCTGATGGACATGATCTTCCTCACCTAGTCGTCGGGGAATGCATGCCTGCGGGCGCTTCGCTTTAGGCAAGCGCCGCAGGCAAAACGGCGGACGGCTGCGGCGCAGGCTGCGTCCGTCCGCTTTTTTTGGGGAGCCGCTTTTTCATGACCGAGCCGAACATCCAGGCGCCTGAGCCGGAGAGAACGAGCCAGGGCGCAGCCAATCGGGCGCACATTCGCTGGCGGCTGCTCCCTTGGGCGCTTCCCGCGCTGCTGGTGCTTTTTTGGTGGCTTGCGGCCGAAGCGGCGATTTTTCCGCCTATTCTGCTGCCGGCGCCGCAGACGGTTTTTTCACGCGCGCTTGATCTTCTAAGCTCGGGCGAACTCTTCCGACACGCAGGCACCTCGCTCGCGCGCGTGGCCGCGGGCTTTCTCATCTCAGCCGCGCTGGCGCTCGGCTCGGCTTTTCTTTTCTATCGGCATGCCGCGAGCGAACGCGCTGCTTCGATCATCTTCGAGAGCTTGCGCATCATTCCGCCGCTTTCGCTCGTGCCGCTTCTCATTCTGTGGCTTGGCATCGACGAGGCGCCCAAGCTTGCGATTGTCGTGCTCGCGAGCTTCTTTCCAATTCATCTTTCGGCGCTTGACGCACTCAAGGCTACAGGCGGGCGCTTTGCCGCGCTCTCGAGCGTCCTTGGGCTTTCCGAGCGCGAGCACTTCAGGCACATACTGCTGCCGGGCGCGGCGCCCGGAATCTTCACGGGGCTTCGCCTCGGCTTCGGCTATGCCTGGCGCGCCCTTGTCGGCGCGGAGCTGATTGCTGCCGCTTCGGGGCTCGGCTACCTCATTGAGGATGCCTCCATGCTGGCGCGCACCGACGTCGTCATGGTGGGCATCCTGACGATCGCCGTCCTCGGCGTGGTTTGCGACGCGCTCTTTCGGCGCCTCCTTGAAGGCTGCCTGCCGCAAAAGCGCGCGCCTGCGCCCGCGGATGCAGCGTCGGACCGACGCGCTGAGACGAAGGCGACCGGTGCTCTGCCTGCGCTGCCGCTTCCGGCGGTTGACATCAAGTCGCTTCGCGCGGGCTACGCCGATGCGTCGGGAGAAGTGCGCCGAATGCCGCTTGCCGATGTGACGCTGCGGCTTGAGCGCGGCGCCGTGACGGCGCTGCTCGGCCGATCGGGCTGCGGGAAAACGACCCTTTTGAAGGTCATTGCCGGACTTTTGCCGGCAGCATCGGGACGCGTGCGGTTTGAATACCCGGAAGGCGCGCCCGCCGATGCAAAGCCGGTTCTGGGGGTCGTCTTTCAGACGCCGATGCTTCTGCCCTGGAAGACGGTGCGTGAAAACGTCGAGCTTGCGCTTCTGCCGCTCGCGCCCGAAGAGCGGCGGGTGAAGGCCGAGTCCGCGCTCGCACTCGCCGGGCTTCTCGATCGTGCGCAGGACTGGCCGCAGAATCTGTCGGGCGGCCAGCAGCAGCGCGTGGGCTTTGCACGGGCGCTTGCGCGCTCGCCGCAGCTGCTCCTCATGGATGAGCCATTCGGCGCTCTTGATGCGCTCACGCGCTCTGAACTTCAGCTCGAATGCGTGCGCATTTTTGCCGAGACGAAGATGACGGTGCTCATGATTACGCACGATGTGCGCGAAGCGGTGGCGATGGCCGACCGCATCGCGCTCATGGCCCGGGGCGTCATTGAAAGCGTTGTCGATGTGCCGGCGACAAAGCCGCGCCGACTTTCGGATCCGGCGACAGCAGCGCTCGAAGAGCGCATTCTCGGACGGCTCATGACGCTTCAGGACGGCTGATAGAAGGCGGCCGCGCCTTCTAGAATGGAAGCATCCGCCCGCACGCTTGCGGCGGCGCGGAAATGTTTCAAAAGGATATTCAGCATGACTATTTCATTCAAGACAGGCTTTGCCGCCTTTGCGCTCAGCCTTGTTGCGGCCGCGGCTGGCGCAGCTACGATGCCTGAGTCGATTTCCATTACTTACGTGAAGGCGCCCTTCAATCTTCAGAACATTGTGATGAAGGAGCGCGGCATGCTTGAAGAGGCTTTCAAGCAGGACGGCGTCGACATCAAGTGGCGCGTGATCAATTCGGGCGCTGTTCAGGGCCAGGCCATGGCCTCGGGCGACCTGGACTTCTCCGCCGTCATGAATACGGCAAGCCTTCTGATGGCGGCCGGCGCAGGCAATCCCATTGCCGTTGCTACGGGCGTCGCGCATCCGAAGGAAATCTTCGCCATCGTCGGCAAGCCCGGCGAAACGCTTTCGGTGAAGGATCTGAAGGGCAAGAAGGTCGCTGGCCCGAAGGGCACGGTGCTTCATCAGCTCCTCGTTGCAGCTCTTCTCAAGGAAGGCATGACGATCAACGACGTCGAGTTCGTCAACATGGATCCGGGCGCCGCCATGAGGGCTGTGCTTGCCGGCAAGGTTGACGCAGGCCTCCTGGCTGCGAACCTCATCATCAAGGCCCATGAAGCGGGCGCCAAGACGATCGTCACTTGCGAAGGCTATGTTGAGCCCAATCTCGTGATGACGGTTCGCAAGGCATTCGCCAAAGAGTATCCGGAAGCCTACGACCGCGTCGTAGCGGTCAACCGCGCAGCGCTCGAATGGATTCGCACGCACCAGGACGAGGCGCTTCAGATCGGCGCCAAGGCGCAGGGGATCACTGTTGAAGACGCCAAGAAGCTCTATGCATGGTCGAACTTCTACGACACGCTCACCGATGCCGACATCAAGAGTCTTGAAGCGGATCAGAAGTTCCTGCTCGAAAACGGCATGATGGAAAAGGCCGTCGACGTGAAGTCGATTGTTTTGCCTTCGGCGTTCAAATAAATTTAAGCAGGTTCAGCCGTAAATCGGCTTTCCAACGCGGCAGCTTCGGCGCCGCGTTTTTCGTTGAGGCATCGGAAAGGGGGGCGTCGCCGCCAGCTGCACGGCCGCATCAATGTTTCTCTTCGAAAAAAAGTTCGCACAGGGCGGACTCTTCGTCGATTAAGCGGGCCTCAGGCGTGCTGGTGGTCATGTTTGGGTCCTCGTATTTGCTGTGCGCTCTTGGCGGAACATCGCAAATTTTTCCCCTAATTTTTCCCCACTTCGATACTATCAAAGGGTAAAAAACAGGCGTGGTTTGTGCTCGTCCGTGTGCTTGCCCGACGCAAGAGCAAGGTCAGGTTGCTCTTGAAAAGGTCTGAGAGAGTAGTAAGAAAAAAGAAAACCCCGTCAGATCAATAATCTAACGGGGTTGCTCTAAAAAGTGTTCTGGCGGAAGGAGAGGGATTCGAAACGTCTTGCGAGAGTAGCGTATGCAGGCGATTTTCGAAAAGTGCCCACATTTGTGCCCACATCAGGGAAAGAAGCGCTTCAGCTTTTCGCGGTTCGCTTTTCGCGCTTGCTCGGCCTTCGCTTTGACGTAGGCACGGAGCGCACCGATATTGTACTTGCGGGCGATAGGGTCGGGGAAGCCGTCGGTCTTGCGTCGCTTGTAGAGCGTCCGCGCTTTGAATCCGAAAACCTCAAGCACTTCTGCCTCGCTGAGATTTTCGAGGTCGTAGTCCGATGTCGGACCGAAGATCTTCTGGTAGTTGGTCAGCGCATCTGACATATCAGCTCCTTGAAATCGTATTTTTGGCCGGACGGGATCAGGACTAGGAGAGTCGGCCGATCCAGTCGCACCTGGCTCTTTGTCTGCGGCATTCGCCAGATCAGCCGGCCGTCGTAGTCGAGGAAGCCGGATCTGCACTGGCCGTGGATCCAGGCAATGCCTCGCTCCCGCATGAAGCTGTCTGATTTCGGAGGCTCGAAGCCGCCGTCCTCAGTGATCGCGACGTTCGAGAGCGGAATTTTGATGTAGAAGCGATTGGCTGCTTCCATGGCGCGGAGCACTTCGGATCGCTTGGCTTGCTTGACCATGTCCCGCCAAAGGTCGAGCACGGCCTGCACCGGCTCGAGCGAAGAAGTGATGCACTCGCGGACATCTGAGTCCGTAAGGCCGTGGACAAGCTTTTCTCGGATCGGTTGATCCTGATGCTCATTCCAGGTGCTCGCCATAACGAGAGCGCCGGTTGCGAGCACGCATAGCGCCTGGATGTCGTACTTGTGCTCGAACGCTTCGGCCAGCGTGAAGGCTGCTCGAACTGCAGCGTCCACCTTGTGAAAGGCCATCACATCCTTGGATCCGAGCTGAAGCAGATCGAGGCCTTCTTCGGCCAGCTCGTAGATGCGGGCGATTTCATCGTCCGTGATGTCGCCCATGACAGCGTCGAGGATCGTTGCTGTCATCCGCACGGGCTTCGGACGGTACTTCTTGCGGGGTTTCTTCATGGGACCTCCAAGCCGAGGGTTTTGATGCTGATGGCGTCGATGGCGGCCTCGCATCCGAAGTAGAAGCCGGCGCACCAGCTGAGCGACTTGTCCGGATGCTGTTCTTCAAGGTCCGCAAGTGTCTTTCTGTCGATCTTCACGCGCCACCAGATCGCACGCGCCTCATCCACGGTCGGCGTCGTGACGCCGTACTTTCCGGATGCGTCTCTGAAGCCGTCGATAAACTTCGGCGCGTTCCTGTCAGTCAGATAGCCGCTTACCGACAAGAAGCGATTCTGGTCGGTCATGGCACTTCCTCCGGACCAAGCGCTTTGTGCGTTGCGTCCATCACGACGGCCTGCGTGACGACTCTGTGAGCGAGCGCCAGCAGGTCTTGAGCGGCCTCGAGAACTTTGCCTTTCTCGTACTCGCCTTTCTGAGCGCTGATCGTCTGTGTGGCGACGGTGTACTGAAGGCGCATCTGAAGCTTGCTGAGCATGTCGGCGCTTTTCTCGATGCTCTTGCGGGCGTTCTTAAAGCGCTTGGCGTCGTCGAGTCGAGTCATCGAATTAAGCTCCTTGCACGGGCGATGAAGATCGCGGACGCGTAGCCGTAAGAGTAGACGGAGGACCGCTCCGGAAATTTTTTACGGGTGTCGCGATAGTCCTCGATGTAGAAGCGGACATCGTCCGGCTGTGCGAGCCGGGCCTCGAAGCCGTACTTGGCGAGGATGCTGTCGAAGCCTTCCTGCATCTCTGCGATCGCGTCGGTGTCGTGGCGCAGCCTTTTCTTGATGTCTGCCGAGAGGTTCTGCATGTGCAGATCTGCCTTCGGCCGGCCGTGCTTGCCGCGACGCTCGATCATGGCCTCGATGACCTTCTTGGTGACAGCCTTTGGCTTCGGGATCGACGACGACTTGGTCGCGATCTTCCTGATGTTGTCGGCGTTCTTGAAGTCTGGGACAGTGCCGTACATGTCCAGATCCTGGACGAGAGAGACGAAGCTTTGGCGCAGCGCTTTCACGCTGTCCACGACAGCAGGGTCCATCTGGTCGGCGCGAGCGTCTTGAGGCTCGAGCTTCGCGAGGATGTCGGCGATCTGCGTCTGCATGAAGCGGCAGGTGGTTGCGGCGTGCTCTCGAGAGACGATGCGTCGCTCAAGGGCTGAGACGCGGCGCTTGGCCGCGAGCTTCTCGGCGAAAAGGTGGTCGTTGCGTGCGATGGTCATAATGAAAAACCCCGCGAGTGCGGGGTCAGGCTTGAGCGATGGTGTGGTACTTAGGGTCCTCTCGGACGGCCTTGCGGGCCATAGCGATGAGGCCGAGGATCAGCGGCATCGATCGTGAGTCCGGCTCTACCGACTTAAGCAGCTTGAGCGCGAAGACGAGGACGATGTCCCATCTCGGCTCAAGCTTGTAGCTGTCGGAAGTAAGCAGCCTTTCGAGCGCCTGGTAGTCGATGTGTGTTTTTGTCATTTGAGGACGTTCTCCTGTTCGGCCCTGATGGCTATCCGGTAGACATCGAGAACTCGGGCAGAAAAGTGGAATCCGGGCCAGAAGCGCTTATGTCCGGTTTCATTGAAACGGCGGACGGCCTTCGAGACTTGCTGGGCGGTAGCGCCGAACTCGATCTGTGTATCTTCGACGATGACTTCCGTGACGCCTTCCTGCAGGCATTTCCATAGGTAGCGCATGACAAACGTCGGCAGATCTACAGGCCGAGACTGCGATCCCTTCGGCTCTTTTGTGAAGAGCGAAGGCTGTGAGGTATAGCCGGTCACCATCAATCCTCCCAGGGTCGGAATCGCTTGGCGGCGGACGTGAGCAGCTCATGTGTGTCTGAGAGCCAGCGGCCAGCCTTGTAGAAAGACCGTAGCCCGCGACCGTCATAGGTCTCGATTCGCATCCAAAAGTCTTCGGGCGGCGTGACGAGCGGATAGGCATTCCAGTCGCTGGGGTCATACGCCGGTACCGACTCGACTTCCTCTTTGAGGAAAAAGAGCCCGTCGTGTCGCTCTTGGGTGGGGCGGCAGATCTTCATCAGGATGCAGTCATACTTATCCTCGATTTGATCCTTGCAAGCCTCGTCTAGCTTTTCTTCAAAGTCGGGATAGATCGCGCGGAAGTGCTCCGCGAGCTTTTTGTCTTTGAGTCGATATTTCATCAGTCCTCCGATTTTTATCGGTGTGCGGCCTGCCCAGAAGCAGAAGCCGCCGTCATCTGTGGGGCCGCCCATGTAGCACAGGCGGCCGTCTTGTCCCGTTACGAAGATCACGGTCGGCGGCCTAAAGGGGTTAGCAGATCAGGTACTCTGGCGGCACCGACATATAGCAGTGGTCGATCTTTTCAAAGACAGCATCCTGATCCTTCTCTCGCGCGGTGCAATAGCCGACCATTGCTGATAAAGCATGGTCGTAGATCGTGCAGTCTTTGTCATTAACCTTTTTTATGACGTAGTCCAGATTGTCGCCGTGAGTCATAAGCTCAGCGAAAGCGTTCACTACCTCGAGAAAGAAAAAGAAAAGCCGATCTGTGTCTATATCCCCATTCGGGTATTTTTCTATTATTTCGACCACTCCTTCTTTCACTAGCCGATTTATCGCAACTCTCTGCTTCTCTATCATGTGTGCTCCTAGATGCGAATCATCACGCTCTCGCTCTGGCCGAGCGTCGCGCCGTCGATCACTTCGCCGGCCTTAAGCGCGGCCATGATGTCTTTCTTGCGCGGCTCGACAGTCACCTTCTTGAAGACATCCGGCAGACGGTCGAGCGCGTCTTCAGCCAGCTCGACGACCGGACGATGCGTGATGCTGACAGTGACGTACGCGGTCTTTACTTTGCCGGTCGCGCGGACAGCGTCAAGCAGGAGCGACTTCAGCTTGTCGGCCTTCTTGGCGGCCGCGCTGCGGCGCTTGGTCAGCTCGTCGATGGCAGCCTTCATGGCATCGATGTCGGCGGCCAGCTCCTTGACGTAGAGGGCCGTCGATTCGATCTTCTCGGTCGCGCTGGCTTCAATCGCTTCAAAAGCGTCGAGGCCTTCGGTGATCTCTCCGGTCTCCGGATCGACCTTGATGCCCGCCAGTGCGTCTCGCATGGCGAGCGGGATTGCTTGCAGATACAGATCCATAAAAATGCCGCCTCGCGGGCGGCCTCCGTTCAGGTTCGGTAGAAGTCGAGGACTTGCCTGGTGTGCCTATCAAAAAGGCACGTCGGAGCTGAAGTCATCTGCTGGGGCAGCTCGACGCTGTGCCGGCTGTGCAGGCTGGGCCTGACGAGCGGGGGCAGCGTCACGCTGGCCGCTCGAGAGGAACTGCACGTCTTGCGCGATGATCTCGGTGGTGTAGCGCTCGACGCCTGACTTGTCGGTGTACTTGCGCGTGCGAAGTCGGCCGGACACGTAGACGGGCGAACCTTGGCGCAGGTAGCGCTGACAGTTGGTTGCAGTAGTGCCGTAGACGACGATTCGATGCCACTCGGTCTCTTCCCGAGTCTGGCCGTCCTGTCCGCGATAGCGGCGGGTGGTCGCCACCGAGAGGTTGGCGAAAGGCTGCTTGCCTTCCGGCTCAAAGTAGTCGGGGTCGCGGCCCAGATTCCCGATGATCTGGGCTAAGTTCAGATAAGCCATTTAGTTTCCTTCGGAGGCGATGGCCTCCAGTTCGGTAAATTCCTGCTTCTTCTGCCTGTAGATGGCGAGAAGTCGATCTCGCTCTTCGCCAGTGACGCCCGCTGCGGCAATCGCAGAGGCTGCTTCCGACAGCTGTGCGCGGTTGTCTGCGGCGTAGAGCTTTTCTGCCAGTTCCTCGTACTTCGCAGTCGCGTCCGGCTGTGGCTCCGGCTTCGGTTCCGGCTGTGCCGTGCTCAGCCAGGCGGCGATCTTCTTGCCGACTTCTTCCGACAGCTGGACGGGATCCTTGAAGAGCGACGAGCGGTCCTTGGAGGCCGTCGCCAGATGGTCGATGGCGTCAAGGTCGAAGACGATGGTGAACTCAAAGTCCATCCCGTCGCGCTGCTCTGCCTTGTCGCTAACCTTCTTCATGGTCTTGCGGCCGCGATCGCCTTCTTCCTGGACGATGGCTGCCTTGGTGCGCATCGTCGCGATGATGTGGCAACGGCTGGCGAGCATCGCATCGACGAAGCGACGGTGCCGGGGAGTGGTCTCAGACCAAGCCGACCAAGTATTGCCGCGAAAGCGGGTTCGGGCGATCTGGTCGTTCAGCTCAAGGCATCCGCCCTGGCCGCTCCATTCGTGCGTGATCGAGTCGATGATGAGCACGTCGTAGCCTGCCTCTTCGGCAGCCTTGATGGCTTCGACGTAGCGCTCAGGGGAATAGGGAGGCTCGAGGTCGAGCGTGTCGAAATCCGGCATTTCCGGAAGGTCTGCGTAGAGCGAAGCAGAAGAGCGCTCCGTGTCGATCACTGCGATCTTTCCGCCGAGGCCTTTGGCGAGCAGAAGTGCGCTGTAGGTCTTGCCGGATCCGCTCGTGCCCTGAAGTGCCAGGCGAAGTCGAGCAAGAGAGCGCTTCGCCTTCTTGAAGGTCAGTGCCATGTGTGTCTCCGTATGAAAGGGGTGAGCATTCGGAAGCCGCCCGCCCAGGGGATTCGCGTTGCAGTAGAAGTCGAGCGAGCGGCTTTTGGATGCGCCCGCCGAAGCGGGCAGAAGACGGTTAGAACGGGACGTTGTCGATAAGCGGCTCGTAGAAGGGCGATGCCTTGCCGTAGGTCGCATAGAAGTCGCGGATGCAGTCATCCATCTCGGCCGCGTCCCAGTTGCGGCGGATCAGCTCGTCGGCGGCGGCATTCACGCCGTCGCAGTAGACCTCCCACTCGGTCTCGTCGAGGGGCGAAGGCTTCACGCCGAGGAAGCGCTGCAGCTCTTCGACCGTGACGTGATGCGGCTGGCCTCCGCGTGATTTGGCGATTGCGGCTGCGTCTTGTCCGGCAGCGTCGCCGTCGAGATACCAGGGGATGTCGTTGTAAGGCTCGTAGAACATGGTGAAAATTTCCAAGCAAGGGTTGATGGGCTTCATCTAAAGGCTCTGAAGGGCAGCGCAAGCACTGCCATCAGTCTCTTGATGAAGGGGATGGGTGCAGACGGTGCGGCCGGTGAACTCAAGCGGCCTGACCCCAGCCGACGCTGGGTGTAGTGATGGCCGCGTCGTCTGCGCTTTGGGTTGGCGGCGCTCATGCAGCCTCCTCCGCTTCAATCTCTTTGAGACCGCGATTGAGCGCTGCCGTGAAGTCGTCCAGCTCTCGGTCGGTGAGAGCGAGAAGGTTCGGTTCGCCCGGATACTGAAGAAGGCGTCGGCGGATCAGCTCCATCCGCACCTCCCACTTGTCCACGAAGTAGATCTCTTCGTAGCTGTAGTGCTCGAGGAGCACCTGATAGGCCCAGTCGATGTCGTAGTCGTCGATCATTCGAAGTCCTCCGTCTGCTTCACGATGCTGTTGCAGTAGCTCACCACTGCATGGCAGGGGGCTGCGTCTCTGTCGGGGGCGACTCCGGTGTCGGAGCTGTACGCCATGCCGATGGCCGCTAAGTGCCACGGCGTGAGATGTCCGTAAGTGATGCCGTCCTCGATCCGCTTGGCTACCTGCTCCCAGTTGAGGAAGCAGTCGCGCGGCTCAAGAAGAAAAGCGGTCATGTCCGCAAGAAGCTCGCGGGCGTTCATGCAGTCGTCATGCTTTTTCATGTCATGCCCCAAGTGCCGCGAAAAGCGGCTTAGTGATCTCGTAGAGGCCGATGGCGGCGAGCGTTCCGCCGACCGTCCAGGCCATCCACCAGATGGCGTAAAGAATCTTTTTCATGCCACTCTCCTGAAAGGAAAGTTGAGAAAACCCACGGAAGCGCACCGAGCTTTCTGGTTCTGTGTTCTCGTCGATGCGCTTCAATTGGCCTTCTCCCTGCCGCCGTCTGCGGTCGTTACGCAGCCTGGGGCACAGTGAGCCTCGTGGCAGGGTTGAGGCCTGGGTCGCGCCTCCTCACTCGCAGTCCCTGCGCTGCCGTGCGCAGATCGTTCCGGTCCGAGGTCTCTCACCTCTTCGTTCACCATGAGCCGAGGCGTTTAGGTGATTAACGGTAAGGAGTACCGCAACTGATCGTTGCGCCGTACCGTAAGAAGAATAGTAAGGCAGAACTAACTAGACCGTAAAGACCAAAGTAAGGTGAATCTAATGCGGATTTGATTTAAGGCAAAAGAAAACCCCGCACGAAGGCGGGGTTGTATGGCGAGTCGTAAAAGGTGGGTTTATAGCTTCGCGTCGCCAGATCGATCGCGGACGCGGCCAATCAGTTGAAATGTGTCCAGATCTTCTTCTCCTAAAGTTTCATCCGGCACATCTGGATTGAGGGACTTAACCAGAAGCTGCCCTTTCATGAGTGGGTAGAGCATCTTGACGCGCATATCTCCGCGAAGCATGAAGGCATAAGTCTTCCCGCCCATGATTGCCTGGGGCGTGCAATCGACCAAGATTGTGTCGCCGTCCCAGATGAAGGGTTCCATCGAAGTACCGTGAACTTTGAATCTGCGGCAGTTCTGAGGGTTGATCTGGCGAGCTTGGAACCAGCTTCTGCGATACCGCGCCTTGATTGAATCCTTCAGCTCTTCGAAGTAGACCGCGCAACGATCACCGGCCGCGCACTTTGCTTCGTACTCGGGGATTTCTACAAATTCATCCTCATCCAGTTCGTCGTCGCTGTCGAATGCTTCGACCGAGGGTGAGTGCATGTCGCCAGTGCCATTTATCAGCCATTCAGCGTTCACATCCAAATAGGCTGCTGCCTTGACGGCGTTTTCGTATGTAAGGGTCTTAGTCCTTCCTTTGAACCAATCGGTCACTGAGGCCGGTCGAACATTGGCGGCCTTAGCAAGGCCAGCTTTGGACTTGTACGGCGCGACTTCTTGAGCGGATTCCAGCGCGGCTGTCATTCTTTCGGCGAGTGTTGTCATAGCGAGCCTCTTAGTTAGGAAGTTCTAACAATTCTATGGGCATTGCTTGCACAGTTGAGTTAGGTATGCCATATAATGGGGCGTAAATAAAAATTACGCTTCAAGTTAGGTAATGCTCATGGATCGTAAAAAACCGGAAATGCCGCCGAAACGCCTATCGTCCGAGGCTTCAAATGCGGTGATCGATAACTTGGGAGGGACGAATGCAGTCGCCAAGCTTTGCGGCATCAGACCTGCGTCAGTCTCTGACTGGCGCGGTGGCGGCATTCCTCGTCCTTGGGTTCTTTTCTTGCGGGAGCGGTACCGCACGCTCCCGGTGATGAAGAAGTCGGAGATTCTTGACTTCTGAGCCGAGGAGAGGGTTATGAACTTTTACCCGCACAACATCGGCGATTTTGCTGTCGCTACCCAGTACCTGGACGATGCGAGCGTCGGTCTTTTTGTGCGCTTGCTCGACAGGTACATGAGCACAGAGAAACCCATAAAAACCGACTGGGTTTCTTTGGCTTTTCAAGGTGAGCGATTTGAAAAAGCCAACGGTTTGCTGAAAGCGCTGTTTGAGGAAACCGAGGAAGGGTGGATTTATGCACCGATGGCCGACGTGATCGCAGACTATCAGGCGAAAGCAGAACGGAATCGCGTAAACGGCCGGAAGGGTGGGCGTCCTCGCAAAATCCAAAACCCAACAGAAACCCAGATGGTTTCAGGTGGGTTTTTAAACGAAACCCAAAAAAACCTTAACCAAGAACCAATAACCAAGAACCAAGAACCAATACATACCCCCTTACCCCCTTTGCAGGGGGAAGAGGCGGAAAGAACGGAAGCAGCTTCACCCTCAAAGGCAGCACGCAAGCGCGGGGAGCGGCTTTCGATCGAGGCACTGCCGGAAGAGTGGCGCAGGTACTGCGAGCAGGAGGATCCGGACTTGGATCCGGATCGAGTCTGGGCAGACTTCCGCGACTACTGGACATCGAAGGCAGGAAGCAATGCCGTGAAGCTTGACTGGTGCAAGACGTGGCAGACGAACGTCCGCTCGTACAGAGACGCACCGGACTGGAAGCGAAAGCCGGTTCTTAAGACCAAATCCAAGCGCCAGGAAGTGAACTACGACGCCTGGCTGACGGGAGAGTACTGATGAAAGGCGTGATAAGCGATTCGCTGAAGAAAAAGATCGAACAGCTTCATGCTCAGCAGAAAAACTGGGCGGAGGTAGACGGGCGCGCTGCGGAAGAGACGCGAGCCAAGCAATCTGCTGAGCAGGCGGCCCATCTGAAGAAGAAAGCGGCTGAAGAAGCCGCCAGAAAGCGCGAAGACGTGAGGGACCTTTTCGAGCGTCGATTCAAGGTCCTCGCAGAAGCGCTTCCGTGGATCACTCAGCCAAGCGGCAAGAGCGTGACGCTCGACAGCTACGAGTGTACACGTCCGGAGCAGAAGAAGGCGGTGGAGATCTGCCGAGACTTCGCGACGATGCTTCTCGACCGCGTCATTACCAAGAAGGACTCGGCTGCGGGAATCCTCCTCGTCGGCAAGTGCGGAACGGGCAAGACGCACCTCGCTAAAGGCATCCTCGCGGAACTGCGGGCGGCAAGAATGCCTGGCTTCTTCATCCCTGCTATCGAGCTTTTCGACCTCTACACGCCGGACTTCAGCTCCGACCTATCGATCTCGCGCACGAAGCTTCGCGAGCTGATCGCTGGCGTCTCCTGCCTCGTCATCGACGATGTGGGCGCAGATTCTTGGTCCGTCGCCAGACGGAGCCGGCTTCAGCAGGTTATCGACATGCGTATAGAGGCCGGACTACCGACGGTCGTCACGTCAAACATGGATCCTCTCCGATCCCGCGAAGACGCTGGCGAGCGACTCTCGTCGCGCTTCTCCGGATCTCTTTATCCGATCGTCTGCACCTGGGAGGACCGCCGAGAGGCGAATTCGCTGAGGCGCAGGAACGCACAGGACATCTTCAGGGGTGGGAAATGCTGACGATCGACGACCGACTCGAGCTCTGGTACAGCGGCAAGTACACGCCTCAGCAGCGCTACTTGGAAGCAGTTCGCAGGAACAAGGTGAAGCTGCCTGACATGGTCCTGCAACTGCGAGGGGTGTGGACCTCCATCTTCCTTCATGAGTACGCATGGCACATCTTGAGTCCGCTCGAGCGTGTGCGGCTCGACTACTTCGAGCGAAAGGGGCTGCCTATGTCGCGCGAGGTGATCATGCCGCACATCTACACGTACGGCGTTGCAGGCAGAGCGCCCAGTTGGATCGGTAAGTGGAAGGTGCCGAAGCGAGACGACCTTCCTTTCGATTGCTGGTGCAGACGGACGCTTGAGGTGGTTTCCGGCCTCGAAGAGAGCCCTTTCCCAAAGCCGGTCGAGGACTGGATCACATGGTTCAACACCCAGTTCATCCGGTACCAGAACGGCGAACCGTATGAGACCGAGATGGCAATTCGAGTCGAAGGCCCGCGACCGATGACCGACGAGGAAGTTCCTTTTTAGGAGGCAGAGATGGAGTCATTCAAGCAAATGCGACGAGAGTATCTGCTCGAACGTCTTGCCCAGATCGAAAACGAGCTAATGGAAATCAAAAGACGGATTGAACGTCGCCCGACTACCTCATCGGCTGCCGTCTATATCGAGGCTCTGGTCAATCTGTGCCGCTTGCGAGAAAAGCGCAGAGAGCTGAGAGAGCAATTGAAGACAGTCGAAATAGACGACTACCGGAGTGACATCGGTTACTGGAGTGGGAAATGAAACTTTTGTCCGCATACAAGCAGATCGCCCGCGCAGACGGCCTCTCTGCCCGCATCGACAAGCTGGCCGAGGAGTGGGAAGAAGCGCTGGCCGCACGCATGGACTACGAGGAGACGCAGTCGGATGAAGACAGGCAACACTTCGTCGAAGAGCTGGCCGATCTCTCGGTCTGCATCGAAACACTGATCGAACTCCTGGGAGAGCGTGAGGCCTTCGAGAACTTGAAGGCTTTCAAGACGTACCGAGAGCTGTGCAGGCGCTGGCTGGGGCAGCCGAAGTGGTGCGCATCAAATCCGGAGGCCGAATGAAAGAAGGCAGCCTATTCAGCGACCTCATGCCGCCGCCAGAGCCGGAATCCGAGAAGCACGCTTGCATCGAGTGCCGGAAGTTCGCAGGCCAGTCGCGGGACAGACGTGCGTGGCTCTTCCGGATCAAGAAGGGCTACTGCGACGACGACCGCTGGCACATAGGCGGCAAGTGGGCGGTCCTTCAGGACATCGTCATGCCACACCACTGCGACTTTTTCGAGGCCGCAGACAAGAAGACAGTTGATCAGCGCATCAAGGCGCTTGAGTACTACGAGCAGAAGAAATGAGAACAATCATTCGAAAAGACGGCGCGATGGCGATTGCCTCTTCAGACGAGGAGTATCGGGCGGTCTACGACTACGGCAGCTCTTTCTACATCGTCGCCAAGATGGTGCTCAAGCACCTCGGCCTCTCTTTCCCTGAACTGTCGATCGCGATGGGCTACAAGAGCAAGACATCGCTCAACACGTACTTATCGAAGGCATCGAGGGTGGGCTACGCCAAGCGCAACTTCATCCAAGCCTGTCGGGACTTGGGGGCATCAGAAGCGGACATGAGGGCGCTCATCTACGCCTACATCCTCGAGACGGGCGACACGTCTTTCGGCATGTCGGAGAAGTCGCAGAAGAAGCTTGCGCTCCTTGTCTGCGATTTGCTCGACGCCGACGGCGAGCTTCATCGTCCGGGCGGTGACAAGAAGTCGCCGTATGTCAGCAGAAAGAAGCTGGCGGAGTATCGCGCCCAGTGCCGGGAGAACATCATCAGGGCAGCCGCAAAGAACGGCCGCGAAAGCCTGCCGAAAGCACGGGCGGCACTTGCAGAAAAGCAGAGGAGGCTGCGTGAGCAAAAGTCAGCGAACTAAAGGCGCGTCCGGAGAGCGAGAGCTGTGCCGGATCCTCAGCGACGAGCTGGGGAAGGAGGTTCGGCGCAGCCTCGCTCAGACGCGCGAAGGCGGATGCGACATCCGCGTCGGCCGACACAACATCGAAGTGAAGCGCAGAGCACGCATCGGAAATATCTACGACTGGATGGAGCAGGCAGCAGCTTCCTGCGGAGGAACAGAGCAGCGGCCTGTCGTCATCTGCAGAGCGGACGGCAAGAAGTGGCTCGCCGTCATGCCGCTCCAAGACTGGATCAACTTCGCACGCGAGGACTTATGACTGAAGCAGATCAGCTCGAAGAAAGGCTTACCAACTGGGGCCGGTGGATCCGGACGTACATCACGCCCGGATCTACGACGTGCACGGCCATCGATCTCACGACCGAAGGCGGAGATGAAGAGCATGAGTATCGGCCGCCTATCGACGTGAAGGACGCTCAGGTCGTGAATCACGCCTGGTGCCAGATGCAGGCGCATCATGAACAGCTACGCGCAGAGAAGGCCGTGCTGGCGATCCTCTACACGGATCCAAATCACAATTCCGGCTACTACCGCGTCCGCATGTTCCGTGCGTACAAGATCCGCGTGCAGGGCAGGCACTTCGAGGCACTGATCGCATCAGCAAAGAAGTCGATCCAGAAGATTTTGGACAGACTTGACAAACGCGCCCAAATCGAGTAAGGTTTTCCGTTGAAAATTTCCAAGCTGTGTATCAGCCTCGAGTGAACTTGGCGGCAGTGTATCCACTGCAACGGGGAAACCCATCGCCAAGTCGCTAGAGCAAGAAGAAGCCCAAGGTGAAAGCCCTGGGCTTTTTTCTTATCAGTAAAGAAAGTCTTTGTTTGCGTGGAAGAAGATCATGCCGGGGATTACTGCACCATAAGGCTCCTTCCACAGAGGATCAGGATCAGACAGCGCCAGAGGCAGAAGTGCTTTATCGACATTGGATGTCGGTACCATTTTCTTTCTCGGACAACTTTCCGCGACAAGGTCGTCGTTGCACTTTGAGTCGTATCGCTCGTGTGCTGTATAGCAGAAGAGCGCAAAGATGCTCATAGGCGTAGGGCCTTCATAGTGCGGCCGTCGATCCCAGAGTTCTTGAATGTGCGGATCGATGACAGCGTGCCAGGCGGATCGATTCTTCTTGAGAAGCTTGATCATCTGGTCGCGATCAAAATCCTGAACCTCCGGCGGAAAATCCCACAAGCGCTCCTTGGCAGTTTGAAGCGAAATCAAGGAGAAGATTCTTTCCGGACGATAACGACGACGGGAAGACTCAATGTCAGGCTTATCCGGAAAGGGGCTGCATAGCCTTTCCATTCCGGACGGGAAAAGGTTGTGCGCGACGCAAATATCTCGCCACTTCTCCCATTCGAGCCATTTCCAGTCAAGACCGTCAAGCAAAGAAAACGCATGAAGGAAGGCTGCAGACTTCTCAGGTTTGTCAAAAAAGGACGCCAAAGAGACAGCTTTCGCGATCTCATCCTTCCGCTCGTCGGGTATGCCGGTGCAGAGGTCGAGCATCTTCAGCGCAATTTGATAGATGCCGAAAACCCTTTCCGGATATTGGTTCATATAGGACTCAGGCGGTATCCAATCGACGACCGGTTTCGAGGGCTGCTTGGCTGGTGCACGAGATTGACTTCTGTCTTTCTTCTTTTTCTTTTTGCTTTTCTTCCGCTTGAATGTGCAGGTGAACTTGATTCCTTGCATGGTTGAACTCCGCAGCGCTCGAAAGTGAGCGCCGAACTTTTACGAGACGCTATGCCGAAAGTAACAGACAAGAAAGGTCGAAACGGTAGGCCTAGCACCTATACGCAAGAGATTGCGGACAAGATCATCGACCTGATCGAGCAGGGATACTCCGAGCGCAAGATCGCGCAGATGGAGGGGATGCCCGGAAGTTCAACCATACAGAACTGGAAGGACACACATCCGGACTTTTTGGAACGGTCCGCGCGCGCGCGTAAGGAGTCCGCCGATGTCTACAACGACCGACGCATCGAAGAGATGGAATGGCTGACGGAGCAGGCGAGAAACGCCGCTAACTCCGGAACCTCAATACCGAAAGGCGTGGTCGAGGCCACTCGAGCAGTGATGCAGGAACTTGCCAGGGAAGCAGCCTTCCGTGACGACAGTCGCTTCGGCGACCGCAAGACCGTCGCAGTGGAGGCCCAGCAGGTCGGTAAGGGACTCAAGGACTTCTACGACTCAGTGCTTAAGGATCTCAAAGACAGCGAATGACGAACCCTTTCATCGAACTTTTCCGGCCGCACAGATACAAGGTCTTCTATGGCGGGCGAGGTTCGGGGAAGTCTTTCTCTGTCGCGCGGGCGCTGATCCTCATCGCGTCACGCGCTACGGTACGCGTGCTCTGCTGTCGTGAGATACAGAACAGCATCAGGGACTCGAGCTATCAGCTTCTGAAAGACATGGTTCAGCGGCTGGGGCTTGAGTCTCAGTTTGTCTTTACGGATCAGGAGATCCGATGCCCGGCCACTGGCTCACGCTTCATTTTCAAGGGCCTATTGCGAAATGAACAGTCTGTGAAGTCTACCGAGGGCATCGACATTTGTTGGGTCGAGGAAGCGGCCACCGTGTCAGAGATCTCTTGGGAGACGCTGATACCGACAATCCGCAAGGCAGGCTCCGAAATCTGGGTGACTTTTAACCCGCTGACGTCAGATGATCCGACGACGAAGCGCTTCATTGAAAACCCACCGCCCGACGCCTATGTTCGAAAGGTCAATTTCGACGAAAATCCATACTTCCCGCTCGAACTCAGAAAAGAAATGGAGTGGGATAGGTCGCATGACTTCGAAAAGTATCTGCACATCTGGGAGGGCTATCCGCGCACGATCAGCGACGCGCAGATCTTCAAGGGCCGATACGTCGTCGAGGATTTTCCGGACGATCTCTGGCAGAAAGCGGATCGCCTTTTCTTCGGCGCAGACTTCGGCTTTGCCCGAGATCCTTCGACGCTGGTTCGATGCTTCATCTATGAGGACCGCCTCTACATCGATCACGAGGCCTATGGTGTCGGCGTTGAGATCGACGAGCTTCCGCAGCTCTATCGCTCAGTGCCGGGCGCGGAAGAGTGGCCGATCAAGGCGGACGCGGCACGTCCGGAGACAATCAGTTACCTATCACGAGCTGGCTTTCGGATCTCGGCCGCAGACAAGTGGCAGGGAAGCATCGAGGACGGCATCGCCTTTATCAAGTCTTTTGAGAAGGTTGTGATCCATCCCAGATGCAGACATACGGCGGATGAGTTCCGCCTCTACTCATACAAGGTCGATCGGCTGACGCAGGAAGTCTTGCCGGTCGTTGTTGACAAGTTCAACCACTGCGTGGACGGCCTTCGCTACGCGCTGGTCGATTACATCAAGGCACGCACTAATGGCTACCACATCAACCTCGACGAAGAAGCGCAATCGCCGTGGCTATTCGCTTAAGAATAGCGACGACACGGCGGTGGTCGAGCCGCTTGCCGATCTCGACTGGCGCGTAGCGCTTCATCCTGCTCGTTCGATGGCGGGCGATGAGGCACACTATCAGAAGCTAGACGGCGCTATGGACGCGGCCTTCTCAGGCGCGATCACGCCTAGCTTCGAGAAGAACTTGCTCAGCTCGTTCACGACTTTTGTCGGCTACGGCGTGCTTCAGCAGCTCTCCCAGGATGCGCTGATCCGACTCTGCGTTCAGACGCGCACCGACGAGATGCTCCGCGCTTGGATCGACATCAAGTGCAAGGACGACGAGCGCAAGGCCAAGCTCGAGAAGGCGATCGCTGATCTGCGCGTAAGAGATCGACTCTCAGAAGCGCTCACGCTCATGGGCTTCATGGGCGGCGCGTATCTCTTCATCGACACCGGCCGAAGCAAGGATCACCTCGCTGATCCGCTGAACAAAAGCGAGCACAGCGCGGAGATCAATCCGAATACGGATCTGCATTTCCGCGTGATCGATCCGATCTTCACGACGCCTACGAGCTTCAATGCCGTCGATCCGATGGCAGCCGATTTTTACAGGCCGCCGGTCTTCACGGTCATGTTCTCTCAGGTGCATCGCTCGAGATTGATCCGCTTCGTCGAGAACGAAGTGCCGGATCTGCTCAAGCCGTCATACAACTTTCTTGGCATTCCGCAGGCACAGCTGCTGTCGGACTACGTCACGCACTTCCGCGACAACAGAGAGGAAGTCAACAGGCTTCTTCACAAGTTCTCCGCGTCCTTCATCAAGGGCGATCTGAAGCAGCAGCTCTACAACGGAAAGAGCCTGAGCGTGCTGAGCGACCGCGTGAAGCTTTTCACGAAGTACCGCGACAACTCCGGCGTGGCTCTGCTAGACAAGGACACCGAAGACTTCGTGCAGGTCAATACGCCGATCACAGGCATCACGGACATCCTGCGCCAGTCCTTGGAGTTCGTCGTCTCAGTCAACCAGAGCGGCGTCGTCAAGACGCTGGGCTATACGCCTAACGGCTTCTCGTCCGGCGAGAGCGACGTGAAGCTACAGGCCGACCTTATCGCGACTCGCCAGGAGAAGATCCTGCGCCGGCCGCTCGAAGAGATCCTGCGGCTTCTTCAGCTTCATCTCTTCGGCAACGTCGATCCGGATCTGACCTTCGACTTCAACCCGCTCGACGAGGACGACGATCGCTCTGTCGCAGAGGTGCAGAAGATGAAGGCCGACACTGCGGCCGTCTATCTCGACCGTGGCGTCGTATCGGAGGAAGAGGTGCGCGACGCGCTGAAGGTGGACGAGGCTTCCGGCTACGAGTCGCTTGAAGGCGAAGCGCCTGGGATGCCGGAGTCGCCTTTCGGCCAGATGACGGATCCGACCGCACCACAGGAGCTTGACGATGCCGACGAAGCAGGAAAGATCTTCTAGCATCGCGCTGAGAGCTGTCCGGCCGAATGCCGGCGTCCGCTCGGCCTATGCGAAGAAGCTTCGCGCTCTCATCGACGCGATGAGCAAGGACATGGCCGACGCCGTGATGAGCGTCTACCGCAAGGACGAGCCGCTCATCGCGCAGGACGCCAAGCTTCCGGCCAAGAAGCTATCCGACGTTATGGCTGGCGTGCGAAAGCGCTGGGAAAAGCGCTTCGACGAGGACTCGGATCAGATCAGCACGTGGTTCGCGAAGACCGTCAAGTCGAGCGTCACCAGGCAGAAGAGGAGCGCGGTCAAAGACTCGAAGATCCCTTCCGCCTTTGCAGTCAACTTCGACAAGGGGCGCGTTTCTCAGGACGTTTTCGAGGCCATCGTCGCGCAGAACGCCTCGCTCATCAAGAGCATCGCGGACAAGTACCTCTCTGACGTGGAGGGACTTGTCATGCGATCGGTCACTGACGGCCGCGACATCAAGGGCCTCTCTCAAGAGCTTCAGCAGAGATACAACCTCACGAAGCGTCGAGCTGACTTCATCGCGCGGGACCAGAACAACAAGGCGACCGAATCGCTCGCACGGGCACAGGACACGCAGGCCGGCATCACGCGCGGCGTGTGGATGCACATCGGCGGCAAGTACACCAGCCGAGAGACGCACAAGAAGATGGACGGCGAGGAGTTCGATCTTGCTGAAGGCCTCTACGACAAGGACGTGGATAGAAAGGTCATGCCGGGCGAGCTTCCGGGGTGCCAGTGCACCTATCGACCTCTCTTCCCGAAAGACATATGGAAAAAGTAACGCTGGCACTGGACGAAGCGGTAGTCCGCGAGAGCGTCCGAGATCGAGACAAAAACGGCTTCCTAAACGTAAGGACGAGCAGGCTGACACGTGATCAGGTTGCTCCCTACTACGGCAAGGAGATTCCTAACTTCGGCGATTTGGGGCTTGATCCCGATCGCATTTATTACGGGTGGCGAAACCCCGACGAGCTTCAGAAAGCGCTTGAGACCTTCAATGGCAAGCCCTTGCTGATTCGTCATCAGTTCGACAGCGCCGACCGACCGAACACCGAGTTGCGCATCGGTACCGTCGGCACGTCGGCCAAGTGGGAGCCGCCCTTTGTCACCAACGCACTAAGCGTCTGGGACAAGAAAGCAATCGAGGCCATCGAGAACGGGGACCTTAAGGACCTGTCTTGCGGCTATCGGTATAGGCCTGACTTCACGCCTGGCGAGACGCCGGACGGGGTCGCCTATGACTTTGTGATGCGGGACATAGCCTGCAATCACGTCGCGCTAGTCCACGAAGGTCGCGCCGACGACTGCTACGTGGAGGACGCACTTCCAGAGGGAATGAAGATGGAAAACACTGAAAAGCAGGGCGGCGCGTGCGACGACTTCACGGACTTCGCCCGCAAGGTGATCGAGGGGGCAGGCACGAACCTAACGCCCGAGCAGGTCGAGGCGCTTGTTTCGGCCTTTGCTGCCGCACATGAAAAGTTCCAAGCCGCACAGCCGGCCGTGCCTGAAGCGGACGACGAAGATCCCGCGCCTGAAGCCAAACCGGCAGAAGACGAGGATCCGGCACCGGCCAAGGATGAAGAACCGGCTCCGGCCGCAGCGGAGGATGAAGAAGCCAAGGCCTGCGACGAAGACGAACCCGCGCCCGCTGAGGGCGCTCAGGATGCCGCCATCGCCAAGATGGTCAAGCGCCACATCTCCGCGCAGTTCCAGGCTGCCGCTGACGTGAAGCCGGTGATCGGCGAAGTGCAGCCGCTCGCCTACGACTCGGCCGATGCGATCTACATGAGCGCTCTCAAGCAGATGGGCTATCGCGAGCGCGTCAAGCCGTACGAAGCCCGTGCGGTCTTTATCGCTCTTCGCTCAGTCAAGAACGCCTCGCCTGTAGGCGCTCAGGACTCGGCGGCCGCGCCCAAGAAGAGCTTCCTCGACAAGTATCTCTAAGGAGTCCAAGACATGGCACTTCAGTCTCAGGTCTATCAGACGATGGCGACTGCCCTTCCGGGCATGCCGGCCTCTGTCATCGAGACCCACTACACGGCGCTTACGCGCCAGGCGACCGCCGAGGTGACGGTCGGCAACTTCGTCTTCTTCGACGGCACTGACGCCACGAAGGTCGCTCCGTCCGGAACGGGTATGGTCGCCGGCCTTGTGGTCTTCACTCGCCAGTACGTCGGCGCGGTCTACACCGGCTCGCTCAAGGTCGCGAAGGGTTCTCCCCTTCAGATCGCCACGAACGGCAAGTTCTACGTCACGGCGACGAACGCTTCCGCGAAGGTGGGCGATTACGTCTTTGCCTCTCAGACGGACGGCTCGATCTCGACCGCTACGGCGAACACGAATCAGAGCGGCAAGACGATCACGAACTTCCGCGTGGTCGAGGTCCTCGGCACGACGGCCAATTCCCTGGTGCTTATCAGCAACCAGAACGCAGCTGTCACGGTCGAAGGCGCTGGCGCTTAAGGAGGAAACAGCATGAACGAACTCGAAAAACTCCGTCGCCTCGGCTTCGATCTGGGCGGCGGCAAGCTTCTGCCGACGCAGGGCGACACGGCCAAGATCGCAATGGACGCGGCGCTTCAGACGACGGCAAATGTGAACGTCCCGGCACTCTTCTCGACCTTCTACTCGCCTGAAGTCGTCGAGATTCTGCAGGCTCCGATGCTTTCGACGCAGATCTTCGGCGAAGAAAAGCGCGGCGACTGGAAGGACACCCAGACGCTCTTCCCGGTGGCTGAGTACGTCGGCCGCACGACGGCGTACACGGACTTCGGCCGTGGTCCGACTTCGGATGTGAACGTCGATATGTGCGTGCGCGACACGTACAAGTTCCAGACCTTCATCCAGTGCGGCGACCTCGAGCAGGAGCTGACGGCAGCCGAAAAGCTGAACCTGCTCAGCATGAAGCAGGAAGCTGCAGCCCGCGCGATCCAGATCGATCAGAACCTCTTCAACTTCTACGGGGTTGCTGGCAAGACGATCTACGGCCTGCTCAACGATCCGGCATTGCCTGCGGCCATCACGCCCGCAAGCATCTCGACGGGTGCTTCGTCCACTTCGACGGCTTGGGAAGACAAGACCGGTGTTCAGATCTACAACGACATCCTTGCGCTCTTCAACCAGATCGCAGGCGCGTCTGCCGGCTACATCGACTTCAACTCCCCGCTGAAGCTTTGCGTTCCGCCGAGCATCTTTGCTTACCTCGCCAAGGTCACCGACCTCGGCGTGGCTCCGGTGCTTCAGACGCTCAAGGGCTTCTTCCCGAATCTTGAGATCCTTTCGATCCCGCAGATGGAGGATGAGGACGGCGTCTGCACGGCGATGCTCATCGCGCCTGAAGTCGCTGGCAAGAAGACCGCGGCCTTCGGCTTCCTCGACAAGCTGAAGACCTATCGCGTCGTGCTCGAACATTCGAGCATGTCCCAGAAGTGGGGCTCTTCGACGACCGGCTGCTTGCTCTTCCGGCCGTTCGCAATCGCCAGAATGACGGGCATTCAGAAGTCTGAAGATTGACGCTCAACGCCTGAGCTAAGGGGAGGGGTTTCGGCCTCTCCCCTTTTTTTATTAAGGAGACACAGACATGACGACTAAGAAGGCGACGACGAAGCGAGCACCGAGTGCTCCGAAGGTGCGAACGATCGGAACCGGCGACTCCACGGTGAGCGTGAGCAAGCAGTCGAAGACGGCTGAGACTGTATCGGTGCTTTTCCGCTCTCGATCCAATCAAACCTTTCTCTTGCCGCGCGGCCGATCAGTGACGATCGTCGGCAATGGCGTCTATCTCGCGAATGCAGATGGCGGCGCTCTTCCGCCTGGCGGCTACGGCGTCACGACCGTGGACAAAGCCCTCTGGGATGAGGTGATGCGAATCTACGGCAAGACCTACGCGCCTTGGTTCAAGTCAGGCCGAATTCAGGTGCGCGACAAGGAAACAAAGGCGATCAACTACGCGATCGACAACGCGGACGCCAAGACCGGCGACGATCCGATCGAGCAGGAAGAGGGCTAAGAGATGGCGACGGTTGTCTTCGATGTCGAAAAGTTCCGAGCACTGCATCCGGGCTTCACTGATGAGGAGCGCTTCACGGATGAGGCGCTTGAGGCGTGCTTCGCTCAGGCGTGCGAGCTGGTGGGCAACGGGGACGACTGTCTCATCCCTTACGAGCCTGACGAGACGCCTCCCATCCTGACGCGGCAGATCGTGCTTGATCTCGTCACCTGCCACATCGCGACGCAGAGCCTGATGTGGGGGCCGACGCAAGCGGGGCCACTCGGAAATGCCGCCGAAGGTTCGGTCTCTACAGGCTTCCAGTCGCTTGCTGATGCTAACGATCCCGCCTGGTGGATGTCTACGCCCTGCGGAGCGCAGGCGTGGCAGATCCTTCGTCGCTACGGATCCGGCCCGATCTACTTCGGGGTCGAGCACTTTTACTTCGGCGGCTGACATGAAGGTCTTGATCAAGAAAGGCAAGACGCTCGGCGAGATCCGGCTCAAAGGTTCCGCAACGCTCGTCGCTGGCGTGCTCAAAGGCGCTACCAACGAGAAGGGCGACAGCGTCGCTTACTACGCGATGGTGAACGAGTACGGGACAGAGAAGCTTCCTGCCCGCCCCTTCATGCGCAATACGGTGAAAGAGCACAGCGGGGAGTGGAAAGCGCTGCTGAAGCAGGGCATCTCTGCAGGCGTGACGCCTGAAGAAGCGCTCGAGAAGATTCGAAACGTGGTCCGCGCAGACATCATCGCGACGATCAAGAGCGGCAACTTCACGCCGAACGCGCCCGCGACCGTGGCGAGAAAAAAGCGCCAGGGACTCGAGCACTCGGATAAACCGCTGATCGAGACGACGGCGCTGATCAGGTCCATCAACACGGAGATCCGGAAATGAACTTGCATGACATTGTGCGCGGCGCTGTGACGACGGTAGCCAGGGACAAGCTGTGCAAGATCTACCGCGCGACAGGCAAGCAGGTGCGCTCTGAGCGCGGCGACACGGTCCCTGTGTATGCCGCACCTAAAGACATCAGGGCGCAGTTTCAAAGCGTCTCTGCGGACGTTCTTCAGCACTTCGAGAAAGTCAACGTCACGACATCGACGAGGCGCGTCTATCTCTATGCCGACTACGATCCGGCCGCTCGCCCCTGGGCGATGTGGCGGCCGCTCGGCAGATCCGGCGACCTGATCCAAGACGACCTTGAGTGCTGGTGGCTGATCACGGACGTGCTCGAAGACTTCACGCATGAAGGCTGGGCCTCAGTGCTTGCAGTCATGCAGCAGACGCCCATTTCTATGCAGGTGGAAGATGCCGACGACGGATCTGACGACACAGAAGCTCCTTAGTGCGCTGATCGACTTCTGCACGACATACGCGACGCCTGCGCTTGCCGACGACATGCACGTGCTTGCCGGCTTCGGCAATCGCATCACGCTTCCTGCAGACGGAAACGACATCTGCATCGTGACGCCGATCAGCCAGACGCGAAGCGGCACGACGATCGAGAGATACGAGCGCGACGGGCCGGACACGCAGGAGCTTCGAGAGTATGTCGATCTCGACGTGCAGATCGACTGCTACTCAACCAATCTTTTCGACGCCCGGCAGAGAGCGGCGACCCTCGAGACGGTTGCCAGATCCTCGGTCGGCGTAGCGCACTTTCTTAAGTACGACATCGACTGCCTCTACTCGGACACGGTGCAGAACTTGAGCGCTGTGATCGACAGCGGGCAGTACGTGAGCAGATGGATGCTTTTGCTTCATCTGGGCTACTGGAAGCGGGTGGAAGTCGCTCAGGACTTCTTCAGCGCTGTGGACGTGCGGCTGAAAAACGTCGATGTCCACTTCAAACCTTGAGGACAACTATGTCAATCAATGCAAAGTACCTTGTATCGCTCCCCCCGCGAACCATCACGGGCGGCTCGACCGACCTCGAGACGAATGGCTGTCTCCTGACGAAGTCCGCTCGGATCCCTGCGGACAAGCCTGCGATCGCTTTTGGTTCTGCTTCTGCAGTGGCCGACTTCTTCGGTCCTGAAGCCGATGAGACGGCCTTTGCTCAGCAGTACTTCACGGGCCTCACGAATCAGCAACATGCGCCTTCTTCGCTCATCATCGCTCGACGCGTAGATGAGGTGGCGGCAGCTTGGATCCGCAGCGCGACGCTGACGGTCGATCTGGCGGCGTTGAAGAAAGTGACGGACGGCGCTCTGAAGATCACGGTGGACGGCACGCAGAAGACGGCCTCGAGCGTCGATCTGTCGTCTGCTACGTCGCTCTCTGATGCCGCAGAAAAGATCGCGACGGCCATCACGGGCGTGGCAGGGACGTACGACTCAGTCACGAACACTTTTACCTTCACGTCCGAAACGACGGGCGCATCGTCCACGATCAGCTTCGCATCGGCCGGCGACAGCGGCACGGATCTGAGCGAACTCTTGGGTCTGACGGAAGATGCAGGCGCTGTCCTCTCGCAGGGCTGTGCCGCGATGACGGAAGCCGCGAACATGGACGCCATCTGCGGCGTCACCAGCAACTGGACGCAGTTCACGACGGTCTGGGAGATCACGGAAGCAGAAGAAGCCGAAGCCTATGCCGCTTGGGCCGACATTGATGACGACTACATCTTCGTCTTCTGGTCGAGCGACGCAAAGATGGCCGATCCGCTCACGCAGGACACGACGATCGCGGCCGGCATGGTCGATAAGTACGACACGGTCTTCTCGATCTACGCGGACGACTTCACGGCTGCGGCTTTTGCGCTGGCCTATCCGGCTTCGATCGCCTGGCAGCAGAACCAGGGCATGAAGGTGATCTTCGGCAAGAGCGCCAGCGGCCTGACGCCGACCGTCACCTCGCAGTCTCAGGCTGAAGCGCTTGATGCGATTCGAGTCAGCTATGTCGGCCAGTTTGCGACGCGCAACGCGCAGTTCCAATTTGCCAATCGCGGCCAGCTCTCGTCCGACTTCTATGACTGGTACGACGTGCTGGTGGGGATGATCTGGTTCCGCGCGAAGATTCAGCGCTCGATCATGGATGGCTTTGCTTCCGTGAACCGCGTGCCGTACACCCAGCGCGGATACACGATCATCGAGTCTTGGATCCAGGATCCGATCAATGCCGCCATGAATGTGGGCGTGATTGACACGGGCATCTCGCTCAGCGAAAGCCAGCGCGTGCAGATCCTGCAGGAGACGGGCGACAGCGAGGCGGCCGACGACATCGAGACCAATGGGTTCTACTTGCAGGTCGAAGATCCTGAAGCTGTCGTGCGGGCCAATCGAGGCACGCCTGTCATGAACCTCTACTTTGCCTATGCCGGCTCGATCCAGACGGTCGAGATGCCGGTCATCGCAGTGCTCTAATCCTACGGCGGTCTTCGGACCGCCTTTTTCTTGGAGTCTCACATGGCTATCAACAACAAGACCTCTGCGAACGTATCGGCGTGGATGACCATCGAAGATGTGGCTCCTGCCGGCTTCGCGCTCGAGCAGTTCTCCACGGATGCGGGCATCGTCGCGGAAGCAGTGCAGGACGTGCAGGCCGAGCCGACGCTCGACGGCCACATGGTGGTGGGCTATACGCCCAACTTGCAGACGGTGAGCATCACGCTTCAGCCGACATCGCCGTCGCTTCCCTATCTCCGCCAGCTGGTGCAGGCGCAGCGCTCCACTCGATCGCCTCTCGAAGTGAACTTAACGGTGACGCTTCCGGCTACGGGCCGCACCTATCGCTTCGTCGAAGGCGTGCTCACGAACTCCCAGTCGATGCCGGGCGTGAACCGCGTGCAGGATCCGCTCGTCTATCAGTTCACCTTTAGGGCTGTCTACTGATGCGTGAAGTAAAGCGAATAACTGTCAAGGACGGCGAGCGCGACATCAAGGTACGGATCACGCCGATGGATGCCGTAAAGGCCGAGCGCTGGCTGATGAAGGCGATCTTTGCTGTGGGCGCGGGCCTCTTCGGCGCTGTCGAGTCCGGCAAGCCTGAAGACATCGCATCTGCACTCAATTCGGTCGATTACGACAAGGTTGCCCCCCTCTGGGACAGCCTCATCCAATGCGTGCAGATCGAAACGGAAGGCGGCGCAGCCATCGACGTGACGGCCGACACGCTTGCGGGCAAGGTGGACTATCCGACGACCGTCTTCATCATCAAGATGGCCGCACTGCAGGCGAACTTCGGTTTTTTCGGTGGCGGCGGGTGGCGGAACTTCCTTACGTCGATGCGTGGCGTGCTGACCTCGCTCAAGTCAGAGGCGTAGCAACTTTTGCGAACCTCCCTCCGACGTGCGGGCGCGTCGTCTCCTCACGCCTATGCACGCTCAGGGAGGCGCAAACCTTTTACTCCCTTGAGGACATCTACGACCTCGATGAGGTCCTCATGCTTCGCAACTACCACGAGTGGTTGTCCACTCGACAGAAGGAAGACTGATGGCTGAATACGTTGAAGAGTTTGCGATTGCAGTAGGACTGGACGCTAAGGAGCTGTCCGAAGGCCTGCAAGAAGCAAAGAAAGAAGTAGAAGGCGCTCTTCAGTCTGCGAAGCAGGGATTGTCTGAAGTCGGAGATGCCAGCGCTGCGGCATCGGCTGCTTCCGCTTCCGGCGTGAGCAAGGTTGCCGACGGCCTTGACGACGTAGGCAAGGCTTCGCAGAAAGCGGCGCAGGAAGTCAAGACGGGGTTCGGCGGCCTCGGCTCGATCTTCGACGGTCTCAAGGGCAAGATCGCGGAAGTTGTTGGCGTGCTCGGCCTGATGGCGGGCGGCGTTCAGGCTTTCTCAAACTACGTCGAGCAGTCGGACGCGCTCGGGAAGCTCTCCCAGCAGCTCGGCATTTCGGTCGATGATCTTGATGCCTGGGCGAAAGCCAATGAAGCCGCAGGCGGCTCTGCGGAAGCGCTTTTCGACAGCCTCAAGGCCTACTACGACCAGACGGGCCGTCCGGCCGAAGAGTTCTTCAAGCTCGGCGAGAAGATCGAAGGCATGACGCGACGCCAGGCGCAGGCGTATCTGCGTGCGCAGGGCGTGGCCTATGACGCGATCCCTGTCTTCCTCGAAGGACAGAAGGCCGCAGACAAGCTTGTCGATAAGTACCGCAAGACAGCCTTCACGTCGCAGGACGCGAAGAACGCCCGCGCCTTCAAGGTTGCGTGGATGGACTTCAAGTCGTCCGCGCAGGATGTCGGCAACACTCTCATCAGAGGCGTGATGCCGGCAGTGAAGGGCGTCGTCGAGATGCTGACGGGTCTCATCCGGATCGTGCGGGAGAACATCCGAGTCTTTGCTTTGCTTGGTGCAGGACTTCTGGTGGTCTTCGGTGCGAAGCAGCTGAAGTCGATCAAGGATGTCGTCGGCGCGGTCAAGGCTTTCGGCCTTGCGCTCAAGACAAGCTTTCTGCCGGTAGCGGCAATAGCCGCAGGGGTGGCAGCCCTTGCGCTTGCCATCGACGATCTGATCGGCTTCGCTGAGGGCGCAGACTCCGCCTTCGAAAGGCTGCTTAGACAGTTCGGCATGACCGACGACGAGATCGAGTCGGTGCGCGAAGCTGTGAGCGGCTTCATCGACGGATGCAAGGAGCTGTGGGAGGCGCTGAAGCCGCTTGTCGGCGACGCTGTGAAACTGGCCTTTAAGGGCATCGCAGTGGTGCTCGGCGTGGTTGTCGCAGCGGTTGTCGCTGTCATCGCAGGCATCACGTCGCTCTGGCAGTGGGTCAAGGATCTCAAGAAGGGCTTCGACGACTTCTGCGAGAACGCCAAGGCATACCTCGACGATCTTGACGCCAAGATGGGAGCGCTCGGCGAGACCATCGGCAAGGCGCTCAGCGATGCCTGGGCGTCCGTACAGAACTGGTTCACGGGCTGGGTCGATCTCATCGACAAGAACATCGTCGAGCCGCTTGGGAACGCCTTCAGCGGCATGAAGGACGCGATGTCTGCGGCGCTCGATGCGACGTGGGAAGCCGTCACGGGGTGGTTCGCCAAGTGGAAGGATCTGATCGTCGATTACGTCGCAGAGCCGATTAAGTCTGCGATCAAGGGCGTCGGGAAGTTCTTCGGCTTCGGCGACGATGACGAGAGCGAGGGCGAGCAGGGTTCGATCGTAGCTGATCCGCGTGCTCGCGAGCGAGTGGCGGCACGCGTCGGCCTCATGGGGGCTCAGGGTTCGACCTACTCGACGCAGGCGACCGTGAACCTCACTAACAACTTCACCGGCTACCAGAATCCGCAGGCAATCGCGAATCGCGTCGGCTCGACGGTGACTCTCGGCGCGAATCGCACGGCAGATCTTATCGGCCAGAGCACGCGCGGCTGGAATGCGAAGTAGAGGACGAGATGCCTTCTAAAGACTTTTCGACATGGGCGATTCTGAACGCCCGGAGCCAGCCGATCTGCGAGTACGTCGGCATCACGGAGTGCACGGTCGGCGAGCAGTCTCAGGTGCTGACGGAGCCGATCGAAGGTGGGCAGCTTGCCGCCTACAACAAGGTGCAGCAGCCGGACTCGGTCGTTCTGTCGCTCGCGATTGACGGGGATCCGTCGATTCAGGCTGCGGCACTGGCCGACCTGAAGGCGCTCAAGCAGGGCGTCGGCAGGGACAGCCTGTGCACGCTGGTGACGCCGTATTTTGTGGTGGACAGCCTGGCACTTGAGACGATCTCGCAGAGCCGTACGGTCGCCAGGAACGCGTCGAGCCTGATCTGCGAGCTGACCTTCCTTCGCATCAGATCGGTGCAGACGGGATCTCAGCAAGTTGCCTGGTCGCCGAAGAACGCGACCAGCAGCGATCCTGTGGATATGGGCCGCGTGCAGTCCCGCGATCAGACAACGCTCACGAGGATCTTCAATGGCTCTTAAGTACATACCTCTTTCCGCGATCCCTTATCAGATCGTGAGCGAGGTCATCAACGGCCAGAACTGCCGGATCACGGTTCGGCAGATGGGCACGCGCCTCTTCACGTCGCTCATGGTGGACGGCGTGGAGGTGGCGAACAACGTAGCCGCCCGCAACGGGCAGAGCATCGTGCCGTGGACGCAGATCACAGCGCTCACGAAGATCTGGTGGGAAGACATGCAGGGCGACGAGCCGCCTCAGTACGAGGGATTAGCCGACCGCTGGCGCTTGGTCTACGAGGAAGCAGACGATGAGTGACAGCTACACCGCAAAGGCGATGCGGATCACGATCACGATCGACGACGGGACCGGAACCGGAACGCAGATGATCTTCACCGAGCACGCGATGCAGGTGCACATCACGAAGCAGGGTTCGCCCGAGCTTCCGAAAGCGAGCATCGCGATCTTCGGCCTCTCCGAGTCGCAGATGTCGCATCTCACGATGCTCTCCTTCGACGCGCTGTCGCTTCGCAGGAACCTGATCGAGGTCGCGGCCGGCGAGTCAGGACAGTCGCTTTCGGTCGTCTTTCAGGGCGAGATCATGAACGCTGCGCCGGACATGAATGCCGCGCCTTCGCCTGTCATGCAGATCGAAGCGATCACGGCTGCCTATCCGAAGCTGATGCCCATCGGGCCGCTGGCCGTATCCGGCGAGCAGACGGTGGACTCGCTGATGCAGAGCTTTGCCGAGCAGGCCGGCATGAGCTATCGAAGCTACGGCGTAACGGCTTCGCTTCAGAACTGCGTGATCAGCGGCGATCCGATCAGCAAGGCCGAGTGGGTGGCGAATACCGTCGGGGCCGACCTGATCATGGACGACGGCGAGATGTCGCTCGTCGCGACGGGCAGTGCGAGAGGTGAAGAAATACCGCTATCAAACGCCCAGATCATCAACCCGCAGACGGGCGAGATCGGGTATCCATCCTTCGACAGCATGGGTATTCAGGTGACGTGCTTTTTCAGGCCTGAGCTTCGAGTCGCGGGCCTGATGCGCATCTCTTCGGGCATGCCTCGAGCGACGGGTCTGTGGAAGATCTACGCGGTGACGCACGACCTTGCGGTGAACTGCCCTGGCGGCGGTCCCTGGCGGACGACGGCTTCAGGCACATGGATGGAGGCGTAATGGCCGAACAACTCAAACAGAATGCCAAGATCAGCTCCTACGGATCCGGATTCAACGCCCAGGACTTCTTCGTCCGACAGATCATCAAGCGGATGGTCTCGACAGCGATTCCTGTGCGCGTGGATCGCGTAGACCGTGCGGCAGATGGAAGCGGGGCGCTCTACGTCGATGCGACTCCGCTCATCTGCCAGACGGCGGCTGACGGCACGACGCTAGATCCGGTGAGCATTCCTCATCTGCCTTACTTTCGTTATCAGCACGGCACGGCAGCCGTGATCTGCGATCCTAAGGTGGGCGACGTAGGACTCGCTATCTTTGCCCAGCAGGACGTATCGCGACTCAATGGCGGCACGGAGCCGGTCGGTCCCGGAAGCTTCCGATGCTTCGACATGTCCGACGGCTTCTACATCGGCGGCTTTTGGGGGCAGAAGCCGACAACCTTCATCCGCATCGAAGACACGGGCGACGTGACGATCACAGCGCCTCAGACGGTTGTCATCAACACGACGTCGGCCACAGTCAACGCCTCATCGACCTGTGACGTGAACACTGCGACCGCGACGATCACAGCCTCATCGGCAGTCACGATCGACACGCCAGCTACGCACATCACGGGAACGCTTCAGGTGGACGGGCATATCACGGGATCCGGCGGCCTGGCTGTGAGCGGCGGATCCGGCGCGGTTGTGTCCGGCGACGTTACGGCAGACGGGATCAGTCTCAAGACTCACGTCCACAGCGGCGTCGAGAGCGGCGGAAGCACGACGGGAGGTCCGCAATGACGCATACAGCCTTCACCTGGGGACTCACCAGCGACTGGGATCTCGACATCGACGAGAACGGCAACCCGCGCGAGCTTCGCTCGGCCGAAGCCATCTGTCAGGACGTATCGAATGAGGCGAGGTTGTTTCTGCATGATGCCTACTTCAGATACGACGAGGGGATCGATTGGTTCACGGATCAGCTCGGCCGGCCGCTGCAGGAAGCAGTGCTTAGGGACCGGCTGAGGACGGCAGCCCTTCGCGTGCCGGGCGTGCTGAGCGTCGAGAGCATCGACATTGAAGAAGTGGACGAGAGCACGCGGAAGCTTCACGGAAAAATCACGATTACAACGGAGGCCGGAAGTGGCATCAGTGTCTTTTGATCCGCAGACTGGGATCGTCGTCCCGACGACGCGAACTGTCCGCGAAGACTTGGCGGAAGCGCTTCAGCAGGCGCTGAGACGATCGGCCTCAGATCCGGAGATCAACGTCGATCCGACGAGTCCGCTGGGGCAGGTGATCGACCTTGTGGCGGCAGAGATCGAAGCGAAGAATGCCGAGGTTGCTTTCCTCGGGTCTCAGCTCAGCCCGCGCCAGGCAACGGGCATCTGGCTTGATCAGCTGGCTGCACTCTACGGACTCGATCGCAAGGCCTCAGAGCCGACGGTCGTCGTCTGCACATGCACAGGCCTAAAGGGGACGGTGATTCCCTATGGCGCGATCGTGCAGGACACGCAAGGCAATCAGCTCCGGCACTCGGTCGGCGGCGGCGTGACGATTCCAGACTCCGGTTCCGTCGATACGACCTTCTCAACCGTCGAGCACGGCGAGATTGAGATCGGCGCAGGGACGGTGACGAAGATCGTCACAGTCGTGGCTGGCTGGGACAGCGTGACGAATCAGGCTGCCGGCATCACGGGTCGAGTCATCGAAGCGGATGGCGAGCTGTATCAGCGGATGCTTCAGTCCTACGCCATCAACGCAAACGGGACTGTGTCAAACATCCAAAGCAACCTCGCAGAGCTTGACGGCGTGCTTGATGTGGTCGTTCTTGAGAACTACACGAATCAAGCGCAGGTGCAGTACTCGCTGACGGTGGACGCGCACAGCATCGCGGTCTGCATCGTGGGCGGCGACGATGAAGCGATCGCAAAGACGCTTTTCGAGCGCAAGAGCGCAGGATGCGGCACGACTGGCACGACGACCGTCACCTATGTGGACACCGAGCACTTCAATGCCACTTACACCTACAAGATCGTCCGTCCGACCGCAGAAGACTTCAAGATTCAGGTGACCTTCTTCGACGAGGACATGGACGAGACGACGCAGGCGGCAGTGAAGCGGGCGATCACGGAAGACTTCCTCGGCGAGGGTTCGAATGGACGCGTGAAGCTGGCGACGACCGTCTATGCGTCGCGCTTCTATCCGTGCGTGATGAACGTCACGGACGCGCCGATCAAGGACATCCTCATCGGCCTCGGAAGCGGTCCGCTATCGACTTCGGTTGAAGTGCCTGCAGACGAATCGCCTGCGATCTCTGACGACACGATCACGCTGATCTTTGGGGGCGGGGCATGACGAGCACGCAGACATGGGAAGACATCCTGTCGGTCGAAGCCGTCGAAGAAATGGCCGACTTCGCTGATCCGACGAGCACGGCACTGCAGAGCCAGTACGCGCACGGCCAGCGCTTCAAAGGTGCAGGCAGCGTATTTCAGTCACAGATCGATGCGACGCAGGATCTGGCGAACCTGTCTTCGATGGTCGCTGACATGCAGACGGCAAAGGGCGTCTATCTCGACTGGTGGGGACAAAGAGTTGGCGTAGATCGTCTCTTGAAAGTTGTCGGCGAATACTATCGTTTTGATGACGATTATTTCCGTTTTTTGCTGTTCTATCGAGCACGCTGCAACCTTGCAAATGCAACGGCTTCCACAATGAATCAAATGTTGAGCCAGTTGACTGATACGCGCGTGTTTGTAGTAGACTATCAGACAATGGAAATTCAAAGCATAGTCGTTATTGGAGCTATTTCGGATTTGCAGGCACAAATACTAGAAACTTACGGACTTTTAAATCGACCGGCCGGCGTACTTACGAACTTCCTCATTATCTACCCCGATGAGAAAATTTTCGGCTTTTTAGGAAGTGATTTGCTTCCGTTCGATCAGGGGGTTTTCAACCCCGGACGAACGATCGGGATGCAGTAAAAGACAACTCCAAGAACACCCCCGCACGGCTCCGGCTCTGCGGGGTTTTTTACGGGGAAAACATGAGCAACTATCCGCAGTATTTGCTTTCATCGCCGATTGCGGTCGATGGCGATAAGACGATCCCGCCCGCGACAGCGATGGAGGCGGGAACGGGCCGCCTCAGTCAGGAAGGAGGCTGGGACGAGTGGACTTCAAAGCCAATTGGTGAGGGTGGCGTGCCGCCTAAGCGAGAGGACTTCAACGGGGCTCTTTACTTGCTCTCGCAGATGCTGATTTGGTATCAGCAGGGCGGGCTTATGCAGTACTCCGCCTCGCTCGACTACGAGCCTAACAACGAAGTCTTTGCGAACGGTGTCAAGTACCGCTGCATTAAGGCCAACGGGCCGGCATCTACGGTAATCGCGCCGAACGCCGACGGGGCTTCTGAGTACTGGAAGACGCAGGATAGCGGCGAAGTTCGATGGGACGGGCCGCAGAGCCTGACGACCGAACAGCAGGCGCAGGCGCGGCAGAACATCAACGTCCCGAGCGTGCAGGAAGTCTACAACCAGCTCATGGACGCCATCAAGGGATTTGTTGCGTTCGACAAGCAGCAGAACCTGACGGACGAAGAGAAACTGCAAGCGCGTACGAATATCGGCGCAATTCAGAGTAGCGACATCTCCGGCTTCGTCCGCTTCGACCAAGCGCAGGGGCTGAACGCCACACAGCAACAGCAGGCACGCGACAACATCGGTGTGTACTCCAAGGCTGAAGTCCAACAGCAGGTCTCAACAGCCGTCGGCGGCATTGCTGTATCGGCCTCGCGAGCGCTAAGCACCGGCTCCACCTATACGCCCGGCGTCAAAGCGTCTCAGGTAACGGTCGTCGTCTACTGCAATAAATTCCTCGCTTTGTGGACGAGTGCGACGCGATCTTACACGGTATACGTCGGCGGATCATCGGTCGGCACGATCACGCTTACATGGCAGTCGAGACGCACGGGCGGTAGTGGTCACGGCTACTCGACCGCGATCATGCAGGCGGGCTATCTGAACGTCTCTAGGACGATTACCCCGAGCACATCGATTCGGGTTTCCTCTAACGACACGACCGACGATTCGATTCTTTCGCAGTTTGCTTTCATCACGGTGAGCTAATGGCTTCAGAACGCTTTCAGTTCCACTACGTCAAGACGCCCGTCGGCACGATCAGCGGGCAGGCTGTCTTGACGCAGACCGAGGACGCAATCAACGAACTCGGTCAATACATGTATGACGCGACGACGGACGCAACGGACGCTCTGAATAAGGCGAATGAAGCGCTCTCGACCGCGAACACGGCACAGCAAAACGCGGCTGCGGCAGTTGCTACGGCGAACAGTGCGCTCGATAGCGTCAACTCCCTGACGGTTATCGTCAACTCATGGGAAGCGAGCGTCCAGCAGGCCGTGACGGATGCCTCTCAGGCTGTGCAGACAGCGAACACGGCAAGCGAGAACGCGTCGCAGGCTGTGACGACCGCGAATGCCGCGAACAACACGGCTAATCAGGCGCTCACGAACTCCCAGACGGCGATCTCTACGGCCAACAACGCCGACCAGCTCGCTACCGAAGCCAAGGCGACTGCGCAGGAAGCGCTCTCGACCGCTGAGGAAGCTGTACGCGATACGGCCTCGGATCTAGCGCAGGTGCAGACGCTAGTGCAGACCGCAACCGATCAGGCTAATGCCGCCTCTTCGAGCGCTTCTGCGGCGGCTACATCGGCACAGGCGGCAGACAACAGCGCGAACTTGGCGCAGGATTGGGCCGTCAAGATGGACGGCATGGTCACGGACGACGGCACCGAAGAAGGCACGCCCGTTGACTACTCGTCCAAGTACTACGCTCAGCAGGCGGCGGCATCCGCTTCGGCTGCTTCTGACAGCGAAGACGCTGCGGCATCGTCCGCATCGGCGGCAGCATCGAGCCAGCAGGCGGCGGCGACTTCCGAGACGAACGCAAAGACTAGCGAAAACGCAGCTTCCGGCTCTGCGACTGCGGCGGCTTCTTCTGCTTCTGCGGCTCTGTCTTCGCAGAATGCCGCGAAGGACAGCGAGGACGCGGCAGAAGATTCGGCAACTGCGGCGCTCAACTCTAAGAACGCGGCGGCGACTTCTGCCTCAGCGGCTCAGCAGTCAGCGACAGCGGCTAAAGGTTCAGCAAGTGCGGCGGCGACAAGCGCATCTGCGGCGGCGACTTCTGCCTCGCAGGCGGCTACGTCTAAGAATGACGCGGCAGGGTCAGCAAGCGCGGCTTCGACATCGGCAGGTCAGGCTTCAAAAAGTGCGACGAATGCCGCCAATTCGGCTAGAGCGGCGGCAGGATCGGCAACAGCTGCGCAGAAAGCTCAGAATGCCGCAGAGGCCGCTCGCGATCTGGCTCAGCAGTACGCTTCGGCCAATGCGCACGCGGTTGTCTACGATCCGCAGACGCTTACGGCAGAGCAACAGCAACAGGCTCGAACCAACATCGGCGCAATTTCCGCCGATCAAGTCCCTGATCCGGATCTGACGCCGTACCTCACGAAGGCCGATGCGCAGACGAGGTACCTCGGCATCAACGCCAAGGCGGTAAGCGCAGGAAGCGCAGACACTGCGGCGGCGTGTACGGGAAATGCGGCCACAGCGACCAAGCTTCGGACGGCTAGGACGATCACGGTGACGGGCGACGCCAGCGGCTCGACGCGCTTCGACGGCTCTGCGAACGTTACGCTTAGCCTCGTGGTAACAGATCAGACAGCGGCCTCTATCTTGGCCGCATTCCAGCAGTTCAACTCGGAGAATGGGATCGAATGACAAACACGACAAACGAGGTTTTGCGTACGCTTAAATTCTTGGGTAAAGAGCCGCCTGTAAATTTCACTGACGACATTACTATTTCCCTAAACAGAGCAAACCGCATTTTCCAGTTCACTTCAAATACGGTTTTATCAGTAACTGTAACGCTTCCAAGCGCGGCGAATAATGCAGGCGTCTGGGTTACTGTTGCAAATATTGGAGTTGGTGGATGCCTCGTAACGCTTTTGCCAGTCAACGGCCAAAAGATTTATGGTGCTTTGGGCATGAGTACTGAAGATTTTTTGCCGCTTTCGGTAGACAGTACCATAACCATAGTTTCAGATGGAACAAATTGGTTTGCTACAAATGGGGCAACTATAGATGGTGTCGTTGAAGTAGGCGGCGTAGACGGGGCGTGGTATCGAAAGTTTCAAAGCGGTTTTGTTTTAATGGGTGGGTCGAGTACCATGGCTGCAAACGCAACAACAAAAACAATAACTCTGCCACTCGCTTTAAAGGCCGACGATTGGCCTGTAGCTGTTTTGACGCCTTTAGGCTCTGCAGGCTCGCCAGTTGTTTCTTTGAATAACGTGAACACCACAAGTTTTGTCGCTTGTGCAGTAGCACGCAACTACGATTTGATGTTTAGTTGGCATGCTTTCGGTTATTGGCGATAATAGTGAAAGGAGAATAGAGTGACATTAACGCAAAATCAATTGGGGGGGGGCAAAAAGCGTAACTTCGAATTCCGAAGTTTTAAAGGCGCTTAATGCTCTTTGGAATAGGGCCGGAGATGCATCAATTGTACAAATGACTCGTTCGGAATTGAGTTGGAGCAGGGTTTGGTCGGATGGCTTTATCGAACAAGGCGGAATTATCACTACTCCTAACCAATCCACGATCACTTTCGCTAAGCCGTTTTCCGAATGGAATTATTCGCTGTTTACTTCGTATGTCGCAGATATAGCTTCAGCCGGAGCATACTACTCTTATGCGCCAAGAGAGATTCCGGGAACCAGAACGAAAACTTCTGTGCAAGTTTGGATCAACTCCGACCAATCGCAAGGAACCATTTGCGGGACTTATTTCGCTTGTGGCTATTAAATATTGGAGATTTGAATGTCAATAATTGGAATCAATGGGGGGCAATGCTAATAGTTTGGCAAGAGCTTCCGCAAACCAAGACGTTCTAAAAACATTGAATTGGATTAAAGGCAGATTGGAAAGCGGATCATCCGAAGCGACAATCGTTGACACATATCGATCTGGGTCTTCCTGGTGCCGTGTTTGGTCTGATGGGTTTATAGAACAAGGAGGATGGCAAGACTATGAAGACAACGGATCAAAAACCAGTTTTTCATTTCTGAAGCCGTTCTCTTCTTTGCCGTGTGTTTGTCTCGGTATATCCACAAATCGAATAGATACTAATGCACAATATCGGTATTCACATGCAACCAATGTAACAAAATCCGGTTTTGAACATTATTACTACCATGATCAAGGCGGTATTTTTGGTTGGTATGCGTGTGGTTATTAAGGAGCAAAGATGACAGAACAGACTTTTGAGATCGGGCAAATCTTCTCGCTTGAGTACCCGCCCGAAGCGGCAGAGTTTTGCAACGAATCGGGTAAGTATTTCATCGCCGAAATCGAAGCGGGTGAAGACGGACAGCGTCGCTTTCAAATTCAGGAAGTCCCTGCGCCGACGGACAAGGATCTGGCTGCGATGGCGCGTGCTCGCCGAGATCAGCTGATCACGCAAACCGATTACCTGCTGATGCCCGATTATCCGATCAGCGAAGAAAACCTTGAAGCCGTCAAGGCGTATCGCACGGCGCTTCGCGATCTCCCCGAGCAAGACGGCTTCCCGCGTGACATCGAGTGGCCGGAAGCGCCGACGGCATACAAGGAGAGCTAATCATGGCCGAAGGATTACCATCTATGGGGGGGCACATTTTGCAGAGTTTGTCAAGGGAACGGAGTACCGACGTGAAAAACTCTAGCAGTCGCCCTATGCAGC
>CAJMKD010000004.1 GCA_905213905.1 uncultured Sutterella sp. | reverse complement strand
TAGAACTGATACGTGTCCTTGAAGTGTTCGGTCTTGCCTTTGAAGACGCGGTCGTATTCGACTTCCACCGTGTTGAGGTAGTCCGGATAAAGGCCGAAGACGGGAATGCCGCCGTGCGTGAGCACTTCGCCGTCGGCAACCTTGTAGGCAATTTCCTGGCCGCCCTGCTTCGGCACCACGCGGACCTGTGCGTTGTGGATTTCGTAGCCGCCGTTTTTCACAACTGCGGTGAGCGGCGCGATTTTGTAGGGATTGACGGCGACTTCGCCGAGATGGCCCTGCGCGAGAAAACCTACGTGCGGCCCGGAAGCGCCGCCTGAGGCGAGCGCCGGCTGCGCAGCGGCAAACATGAAGCCGCAGGCTGCAGCAACGGAAAGGCCGATGAACTTGGTTTTGAAGGACATGTTTTTTTAGCTCCTTAAGAGGTATGTCAAAAATCGCCGGCTTCTTGGAACGACTGGCTGCCGAGACCTCCGACATGCCTGCAAGTGTAAGAAGGACAGCATTTGCCACCAATTGGAGCTAATCTTCGGATTATTCGAAAAAGTCAAAAAAGGACTTTGAATTTTTCTCATGGGTGGCAGTGATGGTGAACAACCTTTCCGAAGCGCTTCTTGCGTTTCTGCTCACGCTTTACCGCACCGGTTCGATGAAGTCGACGGCGCTTCGCCTGGGGATTTCTGCGTCGACGGCAAGTTACAACCTCAAGGCTGCAAGGGCGATTTTCTGCGACGAGCTTTTCCTCAGGACTGGAAACGGCATGGTGCCCACGACGCACATGGTTGGGATCGCGCCGAAAATAGAATCGGCGCTCCTGGTGCTCAAGGATCTCACGGCAAGCGATCCGGCGCCTTTTTCACCGGCCGAAGCGACAGATGTGTTTCGTCTCGGCTGCGTCGACAACGTGTATCCGGCGCTCCTCGCGCCGGTCTTGCCCAAGCTTCTCGAGGCGGCGCCTGGTCTTCGCCTGGAGATCGTTGAGCAAGGTCCGGATCTCATCGACAGAATGCGCCGCGGCGAGGTGGATTTTGCGTTTCGCGCGACGTCGCCCTTTCCATCAGACTTCCATGAGAGCATTCTTTATCGAAGCAACTATTCGCTTCTCACGGCTGCCGATCACCCGCTTGTGGCGCTTGCGCGCAGCAAAGGCATGCTTTCTTACGAAGATATTCGCCCTTATCGGCAGGTTCAGGCGCGCGTTCAGTTTTTGAGGGATTCCTCAACCATTGCGTCCGGACTCTTTCCGGAAGAGGAAGAGCCGGCATGGGCAATCAGAACGCGCAGCTTTCTTGCGGGGCCGCTCATTCTGCCGGGGACGCGCCTCACCTTTCGAGCGCCGACGCCGAGCGCCATGCTTTGGGCGCAGCATCCGCATTTGGCGCGGCTTCGCGTCGATTATTTGGAAGCGCGCCGGTTTGTCGGGCGGCTCGTCTGGCACGAGCGTGTTGACAAGAATCCGGCGCACCAGTGGCTGCGCTCGTTTCTGCTGGCGCAGTTTCCGCAGGGCGTTTTCAAGCTGCGCTAGCGCAGCATGCGCTGATGCGCTGCTTCGCCGTACGCAGCGCCGGCGGATCTCGGCTTCGGGAAGCGCTTCCCAACGGCGACGGTCATGAGGCCGGCGTAGTCGAGGGCGGAAATGCCCGGGCGGTCGAGGCCGTCAGTGGCGGCCTCGAGGAACGCCGCTGCGCCGTCGACATTGGCCTTGAGGAGCTTCAGGACGGTTTCGCAGGGGCGCAGGAAGAAGACGGCATTGTGCGTTCTGAGCACAGGCGCCACGGGGCGCCCAGATTCTGCCGAGAGGACGAGCGCATTGACGACGGTTTGGATCAGGTCCTTCTCCCGCATGGTTTCCGCCCATCGGATCGGATCTTCGCTGCGGCCGCCCTTTGATTTGAATTCGAGCGCAATGAGGCCCGTCGTGAGCTCGATCACGGCGTCGGGCTGGGCGCAGAGCGCGCCGGCGCGGAAGGTTTCACGGTCGGACTCCCGGAATAGAAGCCGTCCCATGTCGGGTGGCAGGAAGGGCACGAGGCGGATGGGATCATCGTCGATGCGCGCCACCAGTTCCGGGTCGAAAAAGACGGCTTCGATGCCCATGCCGCAGAGTTCGGCATGCGCGGTCGTGAGGCCGGGACGCCGCTCGAAGGGGAGCGTGAGAAGCATCTGAGCGCTCGCAAGCGGCGAAACGGCGCTCGGCGCCGGCCGCGGAGCGCCGGGCCGGCGAATCGGCACGACGGCGTCCGGGTTTTCGTACGCGAAGACGGGCGCGGCGGGGGGCGGCGCAACCGGTTCGGGCGGCGTTGCAGCAGCGGGCTCGCTCTCGTAGGGCTGCGCCGCCTGGGGCGCAGCCGTGCGGACTGCAGCGGTCGCAGCAGGCGGCACGGGCTCTTTCAGCTCTTTCACGGCAAGGCCCGGCTCGCGGCGCGCCGGCGCAACAAAGTCTTCGGCGGCATCGCGAAGCCGCGCGAGGCCGATCGGCGCCTTGCCTGCTCTGACGCTTTTGGCGGGCGGCACGAAAGACGCAAGCGGATCGCGCGAGTCTTCTTCGGACGGCCTCTCTGCGGCGGCGGTCCCTGTTTCCGCGCCCGGCTCGCGCTTCATCGATGCCTTTTTGCCGCGCCGCAGGAGGCCCGCGACGATGAAAAAGACGGCCGTAATGACGAGCGTGAGCGCAATGAAGGCGAGCACGACGAGAATGATGAGCCCCTGGGGCGTCGCGGCCGCGTTGAGAATTGCGTCCATCATGGCTTTCTTCCATTGGCGCGCTTCGCTGCGCTGCCGCCATGTCTGCGGGTGCCGCGCGGCGTGCATTTTTCCGGACGGCGCTCGCCCTTGCGCCTTGCGTGTTCGGGCGCATAGCGAGGCGCGGCGGCTGACTCCGCGAGGAGCGCAAAAACTGTCGGCAGCTTTGGAAGCGTCCGCGCTTCTTCAGGAAGTGCGCGCCACGCCTTGACGTCGAGCGTTCGGATCGATTCGCCCTTCCCGGTGATGTCGGTCGCCACCGTGAGGCGCGTGGCGGGCGAGAGCGCTTCGAGAAGCGAAGCGAGCATCTGCGTGTTTCGGTAGGGCGTCTCGATGAAGAGCTGCGTTTCGGATGCCCGGCTTCGTTCTTCGAGCGCCTTGATGGCATCGCGCCGCTCGTCTTCGTGAATCGGAAGGTAGCCGAGAAAGCGAAAGCGCTGCCCGTCAAGGCCCGAGGCCATGAGCGCAAGCAGAATGGACGAGGGGCCCACGAGCGGACGAACCCGGATGCCGAGCGCATGCGCGCGCGCGACGATCTGCGCGCCGGGATCCGCTACGCCGGGGCAGCCGGATTCCGAGAGGATGGCGGCGTCTTCGCCTGCGAGCACAGGCGCAAGCCACCGGTCGACGGCAGCCGGATCCGGGTCGTGGCCGATTTCTTCGATGGCGAGCGCCGACACGGGCTTTGGATGGCCCATCGCCTTGATCGCAGCGCGCGCGGTCTTTGCCGCTTCAACAAGGAAGCGGTCAATGCCGCGCATCGTTTGAAGCGTCGACGCGGGAAGAAAGTCAGCGGCCTCGCCTTCGCTCACGAGGTTCGGCAGCAGATAAAGCGTACCGGGCATCTCTTTGCGTTCCGAAGATGACTCGATCAAAAACATCGGCGCTCAGCAGCTGCCGGCAAGGCCCGGCAGCACTTCGACGCCCGCCGCTGCAAGCATCGTCGTGAGCGTCATGAGAGGAAGCCCGATGAGCGACGTCGGATCGTCCGATTCGACGGACGCCATGAGCGCGATGCCGAGCCGCTCAATCTTTGCAGCGCCCGCGCAGTCGAAGGGCTTTTCGCGGTCGACGTACGCTTCAATCGTTTCGCGCTGAAGCGCGCGCATGCGGATCGTCGTGGGGGAAAGACGCTTCTGGGCCTTGCCCTCGGCATCGATCACGCAGAGAGCCGTGTAGAAGACGACGACGTTGCCCTGCATGGCTTCGAGCTGCGCGATGGCGCGCTCGCGCGTGTGCGGCTTTCCGAGCTTGACGCCGTTGAGGTCTGCGACCTGGTCGGAGCCGATCACAACGCTGCCGGGGTGCTTTTCCCAGACAGCGCGCGCCTTCATTTCTGCGAGGCGCAGCGCGGTGTCCTTGGGCGATTCGCCGGGCAGCGACGATTCGTCGATGTCGGGGCTTTCGGCTTCGTAAGCGAGTCCGAGACGGTCGAGGAGTTCGCGGCGGTAGCGCGAGCTCGAGGCAAGAATGAGATTTGCGTGCATAATCCGAAATGGTGCGTGGGAGCGCAGGCCGCTCCCGCTTTGATTTTGATCCGCGACGAGCGGCAGTCTTTCCATTCTAGCGGGAAGCGCCAGCGCGGCGGACATGGCCGCGGTGCGCTAAACTGCGCGCCTTTTTTCAATACTGGAGAATCTTCTCGATGGCTCTCATCATCGACATCTTCGATCTTGCCCTCAAGGGCAAGTCCGTCGACGGCGAAGTCGCGGTTCGCGACCTCCCCGAACTGCGCGCTTTTCTGGCCTCCGACGCGGGAAGCGTGAGATTTTGGGTCGAAGGCTGCGGGGAGCGCCGCGGCCGGCCTGCGGCACGGCTGCGGATCGAGGGCGAAATGGAGATGCCCTGTGCGCGCTGCAACAAGCCCGTGCCGGTGGAGATCGACTCCGAAGCGGTGTTCCTCCTCACGAAAACCGAAGCGGAAGCCAATGCCATGCCGGTGAGCGAGGATGAGGAAGACGAGGATGTCGTCGTGGGCTCGCGGCGCTTTAATGTCGACGCCTGGGTGCAGGAAGAGGCGATTCTGTCGCTGCCCGCTTCCGCCGTGCATGAAGAGGCCTGCGACGAAGACATGTGGACGGACGAACCCGAAGAAGCTGCTGCGGCTCTTGGGAAGCCCAATCCCTTCGCGGCGCTTGCCGGGCTGAGGTTCGGAAAGTAACCGCTCATTCCGGCCGAAGCTGAGGAGAAGCGAAAGCCGACGGCAAAATCAAAATGAGAAAGGCGCGATTCCATTGACGAGACCGCGCCTTTTTTAGTTCAGCTCATTAGAGCGGCATCAGAACTTCGTGTGCAGGCCGAGCGCGCCGTAGGCGCGGGTGCCGACCGCCTGCGATTGAGCCGTGTTGTCGAACATGCCGGAGCCGTCGCCGTAGCTCGCGATCGCATAGAGCGCCGTGCGCTTGGAAAGCGGATAGCTGTAGCGGGTCGCGTAGACGACGCGCGTGCCGTCCGTTTCGTAGCCTTCGGTCACCTTGTCGCCGCGCCATTCGGCGCGCGCCACCTTGACGGAGGCGTGCAGCGTGCCCGCGCCGACGTGCGTGAAGCCGCCCAGGGAGAACGAATCGACGCGGAAGCCCTTGTCGCTGCGCTTGTCAAGCGTGCGGCCGTTGATCTTGTCTTCGCCGAAGAACTTCCCCACCGAAATGCTGTTCGGGCCGCCGAAAACGCGGCGGGCGTTCTCAACGTGCTCGTAGGCGGCGAGAATACGGAAGTCCCCGAAGGTCTTGCCGGCGCCGAGGAAGAAGATGTGCGTGGGCTTGGCGTCTTCAGAATACGTCGAAGAAGCGCTGTTCGGATAGGTCTGCATCTGCCAGACGGCTGAAATCGACAGATCGGCGCGCTTGTAGCCCGCAGCGAGCGAGTACATGTGCGTGTCCTTCGAGAATTCGCCCGTTTCGTTCGCCGTGCCGTTCGAGTAGAGGCCGAGCAGCGTGAGGCCCGACATGTCGCGGCTCTTGAAGATGATGGTGTTGTCCATGATCGGCGAATTGTCGAAGGCGCCCAGAAGCGCCGCGTCAGGTGCGTTCGACTGCATCGGGTTCATGCCCATGGCGGCCCACTGCGCATAGGTGCCCGTGGAGCCGAGGAAGCCCGCAAGACGGCCGAAGGAAACTTCGCCCACGGCGCGCGAGCCGATCGTGAGCGCTGCTTCACGGCTGAAGAGGTCGTTCGAGCTGTTGGTGTGCCCGTTGTTGATTTTGCCCGTGTCGGTGTCGAAGCCGCTTTCGAGCACGAAGCGGACGTACTTGTCGCCGCCGAGCTCTTCCGTGCCGCGAATACCCCACAACGTGGAGACGTCGACGCCGTTGTCCATCGTGAACGTGGGTGAAGCGCCCTTGCTGTCCTTATAAACAAGACCTGCGTCCATCTGACCGTAAAGGGTGACTTCAGCCGCTGCGGCGGTTTGCGCGAAGCCGGCGAAAGCGAGGAGCGCGGCGGAAAAGCCGAGTCCGAAGCGAGAGAGCGAGTGCATGTTTCTTCCTTCCTTTTCAAGAATCCGAGTCGGGCGTCGAAGAAGCTTCGGGAAAAGCTTCAGCGATGCAAGTGCGAGTACTTTGTCGTTTTGTTGTTCGGAATGGAAGGAGCCAAGTGTTCCGATTATCGGAAAGACCTTTTGATATTATCGAAAAACGCTTTGATCCTTTTGAAGTTAATGAGTGCAAGCATTCACTTCACTAGAATAGCTGGGGATATCCCTTGTTATTCAAAGCAACGCTTTTCCCTTGCTGTGCAGCTGAATCGGCGTTTTCATGGCCGGCGCCGGCGCGGCTCTGCAATCGGGGCGCTTTCATTGATCGGAAAGCTCTAGACTGAAAGAGCGGCTTAGCAAACAGGGGCTTTTGAAGATGAGCGGAAAAGACACGACAGGCATGGCGGCGGGACTGCTTGCGGCCGTTTGCTTCGGACACTTTCTCAATGACGGCATCGGCTCGATCATTCCGGCGGCGCTCCCGATTCTGCGCGATGCGCACGGGCTGAGCTTTGCCGAGGTCGGCCTCATCACGCTCGTCGTGCAGGTGACGAGTTCGCTCCTGCAGCCCGTTGTGGGGCGCGCGACCGACCGGCGTCCAACCCGCTATGCGCTTGCTTTAGGCATGTGCTTTACGCTGCTGGGCCTTCTGCTTCTCGGCCGCGCGGCGTCCTTCGGCGCCATTCTTGCTGCCGTTGCGCTCATTGGGTGCGGCTCGGCCGTCTTCCATCCGGAGTCTGCGCGCATTGCGCAGCACGCCGCGGGCGGCCGCAAGGGCTTTGCGCAGGCGATTTTTCAAGTGGGCGGCAACGCCGGCATGGCTGTGGGGCCACTCGCGGCAGCCTTCGTCGTCGTGCCGTACGGACAGGCGAGCATCGCCTGGTTTGCGCCCGCAGCGGCTTTTGCCGCCTGCCTCTTCGTCTGGGTCGGGCGCGAAGGATTTTCGCTTGAGGCGCGCGCCGCAGGACAAAGCAGACGGGAGAATACCTCTGCGAGCGCCGGACTCGGCCTATCCAAACGAGCGCTGGCGGTCTTTTTCGCGATTCTCCTCCTGCTCATGTTTTCAAAGCAGGTGTACATCGCGACGCTGCAGAACTTCTTCACGTTTTATTTGATCGATGCTTTCGGGCTCGGCGTCGACGACGCGCAGTACGCGCTCTTCGGCTTCCTGCTGATGAGCGCGCTCGGCACGGTGGCGGGCGGCCCGCTCACGGACCGATTCGGGCGCAGAATCGTCATTCTTTGGTCCATTCTCGGTGCAGCGCCGTTTGCGCTTGCGCTCCCGTGGGCGGGACTTTCGGGCGTGATCGTGCTCGCGCTCATCGTTTCCTTCATCATGTCTTCGGCTTTTACAGCGATCCTTGTGTGGGCGCTTGATGCCGCGCCCGCGCGCATCGGCATGGTTTCCGGCCTCTTTTTTGGCCTCAGCTTCGGCATGGGCGGCCTTGCCACAGTGATCTTCGGCCTCGCGGCAGACCACTTCGGCCTGCAGCAGACATTTGCAGCGGCTTCGGTGCTGCCGCTCATGGGGCTTGCGGCCTTTGCGCTCCCTGCGGACGGAACGCGCAGACGGGCGTGAGCGCCGGATTTGCTGGGCATTTGATAGGCTTGTGATGCCTATGGCCTTCAATAGTGAAAAGCATGCAAAAAGAGACAAAGCCTTTGGCTGCCAAAACGCTTCAGTGGTCTTCGCCCTGCGGCACGCTCATTCTCGCGGCGCTTGACGATGCCCTCCTCTTTGTCGACTGGCCCGACGGCTGGCATCACCGCACAATCGTGAACCGAATCCTCCGAAAGCTGCCGGTCGAATTCGCGCCGGGGGAGTCGCCGCTTTTGACGAGAGCCATCCGAGAGCTCTCCGAGTATTTCGAAGGCGAAAGAAAGGCTTTTGATCTGCCGCTTCGCTTTGTCGGGAGCGACTTTCAGCTTGCCGTCTGGCGCGCGCTCGCGCGCGTGCCCTATGGCGGACTTGTTCGATATGTGGACATTGCGCGCGAGATCGGCCGCCCAGGCGCCGCACGAGCCGTGGGTGCCGCCGTCGGGCAGAATCCCTTTTCGATCATTGTGCCTTGCCACCGTGTGATCGGCCGCGACGGCACGCTTGTGGGCTACGGCGGCGGCTATGCAGCGAAGCGCAGGCTCCTGGCGCTTGAAGCGGGCATGCCCGAATCCGAGCTTCCTTTTGAGAACGGTGCTGAAAGCCATGCGCCGAACCGCCTCGCCTGAAGCCGGTTCAGCGTTGGACTTGCTGCAGCAGGCCGGCTACGGGGCCGGCGCTTCATAGACGCAGGCCGAAACCGAGAGCTTCTGCTCGGCAAAGCCGCAGAAAACGCCGCGCTCGAGCGCAGCGTCGACGGCATCGCGCCCCCGTGCGATTTCAATGCAGCGCTCAGCGCTGCAGTTGTTCGTCGGATCCACCGCAATCCAGCGCGTGCCGCTCCAGGCCTGAACCCAGGCGTGCGTGGCGCCTTCGCCCTGAAGGAGCCCTGCCGCGTAGAGCGCCGGGATGCCCCAGAGGCGCAGAAGCGAAGCCAGGGTCTGCGCATAGTCCTGGCAGACGCCGCGTCCGAGCGCAAGCGCTGATTCCGCTGCAGTTGCCGTATGCGTGGCGCCGGGGGCATAGCTGAAGGCCTCGTGCACGGCATGCATGGCTGCGAATATGCGCGCCTCGACGGAAGCGCCGGGCGCGAGCCTGCCATCTGCGGCCTGCGCGAGCGCGCGTATCTGGGGACCAGGCATCGTGAGGGGCGTCGGCTGCAGGAAGTAAGGGGCCGGCGGGCGATCGTCCGCCGCATTCGGCATCATTTCGACTTCGCCCTCGGCCTCAACGGCAAAGCGGTCATGCGGCGCATCGATTCGTCCCGTCCATGTGCCGTTGCCGAGAATCGGATCTGCCGTGAAGAAGAGCGACGCAGCCGGCTCGACCGAAAAGGTCGAATAGAGCACGCGCTGATTCGGGCGCTCGGCCGGCAGCGGTCGGATGCGGAAGACGTGCCGCTCGACGGGCGAGGAAAAGCGGAAGTCGGTCCGCAGGGAAAAGCGGAGCTTCACGAAAGTCTCCTTAGAGGAATCGAGGGTCCGTATCCTAATGAAGTTCGTTGACGATTGCGAGAAGCTTTTGCCGATCGGGCTTGACGCCGGGCATGCCGAGCGCGTCCGCCTCCGCTTCTAGGGCCTTGAGGGCAGCTTCGTTCAAAAGCGGCCGGATGCTCTTCGTGTGCGAGAGAAGCCGCCTTGTGAGCGCGTCGAGGCGGTATTCGGGCAGGTCAAGCCGGATCATGAGGTCGAGCCGTTCGGCGTATTTCCCGGTTTTGAGCAGGTCGCGGCGCGCGAGCGAAGCGACGCGGTCGTCGACCGAGCCCCAGAAGGCAAGGAGAAAATCTGAAACGCGCTGCGTCTCCAGAAAGGAAGATTCCGCGGCGGCGCCTGCTTCGAGGCTGTCGAGCGCGAGCTGGATGTAGGCCATTGTTTCCGTCGTGATGAAGTTGCGCATCACGATGGCATTGTCGTAGGCGTGCGAGAGGCTGCTTGCGATGGAGTCCGGGTTGAGCGCGTCGAAGAGGTAGCGGCGCACGAAGTCTTCCGGCCCCTCGTAGCAGCAGGGAATCGAAAGACGGCGGCAGAACTCGATGTAGCTGCTTTCGTCATGGTCGAGCATGCGGTCGATCGCCCGGTTGAAGACGCGAAGCGTGGAATAGACGCGTTCGACATAGCGGCCGAGCCAGAAAAGACGGTCGGCCTGATCAGTGGAAATGGCGGCGGTGGCGGGCATGATTTGTAGTTCCTCTATCTCAGAAAAAGGCTTTTGGGATCATCGAGCGGCTGCAGCATCGCAGGCGGGCGCCGGCGCCTTCACCCACGTGTCCTTGAAGCCGCCCCCTTGAGAGGAATTGACGACGAAGCCGCCGGCGATGCGCGAGAATCGCGTGAGGCCGCTCGTCCAGACCTCGACGCCGTCGGCTCCGCTCAGCACAAAGGCGCGAAGGTCAGCCTTGCGCATCACGGTGCCGCCGTCTTCGAGAATCGGCAGATCGATGAAGTCGACGACTTCCTGCGCAATGAAGCGCCGCGGCTCCTTTTCAATGCGGCGGCGCCAGCGCTCGAGCTCTTCGGGCGACATGCCGCTGCCGAAGACGACGCCGTAGCCGCCCGCCTCTGCCACGTCCTTCACGACGAGGCGCCCGAGGTTCTCGAGCACGTAGCGGCGATCTTCATCAAAGCACGGCAGGTACGTGGGCGCATTTTGCAAGATCGGCTTTTCGCCGAGGTAGTACTCGATCATCTTCGGCACGAAGTAGTAAATGCCCTTGTCGTCGGCGACGCCGTTGCCGGGGGCGTTGATGAGGGCGACATTGCCGCTGCGGTAGGCGTCCATGATGCCCGGAACGCCAATGAGGCTTTCGGCGCGGAAGACGAGCGGATCGAGATACTCGTCTGAAATTCGGCGGTAGAGCGCGCCCACGCGAACGCGTCCGCTGGTGCCGGCGCTTCGGAACCAAAGCTTCCCGTCATCAACGAAGAGGTCCTCGGGCATCGCGAGCGCAAAGCCGGTTTTTTCTGACAAGTAGCTGTGCTCGAAGAAGGCGGCGTTGTAGCGCCCGGGCGTGAGAATCGCGCAGATGCCCTCGGCAGCGACGCTCTTCATCACCTTCTGCAGAAGCGCAGGATACTGGCGGTTGTCGAGAATGCCCGCTTCGCGGAAGGTCTTGGGCGAAGCTCGCCGGCATATTTCGCGCGCAATGAGCGGGTAGGAGGCGCCCGACGGAATGCGCAGGTTGTCTTCGAGCACGCGCCATTCGCCCGTCTTTGCCTGCACGAGGTCAATGCCCGCAATATGGGCGAAAACGCCGCCCGGCGGCATGATGCCGTCGCATGCGGGGAGGAAGCCGGGCGACGAGATCACGAAATCCTCGGGCACAACCCCGTCCCGGATGATCTCGCGCTTGCTGTAGACGTCGGCAAGGAAGCGGTTGAGGGCGGTCGCCCGCTGCGCGAGGCCCTTCGAGAGGATGGCCCATTCGCCGGCTTCAATGACGCGCGGAATCGGATCGAACGGGAAGAGCTGCTCGCAGAACTTGCCGTCCTTGTAGATGCCGAATTTCACGCCGTAGCGGGCGAGGAGCGCGTTGATGGCCGTGCAGTTGCGTATGAGAGAGACCATGCCTGTATTCCTTCTTCGTCGAGTTGAGCGCTGCGGCACGGGCAAGGGCTTGGGCGGCATGCGAGGGAAAGCGAAGATGCCGGAGAAGACGCTCGCGGCCTGGCCGCTGCAGTCAGCTTTTATTATCAGGTAAATTCTGAAGCAGTGTTTTTTGAGCTACGCAATTCACCTTAGCTTGTGCCACATTGCTGCGCATGAAGTCAGTCGTTGCGTCTATAGCCAAGGCCTGGGCGCGCAAAGCAAAGCCTGCCGCGGCAGCGTGACGCGGCAGGCTTCTGGTTGGTTCAGCGCAGAGCGGAAATCGCAGCAGGGATGTCGGCGGCTTATCCTTCTGCGGGCTTCTCCTCATTGAGCGGCGTGAAGTTTGAGAGCACGCGCTTCACAAGCTCAATGCGCGCTTCGGGCGTTGCGCCCGAAGCGGCTACGCGAAGCCGTTCGGGGCCTGCCATCGTCGCGTTCTTGCTCGTCTGCAGGAAGCGGATGAGCGACATCGGATCGATCGCGGGCTTCTTCTCGAACGTGATCATGAGCTGAGAAGGTCCGGCGTCGATGCGCCGAATGCCGAGCGCTTCGGCGCGAAGCCGCAGCTTGTGCACTTCAATGAGGCGCTTCGCAGGATCCGGGAGCTTCCCGTAGCAGTCGACGAGCGCTTCGGTCGTTTTTTCAATCTGGTAGCGGTCTTCGGCCGAGGCGAATTCCTTATAGAAGGCGAGGCGCTGCGAAACATCGGCGACGTAGGCCGAAGGCAGAAGCGCCGGCGCATGGATGTTGATGTCGGCCGTGGTGCCGAGCGGACTTTCGAGGTCGGGCGTTTCGCCGCGGCGCAGCGCCTTCACCGCCTGCATCAGCATGCGGTTGTAAATTTCATAGCCCACTTCCGCTATTTCGCCGCTCTGGTGCTCGCCGAGCACTTCGCCGGCGCCTCGGATTTCAAGGTCATGCATGGCGAGGTAGAACCCCGAGCCGAGCTCTTCGAGCGACTGGATGGCGTCGAGGCGCTTCTGCGCATCCTTCGTGAAGGCGCCGTCGGGCGGCGTGAGCAGGTAGGCATAGGCCTGATGGTGCGAGCGTCCCACGCGGCCGCGCAGCTGATGAAGCTGCGCGAGGCCGAACTTGTCCGCGCGCTCGATGATGATCGTGTTGGCGCTCGGAATGTCGATGCCCGTTTCAATAATCGTCGTGCAGAGAAGCACATTGAAGCGCTGCTGATAGAACTCGCGCATGACGTGCTCGAGCTCGCGCTCGTGCATCTGGCCGTGCGCAACGCCGATTCGTGCTTCAGGGAGCAGCTTCACGAGGCGTTCGCGGCAGTTCTCGATCGTTTCAACTTCGTTGTGGAGGTAATAGACCTGGCCGCCGCGCTTGAGCTCGCGCAGCACCGCTTCGCGCACGACGCCGTCCTGCGCGCCCTGCACGAAGGTTTTGACGGAAAGCCGCCGCTCGGGCGCCGTCGCAATCACGGAGAAGTCGCGGATGCCTTCGAGCGACATCGAAAGCGTTCTCGGAATCGGCGTCGCCGTGAGGGTGAGCACGTCCACTTCAGCGCGGATTTTTCGGAGGGTTTCCTTCTGCCGCACGCCGAAGCGGTGCTCTTCGTCAATGATGACGAGTCCGAGGTTCTTGAAGCTTACCTTGTCGGAGAGGAGCTTGTGCGTGCCGATCACGATGTCGACGCCGCCTTCGGCGAGGCTTTCGATCGTCTTCTTCGTTTCCTTTCCTGTGCGGAAGCGGGAGAGCTCCGCTACGGTGACGGGCCAGTCGGCGAAGCGGTCCTTGAAAGTGGCGGCGTGCTGCTCTGCGAGCAGCGTCGTCGGGCAGAGCACCGCCACCTGCTTGCCGCTCATCACGGCAATGAAGGCGGCGCGAAGCGCCACTTCGGTTTTGCCGAAGCCGACGTCGCCGCAGACGAGGCGGTCCATGGCTTTCCCGGAGGTCATGTCTGCGATGACGGCTTCAATGGCGGCGCGCTGGTCGGGTGTTTCCTCAAAGGCAAAGCCTTCGCGGAAGCGCTCGTAGTCGGCCGCGTCTATCTTGAAGCGGATGCCTTCGCGCGTCTTGCGCAGCGCATATAGGTTGAGGAGCTCGGCGGCCGTGTCGCGAACCTCTTCGGCGGCCTTGCGCTTGGCTTTTTCCCAGTCGCCGCGCCCGAGCGCATGAAGCGGCGCGTGCGCCGGGTCCGAACCCGCGTAGCGCGAAATGAGCTGCAGGTTGGTGATCGGCACGAAGAGCTTTGCGTTGTTCTTGTACTCAATTTCCAGGAACTCGACTTCGCCTTCGGGCGTATCCATGTGCACGAGGCCGCGGTAGCGGCCGATGCCGTGGTCCATGTGCACGACGGCGTCGCCTTCCTTGAGCTCGGCGACATCGCGCACCATCATCTCGAGCGTGCTTGCATGCCGCACGCGGCGGATGCGCTGGCGGCGCGGGCTGGCCGCGTAGAGCTCCGTTTCCGTGAGGATCACGGCTTTCGGATCTTCCTCGAAATAGGCGCCCGCGTAGAGCGGCCCCGAGGTCATGCCGATGCGCGCGTCGGGGCTCTTGTCGTTCTCGTCGGCGAGAAAGTCCGCCCACCCTTCGTAGGTTCGGAACTTGAGGCCGCCAGCCTTGAAGAGCTCCGACATCGTTTCTTCGCGCCCCGGCGAGGAGGCGACGATGAGGATGCGGGTCTTGAGCGAACGGGCGCGGTCCGCATATTCAAGGAGCTTTGCGATCGGGTTCTTGCTCTTGCGGTCGACCGCGACGCCCGTGAGCATGGCCGCGCCCGCTTCGTCGGGCGTGCGCAGGATGGAAAAGCGCGCGAATTTGTTGAGCGCAAGGAAGAAGGCTTCTGGCTTGAGCCAGAGCTCTTCCGGAGAGAGCGGCGGGCGCACCGGGTCGGTCGCGAGCATCTTTTCGCGCGAAGCCGTGTCCTTCAGAAAGGCATGGAGCGCCTGTTCGACGTCGCCGAGGAGCACGACTTTCGCGCTTTCGGGCAGGTAGTCGGCAAGCGTCGCGGTTTCGTCGAAAAAGAGCGGCAGATAGTATTCGATGCCGGGGCTCAGAATCCCTTTTTCTGCGTCCTTGTAGACAAGGCTTTTCTTCGGATCCGACGGAAAGCGCGTGCGCCAGCGCTGTCGGAAGGCGAGCAGCGACTCGGGGTCGACTGGGAATTCGTGCCCGGGGAGAAGGCGGATTTCGTTCACAGCCTCCATCGAGCGCTGCGTTTCGACGTCGAACCACCGGATTTCATCGATCTCATCGTCAAAGAGGTCCAGGCGGAAGGGCTTCTCCGATCCCATCGGAAAGACGTCGACGATGCTGCCGCGCACAGAGAATTCGCCGGCGGCGAGCACCTGCTTGACGTTGGCATAGCCCGCGAGGACAAGGTTCTCCTTGAGCTTTTCGAGTGAAATGCGCTCGCCCTTTGAAAAGAAGAACGTGTTGGCGCCGATGTAGGCAACGGGCGCCATGCGCTGCGCTGCGGTGACGGCGGAGGCGAGGAGCACGTCTGCGCCGCCCGAAGGCGTCGTGAGGCGGTAGAGCGTCTCAAGCCGCTCGCTCACCAGCTCTTCCTGCGGCGAAAGCACGTCGTAGGGGAGCGTTTCCCAGTCGGGGAGCGGCCGCACATCGAGCGAAGGCTCGAACCAGGGCATTTCCGCGGCCAGCCGGTGCACGTCGGCCGGGTCGGCGCAGACGACGACAAAGCGCTCGCCGCGCTTCTTGGCCGCGAGCGCCGCCTGCGCAAGCGCTGCCGCATCGGCGCGCGAAGCCGGCAGCGGCACGCGAAGCCGCTCGCCCGGACGGGATTTCGAAATGTCGACGCTCAATAGACGCTTGCGCTCAGTGCTCATGAGAATTCGGGCGTCCGAATGGAACGAAGGCTTCGTCCATCCGCGGCGCTTTCGTGAGAAGTGAAAAAGGTCGGCCTCATTCTGCCACAGCACTTCGAGCAAAGCGGCCTGGCCCGAGAAAAGGCGGACATCCGATCGGGGCTGCAAACGCCAAGACGCCCGCTACTCTGATAGCCTTAGGCGTTTCTACTGAACACTCAGCTTCTTCACTGCAGCATGCCTGACTGCAGGCCGGAAAAGCAGCTTCTTTTTAGGGAACCATGCAGAAAAACGCTCTTTCTTCTTCTCAGCGGCTTCTGGTCGGCCTCACGCTTTTTTCAATGTTTTTCGGCGCGGGCAATCTGATTTTCCCGCCTTTCCTTGGCGTTGAAGCCGGCAGCGACACGCCTGCAGCGCTTGCGGGCTTTCTGCTCACAGCCGTTGGCTTTCCCATTCTGGGCGTCATGGCTGTCGCTGAATCGGGCGGCCTCACGGCGCTTGCCGAGCGCGTTGAAAAGCGCTTCGCCTTTCTTTTTACGCTTCTGATCTACCTCTCGATCGGTCCCTGCCTCGCAATTCCGAGAACGGCGAGCACGTCTTTTGAAATGGTCGTTCGGCCGGCGCTCGAAGGCGCGGGACTGCTCGATGCTGCATTCTTCGGCTTCGGATCCATTGCAATTTCGCAGTTCTTCTATTCGGCGCTCTTCTTTCTCCTTGCCTACGCGATCGCGCTCAATCCTGAAAAGCTCACGCAGCGCCTCGGCAAGTACCTCTGCCCGACGCTGATTGCGCTCATCTTCGTTCTTTTCGCAGGCATTCTTTTCAATCCGATCGGTGAAGCAGGCGCCCCCGGGGCGGCCTATGCCGCGAGTCCCTTCGCCCGCGGCTTCATCGAGGGCTATCAAACGATGGACACGATCGCGGCGCTCAATTTCGGACTTGTGATCGCGATGAACATCCGCGCCTTCGGGATCCGAACGGAGGGCGTCGTCGTCAAGGAAACGGTGCTCGCGGGATCGATTGCTGCTCTCGTCTTCTTTGCGGTCTATGGCGCGCTCGCCTATATCGGCGCAGAGGCGGGCGAGGCGTTTTCCGGCATGGAAAACGGCGCGCAGACGCTCACGCTTGTCGCTTCAGCCCTTTACGGCCCTGTGGGCAGCGTCCTCATGGGACTCATCTTCTTCATCGCCTGCCTCAATACCTGCGTCGGGCTCATTTCCTGCTGCGCCAACTATTTCAGCGAGACGTTCCCGGTGATGGGCTACCGCGGCTGGGCGCGCATCTTCGCGGTGGTGAGCATGGCAATTGCCAATGCCGGGCTCACGCTCATCCTCAAGTTTTCGGTGCCGCTTCTTGTTGCGATTTATCCGATTGCCATTGTTCTGATTGTGCTCGGCCTCTTGTCGCTTGCCTCTAAGCGCCTTCTTGCGCTGCGCGCGCTTTACCCGAGCACCGTATTGGCAACGGGCGTCTTCTCGGTCCTTGCCGGCATTGAAGCCTTTGGGCTTCGCGTCCCCGTACTCTCGGACTTTGCCGATACGCTTCCCTTTGCTGCGAACGGCCTCGAATGGCTGCTGCCGGCCGCTGTCGGCGCTGCTGCAGGTGTCGGCCTCTCACTCATCGGCGTTCGAAAAGCAGCTTGATTTTTGGAAAATTGGCGCGCATGGCGTAGGATGATTGGAAGAGCCAACCGCTATAAAGGGAGGCACCCCATGCTGCGAGACTACCGCTGTGCGCGCTACGCCGTCCGGCTCAAGGAACTGGCGCATTTCGTCCGACTGCCGCATTGTCTGGACGACAGGGTAGTTTCGTCGCTTGCGAGCGACTACGCAGACCGAACGATGCCGACATTGGGCGAGCGCTTTGCGAAAAGCGAGCCCGGCGAGCTCACGGCCGCAGCCGGCCGTCCGGCGCCCTTGAGCGTCTGGGAAGAGGATGCGGCGCTCCTCAAGGGACTTCTTGAGCATTACCACATCAAACCCACCATCGACATGGCGATGACGCTCTACACCGCCTCGCTCTGCCGGCATGCCGGCATGAGCCGGTGCGAAGAGTCCGACGTCGCGCAGCGCATGGCGCTTCCGGAAGGAAAAACGTTGGGTGATCTTCTTGTTGCGTTCGTCTACGGCGGCGAATCGCCGATTGAGGCCGAGGCGTAAAGCACGAAAGAAAACCCGCCTGCAGACGGTGCTGCGGCGGGTTTTGCGGCTTTTAGGCTGCTGAGTTCAGATTAGAACTTGTACTGGAGCTGCGTGCCGAGGAGGTAGGCGTCGAGCTTGCGGAACTTGCCGACAACGTTCGAGCTGCCTTCTGCTTCGTGAAGATTGCGTTCATGCACGCCGTGCAGGTGCGCGAACGAAATGTCCCAGATCAGGTTGTCCATGAGCTTGAAGGACGAGCCGACGGCGAACCACCAGCGGTCGGCGTCAGGAATGATGGCCGTGCGGTAGGACGGATCGGAAATCGGCGAGGATTCATAGGCGACGCCGCCGCGAAGCGTCCACCAGTCGGTGAGGCGAAGGTCGGCGCCAAGCGAGCCGAGGTAGGTGTCGCGCCACTTGTTGGTAATGGTTGCCATCGATTGGCCGCCGCTCTTAATTTCAAGCTTGTCAAAGCTCGACCAGTCCGTCCAGCGGAACGTGGCGTAGAGACTCAGCAGATCATTAACATCCCAGGCAACATTTGCCATGGCCCATGCTGGAGCAGACACAGTAGCGCTTCCGTCCATTGTGCCAAGCCCCTGACTCAGAGAGGCGCCTATGATTTGTCCCAAATCACTGCTATAAAGTGCAGCCAAGTTAACGCCTTCTAACCCATTGACAGTCAGGTCTCCATCTGCGTCGTGAGTAATTTCAGAGCGATAGGACACACCAACTCGGAAATTTTGCGTCGGGCTCCACATAAAACCGACGTTCCCTCCCCAAGCCCAGCTGTCTGCATCAATTTCAGACTTTACGGAGCCGTTGCCCACTGCTGCGGCCACATCCATAGCTTCTTGAAGTTTTTGTGAATTTCCAGCCACCTGTGCGTCTTGGATAGCACTATGGATTGCCCCAGAGGCTTTCTGTCCAGGAGTAGTGTCGGAAAGTGCGAGTCGGGTTTTCAAGTCAGCTGAAGCATACTGAAGCGAAATGCCGGCACCAACGGAGAATTTATCGGAAACTTTCCAGGCGAAATTCGGATTAAAGTCGAGCGTCAAAATGGTGGCTTTGATGCCTCGCTTGTTGCCAGCCCAATCGCTGTCATAAGCAGTACCCATGCCGAAAGGCACCGTCAGCGAAAGGCCGACCCAGGTCGAATCATTGATCTGATGAGAAATGAAGCCATGGGGAATGGCCTGCGGATGGAAACGGCCATTGGCGTCGTGGTAGCCCTTGGATTCGTCTCCAGCAAAGTCAAGATTGAGGCCGATGCCGACAAAGCCCGCCTGGATCTGCGTGCCCGGATGAAGGGTCATCGAAGCGGGGTTGTAATACATGCCGCCAACGTCGGTGCCGTCAACGCCGACGCCGGCGTAGGCGCGGCCCATGGAGCCGGCGGTCTGTTCGGTCAGCATAAAGCCCGCAGCATGGGCGGTCGACGCAAAGGCGCCGGCAACGGCGAACGCTGCAGCTGCAATCTTGAAAGTCGTGGAGGAACTCACGATGTCTCCTTGATGCAAATCTACGGATTTATTTGGGAAAAAAGAGAGCGGCGCAGGCTGCGCCGAAACAATGGAGACGCATTTTGTTAAAGAAAAGCCCAGCGCTACAAGCTAAAATTTAGGGGTTAACCCTGATATGAATTCAAAAGTAATGCATCAGGATGATGAGCTGACTCGGATGATTGTTACACCGGTCGGCCTGAAAACTGGGCAATTAAAACGAGTGCGATGATTTCGAAAGTCTCGGCCAATGCCAACGCGTAACGTGAAAGCGTTAGTCCGATAAAGTTGCAAGGCAGGACTTTCTGTGTGCAAAGCAAGTGCCAGAGCGGTTTTCGATCGCTGCAAAACAAAACGCCGCTCCGGTTGGGGAGCGGCGCTTCGCAGATTGCGTTTGGCAGTCAGTTCGTCAGAGGCCTTCGTGGCCTTCGCGGTGCATCTTGTCGATCACGGCCATGACAAGCGCCGACAGCACGAACGTGAGGTGAATCACGACGTACCAAATGAGCTTGTCGTTGGAGACGCTCTGAATCTCCATGAAGATGCGCAGCAGGTGAATCGACGAAATCGCGACGATGGATGCCGCCACCTTGTTCTTCAACGATCCGGTATCGAGCTTGCCGAGCCATGCAAGCTTTTCGGTGTCTTTGGCGATGTCGAGCGAGGAGACGAAGTTCTCGTAGCTCGAGAACATCACCATGACGGTGAGGCCGCCGACAAGCCCCATGTCGATCATGGAGAGAACGGCGAGAATCAGGTCCGATTCGGAAAGATCGAAAACGTGCGGGAGCACGTGAAATGCTTCCTGGAAGAACTTGCAGGTGAGCGCGATGAGCGCGAGCGACATGCCGATGTAGATCGGCGCGAGAACCCAGCGCATGCAGTACATGAGGCGCTCGAAGAATTTTTCCATAGCGGGAGTCGGATCGGTGAAGGTGAATGAGGGCCGAAAGGCATTCGCATGGCTGCGTTCCTGACGACGTCGGCTCTGAAGTCTATAGTAAGCAGAATTGCTTTCGCAGAAGCACGCTTGAATTTTTTGCGGGCGCCCTGCTGCGAATGGCTCCATTACGGCGAAGGCGTGATTTCAACAATGCCCTTCTGGAGCATGCCGCAAGGGAACCAGGCCTGCTTGGCCTTGCGCAGTCCCGGAATGCCGATGTCTTCTTCGCGGTTGAGGAAAACGACCTTTTCAGGGAGCGAGCGCGCAAAGGCGCTCGCGAGCGCAGGATAGGCGCCTGTGACGTCGCGGCGCGCCTTTTCTATGTGAACGGCAACGATGTCCTTGGAGACGAGCGTGCCGTAGGTGAAGCCGTCGACGCGGCTGCCGCTCATCAAGAGGCCGCCCTCGATGTGGAGCGCCTCGCGCGCGTCGAGCGCACGTTCAATGGCAGTTCTTTCCTCCGCGAGGCTCGCCGTCAGTTCGCCTTCGGCTTCATACCATTCGGCGAGAAAGTCCCGAAGAAGAGGGATCGTTTCCGATGAAATCGGAACAAACTGCGCTTCAGGATTGGCTGCGTGGTAGCGGCGCGTGAAGTTGCGCTTTTTAGCCATCGGACGGCCTTCGAGCGAGGCGAATGCGTCGCGCCGATAGAGATAGTCCCAGCCCGAGGAAGCGCTCGTCACGACGAAGCTTCGTTCTGGCATGAGCTTCTGCACCCAGAGGAGGAGTTCCGGGACGCTCCCGTATAGCCGCAGGGGCTCTCCTTCTTCGCGAAGCGCCGCTTCCAGCTCAAGAATGAGATCCACGCCGACGCAGCAGCCGATCGGAAACTGCAGAACGGGGGCGTCAAAGCCTTCAACGCGCCAGCGCACAAGCAGATGGTTGTGGAATTCGCCCACCTTCGTGCCGCGGCTCGGCCCGCGCGTCAGAAGCGCTGCGACCGAAAGGTTGCAGTCGCCGTTGCCGTAAAAGGGCAGGTATTTTTGCAAAAGCGGCAGGTCGTCGAACGAAATGTCGTGAAGCGCGAGTGGCATGGGATGGCGTCTGGCGTTGATGCGCGTCGAAGTGAAGCAGCGAGGCGAATGCAAAAAGTCCGAAGCCCAAGTGCGGCAACGGACCCGAACTGGAATGCTGATTCAATCGGCACAAGAAAACTGAAAGACTAATTCTATCATGCAGACGGAATGAGCCGCGTGGCAGAACCGGCTTTTCTGCGCACCGCTCTCAAGCGCGAGCTTCGTGATTTCCGCTCGTCCGTATAGACTTGTCGGCGTTGGTGTTTTAATGGCCTTCCTTCTGGAAGAGAGAGCTTGATGCAGTTGAAAGAAAACCATTCGCCCGAGCGCGTGCGAATCGCCGCGCTTGTCTGTGCGGCCGGCGTCGGCGCGCGGATGGGCCTCAATATGCCGAAGCAGTACATGCGCATAGCGGGCGAGCCGATGCTTCTCCTCACAGTGCGCGCGCTTGCTGCGATCACGCGGGTTGAATCGGTTCACGTCGTCGTGAGCCCGACGGACCCGTACATCGATGACGTCGTCAAGCATTTCCCGACGAAAGCCGTGCTTCACCGCGCAGGCGGCGCCGAACGCGCGGAAACCGTGAGAAACGGCCTCTCCGCCGCGGGCTTTGAGCCCGATGACTGGGTGCTTGTGCACGATGCGGCGCGCCCCTGCGTCAAAGGCGCTGAAATTGATCACCTGCTCGATGAGGTGCTTGGGGATTCGAGCGCTGCAGGCGGCATTCTTGCCGTGCCGATGGCCGATACGGTCAAGCGCGCCGACGAACGGCGCCGCATTCTTGAGACGGTGCCCCGAAAGAATCTCTGGCGAGCCGCGACGCCGCAGCTCTTTCGCGCAGGCACGCTTTTTGAGGCGCTTTCGGGTGATCTCAATGGCATCACGGACGAAGCGAGCGCTGTTGAGCGGCTCGGACTTCCGGTCAAGGTGGTGGCGGGCCGCGCCACCAACATCAAAGTCACAAATCCGGGCGACGAGCGCGTCGCTGAACTTATTCTCGGAGGAGCCGCCATGGTGCCGCTTCGCGTCGGACAGGGCTACGATTCGCATCGTCTTGTTGAAGGCCGTCCCCTCATGCTCGGGGGCGTTGAAATTCCGTTTGAAAAGGGGCTTGACGGGCATTCCGATGCCGACGTGCTGCTTCATGCCGTGACGGATGCTGTTTTGGGCGCCGCTGCGCTTGGCGACATCGGCCAGCACTTCCCGCCTTCCGATCCGAAATGGAAGGGCGCAGACAGCGCGAAGCTTCTTGAGGCGGTGGTGAGGCTTGCGCGTGAGCGCGGCTGGTCCGTCGTGAATGTCGATGCCACGATCGTTGCGGAGCGTCCGAAAATCGGGCCGCACATGCCGGCCATACGGGCTTCGATTGCGAAAATCCTCGGCGTTCCGCTTGACGCAGTCAACGTCAAGGCGAAAACCAACGAAAAAATGGACGATGTCGGCCGTGAGGCCGGCATGATGGCGCACGCTGTTGCGCTTCTTGCACGCACGGACGCCTGAAGCGCCGCTTGAACGCAGCGAAGGAAAACGAAAAGCGCCGCCCGAACAGATGTTTGGAACGGCGCTTTTTTGTTGAGGCGAACGCGCGCTTACTGCGCGGTGTTCTGGTTTGCCTTGGCGCGCTTTGCTTCAGCTTTGGCAAGGGCTTCCGCAGCCTTGTCCTGCGCCTTGAGCGCCTTTTTCAAAGCGCTCGGCTGCAGAAGCGGGAAGCGCACTTCCACGCGCAGGCCGTGCGGCTCGGCGTCGCCGAGCGTAACAGTGCCGCCGGAGCGGCGCACGATGCGGTCGACGATCGCAAGGCCGAGCCCGGAGCCCGTGACGCCGCTGCGCGCAGATTCGCCGCGCTCGAAGGGGCGCATCACGCGTTCGCGCTCTTCGGCTGGCAGGCCTTTCCCGGCGTCGTCCACGATGAGCTCAGCCTTCTGCTTGTCGGCGCTTTTGCGAATCGTCATGGAAAGCCGGAGCTTGCCGTCTTCGCTTCTGCCGTACCGCATGGCGTTCGTAATGAGGTTTTGTATCGCGCGGGAAAGCTCAAGCGGATGCGCCATGATGAAGAGGTCATCCATGCTCGAGACGTGAAGCTCAACCGATTCGTCCTGTTCGATGCGGGCGTTGTCGATGGCGGCCTGAAGCGCTTCGCCGAGGTTCACCATGACCTGGTCTTCGGATGTGCGGCGCGCGTAGGCGAGGAACTGGTCGACGATGTTTTCCATCTGCTCGAGGTCACTCACCATGGCATTGCGGGATTCGTCCGTGAGGTTGGCAAGCTCTACTTCGAGGCGCAGGCGCGTGATCGGCGTGCGGAGGTCGTGCGAAACGCCCGCAAGAAGAAGCTCCCGGTCGGCCTCAATGCGGCGCAGATCCTGCACCATGCGGTTGAAGCTCACGTTGACGGCTTGAATTTCCACGGTGGAAGCGTCTTCAGGGAGCGGGTCAGGGTTGCGGCCCTGGCCGAGCTGCGTCGCGAAAACCGAGAGGCGAGAAAGCGGTTCGATCACATGACGCGCGAGGAGCGTGGCGCCGAAAAGCGAAGCGAGTCCTGCGGCGAGCGCCCACCAGAGCCAGGCGGTGCCGTAGGGCGGATCGAGGACGTCGTCCTTCGTCTGCAGCCAGTAGTTGTCGCCGTCGATGTCGAACGTCACCCAGAGGCCTTTGTTGCCGTTCACGGAGCTCGCAAGAACCGTTTCGGGCCCAAGCGTTGCCTTGACGAGCTGATCGATGAGGCCGTTGAAGCCGTCGCTCGGAATGCGCACGATCTTGTCAGTTTCGTCGCGCGGCGAAATCAGAACGCCTTCGCGGGCGGCCAGGATCTTGAGAAGGTCGACCCGATAGAGGGGATCCACCGTCACGAGCGCATACTTCGTGAGGTTCACGGTCGAGACGATGTGCTGGGCGACGCCTTGCGAATAAGGCAGCTCCGAGAGCACGCGGAAGCTCTGCAGCCAGCCGATCACCGAGAAGAAGATGAGGCCGCAGAGAAGCAGGAAGGTCCGCCAGAAGAGGCTCGGACGTCGGGTTTTGAGTTGTGCGATCCAGGACACGGCGCGGAACTCGGTTGAAAAAAGGCGCTATGGGGAAAAAAGAGCGCGAGGACATCCGGCGCTGCGGATCGTCCTCGCTCGGTGCGCGGTCTCTGTGCGCGCCGCCGTGCGGCGCGCGTTTCGAGCGCGTTGCTTACTTGCCGGCCTTGGGCGGCGGAAGCTTGCCGTCCGGAATGAAGACGTAGCCGAGGCCCCATACCGTCTGCAGATAGCGCGGCTTGGAAGGATCGGGCTCGATCAGCTTGCGAAGACGCGAAACCTGCACGTCGAGCGAGCGGTCAAAGGCTTCGTACTCGCGCCCGCGCGCCATCTCCATGAGCTTGTCGCGCGAGAGCGGCTGGCGCGGATGACGCGCAAAGGACTTCAGGACCGCGAATTCGCCCGTCGTGAGCGGCACGTTTTCGCCGTTCTTCTTGAGAACGCGCGTGCCGAGATTGAGTTCGAAGTCGCCGAACTTCACGATTTCGTTGTCCATCGAAGGCGCGCCCGGAGGATCGGCCTGCGGACGGCGGCGCAGCACGGCATGAATGCGGGCGAGCAGCTCTCGCGGATTGAAGGGCTTCGGAATGTAGTCGTCGGCGCCAAGCTCCAGGCCAAGGATGCGGTCGACGTCTTCGCCGCGCGCCGTGAGCATGATGACGGGGGTCTGGTCCTTCTGCGCGCGAAGGCGCTTGAGAATTTCGAGGCCGTCCTCGCCAGGCATCATCAGGTCGAGAATCAGTGCGTCAAAGTGCTCGCGCAGCCAAAGGCGCTCCATGGCCTGGCCGTTTTCGCTCACGAGCACCTGAAAGCCGTTCTCGCCGAGATAGCGGCGCAGGAGGTCGCGCAGTCGGGGGTCGTCGTCGACGACGAGAATCTTGGGAATACGTTCGGACATGTCGGAATGCTCCATCGAATCATGGCGCGACGGGGCCGTTGCTGAACCGGCCGGTTGGGCGGCGCGGGCCCGTCGAAATTGTTGCTGAGGGTATTTTTGCGCCGCTTGCGTGCTTCTGTCACCCATGAACAACACCATGTTACAAATTCTGATCTTTCTTTGGAAGCATCTTGAAACAATGAGCGGCTGCATGGCGCACTTCGCCGAATGCCGTGTCGATTAGAGAAAATCCGGCGCCGCCGAAAGCACCGCCCTGCAGGGCGCGTGCGGATGCCGTCAATAGGGAAGCGTCAGTTTTTGACGCTTACATTCGATGCTTCAGAAGAGGCCGGGAGGCTGTTTTTTATGCCTGATTCGCCCGAAAACGACCGTTTTCGGCTGTGCTTTGCCGAATTTTCGACATGCTTCGTAACGCTTTGGTCCAGCGCTGTTCTTTTCGGCGCAAAGTCGCTTCGCTATATTCCCAATCAAAGGAACGGGAGAGATGTGCGCCGGATCCTGCGAGTGCGGAGAAGCATTTTGCTTTGCTCGGGCGCTCACGAATGCGCCGTCTCTCGTCGGTTGCTGCGCTTCTCTGATTCGAGCCTACTGTCTTCCGGCAGGTTGAAGGGCTCCTGGCGAGAAGTGCGGCGCATCATCGGCTTGGCGGCCGCTCGCTGTGTCATGACGGACGGGGCCGCGAAGCTGAACCGAGGTCTTTTAATGAGTGATTCCATTCAAACCGGACGCATTTTCGCGGCGGCAATTTGTTCGCTTTCGACCGGTGCAGCACTGGCCGACTGGACAGCGGGCGCCGCAGCAGCGCCTGGCGCACCGGAGCTCCACAACATTGAGCGCATTCAGGCTGCAACTGCGCCGCACTTGGACGGTGAGGCTGCGCCTGCGCTCGACGCGTCGGCGCCATTCGCCGTGCGAATGCCCTGCGACCCGAGCGACGGCGCCGTCATTCGCCTTTGGAGCCAAATGAACGCAGAGGAGCGCGCGCACGTCTGGCCTTATCTCGACGACGTGTCGCAGGCGATTCATTGGCGCGAGATGACGAAAAAGGAACGCAAGGCGCTTGCAAAGCGTCTGAACGACGGCGAGCGCGATGATCTGCGCCGGCGCTTTTCGATCGATCCGAGCGAAATCAATCAGGCCAAGCATTCTGCGCAATCCGCTGCGCAGCGTCCGCACAAGCTCAATCGGGAAGAGCTCCGGCTCATGCGCCAGCAAATCATTGAGGTTCATCTTGAATACGCTGGAAGGCACGAGCACATGAAAAAGGCAAATTCGGCGGATTCGTCGGATTGAGGCTGCGGCTTGAGGCGCTCAGCGGCAGAAAAGAACGGTCTTTCGACATCTTGTCGGGACCGTTTTTTTTTTTTTGATGCCGAAGTGTGTTTCAAAGCGGCTAAAAAGCGGTTTTCAAGCGGTTTTCGCCGTCAGCTCGAATGCTCATGGGCTTTGGCGGCTTCGCGCGCAAACGCGTCCCGAGCGCTTTCAGCTCGAGCCGCTTCGAAGGCCGCCATATAATGCCCCCACCATAGAGGCGCGCGTCTCTCGCGCCGTTTTTCGCATGGATATTGCACGGATTTCTTGACTCATGACCGAAGAACTTCAGAACGAGCCCGTCATTTTTGTGGTTGACACGGCGCAGGAAGATCTGACTGTTGCGCTCATGCGCGGCCGGCGCCTTCTGGCGGCGCGCACCGAACATGTCGGCAATCGGCATGCCGAACGGGTGCTCGGACTTTCGGCGCTCGTTCTGGCGGATGCAGGGCTTGCGAAGAAGGACATTGAAGTCGTGGGCTTCGGCGAAGGACCGGGATCCTTCACAGGGCTGCGCGTTGCCTGCGGCGTTGCGCAGGGGCTTGCCTGGGCGCTTGAAACGCCAGTCGTGGCGGTTTCGAATCTAGAAGCGCTTGCTGCGGCCTCGCTTCGGAGCGCGCCGCTCGATGCCGGCGCGCGCATCGCTGCCGTCAACGACGCCCGCATGCACGAGTGCTACGCCGCGGTTTATGAAGTGCCCGCCGGCTATGCCGAGGGCGAGCGGCTGCGCCCGCTGAGCGCCCCGCTTCTTTTGAAGCCGGACGCAGCCGAAGCGTATCTTGCAGACATGCAGGTTGCCCGGCTCTGCGGCACGGGCCGTGCCGCCTATGCCGATCTTTTTCATGTGCCAGAAGGCGTCGCTGTCGACGATGCATCCCGCGCGAGCGGAGAGGATTTCGGAAGCCTTGCGGCGAGCGAAGTGGCGCTCGGACGCACGCTGACGCCGGAAGCCGCTGCGCCCGTCTATGTGCGAAACCGCGTGGCGCTCACGATGGCTGAGCGCGCTGCGGGCGAGCGCCTCTGACGGAGCGGCCTCATGCCTGAGAAGCATCCGCCCTTTGAATTTGCCGCGTTGCGGCCGAAGCTGCAGCTTGACGGCTTGCCGGCGTTTGTCATCCGGCTCGCAACAGAGGCCGACGTGCCGCAGCTTGCCCTGCGCGAGCGCGAGGTTGAGGCGACGCCTTGGCGCGAAGGCGATTTTCTCGATTCGCTTCGCGCGGGCCGTCCGATTCTGCTGCTTGAAAATGAGGCCGATCCGGCGGGCTTTGCCGCCTGGGCCGCATTCATGCCGGTGCTGGATGAAGCGGAGCTCCTCATTTTCGGCGTTCGCGCTGATCTGCAGCGCCGAGGCATCGCTACGCGCTTTCTGCGCCGCGTCCTCGACGCCGCCAATGCCGAAGGCATCCGCGTCGTGCATCTCGAAGTTCGGCGCAGCAACGCGCCAGCGATCGGCCTCTACAAAAAGCTCGGTTTCCAGACGGTGGGCGTGCGCAAAGGGTACTATCTTGTGAACGGAGTGCGCGAGGACGCGATCCTCATGCGGCTCGAATTCGAACAGACTGCCGCTGACGCTTGAGATGCCGGCGGATTTACCACCACAAAGCGAAGAAAGGCGACGGCCGACAACGATGATTGATCGAGAGACAGTCCGCATCTGGAACGCGATGGACGCGGGTCCGCTCTGGCTCCTTCGGGAGACGCCGGATCCCGCCTTCGACGAATTGACGCAGACGCGCCTCATGGGGACGGCGCAGCAGCTGCAGTCGGGCGACGCTTCAAAAGCGGCAGCGCCTGCGCCGCAGCCGCTTCAGCCGGCTCGCTCGCCAGCATCGGCGCGCACCTCCCAGCGGGAGGCTGCCATGACTCGGCCGAGCCGCGCTCCCGCCGACACACGTTCTGCCGCTGCCGGAGCGCCACAGTCGGGCGCGGCCATGCCGCCCGAACTGGCTGAGCGCATCCGCACGCTCGACTGGGCGGCGCTTCGAGAAACGGCTTTGAAGTGCGAGTGCTGTCCGATGAAGTCGACTCGGCACAACGTCGTCTTCTCGCAGGGTGATCCCGGCCCCAAGCTCGTCATCGTGGGCGAAGCGCCCGGCAGCGAGGAAGACCTCCAAGGCGTTCCCTTTGTTGGAAAGTCCGGGCAGCTTCTCACTGCAATGCTCGACGCGCTCTCGATCGTGCGCGGCGAAGACTGCGTCATTCTCAACGTGCTCAAGTGCCGGCCGCCCGGAAACCGCAATCCCGAGCCCGCCGAGATCGCCTGCTGCACGCACTATCTGATGCGCCAGCTCGAGCTGCTTGAGCCGAAGGTGCTCTTTTTGATGGGACGATTTGCCTCGCAGGCGCTCATCGGCCTCGAGCCCGGCGCGGCGCTCGGGCGCATGCGCGGCCGCGTGCACGAGGCGCATGTGGGCGGCCGCAGCATTCCGGCCGTGGCGACCTATCACCCGTCTTATCTGCTGCGCTCGCCTGATCAGAAGGCGAAGGCCTGGGAGGATCTCTGCCTGCTGCGCCGGGTCATGCGAGAAGCGGGTATTCCGCTTCGCGAGAAGGAAAAGCGCTGGAACTGATGCATTGGCGTCTGTTGCGCGGCTGGACAACGTGAGGCGGCCCGAGGCCGCAAGGATTTCATCATGATCGCAAGTTACGACGACGCGCTTCGACAGACGTCGCGCGAAGCAAGGGCGACGCTCGTCTGCGCGGCCGCCATTGCGGTCTTTTTCGGGGCGGCGATTTTCCTTCTGAAGGATGCAGGACTCGGTCCGGCGGGCCTGCCGCTTTGGTTTTGGGCTGCCGTGGTCGGGGGATACTTGCTCTCGGTGGCGCTGGTTCTTCTCCTCGTGAAGAAGGTCTTTCGAGATTTTTCGCTCGATTTGCGTCCGGAGGAATGCTGTCAGAGCGCGGGCGCCGACGCCAGAACCGGAGAACCGTCATGACGGACCGGTTTTTGATTCTTGCGCCGATCTTTCTCTTTTTTGCTGCGCTCGTTGCCGCCGCGCTTTATGTTGAGCGAGCAGGCAACCGTGCAGGCAAGCGCATCGGCGGCTCTGAGAATGCCGCAAGGAGCGACGCCGCACGGCGCTTCACGGGCGAATACTTCCTCGGAAGCCGCAGCCTCAAGGGCGTTGTCCTGGCGATGTCGCTCATTGCGACTTACGGATCCGTGAGCTCCTTTGTCTCCGGCCCTGGAATTGCCTGGCAGCTCGGGCTCGGCTGGGTGGTTTTCGCTGCGCCTCAGATCATTGCCGGCTTCTTCATTCTCGGGCTCATCGGAAAGCGCATAGCGCTCGTTTCCCGAGCAACGGGCTCAATCACCGTGATCGACGTGCTGCGCGCGCGCTTCGGCAGCGACCTGCTTGCCAATCTTTGCGCTGTGTCGCTGCTGCTTTTCTTTGCCGCCATGATGACGGGGCAGTTCATCGGCGGGGCCGCCATTTTTTCGGAAGCCGCCGGCGTCGAATCGACGACGGGGCTGCTGCTCTTCGGCTGCCTGGTTGTGCTCTATACCGCTTTCGGCGGCTATCGCGCTGTTGCCTGGACGGATGCTGTCTGCGCGCTTCTCATGATCGTCGGCATGCTGATGCTCGGGGGCGCCATCATCGACTCAGCGGGCGGCTTCGAGCCGGCAATGCAGGCTGCAGCGCTTGCAGGGCTTGACGACCCGCAGGCGCCGCTTGAGCTGAGCAGCATGCTTTCGCCCACGGCAGACGGCGCGCTGCCTTTCGGACTTCTTTTTTCCGCCTGGATTCTGGTGGGCTTTGGCACTGCAGGACTGCCGCAGTCGGCCGTGCGCTGCATGAGCTATCGAACCACATCGGATCTTCATCTCGCGATGATCGTGAGCACTGTTGTCTGCGGCGCGCTCATGATCGGCCTCACGACGCTCGGCGTGCTCGCGCGCGGCGTTCCTGGGCTCGAGCTCGCAGGCGCCTCGAGCGACCATTTGATTCCTCGCCTCATCGCGCAGCACATGTCTCCCGTTGCAGCAGGCATCACGCTGATCGGACCGCTCGCCGCGACGATGTCGACCGTGAGTTCGCTACTCATCGCTGCATCGTCTGCGATCGTGAAGGACTTGGCGCTTCATTATCGGCCGGACCTCGAAAATGCGCCGAAGCTTCTTTCACGCCTCTCCGTCGGCGCGACGCTTCTGATCGGCCTTGCGGCCATGGCTTTTGCCGTCAAGCCCCTTGACCTCATCGCCTGGATCAACATGGCGGCTTTCGGGGGGCTGGAGCTCGCCTTCCTGCTCCCGCTCTCCCTGGGGCTCTTTTGGCGCCGCGCCAATGCGGCGGGTGCGCTTCTTTCGATCGGCGGCGGACTCGCCGTCTATTTCTCGCTGATGCTCACGAAGACGTCTCTCTTCGGCCTTCACGCCGTCGTCCCTGCATTTGCCGCTGCGGCCGTCCTCTTCTGGGCGGGCAGCATCTTCGGGCGGCCGACGCCGCAGCACCGGCTGCGCGCTTTCTTTCCGTCCGCGCCGCGGCGGTGCGAGTGATCTCGACCCGGCTGAAAAGCATTGTCGCCGGGATCGCGCCCGCGATAGGATTCGTTTGTACCTGCCATCCTGTCGAAAGCGCTTCTTCGGCATGAGATCGGTGCTGCGCCGGCGAGCTGGCGCGACGGAAGCGCAGCTCTAAACGTAGGCGATTCCTGCAATGCGCTTTCGAAACGCACTTCTTGTCGGCACGCTTGCCGCCGCGCTCTTGCCTGCGCTGGCTTTTTCAGTTTGGCAGTATGACGATGTGCAGGAGCGCATTGCATCGGAGGATGCGCGGCAGATGCAACTGGCCGCCGAGGCTGCTTCCGTCGTGGCGGAAACCGTCGAACGTGCGCGCCGCGCAGTGCTTGTCGCAGCTTATTCCGCGTCGATTCCTCTTTCCGAAGCGCCGACGCCGGCGCTTGTGCGAATGCTCGGCGAGACGCTGCGGCGCATCGCGCTTTCGCAACCGGTGATTGAGAATCTGCATGTCGACGATGCTCATTTGAAAAGTCTTCTTTTCTGGCCGAGCACAAATGAAGCAGGAGATTCGAACCTCAATCAAAATCATGCTGACCGCTGGCATGCGGCGGCACTCCAAGCCAAGCCCGGCGCTGCGCTGATTTCGCCCGTTTTCCGCGCCAAGGGTGCTTTTGAAGGCTTTACCGTCAATATAGCTGCTGCGATCCCGAACGCGGGGGATGCTTCAGCGCCGCCCGCAGGCATTGTTTCGACAGCGCTACGGCTTGACGAGCTCGGGCGCGCCATGGCGAAGCGTCTTTTGGGGACGGATCTGCACGCGGCGCTCTTTGACGAAACGGGACGCTTGATCTATCCGCTCGAAGGTGCAAGCGAGGCGGAGGCGGCCGCGCTCGGAAGCATGCTGAAAGAGCGCTCGTCTGAAGATGACGAGGGCATCATCATTCTTAAGCCAGATTCTGCGCGCGAAGCAGAAGAAAGCGACATCGCCAAGGACGCCGTGCTCAAGCCGCTGGCAGTTGTTGTTGCTCGGCTGCGCAATGATGCGCCCGATTGGACGGTCGCCATCTATCGCGACGCCGACCAACGCGTGGCTGAGATGACGGTGCTCAAGCACCGGGCATTGGCTTGGGCGGCGCTGCTCTTTATTTTGACTGCGTTCTTGAGCGTGCTGATGTCATCGGCCATGAGCCGCGCAGTGGAGAAGCTCTCCCGATTTTTGTCGAGCAACAGCACGGTGCCCGACGAAAGCGAGCGCATTCGTTTTCCGCAGGAACTCGCGGATTTTCAGCTTGCGTATGTGAAGACCAAAATCGAGCGCGACCGGAGCGCTGCGGCGCTTCGATCGCTCAACGAGCGACTGCATGCCGAAGTTCAGGCGCGAACAGCTGAGCTGCAAAAGCGCCGTGCGACGCTCGAAGCGCTTTTCGATGGCATGGCCGAAGGCGTTGTGCTGCTGGCAAACGGACGCATAGATGCGATGAACCGGGAAGCCGCACGCTTTTTCCCAGCGCTTAAACTCGGCGACCCCGCCGAAGTGCTTTGCGCTGCGCTTGGCATTAAGGCGCTCCCTAAGGTTGACCGGCTTGAAGTCGTGAGACATGCGGGCGCAGCGCGCGAGCTGCTTCGCTTTTCTGTGTCAGCGAGCGGTATTTCGCTTGAGGGGCTCCTCATCCGTGACGTCACAGCGCGGGAGGATGTGGCTCAGATGAAGGAAAACCTGCTCGGCATGGCGGCGCATGAGCTGAAGACGCCCGTGCAAACGCTTTCCCTCGCGATCGAAATGCTCGGCAAAACGCAATCGCCGCAGAAAAGCGCTGCCATTCTTACGGATTTGACCGATTCCGTTCGACATCTGCGCACGCTTGTGCACGATTGGCTCGACGTGGCCCGCATTGAAGGCGGCGTGTTTTCCGTTGTCAGAAAGCCTGTGCAGCTGCCGCTTATCGTGCGCCGCGCTGTCCGGCTCGTGCGAACGCAGTATCCATGCCAGCGCGTAGAGGTTTGCTTCGAAGAGGCTGCCGAATGCCTCATGGGCGACGGAGACCGGCTGCTGCAGCTCTTTTCGAATCTTCTGACAAACGCAGCGCGCTACCGCAAGCACGAGGCTGAGAGCTGCGTGCGCATTGAAGGCGTGCGCCGGGGGAGCGTGATCGAAGTTGCGGTTGACGACAACGGCATCGGCATTGCGCCTGCAAACAGAGAAAAAGTGTTCGAACGTTTTTTCCAGGTCGATGCCTCGAACCGCCGGCGTGCCGGCGGCACCGGGCAAGGCCTTGTGATTGCACGTGCGATTGCACGCGCACATGGGGGCGACATCCGCGTCGAACCATCCAAACGGCCCGAGGGCGGCAGCCGCTTCATTCTGACCTTGCCAGCAGCCGGGACGGAAGTTGGCTGAGCCAAAATGCATCGAAAAGCGCCATAGTCTTGATTGCAGCGCACCTTGCATTTTCGGATGCGCATTGCGCGCTTCGCCATTAGACTGCGGCGCAGAGACTCCAAGGCCGTATTCGGCGCAACACTGACATTTTTCCCGCATGGCAGCCCATCGTCCGCTCATTCTCATTGCCGACGACGAATCCAAAATCCGCCGTCTCGTTTCTGCCAGTCTTGAAATGGCGGGCTTCGACGTTTGCACGGCGGCAGACGGCGAAGAGGCGCTCGAAACTTTCGAGCGCCTTGCCGAAAAGCCGGATCTCATTGTGCTCGATCTGATGATGCCCGGGCTCGATGGCCTTGAAGTGCTCGAGAAGCTGCGGCAAAAATCAGCGGTGCCTGTCATCATGCTTACAGCCAAGGATGCAGCCGCTGACAAGATGACAGCCTTTCGTCTCGGCACCGACGACTATCTGACGAAGCCTTTTCTGCTTGAAGAGCTCGAAGCGCGCATTCACGCCGTGCTTCGCCGCACTGGCCGCGCTGCTGGTTCGGGAGGCCTGCTGGTTGGCGCTGCAGCGGATGAAATGCGCAACGGCCCCCTTCGACTGGTGGCTTCAAAGCGCGCTGCTTTCTGGCGGGATCGCCCACTTCGGCTTCCTGAGACGGAATTCCGGCTTTTGGCCGCTTTCATGCGTCGGCCCGGTGCCGTCATGACGCACGAAGAGCTGCTTCGCGTTGTCTGGGGAAACGAGGCGCTGGGTGAAATTAATACGCTTCGCGTTGCTGTTGCGAGGCTTCGCAAGCGCCTCGGCGAACAAGGCGTCGAGCCGGCTGTTCTCTCGAGCTGGTCGGGCGTCGGCTACATGCTCGGCGACCTTTCGGATTTTGCCGACGACGTCGATTGAGGCAGGCGGCTCCTGAGCTTTTGCTTGAAGTCGCATTGTCTTTGCGAAAGATCATCTTTTCCGAGCGGCTTAAGCTCGAGCGGATTTTATTTTTGATCCCCTGTAATTAATCAGTAATGATTTTGCCGCTTTAGTTACGGCGGGCACATGTTTTCTTCTGACAATGATGCACGAGACGATTCATAGCCGATCGGCGCATTTTCGGGCGAGCGTCGCCCATAGCGCCGGATCTGGTGTGAAGCGACTTCCTTCAACGCATCTCTCTTTTGAAGCAGGAAACCATGCAGACAACTCGCCGCAATTTTCTCGCAGCTGCCGCGCTATCGGCTGCTGCCATGCCGGGCGCAGCGGCGCTTGCATCGACCAAGACGCGCGCGCCGGACGAGGCTTTCGACGTCGTTGTGGTCGGCTCCGGCGTTGCGGGCACCGTCGCCGCCATCACGGCGGCTGAAGCCGGCGCCCGCGTGCTTTTGATCGAAAAAATGAACCGCCTCGGCGGCACATCCCGCTTTTCTGGCCTCAACTTCGCCTGCGTCGGCAGTCCCGCGCAGAAGGCCAAAGGCATCAAAGATTCTCCCGAAGCGCTTGCCAATGACATGGCGCGCGTTTCCGGCGGCTTCGGCAATTATGCGCTCGCGCTTCACATGGCGAAAAACACAGCCCGCGCTGAAAAATGGCTGGTCGAGCGCGGCGTGCGATGGGACGGCCGGCTTCTGAAGCTCGGCGGCCATTCCGCCGAACGCTGCCTCATTCCGGAGGGTGATGGTGCGGGACTTCTTGCCGCGCTTTGGAAGCACATGGCAGGCTTGAAGAACCTTGTCGTGCGCACAAACATGAAGGTCGACGACGTAATGATGGATAAAACGGGACGTGCCGTCGGTGTTTGCGTGCGCGAAGACTATCGCTTCAATCCAGCCGACCCGAGCGACGACGAGAACAACCGCTCTGGCGTGAAGCGCACGATCGGGGCCAGGCGCGCCGTCATTTTCGCTTCCGGCGGCTACGCCCGAGACAAGGCCTTCCGCTCGATCGAGGTGCCTTTCCTTGCCGGCGTCTCAACGACTACGAGCGAAGGTGCAACAGCGGGCGCATTGAAGGCGATGGTTCGAGCGGGCGCCCGAGCTATGCATCTGATGCTCTACCGCTTTGCCTATGCGCTGCCGACGGAAGACATGGTCTGGGGCATGATGATCGATCCTGCAACGGGCAAGCGCTTCATGAGCGAAGGCGCCTCGCGCAACACGCTCGCTGAGGGCACGCTTAAGCGTCGTCTTGAAAACGGCGACCGCAAGCCTTTCATGATCTACGACGATCTCGGCCTTTCGAAATTCCACAACTTCAACCGAATCGGCAGAAGTCTCAATGGCCTCAACGGCATTGACGGCACGATGTTCAAGTTTGAAAAGCTCGACGAGCTTGCTGCACATTACGGCGCCGATCCGAAAGCGGTAGCAGAGGCGCTTCGCGCCTACAACGCAGGCATTCGCGCGGGCAAGGACGAATTCGAAAAGCCGCTTGAGCGAACCGGGCGCAAGGTTGAACCTATCAGCGAATCCGGACCGTGGTACGGCATCGTTGTGAGTCCGCGTCTCAACTACACGCCGGGCGGCATCCGCTTCAACGAAAAAGCGCAGGCGCTTTCACTTGCTACGGATAAACCCGTTCCCGGGCTCTATGTCTGCGGCGAAGCCGCGGGCGGCTTGCACGGCGCCGAACGCATGACGGCCTGCTCCATGCCCGCTTGCGCGGTTTTTGGCCTCATCGCCGGTGAAGAAGCCGCACGGGAAAATGCCTGAGAAACTCAGGGCGAAACGGAAGGAATCTGAAATGACGAAAACGAAATTGATGCGTCGTTCGCTTTCGGCGCTGGCGTGCCTCTTTGCTTTTGCCTCGCTCCTGCCGTCGGCTACGTACGCGGCAGACATGGCGAAGAAGCATGCGTCGCTTGAGTGCGCGAGCTGTCACGATGCCAATGCATTCAAGGCGCCAGCCCCAGAAAAGTGCCTCGGCTGCCACGCTTCCGACGAGATCGTGAAGGCGACGGCGCACTTCAACTTCAAGGCGACGCTCACCGATCCGAAGACGAAGAAGGAAGTTGCGCATGAAGCGCTCGTGAATCCGCACGACAGCTATCACTACGGACGTACGGAAGACTGCCTCGACTGCCACCGCGAGCATTCGAAGAGCACGAATGCATGCGCAACATGCCACGACATTGAGCCTTGGAAGATGGGTGCGCCGCGGTAATGGCCGCGCATTTTGAACTGATGTATTGAAAACGGGCGGCAGCCAATAGGCGCCGCCCGTACCTGCATCTGAGCGATGCGCGCTCAGATCAGCCTGCCTTGCCTTCGGCTGCAAGCTTCTTTTCGAAATTCTCGTGCGCCTGCGCGAGGAAGAGCTTCAGACGGTTGGCAACATTCGAGCGGGAGGTGCCCGCTTCGAAGTCGATGGCGCAAAGGTTCGCCTGCGGGAAGTCGGTTCTCAGACGGCGCATCACGCCTTTGCCCGTGATGTGGTTCGGCAGGCACCCAAAGGGCTGCAGGCACACCACGTTCTCAGCGCCCGTGTTGATGAAGTCGAGCATTTCGGCCGTGAGAAGCCAGCCTTCGCCCGCTTCCTGGCCGGGCGAAACAAAGCCCTTGATGAGCTCGAGCCCGTCCTTGAGGGTCGAAACGCCTTCGAGCGGCGTGCCCTTGAGCGCTTCGGCCATGGGTTTGCGCAGCGACTCGAGGTGCCGCGCAGCAAGCCATGCGAAGGCGGCCTTGAGCTTTGAAGCCCCAAAGGCCTGCGCCTGGAAGATGTTGTCGTTGAGGCAGTAGAGGAAGAAGCTAGAAAGATCGCCGAGCACAGGTTCCGCTCCTTCGCTGATGATCTCTTCGACGATCTCCAGATTGGCCTTGGGATGGTACTTGAGAAGAATCTCGCCGACGATCCCGACGCGGGGCTTCAGAACGCCGTCGACAGGGAGCGAGAGGAAATCGCGCACGATTTCCGGCGCTTCCCGCGCGAATGCGCGGCCGTCGCCCTTCTGCGCTGCTGCTATGGCGCGCGCCGTCCATTTTTCAATGAGCGGCTTCGTGCTGCCCTTGGTCGTTTCGTGGGCGCGCACATAAAGCGAGAGCCGCTGCAGAAGATCGCCGTAGACAAGGGCCACCATCAGGCGGTGCAGGCCCTTGAGGCCAAGTTCGAGCTGCTCGGCGCCTTCAATTTTCCCGGCGGCAAGCGTCACGACCGGGATGTCTTCGCAGCCGATTTCCTTCAGGGCCCACTTGAGAAGGTTCGGGTAGTTTGTCGCGCGGCACGGGCCGCACGTCTGCGCAAGCAGGAGCGCCGAGTGCGCATGGTCAATCTCGTCGCTCTTGAGGGCGTCAAGCAGCTGGCCGATGACGACGATCGCTGGATAGCAGGCGTCGTTGTTGACGTGAGCAAGTCCGAGCTCGATGGCCTGCGGCCGAACCTCAGGCAGAATCCGAACGTCCCAGCCGAGCGACTGCAGGGCGCCCGCAATGATCGGGAAGTGAATGGGCGCCATCTGCGGCGCGTAGAGCGTGCGGCGCAGCACGGGGCCGCTCTCTTTGGGCTTCTCGCGCTTTTCGCGCTCTTTGATGAGTTCGATCGGAATCGTCCGGTGAGAGGCGCGCCTGTCTTCAACGGCGGCAAGGAGCGAGCGCAGGCGGATGCGCGCCGCGCCGAGCGTGTCGCCCTCGTCGATCTTGAGCATCGTGAAGAGCTTCCCCGCTGGCTCAAGGAGGCGCTTGATCTGCTCGGACGTGATCGCGTCAAGCCCGCAGCCGAAGCTCACGAGCTGCACGAGTTCCGCGCCCGGCGTTCTGAGAACGAGCGAGGCTGCGCGGTAGAGGCGGCTGTGGAAGGTCCACTGATTGACGACTTCAATGCCCTCGGGCTGCGGCGCGAGGTGCGCGACGGCATCCTCGGTCACAACCGCTGCGCCCATCGATTCGATGAGCGAAGGGATGCCGTGGTTGACGAGCGGATCGAGGTGATAGGGATGGCCGGCGAGCACGATGATGGGCTCGCCCGACGCTTCGTGGGCGCGCCAGAGCGCTTCGCCTTTTTGCAAAACGCCGCGCCGATAGTCGGCAAGCGCCGCTTCGCCCGCTTTGACGGCTTCGCGCACGCGGCGTGCTTCAAGCTTCGGAAAAGCCTCGAGGAGCGCGCGCTCAACGCTCTTCGGATTCGAAAGATCTACGAAGGGCGTGCGGATTGCAACATCCGGGAAGCTTTCGGCTGCGTTGAGGCGAAGCGCTTCGGGGTAGCCGCCCACGACCGGGCAGGCAAAGCGGCCGTCGGCTTCGCGAAACGGCGTCCCTTCGCGCGGCACGCAGGGGAACCAGATTTCATGAAGCCCCATGCGCGCGAGTTCGGCGAGATGGCCGTGCGCAAGCTTCGCCGGGAAGCAGAGCGTCTGCGAAGGAATCGTATCGGTGCCGAGCTGCGCCATGGCATGATCGGAGGCTCGGGAAAGAACGACGCGGAAGCCGAGCGCTGTGAAGAGCGCAAACCAGTACGGATAGTGCTCGTACATGTTGAGCACGCGCGGAATGCCGATGGCGCCCATCGGCGCGTCCTTCTCGTCAAGCGGCGTCGCGCCGAAAAGACGCTCGAGCTTCCAGTCGATGAAGGTTTCGCCCGTCTTCTTGCGTGCGCCGCCCGACTTCATGGCGAATTCGCAGCGGTTGCCGCTGAAGAACTTCTGTCCCGAAGGGAAGCGGTTCATCTGCAGCTCGCAGTGGTTGCCGCAGCCCTTGCAGCGGAAGCGGCGCTGCAGCACGCGCGTGGCATCGAGCATTTCCGTGCGGATGTCAAGGGGCGGCGTATCCGCTTTGGTGCGCTCCAGCGCGAGAAGCGCTGCGCCATAGGCGCCCATGAGGCCGGCGATGTCGGGGCGCACCACGCTGCGGCCGATCTGCTGCTCGAAGGCGCGCAGAACGGCGTCGTTGAGGAAGGTGCCGCCCTGTACGACGACATGTTCGCCGAGCGCTTTCGGGTCATGGATGCGTAGCACCTTGTAGAGCGCGTTTCTCACGATCGAGCGGCAAAGCCCCGCGGCAATGTCTTCGATCGGCGCGCCGTCGCGCTGCGACTGGCGCACCTTCGAATTCATGAAGACCGTGCAGCGGGTGCCGAGGTCGCAGGGGTGCTTGGCGTTGAGGGCGGCTTCCACGAAATCCGAGAGCGGCAGATGGAGCTGCTGCGCGAAGGTCTGCAGGAACGAGCCGCACCCGGAAGAGCAGGCTTCGTTGAGCTTCACGCTTGCAATGAGGCCGTTCTTCACTTCGAGGCACTTCATGTCCTGGCCGCCAATGTCGATGACGTAGCTCACCTGCGGCTCAAAAGCGACGGCCGCGCGCTGATGCGCGAGGGTTTCAACTTCGGCGAACTGTCCGCCGAGCGCCGCCTTCGCGAGGTCTGCGCCGTAGCCAGTCGAGCAGAGCGCGCGCAGGAACGCGCCTTCAGGCACTTTTTCGGCCAGTGTGCGGACCTGCGCGTAAAGGCGCTCAAGCGGATTGCCCTCGTTGAGTTCGTACCAGCTGTAGGCAAGCCGCCCCTGGCTGTCGACGACGGCGCCCTTGACTGTGGTTGACCCGAGATCGATGCCAAGGAAAAGGGGGCCGCGCGCATCCTTCAAGTCAATGCGTTCGGCCTTCTCTGCGGCATGGCGTTCATCAAACTCGCGCCGCTCGGCCTCATCGGCAAAGAGAGGCGGCATATTCGCTTCGTCTTCTGGCGGCAGCTTCGTAGCTTCGAGCGCGGTCACGAATTCGAGAAGCGACGGGCGCGGCGCGCTTCGGCCGATCTCGCCGCGTTCGTCGAGGCCGGACTTGGCCGTGCCCCAGGCGACGGCAAAGTGCGCATCCTCAAACTGAAGGAATTCGTTGCCATCGCGCTTCAATTTGCGCTTGAAGGCTTCGCGCAACTCCGAAAGAAAAGAGAGCGGCCCGCCGAGAAAGCCGATGCGGCCGCGCACGGCGCGTCCGCAGGCAAGACCGCCAATCGTCTGCTCGGCGACGGCGTCAAAGACCGAGCGCGCAATTTCGCCTTTGGGAATGCCCGCATTCAAAAGCGACACGACGTCCGTTTTGGCGAAAACGCCGCAGCGGGAGGCGATGGGGTGCGAGAGCGTCGCGCCTGCGGCAAGCGCATTGAGGCCAGCGGCATCCGTATCGAGAAGGCTTGCCATCTGGTCGATGAAGGCGCCCGTGCCGCCTGCGCAGGCTTCGTTCATGCGCAGCTCGACGCCGTTCGTGAGATAGAGAAGCTTGGCGTCTTCGCCGCCGAGCTCAATGGCAACGTCGAGGTTGGGCGCATGCGAGCGCAGATAGACGGAGGCGGCGAGCACTTCCTGCACGAAGGGCGTGCCGAGGGCTTCGGCAAGCCGCAATGCGCCCGAACCCGAGAAGAGCACGCGTACGGGCTGGCCGGCGGCTTCAGGGTGCGCCTGGGCGAGCTCGCGCAGCGACGCAATCAGCGTTTCGGCGACAGCGCTCTTGTGGCGCACGTAGTTGCGCGCAACAGACGCGCCCGCGCCGTCAAGAAGCACGTATTTGATGGTGGTGGAGCCGAGATCAATGCCAAGGGCGTACATGATGTCGTTTTCGTTTTCTGTAGTTATCTGTTTGGTCGAGCGATCAAATGCGCTTCATTGATGTTGCGCTGCGGCCGCTTGGAGAAGCAGGGGCCGCGCAGGTGCGTTGTCCGTCGGATCGGCGCGTGCGGGCACGCCGACGGGCGGCTGCGAAAAATCGAGCGCAGCTGCGCCGCCCACCACGGTCGTGATGACATCGGCGGCGAATCGAGCAATGGCCTTCTCGTCGAAGGCGGCTGCGCGCAGGACCAGCGAATGCATGAAATAGCGCAGAAATTCGATCCAGGCGCGCATCGCAATTTCAATGCAGGCGGCGTTTTCCTTCTCGCGGACCGCTTTGTGCGGAACAAGCGCGAGAATGACGTCGAAGATGATCGGCGCATTCTGCGCGACATAGTTGTTGAAGAATTTCGCCGCTTCCGACGAAGAGGTCACAAGGCGCACAAACTGCATGCGCGCCGAAATGGCGCGGATATAAGCGAGAAGCACCGTCTCAAGCCGTTCACGCTTTGGCAGCGATGTCGTGCCGTGCACTGCCACGCCGACTTCGGCAATGACGGCTTGGCATTCGTTTTCGACCACCGCATTAAGGAGCGTCGCCGGGCAGGAAAAATAGTGATAGATGAGATTGCGCGAAATGCCGAGGCGTTCTGCAAGAATGGAAAAGGAGGGCTCGAGCGCATGCGATTCGACGAGAAGATCAAGCGCGGCGGCCACAATCTGGGCGCGCCGATCTTCGGGCGCAAGACGCTCCCGGGCGCGCCGGGCGTCCGGCGCGTCGTCAGCGCAGACGATTTTCTTCGATGCCATATGCCTTTTCGTCAAAAATTGGTTGCATTAATTTTGCACCTGTAAAATTGGGGCGCCGGCATGTGCAGCATAGGGAGTTATACCGATGATCGGCGATCGATCGGCGCCGTGGGCGAAAAGCGCAAAAGAGAAAACGCTCAGTATAAAAAGAGCTCCTCATCAGGCTCGAAGGCCATGAAGCCTTTTGCGCCGCGAAGACGCTTGGCGGCAGCGGCGGCGCCCGCAAAGGTGCCGGTGAATGCGGTGCCGTCGGCAAAATGAGCCGTTCCGAAAAGGAGGCGCTCGTCGGAAGCCGCCGTGCGAAGCGCCGGCATGCGCAGTGCCCGGCTCTCTGCTATGGCAAGAAGATCCGCGATCAGCGCGTCTGCAGTCGGCCGGCCGCCTGCGCCCTGGCCGAAAAAGGCGAGCGGGCCGGCAACGTCGCCCCAGAAGCGCGCAAGGTTGTAATTGCTGTGCGTGCCGGCTTCAAGCGAGTCCGCAGGGAGGAGCAGCGGCGCGGCGCCGAGCGCGAGTCTCGGGGCGCCGCCCGCATCATCCCAGGCGCAACGGCCGAACGCCATGAAGCGGATGATTTTGCCGCTCGCTGCAGCGCGCTTCATGAAGTCAAGCGAAATGCCTTCAAGACCAGCAGTCGGCACGGCAGTCCTCGGCGACTCGGGCGCAAGGCCGAAGGCGGCCGCGGCCGTGACAAGCGCTTTGTTGGCAAGGTCCGCCCCGCCGATGTCCGCGCTCGGATCGGCTTCGGCATAGCCTTTGGCCTGCGCCTCTTCGAGCGCGCGATTGAATTCGAGGCCGCTGCTCATGCGGTCGATGATGAAGTTCCCGGTGCCGTTCAGAATGCCCGCAAATCGATCGATGCGATCGAACGCCGCGGCGCGCCGCAGATTCGCGATCCAGGGCACGACGCCGCCCGCGCTTGCTTCGAAGCCGAGCGAAACGCCCTTCTCGGCGGCCATGTCGAGAAGCGGCTTCATGCGGGGCGCAATGGCGGCTTTGTTGGCCGTCACGACGTGCTTGCCGGCTTGGAGCGCTTCCTCAATGAAGCGGGCGGCAGGCATTTCGCCCGCGAGCGCCTCCACGACGACATCGATCGAAGGGTCGGCGAGAATGGACGAAAAGTCGTCCGTCATCCGAGGGTCGCCGGCGGTTTTGCCCGGACGGCGGAAAATGCGGGTGATTTCAATGCAGGCCGGGCGTTCGGCGAGGAGCGCGTCAAGACTCCTGCCGACAGTGCCATAGCCCAGAAGAGCGGCTTTCATGTTGAGGAACTTTCGGATGTCGAAGCGGGCGAAGGGCCTTTGCCGCAGTCGCTTTCAAGGGGGCCGCGCGAGCGCGGCATCCTTTCAATATAGCTTCGGAAGTTTCCTTGGGGCTTAGGAGCGCTTTTCTGGAGATAGGTCGCATTGCAGCGAAAAAAGCCTCTGCAGCTTCTTCAGCAGCAGAGGCTTTCGGTTCAATCAGCGGGCGCTAGGCGCACGGCCGACGAATTATTCCCATTCAATCGTGGCAGGGGGCTTGCCGCTCACGTCGTAGACAACGCGGTTGATGCCGCGCACTTCATTGATGATGCGGTTCGAAACCTTGCCGAGGAGCTCATAGGGGAGCTGGCTCCACTGGGCCGTCATGAAGTCGGTCGTCTGCACGGAGCGCAGGCTCACCACCCACTCGTAGGTGCGGCCGTCGCCCATCACGCCCACGGACTTCACGGGGAGGAAGACCACGAAGGCCTGGCTCACCTTGTCGTAGAGGCCGGCCTTGCGGAGCTCTTCGATGAAGATGGCATCGGCTTCGCGCAGCAGGTCTGCGTATTCGCGCTTCACTTCGCCGAGGATGCGAACGCCAAGGCCCGGGCCCGGGAACGGATGGCGGTAGACCATTTCTGCGGGGAGGCCAAGCTCGATGCCGAGTTCGCGCACTTCGTCCTTGAAGAGGTCGCGCAGCGGCTCAAGAAGCTTGAGGTGCAGCGTTTCGGGCAGGCCGCCCACGTTGTGGTGCGACTTGATCGTCTTCGCCTTCTTCGTCTTGGCGCCGGCCGATTCAATGACGTCCGGATAGATCGTGCCCTGGGCGAGCCATTTGGCGTTCGAGATCTTGGCAGCTTCTTCCTGGAAGACTTCCACGAATTCGCGGCCGATGATCTTGCGCTTCTGTTCGGGGTCGGTGACGCCCGCGAGCGCCGTCATGAAGCGGTCGACGGCGTCGACGACCACGAGGCGCAGGCCCATGTTCTTTTCAAACGTTTCGCGGACCTGTTCGCGCTCGTTCTTGCGAAGGAGGCCATTGTCGACGAAGACGCACGTGAGGCGCGTGCCGATCGCGCGGTGAATGAGCGCGGCTGCGACTGAGCTGTCGACGCCGCCCGAAAGGCCGAGAATCACTTCTTCGTCGCCCACCTGCGCGCGGATCTTTTCGACGGCTTCCTGGGCGTAGTCGCCCATGATCCAGTCGGGCGAGCAGCCGCAGATGTCGAGCACGAAACGGTTGAGAATCGCGCGGCCCTGAAGGGTGTGCGTGACTTCCGGGTGGAACTGCACGCCGTAGAAGCGGCGCTCTTCGTCGGCCATGGCAGCGTAGGGGCACGACGGCGTCGAAGCCATCACTTTGAAGCCCGGGGGCAGCTCTGTCACCTTGTCGCCGTGGGACATCCAGACCTTGAGCATGCCTTCGCCCGATTCGCCCTTGAAGTCTCCAATGCCTTCGAGAAGCTTCGTGTGGTTGTGGGCGCGGACTTCAGCGTAGCCGAATTCGCGCTTGCCGCCGCCTTCGACCTTGCCGCCGAGCTGCTGGGCCATGGTCTGCATGCCGTAGCAGATGCCAAGAACGGGCACGCCCGCTTCGAAAACGGCATCGCTCGCCTTGTCGGTGCTTTCTTCATAGGCGCTCATGTGAGAGCCGGAAAGAATGATGCCCTTGGGCGCAAATTCACGGATGAATTCGGCGGAAACGTCGTTGGGATGAACTTCGCAGTAGACGTGGGCTTCGCGCACGCGGCGGGCGATGAGCTGGGTCACCTGGCTGCCGAAGTCGAGAATGAGAATGCGATCGTGAGACGCGGTCATGAATGGACTCGATGGAGGAAATAAGAATGGTCGGACGTCCGAGCTGCGGGAGGCGGACGCCGACGGCGGTTGGGGCCGCGGGCCAGAAGCCCGTTGGCGGCGCCGTTTCGTCGGGCGTTACTTTAACAGAAACGCTCGAGAAGCCGAAGCCGCTTGCCCGTCTGAAAAGCCGAAGGCGTCCGAACCCGCGGGATTCGGACGCCTGAAAGCCGTCAATAGGCGCTGACGGGGCGTCTGCGGGCAGAGGCGGTGCCTGCGGCGTCCGCCCGTGCCCGATCGGCGTCCGATCAGTGTTCGAGACGATAGTTCGGGGCTTCCTTCGTGATCTTGACGTCGTGGACGTGCGATTCGCGCAGGCCGCCGGCGGTGATCTGGACGAACTGAGCGCGATGGCGCATTTCGTCGATCGTGGTGCAGCCGCAGTAGCCCATCGAGGAGCGCAGGCCGCCGATCAGCTGGTAGATGATGGCGGCAAGCGGGCCCTTGAAGGGCACCATGCCTTCAATGCCTTCGGGCACGAACTTGTCGATGTTGCCCTGGTTGTTGTCCTGGAAGTAGCGGTCGGCCGAACCCTTGCCCATGGCGCCGAGCGAGCCCATGCCGCGGTAGGACTTGTAGGAGCGGCCCTGGTAGAGGATGACTTCGCCCGGGGCTTCTTCCGTGCCGGCGAACATGCCGCCCATCATGACGCAGTTGGCGCCAGCGGCGATCGCCTTGGCGATGTCGCCCGAGAAGCGGATGCCGCCGTCGGCGATGCAGGGCACGCCCGTGCCTTCAAGGGCTTCGGCGACGTTGTTGATGGCCGTGATCTGCGGAACGCCGACGCCGGCGACGATGCGGGTCGTGCAGATGGAGCCCGGGCCGATGCCGACCTTGACGGCGTCGGCGCCGTGATCGACGAGCGCGAGAGCGGCGGCGGCCGTCGCGATGTTGCCGCCGATCACCTGGATCTGCGGATAGTGCTTCTTCACCCAGGCGACGCGGTCGAGCACGCCCTTCGAATGGCCGTGGGCGGTGTCGACGACGAGGACGTCGACGCCGGCGTCAACGAGCTTCTCGACGCGTTCTTCCGTGCCGGCGCCGACGGAAACGGCAGCGCCTGCGAGGAGCTTGCCCTTGCCGTCCTTGGCGGCGAACGGATGGTCGGTCGCCTTCGTGATGTCCTTGACGGTCATGAGGCCGGCGAGGTGGAAGTTCTTGTCAACGACGAGCACGCGTTCGAGGCGGTGGCGGTGCATGAGGCTCTTGGCTTCTTCGAGCGAAGCGCCTTCGTGGACCGTGACGAGGCGTTCGCGCGGCGTCATCACTTCGCGCACCGGAATGCTCATGCGGGTTTCAACGCGCAGGTCGCGGTTCGTGACCATGCCGAGCACCGTGCCGTCTTCAGCGACGACGGGCAGGCCCGAAATGCGGTGTTCGCGAGCAAGCGCAATCACGTCGCCCACGAGCATTTCCGGGCCGATCGTGATCGGTTCGGAAACAACGCCCGACTCGTGGCGCTTCACCTTGGCGACTTCCGCGGCCTGCTGGTCGGCCGTCATGTTCTTGTGAATGAAGCCGACGCCGCCTTCCTGCGCAAGCGTGATGGCGAGACGCGCTTCCGTCACCGTGTCCATGCAGGCGGAAACCATCGGGATGTTGATGCGCAGGTCGCGCGTGAGCTGCGTCTGCAGCTGCGTGTCGCGGGGGAGGATTTCGGAGTAGGCGGGGACGAGCAGGACGTCGTCGAAGGTGAGAGCCGTCTGAAGGAGTCGCATAACAACCTCTAGGAGTGCAAAAAAAAAACACCGTGCGATTCCGCCGAGAGACTCTCAGGCGAAATTGGGCGTTCGGCACATTTGGGAATTCGATCTGAAGCGCGCTGTCTTTGCGAAGGGCTTCGCAGAGAGCTATCGCGCCTGGTCGACGGCGGCTTGAAGCGTGGCTTTTCGGTCGCCGTCTCAATCGGAGATTGATTTGCGGACGCAGTGTATCGCTTTTTCCGGGCGTGCGTGGGCGCGGAGAATCATTTTTTTCGCATGGCGGCGCGCACCGCATCCCAAGCACCCGGTGCGGCCGGCTTCAGTCTCGAAAAGCGCACGCTGCTGCGGCGCGTACAATCTTTCCGTTTTTTCATCCTTTGTTTCATGATCATGCCGAGCGAACACACCGCTGAACCGTCTTCCGACGACTGCGCCGCACCAGGCGCGGGTCACTGCAGCCGCAACTGCAATCTTTGTCCGCGCCGCTGCAACGTCGACCGGTCCACGCCCGGCGGCAACAAGCGGAGCATCTGCCGCGGCGGCGACAGGCTGCGGATTGCGCTCGTCAATCTTCACGCTTGGGAGGAGCCCTGCATTTCCGGCGAGCGCGGCGCCGGCACGATTTTCTTTTCGCACTGCAATCTGCGCTGCTGCTTCTGTCAGAACTATGAAATCAGCGCCGGCGGCGAAGGCGTCGACGTCTCGCCCGAACGCCTGACGGAAATCATTCTGGAGGAAGCCGCGCGCGGGGCAGAGTGCATCGAGCTTGTGACGCCCACGCAGTACGTCGACCTCATTGTCGAGCCGTTGCGTGAGGCGCGGCGCCGGGGGCTTTCGGTTCCCGTCGTCTACAACTCCAACGCCTACGAGCTGCCGGAAACGCTTCGCATGCTCGAGGGGCTGGTTGATGTGTTCCTCCCTGACCTCAAGTACTTCGACAGCCGTCTGGGCGAGCGCTATTCGGGGGTGCCGCACTATTTTGAATACGCGTCTCGCGCGATCGAAACAATGTTCGAGATGACGGGCGCGCCGCAGTTCAGCGACCGGGGGATCATGACGCGAGGAATGATCGTCCGGCATCTTGTTCTGCCCTGGCAGTGGCGCGACAGCTGCCGCTGCCTTGATTGGCTCCATGAGCGCTTCGGCGACGACATCTACATTTCGCTCATGAATCAATACATGCCGATTTGGAAGGCCTGCCGGCACCCCGAGATCAATCGTCCGCTCACGACGCTTGAATATCAGAAGGTGCTGCGCCACGCCGAGGCGATCGGCGTGACAAAAGGCTTCCGGCAGGCGGGACGAACGGATTCGGCGGCGTTCATTCCGCACTTTGACGGCTCGAACGTGCTTGCGGCACAGGACGGCGCAAAGTCCTGAGGCGGCACGAAAAGCCAAAAGAAAAGCGCGCCGATCTAGTTGGAGCTGATCGGCGCGCGGGCTTGATGGGCCGCGCCGGCGGAAAGCCGGGCGCAAGCAAGCCGGCAACAGAACGGCATCAGGCCGACTTGTGTCCGGCGTAAAGCGCTTCAATAAGGTCGGCGTACTTTTCGGCAATGCGCCGGCGCTTGGGCTTCATCGTGGGCGTGAGGAGCCCCTCCTCGACGGTGAAGGGCTCGCGCAGCACGCCTACTGCACGCGGAATGCCGTAGGAGGGGAAGTCCTTGGCGGCGGCGCGGACGCGCTTGACGAGAAGGCGCGTCATGGGGCGGGCCGTAAGCGTTGCCGGATCGTCCGCATCCATCTGCATCTCCTCGCAGAGCTTTCGCCAGAGTTCGTCGTTCACGACGACAAGCGCGCTGATGAAGGGGCGGTTTTCGCCGACGGCGAGCACCTGCTCGAAGAGATGGTCTTCCTGAATGGCAAATTCAAGGTCGACCGGGGAGATTTTTTCACCCGTCGACGTGACGATGATTTCCTTCAGGCGGCCCTTGATCCGCACGCGTCCGCCGTCGGAGAGGTCTGCCTGGTCGCCCGTGCGGAACCAGCCGTCGGGCGTGAAGGCGGCGGCTGTTTCCTTGGGCTTTTTCCAGTAGCCCTTCATCACCTGCGGCCCCTTGACCTGCAGCTCGTCGTTGTCGCCGAGGCGCACCTCCGTGTCTGCCACCGCCCAGCCCACGCAGTCCGGGTGATTGAGACGACGCGGCGAGAAGCTCACGATCGGCGTGGTTTCCGTGAGGCCGTAGACCTGCCGCATGGAAATGCCCATCGAGCAGAAGAACTTGGCGACCGTGTAGTTGAGCGAAGCGCCGCCCGCAAAGACCTTCTTAAGCCGGCCGCCGAAGATCGCGCGGACCTTTTCGCCCACTTCCTCGTCGAGCATCGCGAGAACCGTATCGTCGAGGTTGGCGCGCTCGCTCGGCTCGACGGGGAGGTCGTTGTCGCGGCAGAAGCGCCGCCAGCCGGCCTCGAGCGCCCAGTCGTAGAGGTAGCGCTCGCGTTCGGACGCGTCATGGAGGCGCACCTGGATCTTCTGATAGATGCGCTCGAAGACGCGCGGCACCGAGCACATGACGGTGGGATGCACGTCGGCAAGATCGTTTTCAATATGCTGCACGGAGCGCGCGAAAGCCATGGCGGCGCCGGTGGCAACGCTCACGTAGTGCGCGACCGTTCGCTCAAAGGTGTGCGAAAAGGGCAGGAACGAAAGGTAGACGTCTTCTTCGGTGATTGTTGTCGCAAGCAGAATCTGCTTGACGTTTGAAACGATGTTGCTGTGCGTGATCATCACGCCTTTGGGGCGGCCCGTCGTGCCGGATGTGTAGATGAAGCCCGCGAGGTCCTCGGGCTTCGGCAGGGGCGGCAGTTCGCTCTCGGGGAGGTTGTTGCCGCGCGCGAGCCAGTCCTCGACGCCCGTGAGCCGAATGCGGGACGGGTGCTCATCCTTGACGACTTCGTTTGTGAAGACCACTTCCACAAGGTCGGGCAGATCGGGCTCCGCGCTGTGAATGGCATTCCAGCGCGCGATAGAGGTGGTCACCAGGCAGCGGCTTTCGGAGTCTTTGAGAATGTAGGCCGAAGACCAGGGCGTGTCGATGGCGTGCAGCGGCACCGGGATGAGGCCGTTGGCAAGCGCGGCCTGGTCGAATGTCACTGCGTCGACGGAATTCGTGAGGAGCATGGCGACGCGGTCGCCGGGCTTGAGCCCCATCGCGCAGAAAGCGCGCCGCCAGCGCATGACTGCCTGATGAAAGGCGCGCCAGGTCGTGGAGATCCAGGCATTTTCCTGGTAGTCGAACTGCCGGAACGCTTCCCGGTCCGGGCAGGCGGCGACGGTGCGCTCGAGCATGGCGGGAACGGTGTCGATGCCGAAGAGCGGATGCCGCTCAACGTTTGCCGGATTGTGGATGGAGTCGGCGTGCAGAGGGTTCGTATAGGTCATCGGTATTCGGTTCAGCGGAAAGAGTGTCGCGGTGGCTGCGGATTGCCTCGACGGACTTCGTCAGGCGCTCTTTTTCACGAGCGCCGTGAACAGCTTTTCAATTTCTTCAACGTAGCGCTGTCGAATGACGTTGCGCTTGAGCTTCAGGGTCGGCGTCAGCAGTCCGTTCTCAATCGTCCAGGGCTCGCGCAGGAGCTTCACCTGACGGGGAATGCCGTAGTTGGGAAAGCCCGCGCAAGCCTTCTTGATGCGGCGAAGCGCCGCCTGCTGTGCGTCTCGGCTCGAAAGAGAGGCATCGTCCGCCGGGTCGAGGCCGAGCTGCTCGCAGAGCTTTTTCCATTCGTCGGGATTCACAACGGCAAGGGCGGCAATATAGGGCTGGTTGTCGCCGACGGCGAGCGTCTGCGCGAAGAGGCGGTCTGTTTCCATGGCCGCCTCCAGGTCGGCGGGCGGCACTTTTTCGCCCGTGGAGGTGACGATGATTTCCTTGATGCGGCCGGTGATGCGGATGGAGCCGTCGCCGTAGATTTCGGCGATGTCGCCCGTCGAAAGCCAGCCGTCCTCGGAAAGCACGGCGCGGGTGGCGTCCTCGCGGTGCCAATAGCCCTGCATGACGGACGGCCCGCGCACCTGGAGCTCGCCCTGTTCGGTGAGCCGCACCTCGAGGTTCGCCAGTGCGGGCCCCACGGTGCTCGGATGATTGCGGCCCTCCTGGTTGACGGCGATGATCGGACTCGCTTCCGTCATGCCGTAGCCTTGGTAGATGGGCACGCCCAGGCCGAGAAACACCTTGGCGACTGCCGGGCTCAGCGCGGCGCCCCCTGAAATGTAGAGGTGAATGCGGTCGCCGAAGACCTTGCGAAGCTCGCGGCCGATCTTGCGGTCGAGAAAGCCGGCGACGAAAGGATCGAGCCACGCGCGGCCCGAGGGCTCGACGGGCAGGTTGTTTTCGCGGCAGAAGCGCCGCCAGCCGACCTCGACCGCCCAGTCGAAGAGCCAGCGAACGAAGGCGGACTTCTTGGCAAGGCCGTCGCGCAGCTTCCCGTAGATCATCTCGTAGACGCGCGGCACCGACATGAGCACCGTCGGACGAATCGTTCTGAGATCTTCGGCGAGCGTTGCGATTGAGCGGTTGAAGGCCGTCGTGTAGCCGAGGCCGAGCGCGAGGTAGTAGGAGGTGGTGCGCTCGAACGTGTGCGAGAGCGGCAGGAACGAGAGGAGGATTTCAAAGTCGTCCGGATGCAGGCTGCAGAGCACGCCCCGAATGTTCGAAAGAATGTTGCGGTGCGTGAGCATGACCCCCTTGGGGTTGCCCGTCGTGCCAGAGGTATAGACAAGCGCGGCGAGGTCCGTCGGGCGCGGGCCGGCGGGCAGCGGCGCATCGGGCGACATTTCGAGGAAGCGCTTGAGGCTCGCAACAGGGATCGGCGCGTCGGGCTCGTCCGCATCGTCATCGTCCGTGACGACCACGAGCTTGAGCTTCAGGTCGGGCGCAGCGTCGCGGATCTGGCGCCACTTGAGGCGCTTGTTCGTCACGAGGACGCTCGCGCCCGAGTCATTGAGAATGTAGGCCGAAGAGCGCGGCGTGTCGATCGCGTGCAGCGGCACCGGCACGAGCGCATTGGCAAGCGCTGCCTGGTCGAAGTAAACCGCTTCGAGGCAGTTGGGCAAGAGCATCGCAACGCGGTCGCCGCGAGAAAGGCCAAGCCCCGCAAAGGCATGGCGCCAGCGTTCGACCTCCAGGCAGACCGAGCGGAAGGAATAGTCCTTCCATGCCTTTTCCTTGGCGTCCCAAGCTTTATAGGCCGTGTCGTCGGGCCGTTTCTCCAGGTGGTGCGTGAGAAGCTCTGGCAGGGTGGTGAGCACATCGAGCGCTTTAACGCGTTCGCGTCCGCCGTATTGAAGATCTTCGGTCATGAGGAGCTCGTTCTGAATATGGGAAGAGCGCTCGCCGGGAGCGGCATCCTCTGAGCGACTGGCGTTCAGAAGCACGATGCGGGCGGCGTATTTTTCGATCATTTCGAAAGCACGCTCGCCGGGCTCGGGGCGAATGCACGAATATCAAATTCTAATGGAGAGGCCCGTGCACTCCCAGATGGTGATCATCTGTACGGTCAGGTCCTTCATCCCGTGTTGACGCGCGGGCGGCGCCTTTGGGCCTTTGTTTTTGCGCGCTTCAAAGAAATATACGTAAAACTACGTTTAAAAATGGACGTTTTTGAAATCCAACCAGTAAATAAAAACGATTCTTATTATAAAATACAATAAATATTGTATGTCGAATGCGCTGAATTTTATTGGTGTTAACGATTAAAATGCACTAAATTGGTGCGCATTCTCAAGCTGTCTACAGGTATTTGCATGCCCTTCGAGGTAGGAGTAACTTTCTCACTGCAGCAAAAAACAAAGCTCCATGCGTTGCTCCTCAAACGCTTTCGAACGATGTGGTTGGTCCTGCATCTTTCAAAATAAGGCTGCATTTGCGCGGGTCGATGACGAAAAGGGACGTTGTCGACCCGCACTCATATCCGGCATCCGAAAATCGTTCGTCCGGCATTGATGCTGCGCGGACGTCTGAAGACGCGCACATCGCGTGCGGCGGATCCAGCCAGCGCGCCTGCCATTGCGAAGCAGAGCCCGCGCTTTCAGAAGCGTTCTCAAGCATCTCAACGGCATATGGCGCCTTCCGGCTGCGCATTACTGCTCGCAGCTTCTTTCTCCTCCTGCTCAAGGACGCGCGCTGGCTTGAGGCGCGCGCCTCCCCAGGACGCGCAGGCTCTTCGCTTTCATAGCGCGCTTTTGATTTCGATCTTTGCGGCGCCGAGCTGCTTCTGGCGGATGAGCGTGATCCTTGGGGGCGCTGCGTGCGCGAGCAAGCCCCTCTCTTGCGTTCTTTCGAAGGCTGCACGCGCAGGAGGCGCTGGGCCGCTTGGGAATGGATGCAGGGAACCCGCCATGACGCCGCACATGAACGAAGAGCGCTGGGATGCTTTGATCAAGCTTCTCAGACGATGCTGCGCAATGGCGCGGCGAAATGGCATCGAGTTCACCGCGCTTGCGGCCTGCTGTGGCGCGCATCCGTTGATTGATTCCGGCTTGAAAAGCGGATTCTCGGGATAGTACGCATGCGAACCAGTCTTAGCTTATTTGATTGAAATCAATGAAACAAAAGGTTGCAATTGCCTCAAAACCTGTTTTCAGTTTTGCAGTTGTGTTTCGATTTGGTGCATAAACCGAACGATCGTTCAAGGGAATCGAACAATTATGCATACGTGTTAATGCATATACAGGAGGCTCTGAGAGAACGGAGGGAAAGAAGACAGGCCGACGTGCAAGCAGATAACCAATGGAGGCGTCGGGTCTGCGCTTGCGCGAGGCGGCAGGAGACGCGCGCATGCAGCGCTTCGAAGTTCCGAGCTTCAGGCGTCGAATAGGCTGGTGCGGGGGTGACGGCACCTCTCCAAAAAAAGAAGCTCGCGAACTCAAAAGTCGCGAGCTTTAAACAACATTCGGATGCGGCATGCTTGCATTGATGACGCCGCTGAAATCAGCTGGCCTTGTCAATGCAGCCCCTCGGAAGCATCCGATGTCGACGCACGCCTTTTCGGCTAATCATTTCGACTGACCGAAAAGGAGGAATCGGATCGCTCAGGATTCTATGAATAGCAAGAATCAAGATATATTGGAACAAACACCTAGTTCTAAAGATCGCTTCAAGCGATTTTCGGCGCAGTCGTTCAAGAAGCGGCAGTGCGATGGCAATAAACGATTCCTGTTCGTCCCGAATACATGGTATTGGTATAATTACTAATCGATAAGAGATACAATAAAAATAAAAGGGAGGAGCGCAGTATTCATAGGCGCTTGGCGCTGAAGCAGTGCGTGTGACACGCTGGGGCTAATACTTTTGTGGAGGCGACGTTTTGTCGGCCCTCTGATATAGTCTGAACCGTTACTCCGCAAGAGCTCACTACATATAGTGTTATTTGAAAGATGGAAACACTATATGTAGTAAGCTCTTTGATTTTCTTGGTATTTGGACAAAGCGATGGAACAAAAGCCGACGACGATGCCGAAGCACCTTTTGAAGCGCGACGGATCCGTGAAGGATTTCGACAGCGAAAAGATTGTGAATGCCGTGATGAAGGCCGGAAAGGCGACGCAGGAGTTCGACGAAGCGACTGCGCGCGCGATCGTGGCAGAGCGCGTTCTGCCGAAGCTTTGCGAAGCAAAGCCCACGGTTACGCTTCACATCGAAGAGGTGCAGGACGCCGTTGAGCATGCGCTTTTCGATGCGGGCTACTTCACGACGCTGCGCGCATACATCGTTTATCGCGAATCCCGCGCCAAGGCGCGCGATGCCAAAAAAAGCTGGGTGAATGTCGAAAGCTCCATCAACGAGTATCTCGAACAAGTCGACTGGCGCGTCAATGCCAACGCCAATCAGGGCTACTCGCTCGGCGGCCTGATCCTCAACGTTTCCGGGAAGGTCGTGGCGAACTACTGGCTCAACTACATCTATCCGCCGGAGGTGGGCCGCGCGCATCGCGAAGCGGACTTCCACGTGCACGATCTCGACATGCTGTCGGGCTACTGCGCCGGCTGGTCGCTGCGCACGCTGCTGCAGGAAGGGCTCAACGGCGTTGCAGGCAAGGTTGAGGCCAATCCGCCGAAGCATCTGTCTTCGGCCACGGGCCAAATCGTGAACTTCCTCGGCACGATGCAGAACGAATGGGCGGGCGCGCAGGCCTTTTCTTCATTCGACACTTATCTTGCGCCCTTCATCCGCAAGGACAATCTTCCCTACGATGAAGTGCTGCAGTGCATGCAGGAGCTCATCTACAACCTCAACGTGCCTTCGCGCTGGGGCACGCAGACGCCCTTTACGAATCTCACTTTCGACTGGGTGTGTCCGGAGGATCTGAAGCCGCAGCGTCCGATCATCGGGGGTGAGGAAATGCCCTTCACCTACGGCGAGCTTCAGGCCGAGATGGACATGATCAACCGCGCCTACATCGAAGTCATGATGAAGGGCGACGCCAAGGGGCGCGTCTTCACGTTCCCGATTCCGACGTACAACATCACGCCCGATTTCGACTGGGATTCGCCTAATGCGATTCGGCTCTTCGACATGACGGCGCGCTACGGGCTGCCTTATTTCCAGAACTTCATCAATTCGGAATTGAAGCCCAACATGATCCGTTCGATGTGCTGCCGCCTGCAGCTCGACCTGCGCGAGCTTCTGAAGCGCGGCAACGGGCTCTTCGGCTCTGCCGAGCAGACCGGATCGCTCGGCGTCGTGACCATCAACTGCGCGCGGCTCGGCTACCTCTTCAAGGGCGACGAGAAGGGGCTCTATGCGCGGCTCGACTACCTCCTTGATCTCGCGAAGACAAGCCTTGAGATCAAGCGCAAGGTCATTCAGCGCCATATTGATCAGGGGCTTTTCCCCTATACCAAGCGCTATCTCGGCACGCTGCGCAATCATTTCTCGACGATCGGCGTGAACGGCATGAATGAGATGATCCGCAACTTCACGAACGACGCCGAGGACATCACGACGCCTGCTGGGCACGCCTTTGCGCTAGCCTTCCTGGATCACGTTCGCGCGAAGCTCGTCTCGTTCCAGGAAGAGACGGATCACATGTACAACCTCGAGGCGACGCCTGCTGAAGGAACGACCTATCGCTTTGCCAAGGAAGACCGCAAGCGCTTCTCGGACATCATTCAGGCGGGCACGCCCTCGAACCCGTATTACACGAACAGCTCGCAGCTGCCGGTGAACTTTACGGACGACCCCTTCCTTGCGCTTGAGATGCAGGATGACCTGCAGCGAAAGTACACGGGCGGGACTGTTCTGCATCTTTACATGAACGAGGCCGTTTCCTCGCCCGAAGCCTGCCGCGATCTGGTCCGGCGCGTTCTGACGAATTTCCGGCTTCCCTACATCACGATTACGCCGACGTTCTCGATTTGTCCGAAGCACGGCTATCTGTCAGGACGTCACGACTTCTGCCCGAAGTGCGACGCTGAACTCCTCGCAAAAAAGCGCGCGCAGGCCGAACGGCTTGCGGCAGCGAGCTGAGCAAGTGGCGCGCGCCGACGGTGTCGTCGGCAGACGCAAACCGCAAAGAAATTGCGTCTGCATGACTGCGGCACGCTACCTATAGTGTCTCGCGGTCATGAGCAATACATTGGATTGTGTCTTCTATTGCTGCGATAGAAGCAATTGAAGGGAATTATTTGGTAAGATCATTCGGCCGAAACGGCGTGCGCAGCTGCTCTGAAGGCTGCTTCAAGGCGCCTGCCGATCGGATCGAATTAACTGCAACGCGAAGAAAGCATGGCGATGTGAGCGCTGCTTCGCGTCATATTGGGGAGAGAATCATGGCCGAAAAAGTCAATGAAACAGTTGCTCTTAAGGACAGCGAACGCCAGCCCTGCGAAGTCTGGACCCGCGTGATGGGCTACCACCGTCCGGTGCAGAGCTTCAATATCGGCAAGAAGGGTGAATTCGCCGAACGCACCTGCTTCACGGAAAAGAGCGCATCGCATCACGGCGACATTCACGGCTGCTGCGCCAAGTGAACGTCAAAGAGAAGCGACTGCACCATTCAAAACCGCCCGAAGAGGCCGAAATGACGACGATGAGGAAAGAAACGCTTTCGGGTTTTGAAGACAGGGCGGCCTGCGAGGCCGCGGCAGATGCCGGGGCCTTCCATTTTCAGGAAGAGGCGCCCCAGGCGAGCGACACGCATGACAAGGACGCCGATGCTATGCCGGCAGATGCGCTGCGGCTTGCGGCCGTTACGCCGTTCACGACGATCGATTTCCCTGGAAAGCTTTCGGCAGTCGCCTTCGTTCAGGGCTGTCCGTGGCGGTGCCTCTATTGCCACAATGCCTGGATGCAGCCGCGCGCCTTTGATTCCTCGCTTGAGCACGAAAGCTGGGCTTCGCTCGAAGCGCTTCTCCTGCGGCGAAAGGGGCTGTTGGATGGCGTGGTCTTTTCGGGCGGCGAGCCTTGCTGCGATCCTGCGCTTCCAGCAGCAGTGCGTGCCGTGAAGTCGATGGGGTTTCTCGCGGCGCTTCATACGGGCGGCGCCTATCCTGCCCGGCTCAGAACGCTTCTGCCCCATCTTGACTGGATCGGGCTCGACGTCAAAGCGCCGCCCACTGATGCAGCGCTTTACGACCGGGTTGTCGGCAAGCCGCGGGCTGCGTCTCTTTTTCTGGAATCGTTTGCGCTGATACAGGCTTCGGGCGTTCCGTTTGAGTGCCGGACAACGGCCCATCCGGAATACTTGCCTGAAGAAAAACTGCTGGAGCTCGCGGATTGGCTCAAGGCCAACCGTGTGGAAACTTTTGCGCTGCAGATCTACAGGAAGCCGCCCGGCGCCTTTCTGGCCATTCTGCCGGCCGTGCTTGAAAGCTATCCGAGCGAAAAAGCGCGGGAAGCGCTTCGGGGCGCCGTGAAGCACTACATCGAACGGCGGGAATAGGCGAAACAGAAGACATTTGGGGCAGCAGCGCCCCTGAATGAAATGAAGGCAGTGCATACCTCGGTACGCGCTGCCTTCTTCAGCTTTGTCGGCGGCAGTTCGACCGAATGCTTTCGGTCGAACGTCGTCCGATTATTCGTTGAGCAGTTCCTTGAAGGACGTGCCCGGAATGAACTTCGGCTTCTTCATCGCGGGAATGCGGATGGCCTCGCCGGTGGAGGGGTTGCGGCCGGTGCGAGCGGCGCAGTCAACGCACTTGAAGGTGCCGAAACCGATGAGGGTAACGGACTCGCCGTTTCGGACGGCATTGATGATTTCTTCAAGAGCGCTCACGATGATGCGGTCAACTTCCGCTTTCGAGGCGGTGTTGCATGCAGCAACGCGGTCAACGAGTTCGAGACGATTCATGGTGACTCCAATAGCTGTTTTTGTTTGTTGTCCGAGACGTTTCTGAGAACGCTTGATTTTCGGACCGGGCCTCTGACAGAGACGTCTGGTTAGAAGAAGTCTTGCTTCACCTCCGCTCTCGGCAGGAGACCGCCGCCCGCGAGGAATTTGCTGCCTCTTCGACAAACCATTGTATCGGCCGATCCAAGGGCACCCAAAGCGGAATAACCCGCGCGAGCCTAGAGAATATAAGCCTTTGCGGCACTTTTCGAGGCGTGTATTCATGGTTTTTTCTAAAAAAGCCTGCATTTATTTCAAGCTGCGAAAAGGTCTTTACACCTATTAGGGTTAGAACGCTATCTCTAAATTGGTATTTTTGTTGAAAAATAAAAAAAGAAGAAACGGCTTGAAAGCGGAAGATTTACGTTTGCTCAAGAATTTTTTTTGTTCAAACCCAATAACCAAGGGAAAAAAAGCGCACAATGTACGGGTCATTCGATCGGAATGACGGATGTGAAGGGTCAAACCTGAAACATCTCCTTTGGTGGTATTTGAGTCACGTCGTATAAAGCGAGATTCGTTTTGTCGGAGCGCTCTGAACGGCCTGGGGCTTTTGAATGATTTCGGAGGCTTCATCCGTTTCTGCAGATGCAGCCGGACGCGAGCTGCTTTTCGATCGGCGGAGGTGCTGCTGCGCTGGCCGCGTGCAGGATGTCCGTTGCAGGTCGAAAAGCTGCTTGCGCACTGAACGAAACAAGTGCTGAGTGCGCGTGACTCTTTTTTCTTTTTGGGTTTGTGGTCTGGCGACCTGCAGCGCAAACGGCTTAAGCATGCGCGAAAAAGACCTGCAAACGAAAGGCGCATCGTCAGCGGGTTTTTCGCGGAATAAGAGCTTCGACGATTCGATGGGGCGTTTCGAGACGAAGAATGTCGCGGCCAGCGCGCCGTTCTTCTGGCGAAAGCAGCGCGTTGATTGTCTCTGCGGTGACTTGCGCAGCCGGGTCGCCGAGCTTTTGTGCGAGCTGGTAGAGCACCCAGGCGCGCAGACGGTCGAGACTGAGCACTGTGCCTGTCATGAAAAAGCCTGCAAGCATGGCGCAGGCGGTGGCGGAGCCGCCCTCGGCAGCGCGGCAGAGCCAGCGGACGGCTTCGCGCTGATCGACGAGTCCGCCGAACCCTGACCAGAAGAAAATGCCGACGCGCAGCTGCGCCTCAATGTCGCCCGTGAGTGCCGCCTCGATCATCCAGCGCCGCGCCTCTTCGGGGCGGCGCGCTTCATAGTCGCGGCGCAGATGGAGCTTGGCAAGCGCACTGGCCGCGCCCGGCACGGCGCCTCTTGCGGCTTGATAAAGCCATTTGCGCGCTTCTTCGAGGTTTTGCTCGGTGCCGATGCCGTCTCGGCAGGCGCATCCGGCGAGAAAGGCTGAATAGGCGTCGCCCCGGGCCGCGGCGATTCGAGACCAGTAGAGCGATTTTTTCATTTTGTCCGGACTCGCTCCGTCCGGCAGTCCCAGCCGGTAGGCTTTGGCGAGATCTTTTTCCGCGCCGGGATGCCCGAGGTAGGCGGCCGCTTCTAGGTAGCGAACGCCTTCGGCGTCGTTTTGCCGAACGCCCTGCCCACGCAGGTACACGAGGCCGAGGAGATAAAGCGCTTCAGGTGCTTTCTTTTGCGCGGCTTTCTTTAGGAGCGCCACGGCTCGGCGGTTCTTTCGGAAGTCCGGCGAGTCCGTGAGAAGCATGCGCGCGGCTGCGGCCTGCGCCGCAGGGTCGCCCGCTTTGGCGGCGCGCTCCGTTTCAGCGGCCTGCCGAAGCAGCTCCTCGCCCGAGAGCGGCCGTGTGCGCGCCACGCCGCCCAAGAGGTCAAGCACGCCATCGCTCTTCACGGAGGGCAGCGGAATAGCGAAGCGTTCGTCGGGCTTTTTGGGCATTCGGGACGAATCTCAATGCTTTTCCTGGGCCGCGGCGCTGCCGTCTGCCTCAGGCTGTTTTTCGGGCAGCGGCTCGACGACTGCCTGATTGCTTCCCTTCGGGACGCGAATGACGACGCCGGCGTCTTCGCTGCTCGTCTTCTTGGCTGATTCGAGGGGTTCAATCCCCGTGAGGACGAGCGCAAGGGCGATAGTGGTCGAAATGAGTCCGTAGAAAAGCCAGCCTGCAACGCCGATGGTGATGGCTTTGCCGATCGGGCGTGCATCGTAGAATTTGCCGACGTTTTTGGCGACGAACGTGAGCTGCTTCCAGCCGCTCGTGAGCATCCAAGCGCCCCAGACCACGATGAGGAAGTAGGGGCCGAACCAATGCATGATTTCTTCGTCGCGGAAAAGCGTTTGAACCACAACAAAAAGAATGATGAGCCAGATCGAAGAGCGGACCCAGAAGCGGCTGGCGGCGGCTTCATCGGGGCGGCCGAGCTCCGTCCAGTTACGGGCCTGCAGCGCGGCGCCGAAAATAGGCGTAAAGAGCAGCGCAAGCGCGCAGACGAGCTTCGGGTTGAAAAGCGCCGGACGGCGCGGTGTCTTTTTAGCCATGACGAACATGAAAAAGTGAATACGACCTGCATGATGCCGCGAATTCGTACGATGGGCGCGACTCGGGCGGCAGGAAATGCGCTAATGTTAGAAGATTGTGGGGAAGGAATCTCGACCATGTGCAACGACTCTTGTGAGCGGACTTTTCTGCTGCGTCCTGCTGCGGCGTTTGTTCGCGCGTCGCGCCTCAGCTGCCTGAGCGCAGCGGTGCTCTCGCTTGCGATGGCGCTCTCGGGCTGTGCGTCCGATCCGCAGCATTCCTACTATGAACGCGATGCTGCCATTCCCGCAGCAACGGCTTCCGGACTTCCCGAGCAGGGGGCGAGCGTATGCCTTTCATCAACGGCGAGAAGCGCTTCAACGCTTGAGGTATTTCTGCGCCGCGCCATTGCTGACCGCGGCTACCGCGTCGTGATGCTCAATCCCGGCGAGAGCGCGATTTCCGATGTCTGCCGGTTTCACGTCATTTTCTCGACCGATGGGGATGTGCGCATCGGCGAGCTCCCCCGGGCGATCACGCTCGACTTCCGCGACTTCTATACGGGCGAAAGCCAGCACGCCGACTGGCGGCGCGCTGATACGCATCCGAGCTTCATGCGCACGACGGCCGACCAGGGCGCAAGCATGCTCATTGCGGGTCCCTATGGGGATCCGGCCATGATTATTCGGAATCTCGTCGATCAGCTCTTCCCGACGCCCGCAGCCGCGCTTCACTGACAAGCGGCGGAGCTTGACGTGCGGTTTTCCGCTTAGATGTTCTGATCAAGGCATTGGCCGAATGAACGGCTTCAGTGCGGCGCACGCCAAGAGCGGCCGCATGAGGCGTATCATTTGACCGATAGTCTCAAATCGGCGCGGGCTGGATTCGGATTTTTGTACCTCGCGCCGCAGGAACCGTTCGACGCCCGTTCGCAGCTCGACATCGACCGCGGCGGACGCCGTTCGTTTTTTTAAGAGCAGGTGTCCCGTGACGGAAAAAGACAACAAGGAAACGCGCGCCGCCATTGATGCGGCGGAGGAAGTCCGCGCAGCCGCTCAGAGCAACGGAGGCGCGGCCGAAGCCGACGACGATTATCACGAAGTTGATTTCTCGAAGCTCGCCAAGAAGGCGGCCGATTCGCCTGCGTCCGGAGCAAACGCCGCGCGCAAGCCGGCGGACGATCCGTCGCTGCCGCCGCTTGAAATCGAGCACGAAGGCCCTGCGCAATCCTGGAAGCTGACGCTCGTCATTCTTTCGGCCTCGGCCGTGCTGATGTCGCTCAGCTACACCATGCTCATCCCGTTCCTGCCGATGTACCTCATCCAGGAACTTCACGTCGCCCAGGATGACGTCAACCTTTGGTCGGGACTCATCTTTTCCGTTTCCTTCCTCGTTTCGGGCATCATGGCGCCGATTTGGGGATCGATGGCCGACAAAGGCTCGCGCAAGCTGATGGCTGTCCGCTCGGCGTTTCTGCTTGCGATCAGCTACGGCCTTTCGGGGTTCGTGCAGGATGAGTGGCAGCTTCTCGGCGTTCGGTGCTTCCAGGGCTTTGCCGCCGGTCTCTGGCCGGCCTGCCTTGCCATTCTTTCGAGCACCGTCCCGAAGGAGAAGCTCGGCATTTCGCTCGGCACCATGCAGGGCGCGATGACGGCGGGCGGCGTGCTGGGTCCGCTCTGCGGCGGCTTCCTCGCTGAAGCCTTCGGCATGCGCATGACTTTTTATCTGGGCTCGGCCGCCCTCGGGATCATTACGCTGCTCATCATCTTCTGCATCAAGGAACCCAAAAAGAAGAAGGTCGAGAAGAAAGCGCCCGATCCTGCAAAGCCGAAGACCAATCTTCTCAAGATTCCCGTCGTTCAGAGAATGCTTTTTACGGCGGGCGTCGTGCAGCTTACGATTCTTCTCCAGCAGCCTGTCATGCCGCTTTACGTGGCTGAACTCCAGGGCAGCATGGACCGCATCGTCTTCGTCACCGGCCTGCTGTTCTCGATTGTCGGCATTTCCGGCGTGATCGCCTCGCCGGTTTGGGGCATCGTCGGACAGCGCATAGGCTTTCGGCCTGCGCTCTACATTGCGCTCCTCGGTTCTGGGGTTTTCGGGATGATTCAGGCCATTCCGGACACGCTTGTGCCGTTCGGCGCCTGGCGTTTCGTGGGCGGCCTGGCCTTCGCCGGCATCTTCCCCGCGATCAATGCGCTGCTCACGAACAGCTCCGGACCGGAAGACCGCGGCCGCATTTTCGGCCTTTCCTTCGCCGCGCAGCAGGCGGGCAGCGTGCTCGGACCGATTTTGGGCGGTGCGCTGGCGATGTTCATGAGCATCAAAATCGTGATCTTTGTTTCTGGCTTCGTGCTGATTCCGCTCGTTGCCTTCCTCTACCTCAAGCGTCCTGCAGTGGAAACCTCCATGAAGGGCGTAGAAGTGAAGTTCGACAGGCATTGAGCCTCGTTGAAAGAGAAAAAGAGGGCCGTTCTCTCTCGCGGGGGGCGGCCCTTTTTATGGCAAGCCTGCGGCAAGCGCAAATCGGGGCGCGGACGGAAGTCTTCAAAGCCATGGAATGGTCGGTGGAATTCCTCTGGTTCTGAAGCAGCCGGACATGTCATATTATTCTTTTGGGGTATGCCGCCTGCCTTCCCCGCGCAAGCGGCGGTGCTTCCAGGCTTCCTTTCAGAGGCGCAAGCAATCGGAGATCGGTTGAAGCGCCGTTTTCCCGCCGCCAAACCGTTCGGCGGCGCAATCCCTTCGAGCTGCTTATGACAACACAGATTGATGAACTGCTCGAGCCTGTCGATCCGCAGAGTCCGGCCGGTGAAGACTGCGAATACGATCCGAAGTATCTGGGGCTTGAAGCCCTCGCGCAGGGGACGCCCGAAAGCGTGATGGGCGAGAGCGTTCTTGAAGGCACGGATCCGGATTGGCGCTCTCTCCGGCGGGATGCGCTCGAGCTCTGGCGCCGGACGCGTGATCTGCGCGTGGCGGTTTACTTCACCATTGCGAGCACGGAGCTCGAAGGGCTCGAAGGGCTGCGCGATGGGCTGCGGATGATTGAATATCTGGTTGCTTCCCTTTGGGACGACTTTTACCCGAAGCTCGACCCCGATGATGATCTGGATCCGACAGAGCGGGTGAACATACTGCAGATGCTCTCGCCAGAACCGACCGCTTTCGGCGGCGGCGCGGTCTTCACCCAGCAGCTGCGCGGCCTGCGTCTCGTTGACGGGCACGCATGGACGCTTCGCGACTGGCTCGCCACGACAGGGGCGATCGAGAGCTCGCAGCCCGTGGACGGCGTGCTCTTTGACGCGGAAATGAAAGCCGTGCCCACGGCCGAGCTGAGCGCCAAGCTTGCCGTCGTCAAGGAAATCCTCGCGCTCGCCGGGCGAATTGCCGACGAGGCCAACAGCCGCATGGGCAATGCAGGCTACGTGAGCTTTGAGAATTTTGAGCGCGAGCTCAAGGCTTTCGAGCGGGTTTATACCGTATTTGCTGGCACGCCGGCATCCGAGTCAGACGCAGCACCGGCGCCGCAGACGCGCGGGAAGGCTGCCGCTGCCGCTGGACAGGACGCAGCCAAGCGCGCAGCGCCGCCCCCTCAGGCCTTCAGCATTGCCGAATACCATCCGGCATCCCGCAACGAAGCGCTGCTTCTTCTCAAGAAATCGGCTGAATATTTTGAAGCGGCCGAGCCAACAAGCCCGGTGCCTTTCCTCCTGCGGCGTGCGCTGCGCATGGCTGAGATGAATTTCATCGACATCCTGGCTGAAATCGACGCCAATGCACTCGACAGGGCACGCGAGCAGCTTGGGGTGCCCAAGCCTGACAATGTCTATTGAAAACAGGTAAATTTGAATTAGGACGGCAGCGCCGTGCTGGTGACTGCCGGCTTCCGCTCAAGACGGACGCGGAAGTTTCCACTGAGCCTAGAGCTCAAAGGAGAACCATATGGCATCAAGCAAAGGCGGCCAGCAGTTCATCGGCAAAAACCGCGCGCCGCGCGTTCAGGTGGAATACGACGTCGAACTCTACGGCGCCGAAAAGAAGGTCAATCTGCCCTTCGTGATGGGCGTGCTTTCCGATCTTTCGGGCAAGCCCGCAGAGCCGCTTCCCCGAGTTGACGACCGCAGCTTCGTCGAGATCGATTCAGACAATTTCGACGATCGCTTGAAGAGCATGAAGCCGCGTGTTGCGTTTCAGGTTCCCAACGTTATCACGGGTGAGGGGAACCTCTCGGTCGACATGACCTTCGAGAGCATGGCGGATTTTTCGCCCGAGCGCGTCGCTGAGAAGGCTGCAGGCCTCAAGGAAATTCTTGAAGCGCGCACGGCGCTTGCCAACCTGCTCTCCTACATGGACGGCAAGACGGGCGCAGAAGAACTCCTGAGCCGCGTGCTTCAGGATCCTGCGCTCCTTAAGGCGCTCTCGGCGCAAGCCAAGTCGAAAGCGGAAGAAGCAGAGAAGAAGCCCGACGAAGCGTAAGCATGAGGAGAGCAAAATGACCGAAAGCCAGATGAATGCGCAAGTCTCGGCTGTATCGAACGAACAGCCGATGGAGCTCTCCGAATTCGAGAAGCTCCTCAGTCAGGAATTCAAGCCCAAGAGCGAAGCGGCCAACCAGGCAGTGCAGGGCGCAGTGAAGACCCTCGTGAGCGAAGCGCTCGAGCACGCGAATCTTGTCAGCTCGGACGCCGTCAAGACGATCGAGGGGATCATCGGCGAGCTTGACCGCAAGCTTTCCGAGCAGCTCAACGAGATCATTCACCACGAAGACTTCCAGAAGCTCGAGAGCGCCTGGCGAGGGCTCGACTATCTCGTGAGCAACACGGCTACGAGCGAAAACCTCAAGATCCGCGTGATGAACATCAGCATGAAGGATCTTGCGAAGACGCTCAAGAAGTACAAAGGCACGACCTGGGATCAGAGTCCGATTTTCAAGAAGATCTACGAAGAGGAATACGGCACGGCGGGCGGCGAGCCTTTCGGCTGCCTCATCGGCGACTACTATTTCGACCAATCGGCGCCTTCGCTTGAAGTGCTCAAGGGCATTGCTCAGATTGCCGCAGCAGCGCATGCGCCCTTCATCGCGAGCGCTTCGCCGGCGATGCTCAACCTTGACAGCTGGCAGGAGCTTGCCAATCCGCGCGATCTCACGAAGATTTTCACGACGCCGGAGTATGCCGCCTGGCGCAGCTTCCGCGACTCGGAAGACAGCCGCTACGTGGCGCTCACGCTGCCGCGCGTGCTTTCGCGCCTGCCCTACGGCGCAGCGACCAATCCTGTTGAAGGCTTCGATATGGAAGAGGACACGGGATCGGGCTCGAGCGCGAAGTACACGTGGATGAACGCTGCCTACGCGATGGGCGCGAACATCAACCGCTCCTTTGCCGAATACGGCTGGTGCGCCCGCATCCGCGGCGTGGAGTCGGGCGGCGTCGTCGAGTCGCTGCCGACGCACACTTTCCCGACGGACGACGGCGGCGTTGCCATGAAGTGCCCGACGGAAATCGCCATTACGGACCGCCGCGAAGCAGAGCTTTCAAAGAACGGGTTCCTGCCGCTCTGCTACTGGAAGAACACGGACTACGCCGTGTTCCTGGGCGGACAGACCGTGAACAAGCCTCGCGAGTACGACAACCCCGACGCCACGGCCAATGCCAATCTTTCGGCGCGTCTGCCCTACATCTTCGCGACATCGCGCTTTGCGCACTATCTCAAGTGCATTGTGCGCGACAAGATCGGGTCCTTCAAAGAGCGCGCTGACATGGAGCGCTGGCTGAGCGACTGGATCAGCGGCTATGTCACAAGCGATCCGAACGCTTCCGAAGAGGTGAAGGCGAAATACCCGCTTGCCGAGGCGAAGGTAGAAGTCGACGCGATCGAGGGGCAGCCCGGCTACTACAGCGCGAAGTTCTATTTGCGCCCGCACTATCAGCTCGAGGGCCTGACGACTTCGCTGCGGCTTACGACCCGGGTGCCGAGCGGCGCAAAGTAGTCTGCATTGTTTCAACCTCAGGGGATCGGCTGCGCCGGCCCCCCGCTTTTAGTCCGGCTTGCTCGCAAGCAAAACAGGCGCGCGATGAGAATTATCTGAAGGAGTTCCAAGATGGCAACTGACTTTTTCATCAAAATCGATGGCATTGACGGGGAGTCGAACGACCGCTCGCATGGCAAATGGATCGAAGTGATCGGCTTCACGCACGGCTCGATGCAGAACGTGGGCGCCGGCCGCACGACGGACGTGGCGGGCCGCGGCCAGTTCATTCCCTTCGTCTTCACGCATCTGCTCGACAAGGCGACGCCGAAGCTGCAGCAGTTCTGCATGTCCGGCCAGAAGATCGCCAAGGTAGAGTTTCAGGTTTGCCGCGCCATCAGCGGCGCTCAAGTGCCTGTCTATGAAGTAAAGCTCGAAAATGTGAAGATCGCGCGCGCCGAAGTGCGCACGGTTTCGGTTGAAAGCACGAAGACGGGCAGCCTGCTTGACACCTTCGCCGGTGCCGGCACGGCTTATCAGCCTGTCGAGCAGGTTGAGCTGATCGCAGGCAAGATGACCTGGAAGGTCACGCCGATCAAGGCTGACAACACCAAGGACGGTGCCGTCGAGGCGTGTTTCGATCAGAACACGAACGCCTAAAGCAAACTGCATCAGGCGCTTGGCGCCCGGACGCCGCACAGGGCCTCGCAGCGGCGCCATGGCGCCTCAAGCGCAATAGGACCGATGGGGAGGCGCAGGAAAGATGACCGAACGCAATTCCGCTTCGGGAGCGGCAGAGCGGTTCATGCCCTGTGTGCTCACCCGGCTGACCGACCAGCATCCGGAAGAGAAGACCGAGCGCATTCGCCGCTCGCTCTCCCTGGACGAACTCAAGGAAAGCATTCTCGCGAACATCCGTCTCATACTGAATTCCCGCTTTCGCCCTGAGGCATGGGATCTCGGCGACGATCCGCTTGTGGAGTCGTCCGTGCTCGGATTCGGCCTCACCGACTGCTGCGGCGTTTCCAAGAGTCGGGAAGCGCTCGAGACGCTTCGTGATCGGATCCGAAACCTGATCGTTTGGTTTGAGCCAAGGCTCGATCCTGCTTCCGTTGAAGTGTCGGTTGTCGATGCCGGGCACAGAGCGGACGGCGCAGCGCTCGGCAGAAACGGGTGGGCGCTCGAAATTTCTGCGCGCATCAACGTTGAGCCGCTCACCGGAGAGCTTCTCTGCATCTCGGAAATCGATCTCGAAAGCGGAGCGGCGACGGTTGAAAGCGAATCGATTCGATAGCGCGGCGGCACCTGTCTGCGGAAAGAGGAAACGCAATGGAGAAGGACTTCCTCAGCTACTACCGTGAGAATCTGCAGCATCTTCGGGAATCCTCGGCGGAGTTCGCCGAGGCGTTTCCGAAAATCGCAGCACGGCTTGAGCTCGACGGCGTCGAATGCCGAGATCCTTTCGTCGAGCGTCTGCTCGAAGGCACGGCATTTCTGGCTGCGCGCGTGGAAAAGCGCCTCGACGACGGCTATCCGCGGCTCATTGAGTCGATTCTCTCGGCGCTTGCGCCCGGCGCGCTCGCGCCGGAGCCTTCCGGCGCCGTCGCAAGACTGCTTCCGATCGGCAGCGATGATCGCGTGAGGCACGGCGCCTGGCTGCCTGCGGGCGCATCGTTCAAGGCTGCCGCACTGGGCTCGGCAACGCCCTGCACTTTTACGACAGCCATCGATGCGCCGATTCTTCCCGTCGACATTGTTCGCGCGCAGTACGCGCTGCGAGCGTCCGGCCGGCTCGGCGAGCGCCTGAGCGCAATCGGTCCGGAAGCGTCCGCCTTCATGCTTGAGCTCGAACATTCGAGCAATGCCGGCTGGGCGGATCTTGCTTCAGGAGAGGGACTGCCGCTGCGCCTCTATCCTGCCGTCAGCCCTGAAGTTGCTTCGAATATTGCGAGGCTTTTTCTTTCGGACCTCGCTGAAGTCTGGGTTCGTCCCGCAGCCGGATCCGGCAGCGGCGCTTCAGGCGAATGGCGCCGCGCAGCCGTGGTACGTGCGCGCAGCCCGCTCTTTGACGGGCGGTCGGCGCCGCTCTTCAGCGCGCCCGAAGGCACCCTTAGCGGGCTGGAGTTGCTCCATGCGGCGATGGCGCATCCGGATTTCTTCCGCTTGATTGATATCGAAGGCCTATTTGCAGCGCTTTCGGCAGCGGGGCTGCCGCGGCATGCCGAAGCGGCTTTCCTTTTCCGCCGACGCGAGCCCGAACTTGTTCACGGGATCCATGCCGAGTCGCTGCTGCTCAACTGCGTGCCGGTGCTCAACCGCTTTCGGCGGCGCTCCGAGCGCTTCCCTGTGGGCGAGCGCTACGAGCTGCGCGTCGTGCCGTCGAGGCGGGCCGCTGCCGACTATGAGGTTGCAGCTGTCGAGCGCGTCGATTTTTATTCGCGTGCGAACGACGCGCTTCTTTCGGCGCGAAGCTTTGCGGCGCTCTCGAATGAGCTTCGCGAAAACGAGGCGCGGTTCAGCCTGCACCGACGCGCTCGAATCATGCCGGCCACTCGTGCTGGCAGACAGCGCGGCAGCTACACGCCATCGGATGTCTGGCTCTCGATCTCCGGGCCCAAGTGGCAGGCCCGCCGCGACGATGTGCTCGAAGCTGCCGCCGATCTCGTCTGCACCAATGCCGATCTGCCGCTCTTCTTGTCTTCGGGGGCGTCGCTTTCCCCTGGCGCTGAAACGGCGGCAGCCGGAATCGCCGGCGCGCAGCTTGTGAGTGCGCCCTCGGCCCCGAAGAGTCCGCTCGTCTCGCGAGGGACTGCCGCCGACTGGGCGAAGCTCTCGCACCTGATGCTCAATTTGTCGAGCGTGCTCGCCGAGGCAGGAAAGTCGGGGGCAACCTTTCTCAGAAACCTGCTGCGGCACTACAGCATGCGCTCAGCCGACGAGACGGAACGGCTCGCAGCAGGGGTCACCGGGCTCGACGCTTTGCCGAAGACTTTCCGCTTCATTCACCGCGGCGCCGTTTTCTTTGAGCGCGGCTGGGAGATTCGGATCGTGCTGAGCCCAGTGCTGCTCGAAGGCGTCGGCGCGTACCTGCTGGGGCGTTCTCTCAAGACGGCTGTCGAAAGCCTTCTGCCCATCAACACGCATGCCGAGATTGTTCTCTCGTTTGAGAATGCCGGCGGACAAGAGGAGGTCGGACGATGGCTGACGCCCTCAGACGCTTGAGCGCCCTTGCGAGCCAAATGCGCCGCGGCGGCGCCGAGCCGGATTTCTTCGAGCTCGTGCGCCGCATGGACTGGCAGCACCCGGCACTGCCGCGAACGGGCTGCGCCGCGCATCTCTCGCAGGAGCCGCTGCGCTTTGCGCAGGCGCCGTACCTGAAGTTTCCCGAGACAACGATTGCCGCCATTGCGCCGAGCATCCCGGAAGCGCCCGGCACTGCGCGCATAACGCTTTACGCCTTCGGCCTCTGGGGCGTCAACGGCCCGATGCCGCTCGAGCTCACCAGCTGGGTTTTCCAGCGCGCGCACAATCACTTCGACTTCACGGCGCAGGCTTTCGCCGACATCATTCATCACCGCTTCATTTCGCTCTATGTCCGCGCGTGGGCGCAGAACGAAGAAGCGGCTCAGCATGACCGTCCCGCCGACGACCTCACGGGCGCCGCCGTCTGCGCGCTTGCCGGCGACCCGACGGGCGCAGCCTCGCGCGAGTCCGCGGGAAGGTTGGGCGGCGAAGAGCCGATGCCCGAAGGCGTGCTGCCAGCCGGCCTTTCGCGCTCTTTCGCACGCTTTCTCGGCCGCATGCCGCGAAGCAGCGACGGCCTCGAAAAGCTGCTTGCCGCATGGACCGACGTCCCTGTGCGCGTGCGCTCTTCCGGGCCGGAAGCTTTCGACATACCGAAGCGCTACCGCGCCCAGCTTGGCCGTGAATCGGTATGCCGGCTCGGGCGGAATGCGCAAATCGGTCGGCGCGCCTATTCCTCGAGCCGCCGCTTTGAAGCTGCGCTCGGACCCATGCGCCTCGAGCGGGCGCTTTCGCTGATGCCGGGCCGCGCCGGCTTTGAAGCGCTCGCGGCGCTTGTCGAGCGTTTCGTAGACAGGCCGCTCGCTTGGGACCTCATCTTTCTCGTCAAAGGGGGCGACGTGCCGCCTTTGGCGCTCGGGCGCGGCGCTGCGCTCGGCCGCAGCGCCTGGGCTTCGAGCGAAGCCTGGCGCGCCGCTCAGTCGGGCGGCGTCGTGCGCATCCGAATCTGCGCCTCTGAAGCGACACGTCGCGCGCGGATCGCAGAGGAAGCACGCCAGCGCCGCGAATGCGCCGCGCGCAACGCAACCCATGGAGCTCCAGCATGAGCAAATTGAAGCGTATTCAACTCTTCGGCAAACTCAATCCCGTCGCCTACCGCACGCTCGAAAGCGCAACAGTGCTCTGCAAGACGCGCGGCAATCCCTACGTGGAAGCGGTGCACTGGATCAATCAGATCCTCATGAGCGAGCGGACGGACTTTCACGCCATTCTCGCCTGGTCCGGCGCCGATCCCGGACGCATTGCCAAGGATCTCACCGCTGCGCTCGATCTGCTGCCGCGCGGCGCATCGAGCATCCTCGACTTTTCGACTGGGATTGAGCTTTCGGTGAAGGAGGCCTGGATGGCGGCTTCGCTCATCTTCGGCGAGCGCGCGATCCGCACCGGTCATCTGCTGCTTGCGATGCGCACGAGTCCCGAGCTGAAGTCGATCCTCGCTTCGATCTCGCCGGAATTTCTCAAGGTGAACGGCGATCTGCTGCAGGAGCAGTTTGCCGAAGCCGTCAAGAATTCCGATGAGTCGGGCGCGCCCGCGCCTGCAGGGGAAACCGCCGCGAGCGGCCAGGCGGGCAAGATGATGAGCGAGCCCGCGATGGGGCGCGGCGAGGCGCTCGAGCGCTACACGGTCGACATGACGGCCAAAGCCCGCAAGGGCGACATCGACCCGATCGTGGGCCGCGATGCGGAAATCCGGCGCATCACCGATATTCTCATGCGGCGGCGCCAGAACAATCCGATCATCACGGGCGAAGCGGGCGTCGGCAAGACAGCTGTCGTCGAGGGCTTCGCGCAGCGTCTCGCAGCGGGCGACGTTCCCGACTGCCTGAAGGGAACAGCGCTTCGCTCGCTTGACATCGGGCTCCTTCAGGCGGGTGCTTCGATGAAGGGCGAATTCGAGGACCGACTCAAGCACGTCATCGAGGATGTGAAGAATGCCGACGTTCCGACAATTCTCTTTATTGACGAAGCGCATACGCTCATCGGCGCAGGCGGGGCCGCCGGACAAAACGACGCGGCCAATCTTCTCAAGCCTGCGCTCGCACGCGGCGAGCTTCGCTGCATTGCGGCGACGACTTGGCAGGAGTACGTCAAGTACTTTGAGAAAGACCCAGCGCTTGCGCGCCGATTCCAGAACATCCTTGTTGACGAGCCCGACGACGAGAAGGCCGTCGAAATGCTGCGCGGTCTCGTGAAAACGCTCGAGAAGCATCACCGCGTCGAGGTTCTCGACGAAGCGCTCGGCGCTGCTGTGAAGCTTTCGCGGCGGTATCTGCCGACCCGGCAGCTTCCCGACAAGGCGGTGAGCGTTCTCGATACGGCCTGCGCGCGCGTGGCCCTTTCGCAATCGGCCGAACCAGCAGCGATTGAATTCTCTCGGCGCCGCATTGAGGCGCTTGAGCTTGAGCTCTCGATTCTCGAGCGCGAAGCCCGCGAAGGCATCGATCATGCGTCGGACATCGCCGAGACGATGAAGAAGCTTGAAGCGGAGCGCTCGCGCAAAGCGTCGCTCGAGGCGGTTTTTGAAAAAGCCCGCACGATTGCTGAGGAGAGCTTCCGCCTGCGTGATTCGCTTGCCGGACTGCAGGCCGAGGCCGAAAAGCCGGATGCAGCGGCTGAAGCGCAGGCAGCGGCGCTCGAGCGGCTTGAAGCTGCCAAGCGCAGCCTCTCCGAAAAGCGCGAAGCGCTTCGCACGCTCCAGGCCGAATCGCCCATGGTGCTCACGGAAGTCGACGAAGCGGCCGTTTCGGCCGTCATCGCGGAATGGACCGGGATTCCGATCGGCCGCATGGTGAAGAACGAAATCGCAGCGGTGCTGCATCTCTCCGAAGAAATGCAAAAGCGCGTCGTCGGGCAGAACCACGGTCTCGATCTCATCGCAAGGCGCATCGCAACAGCGCGCGCATCGCTCGCCGACCCGAACAAGCCGATCGCGGTCATCATGCTTGCCGGACCTTCGGGAACGGGCAAAACAGAAACAGCGCTCGCGCTTGCCGAGCAGCTCTACGGGACCGAGCGCAATCTCGTCACGATCAACATGAGCGAATTCCAGGAAGCGCACACCGTTTCGACTTTGAAGGGCGCGCCGCCGGGGTATGTGGGCTACGGCGAAGGCGGCGTCCTCACGGAAGCTGTCCGCAGAAAGCCCTACAGCGTCGTGCTGCTCGACGAAGTGGAAAAAGCGCACAAGGACGTGCATGAAATCTTCTTCCAGGTCTTTGACAAGGGGCAGATGGAAGACGGCGCGGGCAGGCTCGTCAATTTCCGCAACACCGTCATACTGCTCACGACGAACGTGGGCGACGAGGAGATCATGTCGCTCTGCACGGACGAGGCGGATTATCCGCCGGTCGAAACGCTTCAGGAAGCGATCATGCCTGCCATGCGGCGAGTGTTCCCTGCCGCGCTCATCGGCCGACTCACAATCGTTCCCTACTATCCGCTTTCGCGCGAGGTGCTGCATCGGATCATCACGCTCAAGCTCAAGAAGATTGTCAAGCGTGTTGCAGAAAACTACCGTGCAGAGCTCATTTTCGCGCCGGCCGTCAAGGACGAAATCATTCGCCGCTGCAACAACGCCGCCTCAGGCGCGCGCTTGATCGATGCCGTCATCTCGAACGATCTGCTTCCGGAAGTGAGCGCCGCGTTCCTGCGCGCCGCCATGTCGGGCGAAACGCTGCGCCGCGTTGAAGTTTCGGCTGCGGACGGCCGCTTTGCATTCGCTTTTGACAACACGGAGGCCTGATCATGACGACACCGATTGCGACGATCGCAAGCACAACCGCCACGGGCGACATCGTTGTCGGCCCCGGTGCGCCGACGCGGCTCGAAAAGGGGCTCCCTGCCGCCTGCGTGGGCGATGCTGTTGCGGGTGCAGCCTGCACTGGCGTCATCACGGGGACGACAGCGCTCACTACGATCATGTCCGGCCGGCCTGCCGCCAACCTAACGGCGCCCGTCACAGGCGTCAACCCGGCCACAGGCGTGCCCGTGGCTACCGCTGTCGGCGTGAGCATGGCAGTGACGCATGTCGTGTGAGCGGGATGCTTTCGAAGCTGATTTGACCATTAGCGGCAGGGGAGGCACAAAATGGCCAGCCAAAACGTTTGGACGATTTCAAGTCCGAAGCTCGTCGGCGGCAGGGGCGTTCGCATTACGCTCGAGCTGCCTGGCGCTGCCTTTGCGCGCGCCGTCCCGAGAGGCCTCCGGATCGAGGAAGCCCTCTGCCAGCCCGGCCGCGCGCAGGCAGAGCTTCTTTCGCCTTCACCCTTGAAAGCGGCGGCGCTCAAGGCGCTGCTCGGAAAGTTCGCCTTGGCGAAGCTCGAGCTCAACGGGCGCACGAGGACGTTCGGCGGCCGAATCACGGGCGTTCGAGCGCACGGCATTCTGTTTTTTGCGCCCGAAGGCTCCGATCGGAAGGACGCCTACCGCTACAGCATCGTGATTGAACCGAGCACAGCCCTCCTCAAAAACAATCGCCGCACGCGCTCTTTTACGGGACTCTCGGTGCCCGACGTCGTGCGCCGCGTTCTCAAGGATGCCGGCATGCCGCCCGAAGAGGATGCATCGATTCTCAACGACGCAGACTTTGCAAGCGCACTTGCTGTTGAGCAATGCGGCGAATCCGACTGGCGCTTCATTGAGCGTCTCCTTGCCTTTTCCGGCCTCAATCTGCGATTCGTCCACGACTCTGCGTCGCCCGCCGATCCGAAGGTTTATTTGTCCAAAGGCTGGCAGTTCGGCGAAGATGCCAAGAAAATCGAGACCTATTCCGCACGCGGCACGGGGGCGCTTCTCTCGTGGTCGATGTCGACGGACTGCGCGGCAACCGACGTTGAAATTGGCGGCATGTCGATGGCGCTCAACGGCGCGCGCGGGACCGAGCCTGCCGACATGCCCGATCTAACGGTGCATCTGGATGCGGCGCCTTTCCGCGTGCCGAGAAGCCAGAGCGTTTCAGGCGATGCGGCGCACGACCTTTTTGTCAACAGCGAGCGGACCGAACGGCAGCGCGCTCAGGCGGCGCTTGCGGCTGGCGTTCGGCTTTCGGCCGAGCGCTGGCGCGGCGCCGTCCGAACGCTCGACTTCACGCCTGGTTCGAAATTCGAAGTGAGCGACTTTTTCGGCGAGGGCGTCCGCAACAGCTTCGTTGTCGTCAAAAGCAAGCTTGAGTGCCGAACCGTCTGGCCGACGACCTTTGCCGCGCCGCCGCATGCTTCCGGCAGCTTGATGCTCGAAGACTTCGAGTGCCGAATCGAGGCGGCGGACGTCTCTGGGAGCTGCGGCTCATTCGCATTCGATCCTTCGCTCTTCGAACAGTCAGCCGCTGCCGGGTCGCCGCCCGTTGCGCTCTACCGCGGCACGATCTGCGCTGCCGGCGGCGAGACGCCCATGCCTGCCGCCGTTTCGAGCCTGGACCAGTCGAATGCGCCTGTCATTCTCTGGACGGCGCTCGAGGGCGCGAGCACCCCGGTGCCGGCAGAGCTGGCTGTGGCGGGCGGCGAAGGCCGGGTACGCAGGCCGCGCCCGGGCGAATCGGTGCTCGTGGCAGCGTCCGGCGGACGCTACTGGATCATCGGCTCGCTCGCCGCAGCGATTGAACCCGCCAATGTGCTCGGCCGGATCCGAAGCGACGCCTTTGACGCGTGCCGCTTCGGTCACGGCAGCCAAGCCACGGGACGGGCCGAGGTTGTGATTCGAGAGCGCGCCCGCTCTTTGAACGACCGCGCGATCGACCTCCTGCTTTCGGGGGACGCCGACCGCTTCATCCGGTCGCGTGCTTCGGTGGCAAACAGCCGCACGCTGCTCGAGGCTTGGATCAGCAAGTCGGCCGGCTTTCAGTCGGCGGCCCAGGGCTTCCTGGATGCCGAGGGCGCTTACGCGCGGGCGCTTGAGCTCGCCTCCAAAGGCGCCATGCCGAGTGCGACCCTCGCGAAGCTCTGCAGCGACTATCAAGTTCAGGCAAAGGCGCTGAGCGACAAAGCCGACGAGATGGTGAGAACGTTCGGCGGACTTTTGGGCGACGAATCCGGGCTGCCGCTCGCAGAGAAAAACAATGCGCCAGCCGAGGAGAACGCAGGCGCTTCGGGCGAAGCAGCCCAGGAGGGCGATGAGCGCAAGGAAAGCGAAGCCGAAGCAGAGCAAGGCGGCGCCGAAAGCAGCGACTCAAGCGCCAAGCAGGACATCTCGATCAACGCGAATCGCATTCAGCTGCAGGCTGATCAGGAAGTGCTCTCGCTCGGCACGCTTGACGCCAACTGCACCGCCGCGACGATTGTTGCCGACAACATCACGATCACTGCGACTAAGGCCCTTTCGCTCTCTGTCGGCGGCAATAAGATCACCATCGACATGAATGGCGTCAACATCGTCTCGAACAAATGGATGCACGGCGCGTCCGGCGCTTTCGATGCGGCAATCCGCTTGGACAGCGCCTCCGGCATTTCGATGTCAGGCATGACGATCGCGGCAAAGGCCGGCCTGCAGTGCGCCATGGCTGATGCGCTTGGCGGCAGCATTGCAACGAAGTTCGGCAATGCCACCATTGCTGCCAATTCCTTCAGCGTGTCGACGAATCCGCTCTACAGCATGATTGGCAACCTGACTGAATTCGTCGCGCTGACGACGCTCGAGGCCGGCGCCGCCACGAGCAGTTCCAAGGATGCAGCCAATCTGAGCGCCACCATCTACTGCGGACAGATGCTCTCAGGCTTGGGGCGCGATCTCGAGCGCTTCGTGTCAAGCTTTTCGAAAAATGTCCTTTCGGCTAACGGGGGGTGGGTGGAATTCATCGTCGACACGCTTTCTCTCGTGCACGGCATGATCGATGAGGCGCTCACGGCCATGTTCATGGTTGATTCGCTCCGCTCAGCGCAAGGCAAGGACAGCGTCCTCAGCCGCTATGCCGCTGGAAGCACGACGCTCACGGTCCGCGATGCCTTTCGCTTGGCGGCTCTCGCCGCCAAGATCTCGACGATGCTGGTGGCCGTGATCCCGCTGATGGCTAAGATCAGCTCGCTTACGGCAACAGCCAAGCTTTCGCTCACTCCCGGCAGCGGTTTTGAGATCCAAGGCAAAGCGTTTGCCTTGGCTGTTCAGCAATCGATAAATCAATATATTTCGCCAACGGCAGCGATTCCGCTGCCGGCTCAAATCGGGAGAATCTACGATTCGATTGGAACGCTTTCACAGTCCCTTGTTACGATCCTTGCGCGCCAAGCCAATCTCACAGGGGAAGTGATTCGAGCACCGAGACGCGAAGTGACCGTGCTCAACAGTTCGGAGACTGCTGCCGTTAATTCCGAACAGTCGATCGAGGACTCGCAGGTGGGCGCGAACAGAGAGGATCTGGCAGCAACGACAACAGGTGCGGCCGCTGCGGCCTCGGAAGAGAGACCTGTTAATCAGCAAGCAGCTGCAGTAAAAAACGAAACCGGCGCTTTGGACACCGATCAGACAGGCATGAGGTTGGGTTGAATAATTGAGGAGAAAACGATGTCCGACAAGCTCGATTGGCTCAATCAGCATTTCGTGCTGCTTCGTCCGGCGACGGTTGCCGAAGCGCAGCAGGCGGGCTATGTCCTTTCTCCGGAGGCAGAGCCGCTTGCACTCGATCATCCCTCGAGCGAAGACTTTCTGCGTGCGCTCGTTCAAAAGGGGCTTTCGAAGCCCGCCTGCGATTTCCTCGCTGCGGCGCTTCATCCGCGTGCAGCCGTCTGGTGGGTCTACCTCGTCAACGTGACGCTCGAGAGCGAGCTGCGAATCAAGCCCCATCAGCCGAAGCGCCCGAGCGACATCGGAAAGCCCAAGCCCGTGGAATTGCCGGAATGGGCGAAGATGCCGCCTCCCGAAAACCCTGCCGACATTGCCGCGCAGTTCGAGCCCGTCATTGAAAAGCTCAAGGCGTCGCTCCGTCAGATTCAAGCGCTTATTCCGCCCGAAACGCAGAAGCGCTGGGACGCGGAAATGGCAAAGCGCAGCGCGCTTTTCCGCGAGAAATACGGCATGGATCCCATGGAAGCGCTGAAGATGGCAGTCGACAAATTCGATCCGGCAGCAACCATGAAGGTGGACGAAGCGAATAGTCCGATCTTCAAGGCGGAGCGCGAGCTCAAGGAAAAGATCGAGGCGATGCGCCAGGAAACGGCCGCTTTCATTGAATCGGTGATGCCGCCGGTGCCGCCCGAAAAAATTGCGGCAGCTCGCGCGGCAGCACTTGATGCGGTCTGGAACTGGGTGCTTCATCCCGGACGCGCAGAGGCGCAGGCAGCGCTCAATGCCGCGAACAAGGCGCCGGATCAGCCGGCCGGCCTTCTGGCTTATGCTGCCTTTTGGAGCTTCGGCAACCTCGACCTCACGGGCAAGCTCGTGATTCCGACGCCGCCGGGCTTGTCAGCCAAGGGGCTTTCCGCTTCGATTCTGCAGGCTTCGCTCATGCTTGGCGGCACGCGCAAGTACAAAGCGCGTCTGGCGCTTTATCTCGAGCTCGGCCTGGAGACGGCCGCTGGCAGGCTCGGCTGGGAGGCGTATGCTCAAAAGGGGGCGATTCACCGCTATGAAGCGGCAGCGGAGCCGGATCGCCTGGCGGCAATGCTGCTCAAAACCGCGGCTGCGGCACCGAATGTCGAACCGGCGCCTGCGACGCGCTCGGGCGGGCGCTTCCGCACGCCGCCGAAATTTTGACGCGAGAAGCGGACGCCTGTGGCTCGACGGCTCAGTCTCGCAAAACGAAGGAGAACACTCCGCATGAAGCGATTTCTGACGATTTCTGCCAAAAGATGCGCTGCGGCGCTGACAGCTTCGCTCGCGCTCGTGCTTTCGGGCTGCAGCGCGCCGGGCGTCCGTTTGAATGTTGCGCTCTCGCCCGAGCTCAAAGCGGTTTACGGTTATTACCCTTCCGTCGAAGTGGATGTGGCGGCGATGGCGCCGAGCGAAGCTGAGCGCGTGACGAGCTACAGCGTTGACGAGTGGTTTTCGCCGGACAACCCCATGCGTGCGGGTGTTGTCCGCAAAACTTTGAAATTCTCCGAGGATCGGGCCGGGCTGCAGACCATTGACGACGACGATCCGTTCTGGACGGAAGGCAAAAGCCGCGGCGCCGAGGCAGCGGCGGTGCTAGTCAATCTCCCGGGACACGAAGACCCGAAGCCGGGCGCGCCGGACCCGCGGCGGATCGTTGTGCCGCTCGAGGCCGAGCACTGGTATCAAACCAAAGAAGGGACTGTCTGGCTTCTTGTGGGCCCCGCCGGGATCGTCAAGCTCGCGGAACCCCCTGTTGATGAGGCGCGCTCCCATGCGAGCGCCGCCGATGCCAAGCCGGCGGAGAACGGAAATGCGCAGAAGCCTGACGAAGGCCCTCGTGAAGCGCAGGACGAAAATTAAAGCGCTTCATGTCTGATCCATCAAGCACCGCACGCGCCGCCTCTGCGAAAATGGAATCAAGAGAAGTGCCGTGCACGCAGCGCCCTCCCATTGGAAAGAACAAGCACAGCCATCATGAGATTCAACGAACAGCTTCATTGGTCGGACGGGCTCTTTCTTGAGCCGCACCACTTTCAGCAGCTTCAGCGCGAGCTCCACCAAGCGCTTCGCGCCGAGCGCCGGCTCGCCTTTCCCTTCCCATACGGCTTCATCGACCTCGAGATCGATGAGGAGGCGCTCGCTGCGCGCCGCATTGTTGTGAAGCGTTTTTCGGCCGTGATGCCCAACGGCGAGGAGCTCTCTTCGCCCGGGAATACGTCTCTGCCGCCGCTCGTTGTAGAGCCGCCTGCAGCAGAGGGCGCCGACGCCGCCCGCACCGTGCTCGTGTGGCTGACGGTTCCGAATTGGTCGGCTGTCGAAGGCAACCTTGCTGATCGCCGGGAAGACGAGCGGCTCTTCAGCGTGCGGGAAAGCCGCGTTCGCGACGAAAATACGGGCGAAAATGAAACTTCGGTGCTTCTGAGAACTTTGAATGCGTCGCTCACGACAACGCCGCAGGCAAAGACCGACGTCTGCGCGATGCCGCTCATGCGCTTCGTCTGGATGTCCCGCTCGGCGAGCGAGCCGCGGCTCGCGCTTGATTCAAGCTTCATGCCGCCCTTCCTGCTCGTCGCGGACGCATGCCCGCTTGTCATGAAGATCAACGAGCTGCTTTTCGAGCTTCGGGGGCGGCGCGACCGCATTCAAACGCTCCTCGAGGAGACAGGCTTCAACGCAGAAACGCTCGGCGGCGCAAAGCTGCATCATATGCTGGAGCTCCTTGCGCTCAATCGCTTCGAAGCGCAGATGGGCGGCGAACTCGCGCCGGGGCGCATGACGCCTTGGGCGCTTTACTTGTCGCTCAGAACGCTTTTTGGGGAGCTCTCCGCGCTGCAGCCGCTCTCGAAGTGCGAAGACGTGCCGCTTTACAACCACGACAATGCCATGCCCGCCTTTGAGGAGCTGCTGCGGCGAATCCGCTCGCTTCTCCTCGTGGAGGGCGCTGCCGGCTACGTCAAGGCGGATTTCGTCCCTGCTGACGGGCTCCTCGAAGCCAAAATTCCTGAAGAAACGCTCCGGGCAGACGCCTGCTTTCTCGCGCTTCGTTCGTCCCGCGCCGATACGCGCGAAATGGTGCGCGAAGTGGAGTCGGGCGACAATTTCCGGCTTTTGGAGCCGGCAGCGGTGCGCTCGCGCATTCGCGGGGTGAAGCTGAGAGAGATGCGGTATCCGCCGCGCTACCTGCCCGTGCTCGCGCATACGGCTTGGTTCCGGCTTGAAACGGAGTCGAGCGAACTCGCCTGGAGCGCCATCGTCCGAAGCGGGCGCGCGGCGATCGACTGTGTGGCTTCGCATTTCCCCGATGTCACTGCGTCGCTCTACGTCACCGTCCTGCATCATCTCGACCGCGGTTCAGGCCGCAGCAATGAGTGAAGAGAATCATGGCAGAGAAATCCACTGTAGCTGCTGACCTGCTCAGGCCCGTCCTGCGGCGCATCTGCGAGTACTGGCTTTTCCGCCGTGCCGGCGCCGAGCCTTCGGCCGAGCAGGCGCTTGATGCCGTAAGCGCGGATCTCGTTTCCCTTCGTCTGCGGGCTGACAAAGACGCGGCGCTCGCGTCGCGGTTGGGGCGGATCGGAGAGGCGCGTGGCTTGTAGATGGGTTGCGAGGGGAAGGGGGGCGGCTGCAAGGGCAGCGAGGATTGGCGCGAAATGGCCAGGAACTTCGGCGAGCTTTCGGGCGACGAGAAATTCTTTGAGCTGCTCGAAAAAGCCAAGACGGCGCCCAATGCCGGCGAGGCCCTTTCGGTTTTCTTCCTGCTTCTCGGCCTTGGCTTTGACGGCATGTACCGAGCGGAGAACTGGCGCGCCGTAGAGGCGATGCAGGACTGCGCAAAGCGGCTGCCGCCCCAGGCGGCTTCACTGGACCTCAACAGCGAGCGGCTTTCGCCGCCTCCGAAAGCGCCGAAAACGAATCGCCCGGTGATTGCGGGCGCCCGAACGGCAAAAATTGCGCTTGCCGCATCAGTCGTGCTCGCGCTCGCAGCCTTGGGATGGAACGGCTGGGTGCTCTCCGAATCCGTCGAGCCTTTTTCCGATGAAGTGACATTGGCGGCCTATGCCAGTGCGCCGCAGTTCGGCGGCATCGACTCGGCGCAGACTGAGGCGGCAAGCGAGGCAGAGGACGCCTCAGCTGCTCGGAATCAGTCCGCATTGCCGGAATCCGCCGAGCCGCAGGATGAGCGCTCGTCGCTAGGACCTGTCGTTCAATTGGAGGCTTCACCTGCCGTTCCCGCAGCAGAAGCTGCGCAGGAAGCCAAGAAGGCGCAGGCGCCCGCAATCGAACCGAAGGCAAAGCGCCGCGCGGATGCGGGGGCGCCGGCGCTGCCGGCGAGCGCCGCCGAGGGAAGCGCTTTGCCGGCGCAGCCGGCTGCCGAAGCGGGATGGCTTGATATTTCTGCCGCAGAGGAGCCAGTGGCGGCAAAGGGGGTTCGATGATGAATTCCTTCGATCAGCTTCTTGAGCTTGCGGCGAGCCTTCCCGGGTATGCGCTCGCAGCCATTCTTCTCATTGCGCTCATCCTGGCGTTTCTATTGTTCGCGCCCACCGTCAGAAAACTGTGGGCCAGGTTTCGTCAGGCGCGCGCCGCGCACGCGATACAAAAGGATCTTTCGCTCTGGGGCAACCTCTCGAAGCTCGCAAAAGGCGAGGACGCTGCGGACGAACTCAAGGCTGCGCATCACAACCGCAGCGACGCGGTCAAGCAGGATTTTCGGCGCGGCTTTGCGCTCCTGCGTCAAAACCGCTACGTCGCAGCGAAGCTCCCCTGGTTTTTGATGCTCGGAGAACCGAGCGCAGGGAAAACGAAGCTTCTTGCTGAAAGCGGTCTCGAGCTCACGCCTTCTGCGGACTTCGCCGATAAGGCGTCGCCCGCACTGTGCTTTTGGCTCGGCGGCCGCGCAGTCGTGCTCGACTTCGACGGCCGGCTTTTCTTCGACCGCTGGCTCGGCGGCAGCTCCGCGGAAATGAGAACGCTCGAAACGCTCATTGCCGAAACGCACCGCCGGCTGCCGCTCTCGGGCATCATTCTTGCGGTGCCTGCCGATGCGCTTATAGCCGATGACCGGCAGCTCGCGCGCAGAAAGGCGATGCTCATTGCCGCAGAGCTCGAAAGCCTCACTGCGCGGCTCGGCATGATCGTGCCCGTGCATCTCGTTGTGACGAAGCTCGACCGGGCAGCCGGATTCGCCGACTTCATGAGCGAGCTCGATGAGCACATGCGTCAGCAGTGCTTCGGCTGGCAGGCGGATCCTGCGCGCTCGCCCGCCGAGGGCTTCGACGAAGCGGCGTTCGAGCGCTTTTGGCATGAAACGCTCAAGCGGCTGCGCGCCGGCGTGCCCCGGCTGATGCTCTCAAAGTCCGTGCTCGGCCGCGGCGGCGAAGGCATGAGCCGCCTTGACAAAACGGCAGGCATCTATCTTTTCCCGGAAAGCTTCGACGAGCTGCGCGAGCCGCTCGGGATCTACCTGAGGACGATCTTCGGCGGCGACGACTTTACCGGCGTGCGCAGCGCGCCGCTTGCCGGCGTCTGGTTTACGTCCGCCGAGCAGACGGGCGGCGCGCTCTCCCGCGCGCTCGCAGCCATGACGGGCTCGCCGGTCGATGATGCCGTAATTCCGCCCTCGAGCGCTTCGACGTCTTCAAAGCCGTTCTTCATCCGGGAGATGCTCGGGCAAGCCGTCTTCACGATGACGCCTGCAGCCCGGTTTACGCGCGCGGAAAGCTTGCGCCGGCGCGCGCCGCAGTACGCGGCGACCCTCATCTGCCTCACGCTCGCCGGCTGGTGGAGCTGGGCAGCGCTCTTTGAGTCCGACCGCTTCCAAGCCGAGCTCGCGCCCATGCAGACTTACTACGGCGCCCTGTGCGACGCGTTCCGCGACGGACGCATTGCGCATTCGCCGCTCTTAGGCATTGACGGCCGGGGTGAGCCCCGAACGCTTTTCGATGCGCCCATGGCGGGCATGCCGACCATGACGCGGCAGGAATTCTTCCAGACCGGCTGGCAGCGTGCTCAAGCGCCGATGCATGCGCCTTGGGGATTCAAGACGGCTTCTCTCGCGGTCTTCGGTCTCTCCCGCGACTTGGAGCGCGACACGCGCCGCTTCCTCTTTGACCAGGTGCAGTCGCAGATGTCTTACCTGCCGGCGCTCACGCTTCTCGAGCATGATTTCGTCGCTTCGCCAGAGCGTCCCTTCACAAAGGCCAAGCGCGACGCGCTTTTTGCGCTGCTTGAAATCAGCCGCTACCGCTCGGTCGTGGGCTGGAAGGATCGTTCCGGCAATCCGCTTTATTCGAAGGGCACGCTCGAAGCGTTCCTCGGCCACTTGTATCCGGCGATGCCGGAAAACGCCGTGGCCATGCTTTCGTCTTTTGAGCCGAAATACGACAAGCTCGCAGACCGCCTCAACGCAACAATCGTTCTCTCGCGCGATTATGAAGCCGCTTGCCGGGCAGGCGTTGAATCGATGCTGCGAAGCTTTGAAGCCGGCAATGCCTATCCTGCGAGCGCTTACCAAAAGATGCGGCGCGCTGCGACTGCCGGCGAAGAGCTCTCCCGCGCCTATCAAGATGCGGTGGCTTTGGCCGAACCGGGGAAAGTGCACGATGCTGCGTCGCTCGATGCTTGGCAGAAAGCTGCAAGGATAGCCGCGCAGGCTTCCGGCGAGTTCGAAGCCGACATTCGGCAGGCGATTCGATCCGAACGGCGCACGCCGACAGCTGCGCAAAAGCTCTTCAGCAAGGCCTTGCAGAAGGATGAGGCGCAGGAGAGCGCGTCGGCCGCAGCGCTTGTCAACGACCGCATTGCCGAAGCCTATAAAGCGTATCAGGCGGCGCTTTCGGGCGATGTCGGCGCATTGCGGGATCTGACTGGCGGCGAGGCGTCGTCGAGCGGCGCATCGCTTCACCGGCTTTTCTCGGCCGAGGCGATTGATCTTGCCGCTTCGCACATGAAGCGCCGGCTCGCCGACGACCATGCGGCGCTCACCGCTCAGATCGAACGAATCCGAGGCGACGAACTCTTCTCGCCTGCGCCGGCGAAAGCTGAAGATCCGGCGCTTGCGCCTTTCTCGTTTGAGCTCTTTGCGACGCTCATGAAGCTTTCGGCGCTTCCGGAGAGTTCGGCCTCGCAGCTGCCGGAGGCGGGCGTGCTTGCGCCGGCGGCCTTTCTTGAGAAGTGGCGCGCGCTTGAAAAGGAGCTTGATGATCAATCCCGCCAGCTCGAAGCGTTTCTCCAAGATCACGGGGACGCCAAGGTGATCAAGCCGCTCGCAGCAGCTGCGCCTCAGTTTCTTGCGCTCGACGCGGACCGTGCGCGCATCCGCCTGGCTGAAGCGCTTCTCAAGCATTACCCGGCCTCCGGATCGACCGCAAGCACTGCTTCGGCGCTTTCATTTTCGATCGGCGAATCGTCATCAAAGCGCGCGGCAGACTCGCCTGAAACGGAACGGTTCTCGCTTGATGCTGCGCGGCGCGTTTTGGGCTTCGTGCCGAGCGGTCCCGAATACGACCCATATGCTGCCGAGGTGGAACTCAGCGCAGTCGCGAAGCTTGCCGAGGCTGCAGCAGCCTCGTCTGCAGCGAAGGAAAGCAAAGCCGAAGAGAAGCCTTCTGCCGCGCCCACGCTTTTCGCTTCGGCGCTAGGCAAGAATCCGCGCTGGCAGCGGCTCAAAGCCGCAGCTTCAGACTACGCGCGCGACTATGTGCGCTGGTGGGGCGCGGTTGGCGACCGTGCTGCGCCGCGCGCGTCGGGGTGGTCCGGATTCCGGCGCCTGGCTGCCCAAAGCGAGGCGTACCGCGTCAATGCGCAGCTTCTTGCGCTCTATGACACCGCGTCAGACGCGCTTGACCGCCTCCCGGCGTCGCTGCTTGACCGCGCCGGCGCCAAGGAAGCTGACGCAGCGCGTGAAAAGATCGACGCACGCCGCAAGGAGCTGACGACCGACTTTACGGCCGCCTGTTCTTCGATGCTGAGCGCCTGGCGGATGCTTCCGGAGGGCGCCGACGACGCGAACCGCTTTGTTGTCGGGCTGTCGTCTGAGGCACGCGCGCAGCTCGCGCTTGCTGATGCCGCCGGCATTCCCTGGTGGAAGCGCTTCAGTGAAGCGGGCGTTCGCCTGATGAAGACATCCGCCGCGGCGAGCTGGCAGAGCCGCTTCTCGTCCAAGCACCTCTCGGTGATGCGGTTCCCGCTTGTCGCCGACGCGCCTTCGGGTGAGAAAGCGCTTACTTCGGGTGAATTGGCTGAAATATCGGATGCGCTCCTCGATTTCGGCATCCGAGGCGCAGCCGCCAATGCGTCGGATCCGCTCGCAGAGGCCATCGCAGCTCTCGCGCAAAGCAATCAAAAGGAAGAGCCGGCGGCAAAGCCCTTGGATCTTTCAGCCTGTGCTTCGGCGAAGGCCTGCGGAGAGCGGCTGCAGCAAGCGGCAATGCTGCTTCTTGAGCGCGAAAAGCCGCTCGAGTGGACGCTTGTGCTCCCGGACGCCAAGCACCATGAAGCGCTTGTGAAGCGCTTGGGCGAGGGGCTCCCCTCTGCGCTCGGCCGCTACCGCTACTGCAGTGCTGCAGCCGGTGCTGCGCCAGAGGCGCCGCTTCAGCGGCGGGCAACTTCTTCGGCCAAGCCGCTCGACCTGACCGTCGCCCGCATCGGCGCCGGCACGCTGACGGTGCAGCTTCTTGAATTCAGCGATGATGAAGCGGCCGAGGCGCGCATTGAAATTGCCGGCGGCTGGGCCGGCATGCGGCTTTGGCTTGATCCGAAGGGCTTTTACGACAAGGCCGCGGGAATTGTCTGGACGCCGCATGTCGTTGCTGACCGCATGGGCGCAAAAAGCGTGCTTGTGCTCGGCGTTCGCATGAGCCAGAGCATTGCGGCGCCGGCGGACTGGCCTCGAACGAGCAACTGCTCGCTCGCGTGCCGGCCGTAGAAGACTGCGGCCGATAGGGAGCCGGAGGTTCTTCGGGCATGCTTCCGGGCATGCTCGAAGGGCCGCCTCGCTGCGGCTTTCTTCCCGAGTGCAGGAAAGCGCGTCGAAAGCTCGACGAACGCTCGGCAAGGCACGCTCTGCAGCTGCCCTGGTGAAAAGGCTGGCATCAATGCCGTGCGCTTGCGGTCTTCTTCTCTTTCGGCACGGACCAGTCGGGCTTTTGAAGCTTCATGAGGCGGACGGGCGCGAGCACGTCGCGTATCACTTCCGACCAGAAGCGGCGGCTCCGAAGGTCGGCGCCGAGATGACGCCGGCCGAAATCAGCGACGGAAAGCGTGCCGCTCTCGAGCGTGCACGCCTTGAGCGAGGCGCCGCAGGCGCTGGCGCCTGTTGCTTCAAAGCGTGAGACAAGGGCTTTGGAAAGCAGGAAGCCGAGCGTGTACTGCCAGTCGTAAAAAACGGAATTCGCGCGGTAGAAGTGCGGCTTGTACGCCCAGACATAGCGGTCTTCGCCGTCGGTGGCGTCGCCGAAGTAGTGCCGCCAGGATTCCGTTGAGATGGCGTTGATGGCTTCGAGCGAGAGCGCGCGCCGCCGACGTTCTGCAAGAACGCCTTTAAGGAGAGCGTGACGCGCCGGAATGACGAGGAGGCAATTTGTAATCCGCCGCAGCACCTGCCAGCCAAGCATGGAGAGCATCGCGCGGTCCTGCGATTCGCGTGCGCGTTCAGCGAGAAAGCGGAACAGACGCGTCTCGCAGACGTTGCCCATGATTTCAGTTATCGAAAGCGGATAAAGGCGCGCCGGCATCGGCGCTTCGTGCATGACAAACATCTGATACGCGGCGCCGACTAGATGCGAAAGGGCCGCTTCACCGGCGATGGTGGGCAGATAGTCGGCTTGTATGTGCACGGCGTCGACAGCAGGCAGATCGTCGCTCCAAGCGCCGCCCGATTTCCGTGAAAGCCCTCGAAGGTCAAACCAGTTTTCACGAAGCGCGCGCTCGAGGAAAGCGCAGAAGTGCGGATTGATGTCACGAAAGGCGCCCGACATGTCGGAGAGCGCCAATTCAAGCGAGCGTTCTTTCGAAAAAATCGACATGGGCGCTGGCGAAAGGACATTCCATACCTTCATCGGACCAGGGCCGAAAGCGGGCGCGCGCAGCGCAACAGCTTCCCGAACAGCGGGCAGCGCTTCTTCGAGCGCATCGAACATGGCGTTGTAGACGCGCAGATCCGTTCGATCCTTGCGAAGGGAGCCTTCAAGAAGCGTTTCGCTCGAGTGGCGCTCAAGCGTGATCCGAAAGCCCGTCATGGCATTGAGGGCGTCGAGGAACGGGGCAGCGTGTGCGGCGAGCCAGCCGTTCAAGGCTCGGAAGGTCGTTTCGCGAAGCACCGGATCGTCTGAATTCTTGAGCACCGCAACCGACGCGCCGAAGCCTTGGATGCGCAGGCGGCCGTCGCCGGTGCGAACCTCAGCGGCCATGGTGCTCGTGAGATGCGTGTGAAGCGCAGAGACGGCATTAAGCACGCGCGAGCGCATTTCTTCGGCAAAGGCCGAAACGGCATCCTCGAGCTCGACGGCCGGCGTCGTATCGAGCTTCGCCTGCGACCAAAGCCGCAGCTCAGCTGGGAGCGCAGCCGGATCTTCTGCGCTCTCGAGCATAAGAAAGAGCTTTTTGCCAGAACGATCGAGCCGCAAAGCAATGGCGGAGACATCGGAGCGCGCGCTCACGGCGGTGGTGTCGGCGGCATTGAGGCCGAGGTGCGCTCGGCAGATTGTCTTGAGCGTGCGCACAAGGTCGAGTCCGCGGCCGTAAAGGCGAAATGCTTCCTGAAGCGCGGCAGCGGAGAGCACAGCTTTTTCACCGTGGGGATTTGCAGCGCACGCGACGCCTTCGAGTGCGGCAACAACAATTTCGAGCTGCGAGCGAAGGTCGAGAAAAGCGCGGCTGCGCACGTCGCAGAAGGCAGCGGCGCCCGCAGGCGCGCTGGGTGTAGTTTGATAGTTTGCTAGCGCATCATCCATCGAGAAATCGGTCCGGAAAAGGCGGTTTCTAAGTCATTTCAGTTTATAGCGTAAAAACACCTAGACGATAAGGGTAATTACTATTGAGGCTTGCTTTATCCTTCAAATAAACGAGATAGAAAGTCATTCGCATTGAATTTGATGCAGAAAATGTCAGGGTTACCCCTTTAATCCATGCTGAGCTTCCCGTGATGACGTTGAGGCCGGCAATGAGACCTCTCGAGAATGCTTGACGCAAAGGGGCGCAATGACGAAAGGCCTGCTTCGCTTCCGTTGGCTTTAGAGCCGCAGCGGACCGTGCGCACCCAAAGGGGTCAAGAAATGGCCGGCATCATATTCGGATGCATCATGCTCGTTCTCGTCGGATGGGCAATTCTCAAGGGCAAGTATGCGTCCTTCATTCTTTTCGCGAGCGGCGCGGCGATGCTGCTCTTTTCCATCATCTTCGACACCGGCAGCTTCATGCCGAAGAAGGCGCTGCCAACGGGGAACGATTACCTGAACATCATCGAATTCATTCGGTACATGTTCTCGAATAATCTCTCGAACCTTGGCCTCCTCATCATGACGATGGTCGGCTTTGCGAGCTACATGACGCACATCGGCGCAAACGATGCGTTCGTGAACATCGCGATCAAGCCGCTCTCGCTCATCAAGAGCCCGTATGCGCTTGTGTTCATCGCCTTCCTCCTCGGCAAGGCCGTGTCGATGGTGATTACCTCCGCCGTCGGCTTGGGCGTCCTCTGTCTCGCGCTGATGGGACCGGCGCTCGCTGCGCTCGGCATGAACAAAAAGACGATTGCCGCAGTCTTCGTCACGTCGGGCGCGGCTTCGATGGTGCTCCTTGGCGGCTCGACTGCCGCATCAGCGAAGGCCTGCGAACTCACGATTCTCGACTACGTCTTCATCTACAAGATTCCGGCGGCGCTGCCGACAGTTTTTGTGATGGGCATCGCTCATGTTTTCTGGCAGCGCTACCTCGACCGCAAGGAAGGCTGGGTGCCGAGCGAGCATGTGGGCGAGAAGCTCGTCTTCGAAGGCGAGGACGTGAAGCGGCCCTCGACCGCGGCGCCCAAGATCTATGCGGTGCTGCCCTTCCTGCCGATGTTTTTCGTCGTCGTCTTCTCGCAGTACTGCATTGATTCGATCAAGCTCAACATCACGACGCTCATGCTCTTTTGCGTCACGATCGCCATGATCTGCGAGGCGATTCGCTGGCGCGGCAACATCGACAAGCTCGGCGCCGGGCTCAAAGCCTTCCTGCAGGCGATGGGCAAGTCCTGCTCGGGCGTCGTGGCGCTCGTTATCGCTGCGGGCGTCTTCGCTTCGGGCTTCAAGGCCCTCGGCATGATCGACGCCATCGTGAGCCTCGCTTCGAGCGTTGGCGCGGGCGGCCTCGGCATGTCGATTCTCTTTGTCGTCATCACGACGCTCGTGACGATCATCGCTGGTTCGAACGGCGCCTCGTTCTATCCGCTCGTCGAGATGGTGCCGCATATCGCCAAGAGCATGGGCGTCAATCCCGTGATGCTCGTTCTGCCGATGCACCAGGCTTCGACCATTGCGCGTCCGCTTTCTCCGGTGGCCGGCGTCGTCGTTGCGATCGCTGCCATGTGCAAGATGAGTCCGCTTGAACTCGTCAAGCGCGCTTCCGTGCCTTCCGTCATCGGCCTCGTTGCCCATCACGTCTTTGTCTTCTGGCTTTCGGTCTAGGCATTCGCATAGCGCCAAAACCAACAGCAAATGCATAAGGACAAAAGAGAATGAGCAAAGAAAGCATCAATGATGTGCTGAAGGCGCCCGAATGGACAATGGCGGATGCTTACGGGGACATCGGAAGCGAGTGCTACCGAGCAAGCTTCGCGGAAGCGGAAGCCATTGTCGAAGGCTTGGAAGCAACGGCGGATCGGCCGGTTGCAGCCACGGAAATTCAGGCTGCGCTTGACTGCTACGACCGAGCGGTGACGATCATCACGTCGCTCGCAAGCTTTGTGAAATGCCTGGGCGCCAAAGATTCGACCGATGAGCGCACGGGCGAGGCCGCCGGGGCGATTGCGGATCTTCGCGCGCGCCTCGAAGCGGCGGCCGAGCCGATCTTCGCCGCGATCGACGCGCTCGATCCCGATGAGCCCCTCTGGCGCATGCCGCCGCTCTCGGACTGGGCGTTCGTCGTCAAGGAGCGACGCAGCCACTGGAAGCGCCGCTTGAGCCCCACGGACCGGGACTGGTTCAATCGCTTTGAAGCGCGCTGCTTCGAGCCGCTCGGGCAAGTCTTCAAGACACTTCAGAAGGGCGTCGACTTTGCTACGGTGAATGCCAAGGGCGAAGAGGAGCGCATACGCGCCGCAAAGCTCGTTTCCGTCATCAAGGGCGCCCCCGACCGAGAACTTCGCCGCTCGGTCTTTGAGGGCCTCAACAAAAGCTACGGCGAGCGCGGCGAACTCTATGCGGCGCTCCTCAATGAGCTTCATGGGTTCCGGCTCACGGGCTTCGAGCGCGCGGGCGTCTTGCCGCTCTCGGTTTCGCTCGCGCAGAACCGCATGAGCGAAAGCGCGCTCATGGCGATGCGCGAAGCCATCATGTCGAAGCTCTCGGCCATCCGGGAAGCCGTGACGCTTCGCGCGCCCTATTTTGAAAAGGACGCCAAGCAGCTCGAGGTCTTTGACCTGATGGCGCCCGCACCCGCCGCTTCGGGCGGCGTCCCAGCGCTCATTCCTTATCCCGACGGCATCGGCATCGTGAAGACGGCGCTCGGCTCGGTCGACAAGTCGCTTTCAGACTTCATCGACATGATGCTCGAAAAGCGCTGGATCGATGCGGCCCCATCCGACAAGAAGATCGGCGGCGCCTTCTACGCGCGCTTCAATGAATTCAAGATGCCGCGCGTCTTTTCGAGCTACATGGGGACGATCACGACCGTGCTGCAGCAGGGGCACGAGCTCGGCCACGCCTTCCACTACTGGACGATCCGCGACCTGCCGGTCGTGCAGACGGAATTCCCGATGACGCTCACGGAAACGGCGAGCACCTTCAACGAAGCGCTGATTCGACGCTACCTCTTGGCGCATCCCGCTGCGGCTGGCGACGGCGGCTTCTCGATTCTCTGGCAGGAGCTCCGGAGCGCCGCGAACTTCCTCATGAACACGATGGTCCGCATGGACTTCGAACTTGCGTTCCTTGAGGAGCGCCGGCGCGGCCTCGTAAGCGCAAAGCGCTCTGTCGAACTGATGCGAAAGGCCTGGCACGACTGGTACGGCGACTCGACGAACGGCGCCGACGACTACCTCTGGGCTTACAAGCTTCACTACTACAAGACGGATCAGCTTATCTACAACTACCCGTATACGGTGGGCTATCTCCTTTCAGAGGGGCTCCTCGCGGAACTCGACCGCCGCGGTGACGGCTTCATGGACTTTTACCGCGGGCTCCTGCGCGCAACGGGCCGCGCCACGGTCGACGACATTGTCCGCGAGCACTACGGCGCGAATGCGTCCGATCCGGCCTTCTGGCTCACCTGCATGAAGGCGCCGCTTGAAGCTATCGAAAGTTTTAAGCGTCAATTCCGGAAATAACAGTCGATTGAACGTTTTGTCGATCAGGAGCAATCGGCGATTCGTTCCAAGCAACCGGTTTCCTCAACCTTGGAGAATTACCATGCAATGCAAAACCATTTTGGCAGCCGCTCTTGCCGCTGGGCTGCTTTCCGCAGGCGCCGCTTCCGCAGCAGATGTTCAAATCTACGGACGTGTTGACGCTGGTCTTCGCTGGACGCACACGGACGACGACGACAAGCTCGCACTTCAGGCCGGCAACCGCGCTCACAACCGAATCGGCCTCAATATTGTCGAGGATCTCGGCAACGGCATGAAGGTGAAGGGATATCTCGAAAACGGCTTCACAATTGACGACGGTGCGATGGACGATTCCGAGCAGATTTTCAACCGTCGCTCCATTCTGGCGATTCAGGGCAGCTGGGGTGAAGTCGGCATGGGCCGCATGGGCACGGTGCAGTCAACCGTTGCGCCCTATACCATGGGTCTGATCAAGTGGGATCCGTTCGCCACTTCGTACAGTCAGGCGTCAATCGGCACAACCTTTGCCAATACGAGCCGCGTCAATAACGCAATCACTTGGCAGTCGCCCTCGATATCCGGCTGGCGCCTCGGTGCGACGTATTCATTGGGCGATTCGACCGACGATGACTATGCCGTCATGGCGGACCGCGACCATACGTTTGCGGCAGCAACGGATTACACATCAGAGAATCTGTATCTCTCTGCTACGTATGCCACGGTGCAGTACGGCAAAAAGGAAACCTCGACGATGGCTGACGACGCGCAGCTTGTCGGCTTGGGCGGTTGGTATCGCTTCATGCCGGAAGCCAAGGTCTATTTCGGCGCCCAGTATCAGCAGCACTGGGAAAAGGCGGCCAAGATGTCGCTCACGAACGTCACGGACACATCGTATGAAAATTCGAAGTCGTCGGGCTTTGATGGGTATTCGCTGTTGCTCGGCGGAACCTACGAATTCGGACAGCACAAGCTGCTTGGATCTGTCCAGTACTTTGACGGCGAGCTCTCGCAAAACAACAGTGCCGATTATCAGTTCACTGTTCTCGGTCTTGCCTGGGAATACAAGCTCGCGAAGAAGGTTTGGTTCTACGTCGCTGCGACAAACTCCTGGGCTTCAGGCAAGCTGCAGGACCAAAAAGACTATGAGGCGACCGAACTCATGAGCGGCATCAACTGGAACTTCTGATCAAACTCGGCTTCAGGCTTGGGGATTTAAGAATCCCCATCTGGATTTTTAGATTGAGAGCGATCAAAATCCATGCTGCTTTGGCGTCGGTCGGCGAGACCGGCGCCCTTTGCATAAATTATGAGGAGCAACAATTATGTCGATGGAAAAAATCCCTGGTCCGATCGATGCCGCTGTGGCCGAACAGGTAGAGGCGATTGCGCGCACGCCTGAAATGGCGAAGGCGATCGAGCTTGCGAAGACGGGCGCAGAAGCGGCGATGAAGCTGCAGGTGCATCTTTGCGAAATTCCGGCGCCCACTTTTGAAGAGCGCGTCCGCGCCGAAGAAATGGTCCGTCTCATGAAGTCGCTCGGGCTTGAAGATGTGACGATCGACGGCATCGGCAACGTCGTCGGCCGTCGTCCGGGCAAGAATCCCGATGCCCCGCTGCTCGCGATCGGCGCGCACATGGACACGGTCTTCCCGGCAGGCACTGACGTCACGGTGCATCAGGAAGGCAATATTTACCGCGCGCCCGGCATTGGCGACAACTGCTCGGGCCTGCGCTGCCTGCTCGAGGCGCTGCGCTGCATGAATGAAGCCGGCGTTGAAACGCAGGGCGACATCTGGTTCTGCGGCACGGTGGGCGAAGAGGGCCTCGGCGACATCCGCGGCAGCAAGTATCTCTTCCGCGAAAACAATACTGTCAATCACATCGACGGCTTCCTTGCGGTCGACAACAGCAACATCGGCCGCATTCTCTTCGCTGCGGTGGGCTCGCACCGCTGGCGCTTCACGATCGAAGGCCCGGGCGGGCACAGCTACGGCTCCTTCGGCGAAACGGCAAGCGCCATTCATGCGATGTGCCTCGCGGGCGCACGCATTGCGCACCTCAAGGTGCCCGCTGATCCGAAGACCACCTTCACGATCGGCACGATCAAAGGCGGCACGTCGGTGAACACCATCGCCGCGAGCTGCACGGTCGACGTCGACATCCGGAGCCTCGACGACGCAGAGCTTCTCAAGGCCGAAGCCTTTGTCTTCAAGGCCTTTGAAGAGGGCGTCGCAGAAGAAAACGCGATCTGGAACATCACTGACCCGAAGAAGCAGCTTCACTTTAAGGCGGAAGCGATCGGCAACCGTCCGGCCGGCCAGCGTCCCGACGACTGCCCGGTGCTGCAGGTCTCGCGCGCTGCGCAGAAGGCGCTCGGCATCGAGCTCACCGACTACATGAGCTCCTCGACGGACGCGAACATGCCGGTGAGCCTCGGCATCCCCGCGACCTGCCTCTCTTCGGGCGGCCGCCAGATGCGCACCCACACGGTCGACGAGTACTACGAGTGCTTCGACATCGAGCAGGGTCCGCAGCTTGTGATGCTCACGGCTGTGGCGCTTGCGGGCCTCGCGGGCGAGCATGCGGCGGCGCCGCTTCTGCCGAAGCGTCCCCGCTGAGACCAAAACAACAATCCAAAAAGAGGTCAACCCTCACGCATTACCGGAGACATAACCAATGACTTGGACAATGTGGGTCGCGCTGGTCGTGACGATCGGCGCGGTCTGGGCGCTCGTGAAGCGCTATGAAACTCGGCTCGTGCTCATCACCGCGGGCCTTTTGATGGCCGTCATTTCGTGGGAGCCGATGGTCGCCTTCAAGCAGTTCGACAAATCGATGACGAACGGCTCGCTCATCATCGCCATCTGCTCGGCGATGGGCTTTGCGGCCGTCGTCTCGCTCACGAAGTGCGACGTGCATCTTGTGGCGCTCCTCACGAAGCCCCTCAAGAAGCTCGGCATCATGCTTCTGCCCGCCTGCATGGTGGTGGTTTCGCTCATTTCGATCGCCATTCCGTCGACCTCGGGCCTCGTGGCCGCGGTCGGCCCGACGGTGATTCCGCTCATGGTCCGCGCGGGCTTCCATCCGGCCATCGCTGCGGCGACCGTCGTGGGCTCGATCACGACGGCTTACTTGAGCCCGGGCGTTTCGCACAACGCCTTCATTGCGAAGCTCGCGAACCTTGAAGTCATCGACTTCATCACGCGCTTCTCGACCTTCACGATCGGCGCTTCGATTGCGGCCATCATCCTGATGGTCGTCGTCTGCCTCGTCTATCGCGACTTCCGCAAGGAAGGCTTCGGCGAACTCGCGAAGAACATGAACGTTTCGGCGGAACTCCCTGAAAAGCCGAACCTTCTCTACGCTTTCGCGCCGATGCTCCCGGTGATCATCCTCGTCTGCGCGAGCATCTGGGCGCCCCAGATCAAGATGTCGGTGGCAACCGCCATGCTCATTGGCGCAATCTACGCCATTGCCGTGACGCGCACCAACCCGGCCGATGTGACGAAGAAGTTCTTCGACGGCATGGGCTCGGGCTACGCCAAGATCATGGGCATCATCATCGCGGCGGGCGTCTTCGCCGCCGGCCTTCAGGCCTGCGGCGTCATCAAGGCTTTTGTCGACTACCTCACGCACGCCAATGAAGTCGCCAAGCTCGGCGCTGCGCTCGGGCCCTATCTCATGGCGCTCGTGACGGGCTCGGGCGACGCTGCGGCCTTCGCCTTCAACGAAGCCGTGACGCCGCACGCCGAACAGTTCGGCCTTTCGGTCGACGCGCTCGGCTACCTCGCCGCCATTTCCGGCAACTTCGGCCGCCTCAGCTCGCCTTTGGCCGGCGGCATGATCATCGCGGCAGGCATTGCCGGCGTTTCGCCCTTTGAAATCGCCAAGCGCACCGCGCCCGTGATGCTCGTTCTCCTCATCGGCGTCTATATCTTCAGCTGATAGGAGCACCGCCTAATCCCAACGGCGAATTTCCAAGACGCCGGCCGCAAGCAAAAATAAGCGTGCGGTCGGCTACTTTTTTGTCGTTTCGGGATGCTTGATTTTCAGGCATTCCCTTTTAAAATGCCGCTAGCTCAATCAATCGGAACGCTGCCTCGACGGGCTGCGGACAATAAAAAGTGGATGTTTTCCTATATGCCGTGCTGGCGCTTCTAGCAGCGCTGGCTATCTGCGACCTCTTTGTCGGCGTGAGCAATGACGCCGTCAATTTTCTCAACGCGGCGGTCGGATCGAGGGCCGCGCCATTCTGGATCATCATGGCGGTGGCGAGCGCCGGGGTGCTTTTGGGCGCCACGTTCAGTTCCGGCATGATGGAAATTGCCAAAACCGGGGTGCTGGTGCCCGAGCGGCTCACTTTTGAAGAGGTGATGTTCGTCTACTGTGCGGTCATGGTGACGGATGTGCTGCTCCTCAATACCTTCAATTCGCTCGGGCTGCCCACTTCAACGACGGTGTCGATCATCTTTGAGCTTTTGGGCGGGACGGTCGCCATGGCCTGCTGGAAGGTCTGGCACACCGGGGCGCCCTTCACCGACCTTGGGCTCTACGTCAATTCCGGCAAAGCGCTCGCGATGATCATGGGCATTCTCGTTTCGGTGGTCGTCGCCTTCTTCGCCGGGCTCATTGTTCAGTATGTGCTCAGAACGCTCTTCACGTTCCGCTACTGGAAGACTTACAAATACTTCGGCGCGCTCTTCGGCGGCGCGGCCATCACCGCAATTCTCTACTTCCTCGTCATGAAGGGCGCGCGCGGCGCCTCGTTCATGGAGCCCGCCTGGATCGACTGGATTGAAGCCAATACCGAAGCCATTCTGATCTGCGTCTTTGCCGGCTTCTTCGTTCTTTTTGAAGCGGCCATTCTCCTCTTCCGGGCGAACATCTTCCCCGTCGTCATTCTTTCGGGCACTTTTGCGCTTGCCTTTGCCTTTGCGGGCAACGACCTCGTCAACTTCGTGGGCGTTCCGCTGGCGGCGCTCGACAGCTACCACATCTTCAGCGCTGCGCCGTCCGCTGATCCGCGCGCCTTCACGATGGAAGGCCTTCGCGAGGCTATGCGCACGCCCACCTTCTTCCTCGCAGCGTCGGGCTTCGTGATGTGCCTCACGCTCTGGTTCTCGAAGAAGGCGCACCGCGTCATCCGCACATCCGTCAATCTGGCAAGTTCCGCCCGCGGCGGCAAGGAGCAGTTCGGCTCGTCGCTCCCTGCGCGCGGCATCGTGAGAAGCTCGCTGCGCTTTCATGCGCTTGCCACGCAGTTCGTGCCGAATACGGTCCTGCGCTGGCTTGAGCTTCGGTTCAACAAGCCGAGAGTCAAGCCGGGCGCCGAAGAGCTGCCTTTTGACGAAGTCCGCGCTTCGATCAATCTCGTGCTCGCTGCTGCGCTGATCGCATCGGCCACAAGCCTGAAGCTCCCGCTTTCGACCACGTACGTCACCTTCATGGTGGCGATGGGCTCGTCGCTCGCCGACGGCGCATGGGACCGCGAAAGCGCCGTTTATCGCATTTCCGGCGTCCTCACCGTCATTTCCGGCTGGTTCGTGACGGCCTTTACGGCGGCGACCGCCTGCGCTTTCGTCTGCACGATTTTTATTTTCTGGCGCGAGCCCGCAGTGCTGATCGGCATGCTTCTTGCGATGTTCGTGATCGTGAAGTCTAACTTCTTCACGAAGGACGACAAGGAAGAGAGCGGCGAAGCCAAGCAGCTCGAGCGCGGCGACCGCCTTTCGATCAAGGAGCTCCTCACGACGAGCGTCGACCACTATCTCGACCGCACGATTTCCGTCTTTGCGGGCGGCCTCAACGCCTTCATCGAAGAGGACCATCCGGCGCTCAAGCGCCTCAAGGCCGATGCCGTGTCGCTCTTTGACGAAACGACCCAGCGGCGCGGCGAGTACTACCGCATGGCGCTCGAGGGCGGCGGCAGCAAGGCCGACCGCGATGCGCGCAACTTCTACTACCGCGCCTTCACGAACATGAAGGAAGTGAGCCACTCGCTGCGCGACCAGCTCGGCGTTTCGGAAAACTACGTCGCCAACAGCCATTCGCCCTTCACGGGGAAAATGCGCGAGAACACATGCCGCCTCGCGCGCGATCTGCTTGCGCTGCGCGATCATTTCTCGCCGGCCAAGTGCGCGCATATTCTTGCCTTGATTGAAGAGGCGCAGAAGGAGTTCCTCGAGCAGATCGGGCTTGAGCGCATTTCGCTCAGAAAGTCCGAGCTTTATCTCGGCTACCTGCTCTTTGCGCGCGAAATGCTCAACCGCTACATGATGGTGAAGCTGCTGCAGGCTGAACTTGATGCGAAGGCTGCGGGCGACGCGCCGCGAGCGGCCAACAATCCGCCCGCTGATGCGCCGCAGGCGCCGCCTGACGCCGCCTGAGCGCGCGTTTGACCAAAAATTTCGGGCGGCTTGCATCGCTTGCGATTCCAGTCGTCCGAATCCCCTTCTGCTCAGCCATTCCAAAAGAAGCCTGGGCTGCGGCTTGACGGGCGCTGTGGCGCGCGTCAACAATGCTCAATCAGCGCGCCTCGTTTTGGAGTAGCGCCTGCGGCAAAAAATATTTAGAAAAATCAATGGATTGAAGGGGGTATTCAAAATGGTCAAGCCTTTGATTGGCGTCACGCCGACGCTCAAGATGCCCGAAGGCATTCTCGGCGTGCGCGATCAGTATCTGCGCAGCATCACGCTTGCGGGAGGGGTGCCTGTGCTGCTGCCGCTTCATGCGCCGCAGAGCGATCTGGCCGCGCTCTTTTCCCGTATCGACGGATTGCTTGTCACGGGCGGCGCGGATGTGGATCCTGCCCGATACGGCGAAAAGCGTCTGCCCGAATGCGGCTCGCTTCTCCCTGAGCGCGATGAAATGGAGCTCTTCCTCATCGGTCTCGCAGACCGCGCCGATCTGCCTGTTTTCGGGATCTGCCGCGGCATGCAGGTGATGAATGTCGCGCGCGGCGGCACGCTTGTCCAGGACATTCCCTCGGCGCTCGGCATTGCGCTCGAGAAGCATCGGCAGACCGTGCCCTACGAAGTCATGACGCATGATGTCGCGGTTGAGCCTGAAACGCGGCTCGCCCGGATTCTCAAGGGGCGCAGCGCCTGCCCGGTCAATACGATGCACCACCAGTGCGTGAAGACGCTCGGCGATGGGCTTGTCGTCAATGCGCGCTCAACGGCCGATGACATCATCGAAGCGATCGACGACCCGCAAAAGCGCTTCTTTTTCGGCGTGCAGTGGCACCCGGAAATGCTCGCCGAAGCGCACGAAGAGGCGCTCGCGCTCTTTGAAGCTTTTGTGCTCGCAGCGGGCGAAAGGCTCTGAGGACGCGCCTCATCCGCAGATCCGTTTTGTCAAAAGCCCAAGCGGATTTGTTTTCAAGCAAACTCTCCTTCGATATCCGTTTTTGTCTCGATCGCCAGAAAAGGCATGCAGGCATAGAGTTTACGGTGCGCAGCGGGCGGCACGCAGAGAACGGTGCCGCATTCAAACGCTGCCGCGCCATCTAAAAAGAACGGAGCTGACGGCGCCGTGTCCGGCTCTAGCCGCCGCGTTTGACCGACGCGGCCGCTGAGGCCAGGCCGGACGCAAGCGCCGGACGCTCGAAAGGAGAAAAGCAATGAATACCTTTAAGAAGGCTGCGCTCGCGATGTCCCTCGCTGGGCTTTGCACGGGTGCTTTCGCCGCCATGTCGGACGGCACGTTCGAAGGCACGGGCCAGGGCCGCAACGGCGACATCGTCGTTCAGATGACGGTGAAGGGCGGCAAGATCGCCGATGTGAAGATCGTCAAGCATGCGGAAACGGTCGGGATTTCCGACGCCGCCGTCGCAACGGTGCCCAAGGCCATCGTCGAGAATCAGACGACGGGCGTTGACGCCGTGACGGGCGCTACGATGACGACGAACGGCATCAAGGCCGCTGTTGCCAATGCCATCAAGGCCGCGGGCGGCGATCCTGCCGCGTATGCCTTTGCAGTCGTGAAGAAGAAGGCAGCGCCCAAGATCATCCGCGAAAGCGCCGACATCGTCGTGGTCGGTGCGGGCGGCTCCGGCATTTCCGCCGCCGTCAAGGCCGAAACGCTCGGCAAGTCCGTGATCCTCATCGAGAAGATGCCGACGATCGGCGGCGCCACGGTGCTCAATGCCGGCACGCTTATTGCGACGGGCTCGAAGTTCCAGCGCGACGTCATGAAGGAAACGAAGGACAGCCCCGAACTCGCCTATGAAGACATCATGCGCGTCGGCAAGGGCCGCAACGACCCGGTGCTCGTGAAGATGACGACTGAAAAGGTGGGCAGCGTCGTCGACTGGCTTGTCTACGACATGAAGATCCCGTACGGCCCGGCCGCAACGCAGTATCCGGACCACTCCGCCAACCGCCAGCTCGGCGTTGAAGGCCGCTCGATCAACTTCCTCAACCTCATGCGCGGCAAGTTCCTCGACATGGGCGGCAAGCTCATGATGGAAACCCGTGCGCAGTCCTTCATCCAGGACAAGGATGGCCGCGTGATCGGCGTCAAGGCGACCGACAAGGACGGCAACACGGTTGAGCTCACCTCGAAGGCCGTGATTCTCGCTTCGGGCGGCTACGGCGCCGACCAGTCGATGCTCCCCGAAAAGATGAAGAGCTACATTTTCTACGGTGTTGACGGCGAAACGGGCGACGGCTTCAAGATGGGCACGGCGATCGGCGCCGACACCATCAATCTCGACCTCGTGAAGATGTATCCGCAGGGCGTTGAAAACCGTCCGCATCACGGCCTCGCTGCGACCGCTTCCTCGACCGATACGATGAAGGCGACGGGCGCGATCTACGTCAACAACAAGGGCGAGCGCTTCGTGGATGAAAATGCGGGCCTGGGCGTGCTCACCGACAAGACGATCGAGCAGCCGGGCTCCATCATGTACATCGTGATGGACGCCAACGCCTGGAAGGCCTACACGGCCAAGTCGCTTGAAGACAAGCTTGTGCCGACGGCCGAATCCCTCATGGAGTGGACGAAGATCGTCAACAACGGGCGTCCCGTGATGGCGGTTTCCGATTCGCTTGAAGCGGCCGCAGAAAAGATGGGCATCGATCCGGCCGGCCTCTCGAAGACCGTGAAGCACTGGAACGAGATGGTGAAGGCCGGCAAGGACGCCGACTTCAACCGCAAGCTTTCGGGCGGCCTCGGCGAAGGCCCGTACTACATCGTCGAGCAGAAGGTTCGCTACTGCACGACGTTGGGCGGCCTCAAGGCCGATGCGGGCCTCCATATTCTCGACAAGGCCGGCAAGCCGATTCCGGGCCTCTATGGCGCAGGCTGCGTTGTGGGCGGCGCCAATGGTGCCGACTCGATGACCGCCATGATGAATTCGTGGGCGATCGTTTCGGGCGTCGTCGCCGCGGAATCCGCTGCGAAGGAAATCAAGTAAAGTCCCGATGCCGGGCCGGCCGAGTGAATCGGGCGGCCTGAGCGCGCTGCTCAAAAAGCGAAACCGGCCGCAAGCAGAATGAAGACCGCCTGCGGCCGGTTTTTTTGCCCCTGCGGCGGGCGCGCTTTTTCCCGTCGATGGACGCGCCTGAGGCTCAGCGCGTTGCAAATTCGTGCGCAACGCCGACTTCGTAAAGCCGTGCGCCCGTCTCGTGGCGCGGCGCCCTGTAAAGCCAGTAGTCGGGCGGCAGCGCGCGGCTTGCCGCTTCAAGGAAGCCGCTCGATTCGATGGTCCCTAAAGCAAGCGCATCTTCAGGAAGCGACCAGATGAGAAGCGTCCGGTGCACTTTGTAGCGCGGCTTCGGAGGTTCCGAGCTTTCGTTCCCGGTCGTGAGCCAGACGGGGAGCATTTCCGCAGGAGCGCCGCCCTGCGCGCCGCGAAGGAGGAGCCGGCAGCGGCTTTTTTCGTCTGTTGCGTTCTTCGGGCACCCCAAAGCTTCATTCTCAAAGAGAAGCGTCATGCGCTCGAGCGTTTCATCCTGCAGCGAGCTTTCCGGCGCTTCCTCAACGACGGTGGCGACCGTGTAGCCGTGTTCGGCGAGCGCTGCGGCGAAGGCGCGGGCCGTCTCGCGCATTGAAAGACGAAGCGCTTCGTCGGGCGTTTTGGCGAGTTCGGCGGGCACAGCGGCGAACCAGTGATCAAACGCTTCGAAAGCGGTGGTGTCGGGCTTCCAGCCGAGGCCCGCAAAATCAAGGCCGAGGCTCGTCGTGAAGGGGCCGGCGGACTTCGAAGCAAAAACGCCGTTGAGGGGGCTGTTGGCGAGCACCGTGAGGCCCAGATTGCGGGCGAGGTGCGATTCGGGCGCCACAGCGCGCAGCTGCTTGGCAGCGTCGGCGTTGTCCTCAATTCGATGAATGCCGAACTGTGCACCCACGTTGGACGCGTAGGAGCGCTCGGGCGCATAAGCGCTTTGGGCGACGGGCTCAGCGGGCGGCAGGTCAGTCGTGGCGGCGCAGCCGGCAAGAAACGCTGCGCCGGAAGTGGCAAGCGCAAGAAGCGAGTTACGCATAAGTCTTTGTTCTTTTTGAAAGAATAGAAAAAGGAGTTCAAGCTTAGCGTATTAAGTGTGGTAAAAACCCTAATATCTTCACGTAAAGTATTTCAAAGTGTTTCTGGCAGGGACCCAGGTGCTTTGAGAGCCCGCAGCGTTTGGGCGGCAAGGCATCGAAGGGCGGTCGATAAAAAAAGCCGCTTCGCACCGATTGGCGAAGCGGCTCGGAACTGCCGGCAGCGGCCGGCTGATCAGCGTTCAGCCTGATCGAGCTTCGCCCACTGCGGCATCTTGTCTTCAAAGTCGGCGATCTCGGCAGCTTCGTTCTGCATCGTGAGGCCGATCGCGTCCAGGCCGTTCAAAAGCATGTAGCGGCGGAAGGGGTCGAGCGTGAAGTTCGCGGAGAAGCCGGGGGCTTCAACCGTCATGGCTTCAAGGTCGACCGTGACCTTCGTGCCGGGCTTTTCTTCAAGGAGCGTCATGAGGCGATTGACTTCAGCTTCGGTCAGTTCAACCGTGAGAAGCCCGTTGCCGAGGGCGTTGTTCTTGAAGATGTCGGCGAAGGAAGGCGCAATCACGCAGCGGAACCCGTAGTCGAGAAGCGCCCAGGGGGCGTGCTCGCGGCTCGAGCCGTTGCCGAAATTCGACTGCGCGACGAGAATGCCGGCGCCGCGGTAGGCGGGACGGTTCAGCACGAAGTCGGGATTTTCCTTCGTTTCTTCCGCATCAAGCCAGCGGAGGTCGAGAAAGAGGCGCCGGCCGAAGCCCTTGCGGTCGACCGCAAGCAAAAACTGCTTCGGAATGATCTGGTCGGTGTCGACGTTGGCGCGGTTGAGCGGCGCCGCAACGGAAGTGAATCGAGTGAATTTTTCCATGATGTTCTCCTCCCGTTCTTAATCCGCAGCGGCGAGATATTCGCGCGGATCGGTGATGCGGCCCGCAACGGCAGCCGCTGCCGCGGCGGCCGGGCTCATCAGGTGCGTGCGGCTGCCGCGTCCCTGGCGGCCCACGAAGTTGCGGTTCGAGGTCGAAGCGACGCGCGAGCCTTCAGGCGCGCGGTCGTCGTTCATGGCTAGGCACATCGAGCAGCCGGGAAGGCGCCATTCAAAGCCGGCGGCGCGGAAGATGTCTGCGAGGCCTTCCTTTTCGGCGGCTTCGCGCACGGCCATCGAGCCGGGGACGGCGAGCGCGGTGACGCCGGGCGCCACATGGCGGCCGCGAAGCACCTTCGCCGCTTCGCGGAAGTCTTCAATGCGCCCGTTCGTGCAGGAGCCGATGAAGACGACGTCGATTTTTGCTTCGTCAATGCGGCTTCCGGGTGCGAGGCCGATGTATTCGAGCGCGCGCTCGGCGCTCTCTCGGGCCACGGGGTCCGCAAAGTCCTCGAGCTTCGGGATCGCGCCCGTGATCGAGCAGGTCTGGCCGGGGTTGGTGCCCCAGGTGGTCTGCGGGTCGATCGCGGCGGCGTCGATTTCGATTTCCTTCGAGAAGACGGCGTCCGGGTCGCTCGCGAGCGTCTTCCAGTACGCAACCGCTTCGTCCCAGGCTTCGCCCTTCGGTGCATAGGGACGGCCCTTGAGGTATTCGAAAGTCGTTTCGTCGGGCGCAATCATGCCGACTTTGGCGCCCACTTCAATCGCCATGTTGCAGAGCGTCATGCGGCCTTCCATCGAAAGCGCGCGGACGGCTTCCCCGGCAAATTCGATGGCGTGGCCCGTGCCGCCCGCGGTTGTGAGGCGACCCGCGATCGCCAGAATGAGGTCCTTGGCGAAGACCCCAGGGGCGAGACGGCCGCGACAGGTGATGCGCATGGTCTTGAGGCGCTGCTGCTTGATGGTCTGCGTCGCCATCACATGCTCGACTTCGGAAGTGCCGATCCCGAAGGCAAGCGCGCCGAAGGCGCCGTGCGTGGCGGTGTGGGAGTCGCCGCAGACGAGCGTCGTGCCCGGGAGCGTGAAGCCCGTTTGCGGGCCGATGATGTGCACGATGCCCTGACGCGGGTGGCCGAGGCCGTAGAGCGTGACGCCGAAGTCCTTGCAGTTCTGCATGAGGGTCGTCACCTGCGTTTTCGCCATGGGCGAGCAGACTTCAAGCGTGGCTTCGCGCGTGGAGATGTCGTGGTCGACCGTGCCGAGCATGAGGTCGGGCCGGCGCAGCTTCCGCCCTGCCGCGCGCAGGCCGGCGAAGGCCTGCGGGCTCGTCACTTCATGAATGAGATGGCGGTCGACATAGAGAAGCGGGAGCTCTCCGGGCTTCTCCGAGACGATGTGCGCGTCGTAAACCTTTTCGTAAAGCGTCTTTCCCATGGCTTCAGTCCTCCAGAACGTGGCGCGCGATCCGTTCGCCCATTTCGGCCGTTGAGACAGGTGCAACGCCGGCGGCGCCGGCGAGGTCGGCCGTGAGGCAGTTTTCGCCGAGCGTCTTCGAAACGGCGGCTTCAACGGCGTCTGCCGCTTCCTTTTCGCCGAGCGAGAAGCGCAGCATCATCGCCATCGAAAGAATCTGCGCCACGGGGTTGGCGATGCCCTTGCCGGCGATGTCGGGGGCGGAGCCGCCTGCGGGCTCGTAAAGGCCGAAGCCCGATTCGCCTACCGAAGCCGAGGGGAGCAGCCCCATCGAGCCCGTGATCATTGCGCATTCGTCCGAGAGAATGTCGCCGAACATGTTCGAGCAGAGCACGACGTCAAACTGCGAGGGCGCCTTGATGAGCTGCATCGTCGCGTTGTCGATGTAGAGGTGCTCGAGCGCAACGTCCGGATAGTCCTTGGCGACGGCTTCAACCGTTTCGCGCCAGAGAACGGAAGTGGCGAGGACGTTCGCCTTGTCGACGGAAGTCACTTTGCATTTTCTCGCGCGCGCCGTTTCGAAGGCGACGCGCGCAATGCGCTCGACTTCGGCGCGCGAATAGGTTTCCGTATCGTAGGCGCGCTCCGTCGGGCCTTCGCCTTCGCGGCCTTTGGGCGTGCCGAAGTAGATGCCGCCCGTGAGCTCGCGCACGACGATCATGTCGAAGCCCTTGGCTGCAATGTCGGCGCGCAGCGGGCAGAGCGACTCCAAGCCGGGGAAGATGCGCGCCGGGCGCAGGTTCGAGAAGAGCGCATAGCGCTTTCTAAGCGGCAGCAGCGCGCCCGCTTCCGGGCGGTCTTTGTGCGGCAGGTGGTCCCACTTGGGGCCGCCCACGGAGCCGAAGAGAATGGCGTCGGCCTTGTCGCAGGCCTCGATCGTTTCTTCGGGAAGCGGCTTGCCGCAGGCGTCGATCGCGGCGCCACCGACGAGGCGTTCGGTCGTTGCGACTTCAAAGCCGAAGCGCTTGGCGGCGGCGTCAAGAACGCGCAGCGCTTCGCGCATGACTTCCGGGCCGATGCCGTCGCCAGCGAGGACGGCGATGTGATGGGAACGGGTCATGATAGGGATACCTCTTTTTTAAAACGCTTCACTATTGCAGGGAAGCAGGTGTATGGCTTTTTCCAGGGGAAAGCGCGCAGAAGCTGCGCGCTTCAGGGGGCTTTTCGGCCGGCTTGCGGCCTGCCGGGGTGCAAAAAGCCCTCTGCGCCGCCGCGATTCACGCGGCGGGTTCCGCCGGAAAGGTCGAAAAAATGGTTTGCGAGCGATCTTCAGGCCTTCTTCTCGGCAGCGAGCTCCGAAGCCTTCTTCGGGCGGCTTCGCGATTCATGAATGCGGTCGGCGCGCTCAATGTTGTTGATGGCGTTGAGGAGCGCAAGCGCCGAGGATTCCACGACGTCCGTTGAAAGCCCCATGCCGTGGAAGATGCGTCCCTTGTGCTCGACCGTGACGTCGACTTGGCCGAGCGCATCCATGCCGGCGCCGTTGGCGGCGATTTCAAAGCTCGTCAGCTTGCAGCGCACGCCAGTGAGGCGCGTGATGCAGTTGTAGACGGCGTCAACAGGGCCGTTGCCGATGCTCGATTCGGTGCGGGTGCGCTTGCCCACGCGAAGCCGCACGGTGGCCGTCGCCATCATTTCGCCCGTGCCGCTCATGACGTTCATGCGGTCGAGGTGATAGAGGTCGTCGGCTTCGTCCTGCTTCGTGAAGAAGACGAGCGCCTCAAGGTCGTAGTCGAAGACCTGGCCCTTGCGGTCGGCGAGCTTGAGAAAGCGCGCGTAGATGTCGTTGAGGTCGTAGTCGTTGTCGGCATAGCCGAGGTTCTGCAGGCAGGCGCGGATCATGTGGCGGCCGGAGCGCGCCGTCATGTGCATGTTGTTGCCCTTGAAGCCGACGCTCTCAGGCGTGAGGATCTCGTAGGTTTCGCGGTTCTTGAGAACGCCGTCCTGATGGATGCCGGAGCTGTGCGAGAAGGCGTTCGAGCCCACGATGGCCTTGTGCGCCGGAACGGGCTCATGGCAGATCTTGGCGACGAGCGCCGACGTGCGGGCGATGTTTTCAAGCTTGATGCCGCTCTTGAGGCCGCCGAGGTAGGCGCTTCTGAGGCGCAGCGCCGCAGCCACTTCTTCGAGCGCGGTGTTGCCCGCGCGCTCGCCGAGCCCGTTCATGCAGCATTCGATCTGGCGCGCGCCCATCTGAACGGCCGTGAGCGAGTTGGCCGTCGCCATCCCGAGGTCGTTGTGGCAGTGCACGGAAAGCACGGCCTTGTCGATGTTGGGCACGCGGTTGCGAAGCGTCGTGATGATGTTGCCGAATTCGACAGGGAGCGTGTAGCCCACCGTGTCCGGAATGTTGATCGTCGTGGCGCCCGCGGCAATCGCAGCCTCGACCATGCGGCAGAGTTCGTCGATCGGCGTGCGGCCGGCGTCTTCGCAGGAGAATTCCACGTCGTCGGTGTAGCGGCGCGCGAGCTTGACGCTCTTGACGGCCATTTCCATCACGTCTTCAAAGCGCTTGCGCAGCTTGTCCTTGACGTGAATGGTGCTCGTTGCAATGAAGGTGTGAATGCGGAAGTGATCTGCGCCGGCGAGCGCTTCGCCGGCGGCGACGATGTCCTTTTCAACGCAGCGCGCGAGCGCGCAGGGTGTGGCGGTTTTGAGCGACTTCGCAATCGTGGAGACGCTTTCGAAGTCGCCCGACGAAGAGATCGGAAAGCCCGTTTCGATGACGTCAACGCCAAGTTCTTCGAGGGCGAGTGCGATCTGGAGCTTCTGCCGCATGGAAAGGCTTTGCGGCAGCGCCTGCTCTCCGTCGCGCAGCGTCGTGTCGAAAATAATGACGTTGTCTTCCGTGGACATTCCGAGTTCTCCTCTGTGTCGGGCAGCGCGCCGGCGGCCGCTGCGAGTGGATTTTTGTCTTCTGAAGCGCGGCTCGCAGGGGCGCGGCGCGCGCAGATGGTTGAACGGTACTCTCGACGCGGAAAACTGTCAAGAAAAATCGCAAAACCGATTCTCTAAATTTTATAAGCTATTGAAAAATAAGAAATAAGATAAATTACTTAGGCCAGTTTTGCGAAAAGATGTTTTTGCAAGATAGGGCTCTTTTGCAAAATTCAGCCATCGCGCGAGGCGCTTCAAAAGAGAGCGAAAAATAGAAAAGCCTCCGGACCGACGATGAGGTCGGACCAGAGGCTCTGACGCAAGTTTCAGCGGCCTTGAGAGGCGCGAAGCCGCTGAAGGCTTAGGCGTGCGCCTTCACGTATTCAGCAACAGCGAGGCCGAAGACGCCCGCTGCGGTGAGCTGCGCGCCGCCCACGTAGTTGTCGTAGAAGATGCCGCCGCAGGCGTTGCCGGCAGCAAAGAGGCCCGGAATCGGCTGGTTCTCAGTGTCGAGCACCTGGCCGTCCGTGTTGATCATCGGGCCGCCGAAGGTGGCAGTCATGCCGCCCTGGAAGGGCACGATGTAGAAGGGCGCCTTGACGACCGGGCGCACCGTTTCGAGCGTGTTGGGCGGCGTGAGCTTGGTGGCGGCTGCCTTGTCTTCAACCGCATCGTTGAAGTCTTCTACGGTTTCGGCAAGGGCCTTCGGGTCGATGCCGGCCTTCTGAGCGGCTTCTTCGATCGTGCTCCCCGTATAGACGGGGGCGCCGAGGCGCGCATACGAATCCCAGTCGTTCTTCAGAATCGGGAGGTCATGCGCCGTCTGGTCGCAGACCATGTAAGCCCAGTTGTCGGGCGTCATGGCAGCGACGTTGCGCGACATCTGAACGTAGGTCTGGCCTTCGTCGGTGAAGCGCTTGCCGGCCTTGTTGACGCAGATGCCGTTGTTGACGATGTTGAGCGGGTTGGCGCCCGTGGGGCCGTGAATCGGGCCGCAGTGATACTGGTCGACATGCACGACCTTCGGCATGAAGGGCGCGGTGAGCGTGATGTTTTCGCCCGCGATGATGCGCGAGCCGCGGAGCGGCATCTTGGCGCCCGCGGAGCCGCAGAAGGCCGTCACGAGCGCCTGGTTGGCGGAGAAGCCGCCCGTGGCGATTACGACGCCCGCGCGCGAGCGGATTTCTTCAATGCCAGCCTTCGACTTCACGCGAACGCCGGCGCACCCGCCGGTCTTCGGATCCGCGAGAAGAGAAACGACTTTCGTCGAATAGCGGCATTCAACGCCGAGCGCCTTCGCGCGGGCCATGAGGTTCTTGATGAGCTGCGCGCCGCCCGGCTTCGTTTCGCCGACGACAAGGTGCGAGCGCGTGAGCTGCGGCCAGACGAGCTTGGCGCCGGTGGAGAAGTTGACGCCGCAAGAAGTGTGAAGCCATTCGAGAAGCTTCGTGCAGTCCTCTGCGACTTTGCGCGTGAGCGCAGGATTGGCCTGCTGCTGGGAAACCGTCATCATGTCCTTATAGAAGGCTTCGACCGTGTCGGGCGGCACGCCCTTGGCCTTCTGGAAGGACGTGTTGATGCCGAGAAGGAAGCCCGCTGCGTAGACGGCGTTGCCCGCAGGCATCGGCATCTTTTCAAGGACGAGCGGCTTCAAGCCGAGTTCGGCGGCGCGAATGGCGCAGACAAGTCCGCCGCAGCCCGCGCCCGCAATGATGAGGTCGTACTTGGCCTTGCCTTTGGCCGGACGCGCTTCTGCTGGCGCGGCAGCGAAGCCCATCGCGCCGAGAATGCCCGCCGTGCCGGCGGCAGCCGTCTTCAGAAAATCACGACGATTTTCAAGCATTTTTACTCTCCTAGCATTGAATCCGCCGCCGCGGAAGGCATGAAAGCGCTTCCGCAGCTGCGGCTCCAATCTTGCGCCGATCTCGTTCGTTCGGAATAGATAAAAATGATTAGACGATTGCTGCCGAGGCAACTTTTGGGAAACCTTTCGGCGGACTCAGTCTTCGCGGATGGCGCGTCCTTTTTCATCAAGCGCGCGGCCGACGGCCGTGACCGTCGTGACGGTTCTCTCTGGGAAGTCGAGATCCCGGATGCGCACGCCGATTTCGAAGACTTTGGAGAGGATGTCTTCCGTCATGACGTCCTTGGCGCGGCCGCAGACGGGCGGCTCGCCGCGCGGCACGAGAAGCACCGTCTGCGAGAGCTCCACGGCGTGGGCGGGGAAGTGCGTGTTGAGAATGGCGCCGAGCCCTCGGGCGGCGAGCCTTTCGATCACTTCGAGCACAATGCGCTGATTGCGGAAGTCGAGATTGCTTTCGGGTTCGTCAAGGACGAGAAGCTCCGGCTCGACGGCAAGCGCCCTCGCGATGAGCGCGAGCTGGAGCTGCCCGCCCGAGACTTCGCTCGCGAGCCGCTTTCTGAGGTGCGTGATGCCGACTTCCGCCATGGCGCGGTCGACCTTTTCCCAGTCTTCCTTTCCCGGCAGCGCAAAGGGCCCGAGGCGCGCGCTGCGCCCGAGCGCAACGAGCTCGCCGATCGTCATGGCGGCGAAGTTCATGCGCTTGGCTTGCGGCACGTAGCCGATCCGCAGCCAGAAGTCGCGCGGCCGCCAGTCGCCCACCGGGCGGCCGTTCCAAAAGGCGACGCCTTTCGTGAAGGGCGAGAGGCCGAGAATGGCGCGCAGAAGCGTCGTTTTGCCGGCGCCGTTGGGGCCGAGAATGCTCATCACTTCGCGGCCCGAGAAGCTGAAGTTGACGTCGCGCAGAACATGGGCGCCGTTCGGATAGCTGTAGGCGCCGTCGCGGACTTCCAAAGCCATTGTCATAATTCGCAGTCCACAAAAATCATGACAGCCCGCCCGTGCGGCGCAAGAGATAGATGAAGAAGGGCGCGCCGACGACGGCCGTCAGGATGGAGACGGGCACTTCGCTTTGCCCCATCGTGCGCGCGGCGGTATCGACGGCAAGCATGAAGAGGGCGCCCAAAAGGAGCGAGGCGGGAATGACGTAGCGGTTGTTGGCGCCGAAAAGCATGCGCGCCGCGTGCGGCACGAGGAGGCCCACCCAGCCGATCAGGCCGCACATCGACACGACGGAGGCGGTGATCATCGTCGCTGCGATGATGACGACGGCGCGAAGGCGCTTCACCGGAATGCCGAGGCTTGCCGCTTCGTCGGGCGGGAGCGCAGCGGCGTTGAGGCGCCAGCGCAGCAGCCACAGGAGCCCCGCGCCGATCACGATCATGGGCATGCCCGCGAGAAGGCTCATCTTGGAGGCGCCGGTGAGGGAGCCCATCATCCAGAACGTGATCGACGGGAGCACGTCCTGGGGATCCGCGACGAACTTCACGAGGCTCACGAGCGCGGTGAAGAAGGCACCGACCACCATGCCTGCCAGAATGATCATGAGAATGGGGTTGCCGCCCCCGCGCACGCGGCTGATCGCGAGCACGAAGAAAACGGCAGCGAGGCCGCTCGCGAGCGACATGAGCTGAATGCCGAGGCCGCCCATTTCCCAAAGAATGGCGAGAACAGCGCCGAAGGAGGCGCCGGTGGCGACGCCGAGCGTGTCGGGCGAGGCAAGGGGATTGGAAAAGAGCGCCTGGAAAGCCGCGCCCGATACCGCAAGTCCCGCGCCTGCGGCGAGCGCGAGCGCAATTCTGGGGAGCCGCACGCTGAGCACAATGTTTTCAATCGTGCGGCTCGGCGCTTTGTCAAAGAGATCAGGCATGAAGACCGAAAGCACGTCGGCAAGCGAGAGCGAATAGCGGCCGAGCCCGATGGCGACGGCAGCAAAGACGAGCGTGAAGATGAGGAGCGCAGCCATCGCGGCGGTGAAGCGGCGCGTTCGCGTGCGCTCGTCGAGAAGCGAAGCGGGAGGTGTATCGGTCATGGAAAGCCGCGCCCGGAAGGGCGGAGGAAGACGGAAGGAAGCAGCGCCGGCAGAGGGCCGGCGCGATGGCGTGTTGAGGCCCGCGGGGCGTCAGAGAATGTGGCGGCCCTTGGCGTCCTTCTTCATGATGCGCTCCTGCTCGCGCTTCCATTCCTTCTTGCTTTCGTCGGCGCGCTTTTCGTATTCGCGCTTGCCGCGGGCGAGCGCCATCTCGCACTTGACGCGCCCTCTCGTGAAGTGCAGGTCAAGCGGTATGAGCGCATAGCCCTGGCGCTCCACCCGGCCGATGAGCTTCATGATTTCCTTGCGGTGCATCAGGAGCTTGCGCGTGCGGTTCGTTTCGAGCGTTTCGTGCGTGCAGACCTGATCGGCGGGGTTCATGTGCGCGTTGCAGAGAAAGAGCTCGCCGTCGCGGATGTAGATGTGCGCCTGACCGATCTGCGCGCGGCCGGCGCGCACGCTCTTGACTTCCCAGCCGCGAAGCACGATGCCGCATTCGTAGCGCTCTTCAATCGAATAGTCGTGACGAGCGCGCTTGTTGACAATTGCCATTTGAAATCTCTTGCAAATTTCTTGTTCTTGTGAGACGCTTCGGCGGGCTTCAAACCGAAGTCGATACGGTCGGAATGTTGAACCGAACATTCTACCCGCTCATGATTCAATCTTCGAGGTTATTGCATGAAAATCACTGTTGCCGAGGTTCGCCCCCGCCTGACGAAGGAAACCGCCTATGAAATCGGGGGCGATCTGGCCGGCATGACGGTCGGGGAGGCGCTTGAAGCGCTTTCAGCCAAGGGCGTCAAGGTTCTGCCGCAGGACGGCCTTTCGGTCTACGCCAGGCGCGTGCGGCCCGAAGACATCCTGCAGGAAGGCGACCGGCTCGAAATCACCGGCGCGCTTCTCTGCGACCCGAAGGCGGCGCGCCGGCGGCATGCCGAGGCGCAGGGCGACGTGCGGGTTGTGACGCGCGGCCGCCACGGCGGGCGGCATCAGCTAGAAAAGAAGCTCTAGCGCCAAAGCGCATTCGCCCATGCGAGAGGCGCACCTCTTCAGGGCAGCCTCGGCATCGCTCTGTAGCGGCGCAAGCGCCGTCCAATGGGCGGACGCTCGGGCTCTGCCGGTGCGGTCCTGGCGTCTCACGGGTCAGCAGTTTTGTGTATTTC
>CAJMKD010000003.1 GCA_905213905.1 uncultured Sutterella sp. | reverse complement strand
GTTGCTGGGGGCATCAAAAGACAGGTCGGGCATCAGGTGCGCAATAAGGCTGGTCTCGTAGTGCGCCTGCAGGCGGCGGAATCTCGGCTCCTTGATTGCTCTGAGGATGGCGGCAGCGTAGATGGTTTGCCAGAGGTCTGGGAAAAACGCCTTGAGCCGCTCCCGCATCGCTGCAGCCCGATTCCAAAAGAACATGACGGCCCCTGCCTCCGCGACATCTGAAACTCGACGTACGGAAGGGGAGCTTTGGTCCGCCTCCGGCGTCAGGCGACGCTTCGTCTGAACGAAACCTTCGGGCGTGATCTTGCCAAGGCACTTCCCCGAGACCTTGCGGCTTCGCTTTGTCGTTGGATCGTATTTGCTGAAACGCTCGTACACGTACCAATTGTTTCCGATCTTTTTAATCTCGGTGTTTTTCTGTCGCGGGAAGTTCAGAACATAGTCCGGTTTTTCAGCCATTTTTCAGTCCAAATAACACCAACCTGTTAGGTATGTTATTCTAAAGGAAAACGGGGTGATCTTCAACCCCGTTCCCCTTAGAAAAACGTTCGATTAGCAGCTGTTATCTTGAAAAACAGCCAACCTAAACATTAGCGTTACGGCTTAATTTGAAACTTGAAGCACTGCTGACCGAAATCAAAGGCTTCGAGGATCAACTAACCCAGCATTCCTGCTTGTCACGATGCAACTGCAGCAGCCTTTTTCAGCCAGCATAGAGCCCTTTTGCTCACTCGTCCTTCAAGCGCCTTCACGCAGCGCGCATTAAAGGCATTAAGCTCATCGACGAGATCGCCAAAAGGCTTTGCCATCGGCCGCACGTCAATGGGACAAAACGTAAGCGGCTCAAACCGAAGAAACCGACCAAAATTCGTTTCTTTATCAGGTACGACACACATCAGATTTTCAACGCGGATGCCCCATTCACCTGGCCTGTAGATTCCCGGTTCATCGGAAACAACATTCCCAGGCGCAAGTTTGAATTTGTGCGCTCGCGGCGAAATCGTAACAGGCGCCTCGTGCACATTGAGCACATAGCCAACGCCGTGCCCCGTCCCATGCCCAAAATCAATCCCTTCACGCCACAGATCCATTCGTGCGGCTGTATCAACCTGAGCGCCCGTTGCCCCAACAGGGAACCGAAGGTTCAAAAGGCGCAGCATCGCACGCGTTGCCAGCGTAACGTCTGCGCGCATGGCTTCGGAAATTTCACCGACAGCCGTCATGCGCGTCACATCCGTCGTTCCGCAGTCATAGTGCGCCCCTGAATCGATTAGCAGAAGATTGCCGGCGCGCAGCTCTGCCGAATGCTTAGGATCCGGCTGATAATGCGGCATGGCTGCATTGGGGCCGTATGCAGCTATGGTTGTGAAGCTTTCATCTATGAAGCCCGGCATTTTCTCGCGATGCTCATGCAGAAGCGAGGCGGCATCCCATTCGGTCAGCCGCTCTCCAGCACGCAGCCGCTCGTCAAGCTCGGCATAGAACTCGACGAGCGCCGTTGCGTCAAGAAGATGCGCCTCACGGATGGCATCGAGTTCCGCATCCGTTTTCTGCGATTTCAATACGCACACAACACTCGGCGACTCGAACAGCAAATCATCGGCATTGATGCAGGCAAGCGACTCCACTGTGACCGAAGAAGGGTCCGTCATGATTCGCCCTCGGCGGGCTGCTTCTCGCAAATCTGCATGAAGCGCAGACGAAGGCCGAATGACGATGCCGTCTGCCGACAATGCCTCAACGTCTTCATTGGAGAACCGTCTCACGTCAGCGTAAAGCACCGCATCGTCAGCGCCCACCACCATTTCAGCTTCAAACACTGGGTTGTTCGGCACATCGGCGCCGCGCATGTTCGTGAGCCAAGCAATCTCGTCGAGCGACGCCAGAAAAAGCGATGTCGCGCCCCTTTCTGTGAGCCGCGCACGCAATGCGGAGAGCTTTTCGCGTCTTGAACGGCACGGACGGCGCATCGCAGCAATGGGACTGCCGACTGCGTCAGGCCGATCTGTCCAAACCTCGCGCCAATCGATCGATGTCGTCAGAAACTGCAAGCCGCGTGCTGAAAACAAAGAAGAAAGCTTCAATGCATCAGCATAAGAAATCGTTCGCTCATCAACAGCGACTGTTCCGCCCGACGGCAACTTCCGCGCAAACCAGTCGACCAATTCTTCAAACGCAGTACTCGTTGCTTGGATCAGTTCAATCGCCTCCGGCAACTCTTTTCGCGCCTGCTCCCAATAGCGGCTGTCGGTCGCCAAAGCCGCGGCGTTTTCTTCAACGAGAAGCGTTCCAGCACTTCCAGTAAATCCCGTAAGCGCTTCGCACTGCCGCCAATGATCCGGCACATATTCGCAAAGATGCGGATCGCTCGTCAAAACCAAAGCGCCAGCAAACCCCTGCTGGCCAAGAAGCCGCCTGAAAGCGGCAAGCCGTTCAAAAGAAGAGCCGTTGTTCAAGATCGTTTTCTCAGAAAAGTTTTCTTATCGTAATGGTGACGGGGAAGCCGACATGGCTGTCACTTTCCTGGTCTTCTCCGATATTCAGCGCCACAAGCCGCCAGCCCGCATCCCGAAGTTCATCGAGCGTTGCGCTTACGCCAATGTCAGAGCAAGCAAATACGGTCTCTTTTGCACGGTTAAGCACAGTAATGGGTGTTTCTGACGTACAAGTCATTTGCGCACGATAGGGCGCATCAAGAAGCGGATCACGGGATTGCCTTGCTGTATCGCGCCAATCGCGCTCGCCAGGACCACCAACGGTATCGCCTGCATAGTAGCCCCTCTCTGAGGCACAGCCCGCCAGGAAAAGAAGGGACACGCCCATCACGGCTAACAGCCGCCCACTGCGAGAATTCATAAGAATCACCTCACGCATTCGTTTTCTGATGGAACGTTCTGGTGCGCCGTTGATCGTTGACTCTGCAACGGCGCTCACAGAACATCATTGTTGCGACAGCAGATCAGGATTTGTTGCTTTTGCCACGGGGTTGGAAGTTCTTCTTCTTGGGGCGGAAGCCGTTTGAATTCTTGCCCTTCCCTTTTGCTGCGTTCGTGCGATGCACTCGATTATCAGGCTGACTCTCCGCACCAAAAACAGACTGAAAACCATACGTGTTTTGAGCAGGCATCGTCTGCGGCAGCGAGAGCGTCGTCGGCCGGTAACCAAACGGATCGGGAGACTGCCAAGTACTTGCCGGCATGCTGTAGTCTGGGCGCCCCGTCGAATGCTTGGGCTTATAGTGAATGGAGTTACCGAAATTGTCGTCATCGACCGTGACGCTACCGCGCTTGAAATTCTTTCTGCGCGATGGCTCAAAGTCCAATCTTCCTTTTTTCTCCGACTTCTCTGCTTTTTCAGGCTTTGCCGCTTTCGAGATCGGCTTTGCCGCAACTTTGGCATTTTGGCGCTCCGCTGTCGGCATCGTTACGGAATCGGATGCGTCGGCATTTGCCGCTACAGCCTCAGAAGATTTTTCCGTGACGTTTTCCCGCTGCTTGCGCAAATGCTTCAGACGCTGCATGCGAGGCGTGCGCACCGTCGTGCCTTTTTTCTTTTGAGGCTTTTGCGAGGAAACGGTGCCGACAGGCGAGCCGATGGCGCCAGTCATCGTTTCGGACAGCTGATCGAGTGCATCAGGCGAAAAATCGCTCGATGCCATGGCTGCCTTTGATATGACTTGCTGCACAGGTCTCTGTCGAGGTCCGACATGTTTGACTGCTTTGCTGGGTCGTTTTTGGGCATGCTGTTGCTTGCCTTTTTTCGGCTTAGGAAGAATCTTTTCCTGCGCAATACGATCGGTTTCCACGCCGTAAGGCATATCTCCCTTGCTTGGACGCTTGATCGGCCGCAGCTCTTCGCCGCTTTTCCGCATTGATGCTTGCTTGCGACCGACGTGCTTTGCCTGCCTCGGTTTCTGACTCATGAAACCGAGAATCGATTCTTCATCATTGGCATAATTCGGCAGACGAGGCGCAGCAATGGTCTTGTTTTTCACGAACCGACGCCCGTTTTTCCCAACCGTCTGATGCGTCAGCGGCTCATTGCTGCCACGCATTGCACGACGCTCACGCGCCTGAGCAGCACGAAGCTCTACCGTATTGGAAGAGAGCGGTTCGCTAATGGTTATTTCATTATCGATATGCGGTTTCGGCACATAGCCTGAACGGATAGTGAGCGTCTTGCGCGGCGACGAGGCCTGGGACTCACCCTCGTCGAATACACTCTGGCCGTCCTGGATCTCTGCGGGCTGCGTCCGCACCAAAGCTTCATCCGCGAAATCTTCTTCGTCCGCCGACCAGTCGTAATCCGGTTCGTATTCGTTTTCTTCTTTGTCGGATGCGCTCTGCGCTTCTTCGAGATCTTCGTTTGCTTCGAATTCAGATTCCTTCTGCGGCTTGCCGGCCAAAGATGCTGCCGGGGCTACCATCTCCTTTATCGGCTCAGGCGCTTTCTCCGCATCGTTTTCATTCGTGCTGAACGCTCGCTCCGCGGAAAGGATCTCGTCACCGAGCGGGCGTTCATTCTCATTCCGATCGGTTTCGGCCATAGCCGCATAACGTTCGGCCAACAACAACGCTGCCTGTTCGCAGACAGCCTCTTCAGCCATGCGCGACGCGTTGGTTTCAATCAGATCTTGAGAAATCGGCACAGACATGCCGAAAGGATTAGCAAACCGCCAGCTGCGGTTAATGATGTCGCCAGCCCTCAGTATTCTGCCGATTTCGCCGGGTTGCACGTAGCAGAAGATTCGGCCGAATCTTGGTTCCGCCTTTGTCGGAACGACATCAATCGTCTTGAGAGCGTTCAAATAATCCCGAGTCGTAGGAGGAAACTCGCAAAAGACAATGGAATCGATCCCGCAGTTCTTGAATAGCTCAACGGCGTTAGGCATCGTGACAAAGACCGACGGGCCATCCTGTTGGAAACTCGATTCGCTCACAGGCTCATAATAGGCCGCCCCTTTCGGATACTGGAGTGCGGCTTTAATGCCCGAAGATTCCAATTGATTCTTGAGCTTGCCGAGATTCTTGGCTTGCGTCGTTACAACGAGCGTTCGTCTGAAATCCAGCCAGGGTTCCTGAAACATAAAAGGAATAAGCTGACGACGCCTATACGCAGAAGCGATGATGAAGCGCTCGCTGACTACGCTCGAGGGACCCTGCGGTTCAGCCTGAATAGCTTCCAAGTCTCCGCTGAGACTCTCCGCAAACTTTCGAAGCGATACGTAGGACTCGTTGGCAAGAAAAATCTTGCGCTCGGTCCGGACCAATTTGCAGAAATCCCGACACTGATCCCCCATGCCGTTCTGCAGAATTTTTTCTATTGAGCAAAAAATCACCAGCGGTACGTCTTCGAGCGTACGCTTGACTTTCTGGTAGTTGTTGTACACAACCGCAGGTGAACCTATAACAACATCAGGCTCCAGGTACGGCAATTTTTTGCTTCGGGCAGCCTTCCATGCATCGTAGAGAAGATGTGCCGTAAAGCCCAGGTCACCAGCCAGAGCGTCAAAATCCTTCTTGAGCTTTTCTGCCTGCTGGCGGCTCGATGCAAAGAAAATAACCTTCGGCCCCCTGAGGACACGAGGCGTTTTCCTCGAAAAATTCCAGTCGTCCTTCTGCCGTTCGAGCAAAAGCTCCAAGGCAGCAATCATTGCTGCCGTCACTTTGCCCTCGCCGGCAAGCGAGGTCAAAAGCAGGTCCTTTGAATCGTGAATCCTTTCAAAGAATTTTTCCTGAATGGGCGTAAACGTCCGTATGCCGATCTTTGTCAAACGTTCGGCAACCACGTTGGAGAGATCGAATCGAGAAAAATCCACAATTATCTTTCCGAACAAACGAGTGGCGGCTCATCGGAAATGAACCGTCCTTCAAGCGCAGGAAGCCTTTTATTTCAAGGCATTCCGAGACGCAAAGCAATTTGAAAGTCTGAGGCGTCTCATGACGCTGCCAAGAGACGATGCGTGCGGCGCTGATGAAAGCGCCGCTCAAGAAAACGAACCGAATGGCCGAAGAGAACGAGTCTGCTCATGAAATGGCAGATCAAGAGCCACACGATCTAACGCAAGCGCCGCTTCCCCGAGCGTGAAACGACGGAAGCGCACGCCGCTCAATGCGAGCTCATTTTAGCGGAAGCCCGCAGTTGCGGCGCTCCTTTTTTTTTTGCGTCGCTTTCTTGCAGCTGCTATGACTTCGCAGCCCCAAGCACAGGCACGGGAACGCCGCAGCGACGAAGCAGTTCGCTGGTTTCGCAGACGGGCAAGCCCATGATGCCAGTGAAACTGCCTTCAATTCGATCAACAAAGACCCCGGCCACGCCCTGAATGCCATAGCCGCCAGCTTTGTCGAAAGGTTCGCCTGTTGCTACGTAACCTGCGATTTCATCCGCGCGCAAGGTGCGAAAACGAACAAGAGACAAATTCACATCGCAAAATGCCGCGTCGCCGATCCCGACCCAGACGGCCGTGCGCACCTCATGCGTCTTCCCGGAAAGCCTTTCCAGAAAGCGAATCGCCTCAGCAGCATCGCGAGGTTTGCCGAGCACTTCATTGTCCAGGCTCACCACGGTATCTGCGGCAACGATGGGTGTGGCATCAAAGAGCGAATCCGGATAGCGCTGCATCCTGAGTCGTCGTCCTTCTTGATATTTTTCCTTGGCTGTCCGGCAAACATAGGCCTGCGGCGACTCATTCGCACGCTGCACTTCGTCATCCGGCAAGAAGCACCGCGGAGCATCAGGATCCGCCAGCACAAGGACCTCGTAACCAAGTTGCGAAAGTAATTCGCGTCGTCTCGGGCTTTTGCTTGCAAGAAAGACAACGTTGTTCTTCATAAGATGGACTACTCAGACTGATGGTCGCTAGGCTATGCCTCTGCGCACGCAGCTAGGCGCGATGGTAGGGATGATTGGCCAAAATCGACCAGGCGCGGTAAAGCTGCTCAGCAAGCAAGACGCGCGCGAATGCATGGGGAAGCGTCATATCTGAAAGACGGATCGTTTCACGCGCAAGCGCTTTAACTTCAGGCGCCAGACCGTCTGGGCCGCCGATGATAAAAGCATAGGTCTCGCCGTCAGCGCGGCCCTTGGCTATCAACTTGGCAAAGTCCAGCGTTGAAACATTCCGCCCGTGCTCATCCAGCACAATGACATAATCTTCTGGCCCTATAGCTTTGCAGATGCGCTCTCCTTCTGCCGCTATAAGCTTGGCGGGGGGCTGTCCCGCTCGAGGCTCCGTTCGGATCTCTTTGAGCTCAACATCAAAGCCTCGAGGGAAACGGCCAAGATAGTCGCGAACGGCCGTTTCCGCCCAATCAGCGATGTGCTGCCCGACAGCAATGATCCGTATCCGCATGCCTCAGGCCTCAGCTTCTGGCGCGTGGTGTGGACGATGGGGCATCAAGCGCGAAGCACATTCTTCGTTTGCCTTCATGAAGACTTCTTTGCCGCCCCAAATTTCCTCAAGGTTGTAATAGTCGCGAACATTCGGCTGCAAAACATGGCACACCACGCTGCCGCAGTCGACAAGCACCCATTCGCCCGTATCCTGGCCTTCCATGCCAAGAACATCGCCGCCAGCTTCTTTGACAGCGGCGCTCACAGCATAGGCCAGCGCACGCGTCTGGCGATTGGAGGCGCCCGAAGCGATCACAACGCGTTCAAACTGATCCGTGAGCGCTTCCGTATTGAAAACCTTGACGTCTTTCGCCTTGACATCATCAAGCGCCTGAACAATGGTCTGGGTAAGTTCTTCGAGAGTCATTCGTGTCTGATTCGTAAAAAAGTAAAAGCTCGCGGCTCAGGACTGTCATCAATGCAGCGCCGCATGTACGCCGTAAAGGCGCTGACGAATAATGTAAGCGCTCACTGACTGAGGAAGCCATCCATCAAGGCGCTTCATTGCTTCATATACGTCTGATTGAGCCAGGATAGATCGGATTGCAGTAGCACTCGCCAGGTGACTTTGCATGGCAAAAAATGCCACACGGCCAGCCGAGCTGCGCGTGAGCACATCTGGTGCAACTCGCTTCAGCGCAACCCATTCTTGCACCGCCGATGTTGCCTCCATAAGGCAGCCGCCTCGAGCGCAAACGGCGATATTCGCATAATCCGTCAGAGTCTGCCAGCTCCGCCAAGTATCGAGATTGCGCCATTGATCGCCGCCCAAAATTAAAACAAGCGGATATGACGGTCCCAGACGCTCTCTCAAAAGTCTAAGCGTATCAATCGTATAAGTAGCTCCGCTGCGCGACAGCTCCATTTCGTTGACTCGGAAATCACTCTCACCTTCAAGCGCAAGCTTCAGCATCTCGAGTCGGTGATGCGCAGGCGTCACAAAACTTTTCTGCCAAGGCGCTCTGGCAGGCAGAAACTCTACGCAGCGCAGCTTCAGCGCCAGAAGCGCCGCATGCGCTATAGCAATATGCCCGTTGTGAACAGGATCAAACGTACCGCCCAACAGACCGATCCCGATTCGAATGTCTGTGTTCATTTTTGCGGCCGCCGCCATCAGGGATTCTTAACAAGCGAAATAAAAGCCTTTTCCGCCTTGCCATCCTTGAAAAGAACCGCCAGCCAGTTGAGCTCCAGTTACAGCAGATTCCGAGCATTTCTCAGCCAGCGCAGGCTGAACCAGTACTTCCATCCTTCGCCGTCCTGGTATGACGCAGGGCCGACAAGCTTCTCGACAGTCTTTGCACTCATCCCAAGCCCGATTTTGCCGAGACGCAATGGCAGCATTTCGATTGGAAGAGGTTTGCAAAAGCCGGGAATGTCGCCAGCAGGCTTTTCAAGCTGCACTTCGGTCACGTTCTTCGTGTCCGAAGAAATTATCCAAGCCAGAACAGGCTGTCCGGCTTCGGTTCCAGAAAGGCACATGTAATCGCGGGCAAAAACGCCCCGTCCTTCTCTCAGCCGCGTTGCACCTGTAAATTCCGCCGCTTCTGCCAATGTCGTATTCCAAAGCTCAATCTTGGGCTTGCCCATGCGCAGAAAATCCGCCGGCGGTTCACTAAGCGTGGCAGGCGCATCAAGAAGGGTTGCAGGATACCCAAAGGGACCAGCGCCGAAAGCCGGCGCTGCGGCTGTCAGAAACGCGGAAAACCCGCACATCAAGGAAAAGAGCTGCCGCTTCATAGGAACAGAGTGGAAAAGGTTGATGCCTCAACCTTAGCATCTCAAGCAGACATGCGTGTGAATCAATTCACAAGTGCCTCTCTGAAACTTGGAAAGCCCGAAGGGATCATCCTTCGGGCTTTGGGAATAGACGGCAAGTGTGCCCTTCAGCAGATCATCAGCGGGCTACAGCACGGTAGCCAATATCAGAACGCATCTGCATGCCGTCGAAGCGAACAGATTTGGCCGCCTCATAAGCTGCCTTCTGCGCTTTAGCAATCGATTCTCCGAGCCCCACCACACAGAGCACGCGGCCCCCTGAAACCACCGTGAGTCCGTCATCGTCAACCTTTGTGCCGGCGTGGAAAACATGAACTTCGTCCGTGTTCTCAGGAAGCTGTTCGATCACAGCACCTTTTTCGGGCTTCATCGGATAACCCCGAGCAGCAACAACAACACCGAGCGCGCTGCGGCGATCCCATTCGATTTCAACCTGATCGAGTCGACCGTCAATGGCCGCCTCGACGATTTCAGAAAAATCGTTCTTGATGCGCATCATAATGGGCTGCGTTTCCGGATCCCCCATGCGGCAATTGAATTCAAGGGTCCGAACATCAGCGGAACCATCTTCACGCTTGCTGATCATCAGTCCGGCATACAGAAAACCTGTGTAACGAACACCTTCTGTAGCAAGGCCCTTCACTGTCGGACGAATGATTTCACGCATGACCTGCGCATGAATGTCGGGCGTCACAACAGGCGCAGGCGAATAGGCGCCCATGCCCCCAGTATTGGGACCTTCGTCGTGATCGAGCAACCGCTTATGATCCTGGGACGTCGCCATCGGGAGAATGTTCTCGCCATCGACCATCACAATGAAGGACGCTTCTTCGCCCGCCAGATAATCCTCAATGACAACGCGTGCGCCGGCCTTGCCGAATTCGTGCCCTTCCAGCATGTCATCGATTGCCTTGTGCGCCGCCTCTTCAGTCATTGCCACGACAACGCCCTTGCCTGCAGCAAGTCCGTCGGCCTTGATGACGATGGGAGCACCTTTCTTAGCAACATAATCATGAGCGGCTGCCGGATCCGAGAACGTTTCGTAGTCTGCCGTTGGAATTCCATGGCGCTTCATGAAAGCCTTAGCAAAATCCTTCGAACTCTCGAGTCGGGCAGCTGCCTTCGTCGGTCCGAAAATTTTAAGTCCGGCTTCGCGGAACTGATCAACAATGCCGGCCGCGAGCGGCGCTTCCGGCCCGACAACGGTAAAGTCAATGCCGTTTGCCTTAGCAAAAGCAATCAGTTCATGCGCATCGATGATCGGAAGATTTTCTAGACCGTCACAAAGCGCAGTGCCCGCGTTGCCAGGCGCGACATAGACCTTTTCGACGCGGTCGCTCTGAGCGAGACGCCAGGCGATGGCATGTTCGCGGCCACCGTTGCCAATCACAAGAAGCTTCATGGAATTCAATCGATCCTAATCGGTAATGGAAAAACCGTCGAAGAAGTCGTTCGACGCATTGTGCGCGCCTATTCTAATCACCGGCTTTTCCAATAAAAGCAAAGCCCGTCGAATTTTCACTCAACGGGCAAAAACTTTAGCAAAAGAGACTTACTTGCTAAGCAAGTCACTAATGACTTGCGGCAGCAGGAAGACGCTCATAACCGCTGTCTTCCTGCAGCGCAGCAAAATTATTCCTCGTCGAAAACAGCTGTCGTGTAGACCTGCTGCACGTCGTCGAGATCTTCAAGCGCGTCAATGAGACGCTGCATCTTTTCTGCGTCCTCACCCGTCAGCTTCGTTTCGTTCTGCGCCTTCCAAGTGATTTCGGCCACTTCAGGCTCCAGGCCGGCCGCCTCAAAAGCCTTCTGCACAGCATCAAATGCGCTCGGTTCGCAGGTCACTTCAATCGAACCGTCCTCGTCGGCGATCACATCATCGGCACCGGCTTCAAGCGCGATTTCCATCAGCTGGTCTTCCGTAGCCTTGCCAGGCGCAAAGAGGAATTCGCCGATGTGCTGGAACTGGAATGACACGGAGCCTTCCGTGCCGAGGTTGCCGCCGTTGCGCGAAAGGACATGACGAACGTCGGCCACCGTACGAACGCGATTGTCCGTCGTGCAGTCGATGATGAGCGCAGCGCCGCCGACGCCGTAGCCTTCGTAGCGAACGTCTTCATAGCTCACGCCTTCGAGCTGGCCAGTACCCTTCAGGATGGCATTCTGAATCGTATCCTTGGGCACATTGCCGGCACGCGCTTTGACGAGCGCAAGGCGCAGGCGGGAGTTGCTGTCCGGCTCGCCGCCGCCCAAGCGGGCAGCTACGATGATTTCACGAACAAGCTTCGTCCACAGATTGGAACGCTTCGCGTCCTGGCGGCCTTTGCGATGCTGAATATTGGCCCACTTGGAATGACCCGACATTTTGAATCCTTTTACGGTATGGCAATTAAGAGGCTGCTTCACGGAGCAGCCGAAGGCCGGGCAAAGTGCTCGTCCGGTCCTAGCATTGAATTTGGTTTACGCGCGGGATTCTCCGCAAAATCAGCGTGATCCGTCCGCGCAGCAGGAAGGCGAATTTTACTGCAACATTGCCTCTCAGTGAAGCGAGTCCAAACTGAACGGCGCCCAGGCGCTTCAGCAAGCGCAACAAACTGCAGAAAATTAGGCGGAGCTCCGATGTTCTGCGATCGGAAGCTCCGCCTCGATCTCAGCCGTCGAGCGGCTGAAAGTCGTTTTTCCTACCGATTACTTCTTCAAAATAATCGAAATAGCATTCGTCCAGACCTTAAGGCCCGTGTCAAGCGCTTTTTCGTCGATATCAAAGCACGCGGTGTGGTGCCCGGACGGGCGGTCAGCGCCAAGCACAAAGAACGCCGCCTTTCCGCCGTGCGCCTGAACGCGGCGCGCAAGAATGGTGGCGTCTTCACTGCCGCCAAAATTCATCGGATCTTCACGGACATTGAGCCCTTCAACGGCCTTGCCGGCCTCGCGCAGCACATCGACAAGCTCAGGATCGTTCGTCAGATCAACGGCTTCACCCATCTTTTCGATCTTGTATTCACAGCCTTGCGAGAGTGCGCAACCCTTGATGACCTGGACGGCAGAATCGTACATGTACTGGTTGATTTCACCCGTCTCGCCGCGAACCTCCATCTTCATGAGAGCATGCGACGGAATAACGTTGCGGCCTTCGCCTGCGGTCAACTGACCGACGTTGATACGCGTCATGCCGCCACCGTGACGGGGAATGCCAAGCAGCTGGACAAATGCATTGCAAGCTGCGGCCATGGCATTTCGACCGGCATTAGGTTCAACGCCGGCATGAGCCGGGCGGCCCGTGAAGGACACGTCGAGCTTCGTCGTGCAGAGGAAGCCGTACGGCTTGATCGAAATTTCGCCTGACTTGCACATCATGGCAATGTGCGCGCCGAGGAAGTAGTCGGCATCGTCGACCACGCCCGATGCTGCCATGCCGGCTGCGCCGCGGACACCTTCTTCTGCAGGCTGGAAAAGAATCTTGAGCTTGCCGCAAAGCTCATCCTTGTTGTCGGCGAACCAATGCGCCACTGCAAGCCCTGTCGACATATGGGCGTCGTGTCCGCAAGCGTGCATCAGGCCGGGACGCGTCGATGCAAAACCTTCCTTGGCGGGAATATGGTTCGGGTCATTCGACTCCTGAACAGGAACACAGTCGATATCAAAGCGAACGGCAAGCGTCGGTCCGGGACGCCCTGTATCGAGAATGCCGACGCAGCCTGTGTAGCCTTCCATTTCCTTCAGGAGTTCTTCCGAAACGCCGTTCTTGCGTGCGGCTTCAAGACCGGCTTCTACAACCTTTTGACTGCGGCCGAGGCAAGCGTCAGGATTGATCACCTTCGTGCCGGTAAGCACCTCGTAGCCGTATTCGCGCAACTTTCCGATCAAGAAGGCCGTGGTCGTAAACTCGCTCCAGCCTTCTTCCGGAAAGGTGTGAAGCTTACGGCGATATTCAATCAGTTGATCGTGATAAGCGCAGGTGCATGTGGTCATTTTTGCTCCTCAATTTGCTGGAATCGCCTCACTGGCGACTTTCTTCATTATCCTCGCTCTATCACCAACGGGGCATTACGGAAAGCACGCGGTTGATTCCACGTCAAAAGTAACCGCCGCACTTGCAATCATGCACGCGTCTTGAAATGCTCACTCTTTCAGCCCTTTGTGAAGACTTCAAAATTTGTTACCACTGATCAAATTGCAGTGGGGAAAACGAGCAATCATCGGAAAGAAGTATTTCATTGGTAGTATCTTTTCAGAAGTTGCGTGTGTTTTGGAATACGCAGTCTCTTCTAGTTGAACGAATTCTTGAGGAATCACGATGACGAGCAACGGTCTTCAAAGCGAAGGCAAGGCATTTGCCGAAAAGATATTCGAAACAGTAAAACGTATTTCCGCCGACACGGTGGGCGTAACCCGACAGGGATACAGCGACAAAGAGACCGAAGTCATCAACTTTCTGCGCAACATCGGCTCAGAGCTCAAGCTTGAAGAACATGTCGACGCAGCAGGCAACTACTGGCTGACGCTGCCCGGCCTTGACCGCAACCTGCCCGCTTTCGTAGCAGGCAGCCACGCCGACAGCGTTCCGCAGGGCGGCAATTACGACGGACTCGCCGGCATTGCCGCTGCGCTCCTTTGCGCTTGGTGGATGCGCCGGACGAACTTCACGCCGAAGCGCGACTTTACGGTGCTCATCATGCGTTGCGAGGAAAGTTCCTTCTTCGGCAAGGCCTATGTGGGCTCACTCGGCATGATGGGACGCCTCACCGCTGCAGATCTCGCTCTCAAGCATCGCTCAACGGAACAGACGCTCGGTGAAGCGATTACTGCCTGCGGGCTTGATCCTGCGAAGCTTGTGACCGGCCAACCTGTCGTAGACATTTCTAAAATCGCCGCCTTCGTGGAACTGCACATTGAACAAGGCCCGACGCTCACTAGCCGCCGCGATGTCAGGACCGGCATCGTAACTGGCATCCGCGGCAACATCCGCCACAAATGCGTTCGGGCCATCGGCGAAACCGCACATTCCGGCGCTGTCGACAAGGCCTACCGCCACGACGCGTTGATGGCAGCCGCCAATTTGATGACCGTTATGGAAAAGCATTGGCAGGAATACCTTGACGCAGGCGAAGATCTTGTCTTTACAAGCGGCGTCTTCAAGACTTCTGAAACAGCAGCAATTTCCGTCATTCCGGGCCTAGTTACATTCACGATCGACATGCGAAGCCTCTCGATGGATACCTGTGAACGTTTCCACAACCTCCTCATTTCGGAGGCAGAAAGGATCGGCCGAGAGCGCGGCGTCCGTTTCGAGTTTGACGCTCCGCTTCGCACGCAGCCGGCCCGTCTTGACAAGCCGCTCTCTGATCGAATTGCCTCAGCTGCCAGAAAGAACGGCATCCCCGTCATGCACCTTGCCTCCGGCGCGGGCCACGACTCTGCTGTTCTCGGCAATGCCGGCATCCCGGTCGCCATGATCTTCATTGCCAATCAGAACGGCTCTCACAACCCTCACGAAGCCATGCAGATCGAGGACTTCCTTTGCGGCGCGGATTTGCTTTGGCGAACGGTTGAAAACTTCGACAAATAAGCTTTCCCGCTGATTTATCTGGGTGGGGATCGTATTTTTCAACTCCGATCCCCAGTCTTTAATTAACCCTCAACCTTCGCCTGTATCCTCCGGCAAAAATAAAATGGATAAACGCAAGCCGAGCATTGTTTTGATCGACGACTATCCGCTTTTCAGAAAAGCGATGGCCGACGTGCTTTCTGCAGGCAACGAATTCCAGGTGGTCGGACAAACGGCCGACGAGAAAATCGCGCTGAGTCTTATCGGACTGAAGCCCGATATCGTGCTGATCGACTTGGACGCGACGCGCTTTCATGCGCTCAACCTACTTCGAGAGATCAAATACCGCCACCCGAATTGCCGGGCCGTCATGATCATGAATTCCGCCCAGAATTCCACGGGACTGATGCAAGCGATTCGTCTTGATGCGAGCGGCTACCTTTTAAGAAGCATTCCGATCGACGAATTCGTTGATCAAATTCGCGTCGTCGCCTCGGGCGGCATGGCCACATCTGAAAAAATTACTTCGGCTCTGGCTGAACATTTGCGCACGGGCAGCCTGCAGCAAACAGAATCCAACATCACGCAGATCCTTACCCGACGCGAGTTTGATGTGCTCTGCTGCCTAGCGTCCGGCTTGTCAAACCGAGAAATCGCATCCTATCTGGCAATTACCGACGGCACAGTTAAAGTGCACGTCAAGCACCTGCTCAAAAAGCTCAAATTCCGCTCTCGCGTGGAAGCCGCAGTCTGGGCTTCCGAACGAGGTTATAAGCTTTCAACAGAAAAACTCGAAAAAATGGGGCTTGGCGAACTAGGCACAGATCAGCGCCTGAGAGCAGGAAGCGCTGACGAATAGCACATAGGATCCGATCCGCTATTCATTGAAACGGATGCGCAGCGCAACAAGCTTGGTTGTGCTGCCTTTCGCTTATCAGCTGCAGCGAAATCTCGCCATATGCAGAAACGACTGGAGTGTCTGACAGCTGTTCAGAAAAATAGATCTCTCCATAACATTACGGGGGTGCAGTTTTATCTGCACCCCCGCTTCTGTCTTTTCGGAACCGGCGCTTTGGTCGTTTGGTCTCAGCGCCGGTTGCGAGCTACATCGCAGTCCTCACCGTTATATTTTTGATTTTTTAGATGTAACCGTAGGCAAGACCGAGGAAGTAGCCAACGATCGTCGCCGTAATCACGCCGATAAGACCCGGAAGGATAAAGGAGTGATTGATCACAAAGCGGCCAATGTGCGTCGTGCCCGAGCGGTCAAACTGAATGGCGGCCAGGTCAGACGGATAGGTCGGCAGGATGTAGTAGCCGTAGCAGGCCGACGAGAAGGCAACCACAAGGCCCGGAGGCGTGCCGACGGCAAGCGCGACAGGAACGATCGTCGCAACGGCAGCCGCCTGAGAGTTCACGAGCTTCGAAACGAGGAGCAGCACAACGGCATACGTCCAAGGCGCTTCCTTAACCCAGCCAACGAGGATTTCCTTCAGCTCGCCAAGGTGGGCCATGAACATCGTATCAGCCATCCAAGCCACACCGTAAACGGCCACGATGGCAACCATGCCGGCGTTGAACACAGCGGTCTTGTTGATCGAGGAAGCACGCACGTTGCAGAAGATGACCATCAAGGCGCCAGCGGTCAGCATCGACATCTGAATGAGCTGCGTCATGCCGAGCGGCTTGCCGCCGACAGACGGACGAAGAGCCGGATCCATGCCGAGAACGGCAACGAAGACAATCGTCAGCAGGAAGATGTAGAGCGAAGCCCAAGCGGTCTTCGGGAACACCTTGCCGATAAGGGTCGTCGTTTCACCGTAGACGTACTTCTTCTGTTCCGGATCGGAAATCAGCTTCTGGAAGTCTTCGTCTTTGTCAAGATCCTTGCCGCGGAACGACGAGAACGTCGCCTGCGCAAAGATGCCGACGATGGCGGACGGGATCACGATTGCGAAGAGCTGCAGGAAGCCGAAAGGCTTGCCGCCGACTTCGTAGCCATCGAGGAGCGAGATCATCGACACGGCGGCAACAGCAGCCGGCGAGCAGATGACGCCCATCTGAGCAGCAATGGTCGAAGCCGCCATCGGGCGTTCCGGACGGATGCCGTTCTTGATGGCAACGTCGTAAATAATCGGCAGCATCGTGTAAACCACGTGGCCCGTACCGCAGAGAACCGTCAGGAACCAGCAAAGATACGGTGCGAGATACACAACGGCACGCGGATGCTTGCGCAGAACGCGTTCAGCAATCTGCAGAAGGCAGTCGAGACCGCCAGCCGCCTGCAGCGTTGCAGAACCGCAAACGACGGCCAAAATCGTCAAGATAACGTCAACCGGGGGCTTGCCCACCTTAACGCCGAAGATAAAGGTGAGGATGAGAAGGCCAATGCCGCCGATCAGACCGAGTGCCATACCGCCCTTTCGAGCGCCATAGAACAGAGCGATCAGAACGATGATCAGCTGTAGCCAAAATTCATATCCGAGCATGTCTTTTCTCTCAGTAATGTGAGGACGCGACAATTCTCTCTCGCCTATCCTCTTTTGTGAGTAGAAAAAAATGCGACTATTGATCAAATACAAAAATTTACATTTACTGAGCCCTCTCTTTACAAAACAGGCTCCCTTGTAGGGAGCAGCTCGTAGAAAAACGAATTCCCGCGGTTTACATTGGTTTCAGAACAAGGGCAATTTCTGGCTTTACGCCGGCGCGCCGGCTGCGCAGAGAGCACCTGAGCGGCCGATCGGCGAACTACCCAGAAAGAAATAGACTACTCATAAAAGACTAGTTTTTAGCCAGGCAGACAAATAAGCACCTTGCCAAGACTGGCAACATTTCGTTACATAGGTTTTCCTTACTTTTCGAAACGCGTATTTTTCGCAAATCAGTGCGTAATATTCTTGACAATTAACCCTTTTGTCCTCCGTCTGCTCTGAGCATCATGAATCTGCGCACTGCTGCGGCCCTCGGCGGCCTGATCGTTCTTACCTTGTTCGGCTGCAAGCCAGCGGAAGTCGCCTTGCCTCAAACAGAGCCGCTGCCCGTAGCCACAATTTCGGTTCACGCGGCAGACGAACCCCGCTGGATTGAAATGCTCGGTCAAGCCGAAGGCGGCGGTGAAGTTGAAGTCCGCGCACAGGTGAGCGGCATCCTGAAGCGCTTTAACTATCAGGAAGGCGATCTTGTCAAAGCGGGCGACGTGCTTTTTGAGATTGAAGACGCCCCCTTCAAGGCCCGCCTGGATGCCGCCCGTTCGACGCGGCTTCAGTATGCCGACGAGCTTGCACAAGCGGAACGCGAGCTGAAGCGCACGTCCACGCTCTACAAATCGGGCGCCGCGAGCCGCAAGGACTATGACGACGCCGTCAGCACGCGAAACCAAAAGAAATTTCAGTTCGAACAGGCTGCGGCTGATGAAAAGGATGCCGCCATCAGCCTGAACTGGACCAAGGTGCTCGCGCCGGCTAGCGGCTTTGCATCCCGCGCGAATCTCAATCCAGGCAGTCTCGTTGATGCCAGCACTTCGGTTCTGGCAACAATTACCCAGCACGACGACATTCGCGTCACCTTCGCGCCCTCCGACCGTGATCTCGGCGAGGCCAAGATTTCTCTCGACAGTGCCGTTCGGGTTTTTACAAAAAACGGACGTGAACTGCCGGCCAAGCTCGACTACGTTTCGCAGTCGCTTGATCCCTCGGTCGGCACCCGGCTTATGCGGGCTTCGCTCAAACCAGACCAGCCCGTCATCCCTGGGGAATTCGTCACCGTCCGCCTGATGACAGGCGTCGACAAGCATGCCTACCGCGTTCCGCAGCGCGCCATTTTGCAGCGCCCGGACGGCACGTACGCCGTATACATCGTCAAGGACGGCAAAGCCTTGCGCCAAACCGTGACGGTCGGCCTCTGGGAAGGCAAAGACTGGATCGTTTTATCCGGACTTGAGGACGGGGACCGCGTCATCACCAATCAGCTTCTTCGCATTCAGGATGGCATGCCGGTTCGGCTTGCAGAGAGCACGGCTCAGTCCAATAAGATCACAGCCCAATAATTTCGGGAGCCGGCAAGCATGTTGAGTCAATTCTGCATTCGACGGCCGATTTTCGCGACCGTTCTCTCGCTCATCATCGTTTTGGCGGGCTTTGTTGCGCTGCGCGTTCTGCCGCTCTCGCAATACCCGAACATTTCCCCGCCGACGGTTCGTGTTTCGGCAACCTACGACGGCGCCGACGCCGAAACAATTGCGCGTACGGTCGCAGCGCCGATTGAAGACCAGCTTTCGGGCATCGAAGGCCTTCTTTACTACACGACGAGCATTCGAAGCAACGGCGACATGTCCATTGCCTGCGTCTTCGACGTCGGCGTCGACCCGAACGACGCCATGCTCGAAATCAACAACCGCGTCCGCACGGCAGAGCGTCGCCTTCCGGCCACCGTCCGCGACCAAGGCGTTTCAGTGAGAAAGCGTTCCGACGAAGAGCTTTTGATGATGGCGCTCTTCTCGCCTGACGGCTCGATGAACGTGACGGATATGGCGGACTATGCCAATCTCAACATTGTTGATGAATTGAAGCGCTTGCCCGGCATCGGCGACGTGAACGTCTTCGGCAATGTCCAGTCTGCCATGCGCATATGGCTCGATCCGCTGCGCATGGGCGAACTCGGCGTCACCACGCAGGATGTAGACGACGCAGTTGAAGCGCAGAACGCTCAACGCTCTGCCGGCCGTGTCGGCACCTCCCCTACGCTGCCGGACCAACAGCTTTACTACACAATCACAACCCCAGGACAGCTTCTGACGCCTGAAGAGTTCGGCGACATCATCGTCAGGAACGATGGTCCCCATGGCCTGGTGCGCCTTCGCGACATAGCAACCACCGAAGTCGGCAAGCGTTCTTATGAATTCCGCGTAGACCTCAACGGCGCGCCCGGCGTCAATGTTGGCGTCTATCTGCAAACGGGCGCCAATGCCATGGCTGCTGCTGAGGCCGTGAAAGCCCGCATTACCGAACTCGCTCAGCATTTCCCGAAAGGCAAGCTCGACTACATTGTCACAAACGATACAACCATCTTCGTCGAAGCTTCGCTCAACGAGGTTTATCACACGCTGGCGGAAGCATTGGGGCTGGTGCTTGTCGTCGTCTTTCTATTCCTGCAGAGCTGGCGGGCCACGATTATTCCGATGCTCGCTGTTCCGGTATCGCTCATCGGCACGATGGCAGGGCTGTGGCTTTTCGGATTCTCGCTCAACACCCTCACGCTTTTTGCGATGACGCTTTCCATCGGCATTGTCGTCGACGACGCGATCGTGGTTTTGGAGAACGTAGAGCGCATTATGCGTACGGAAGGCCTGCCGCCATTTGAAGCAGCTCAGAAAGCCATGAAGGAAGTGGCCGGCGCACTCGTCGCAATCGTGCTCGTGCTGTCTGCTGTATTCATTCCTGTTGCCTTCCTCGGCGGCATCGCGGGAGAACTCTACCGTCAATTCGCAGTAACCGTTGCCGTATCTGTCGCCATTTCAGGCTTCGTCGCACTTACGCTCACGCCTGCGCTCTGTGCAATTCTGCTCAAAAAGGAAAAGCCCGAGGAAAAGCGAAACGCCTTTTTCCGAGCCTTCAATGCCGGTTTGGCGCGCTTTACGATGCTTTTCCTGCAAGTTGTTCGTGCTGCGCTCAAGCATCGTTTTATTTCCGCGCTCATTCTCGTGGCTGTCTCGTTCGGCTGCTGGCAGATGCTCGAACGCACGCCCACGGCCTTCATTCCAAAGGAAGACCAGGGGCTCGTCCGCATGTCGGTCTCGCTCCCTGAAGGCGCTGCTTTCCCTCGCACTGAAGCTGTTTCCGTCGGCATTCTTGAAAAAATTCAAGCGATGCCTGCCGTGCGAAACGTGCTCACAATGATGGGCTTCGACACGTTCTCCTCGAACATTCGCGCCAACAATGCGACTTTTATCGTCCAGCTCAAGCATTGGGATGAACGTACGGATTCTGCAGACGATGTCCAGCGGCAGCTGCAGACTTTCATGAACAGTCATCCGGAAGCACGCGGCGTCGCCACCACCCCAGCACCGATTCCTGGACTAGGTTCTTCAAACGGCTTCTCCGGCTACATCACCTCGCACGGCAACGACAACCCGCTTGTTTTGCAGGAAGTCGTCGACGCCTTCATGGAAAAGCTGCAGGCACGCCCTGAACTTACCGGTCTGCGCAGCTTCCTTGTCGCCGACACGCCGCAGCTTGAGCTCGTCGTGGACGAGGACCGCGCTTACGCTCTCGGCGTGTCCGTCGACCAGGTCTATGGCACCATCTCGACGCTGATGGGCAGCACCTACATCAATGATTTCACACGAAACGGCAAAACCTATCGCGTTGTGATGCAAGCGGATGCCAAGTTTCGTTCGACCCCCGAAGATCTCGGCCGCGCATACGTACGTTCAGAGACCACGGGCAAGATGATTCCGATTTCTACGCTCATCACCTATACGCGCCAGTCGGGCGCCGAATCTCTTGGGCGAATGAACGGCTATCTTGGCTCTCAGATCATGGGCTCTGCCGTACAGGGCGTCTCTTCAGGCGAGGCAATTCGGATCGTTGAAGAAATGGCCCAGGAGTACCTGCCGGAAGGCTACCAAGTTGAATGGACCGGTCAGGCCTATCATGAAAAGCGCATCGGCGCATCGTCGGCAACAGCCTTCGGCTTCGGCCTTCTCGTGATGTTCCTGATCCTTGCCGCGCTTTATGAACGCTGGTCCCTGCCAATTGCTGTCGTGCTGGCTGTGCCGTACGCATTCCTCGGCGCCATGGTGGCTGTCTGGCTTCGAGGCGCCAACAACGACATTTACTTTCAGATCGGCCTGCTCGTGCTGATCGGCCTCACGGCAAAAAACGCTATTTTGATCGTTGAGTTCGCCGCTCTCAAAATGGAAGAGGGAATGGGCCCCTTTGACGCAGCAATTGCGGCTGCGGGTCTTCGTTTCCGGCCGATCCTGATGACGTCTCTCGCCTTCGTTCTCGGTGTTGTTCCGCTTCTCCTTGCAACCGGAGCAGGCGCTTCCGCTCGTCACTCGATGGGGACAGGCGTATTCGGCGGCATGCTTGCTGCCACTTTCGTATCAACAATTTTTGTGCCGGTCTTCTTTACTTGGTTTGCACGGCGCAAAAAGGCTCGCAGTGAAGCCTCGCACCATACAGAAGCAAAACCCGAAATTGCCTCGAAGGAACCTCCCAAGGAGTGATCACTGCTTTGACGGCGTCCCGCCGTCACCGCACCTATAAGAAAAACGGATGGGGCTCAAGACCTCATCCGTTTTTCCTCTTGGGCAGCATCAAGCCGACGCAAGCATCATTTGAAGAAATTCTTCACACGCTCGAAAAATCCCTTTGTTTTAGGATTGTGCTTGTCGCCCCCCGCCTTCACTGATTCATCAAAAGCGCGCAGGAGTTCCTTCTGCTTGCCCGTCAGGTTCACTGGCGTTTCTATCAGCACATGCATGTAAAGATCGCCCGGCTCATGCGTGCGCATGTTTCGAATGCCTTTGTCACGCAAACGGAAAGTCTTGCCGCTTTGCGTGCCTTCCGGAATCGTGATTCGCGTTTTGCCTTCAAGCGTAGGCACTTCAACTTCACCGCCCAGAGCTGCCGTCGCAAAGGAAATCGGCAGATCCATGTGCAGATCGTCGCCTTCGCGTTCAAAAATTTCACTCGAACGAATGCGAACTTCGATATAGAGATCACCAGGCGCGCCTCCGTTCATACCAGGCTCACCCTTGCCGGTCATGCGAATGCGCTGTCCATCGTTGATGCCTGCAGGGATATTGATTTCGAGCACTTTCGCGGTGCGCGTATAACCCGTGCCGCGGCATTCGGGACACGGCTCTTCGATGACCTGCCCCGTGCCATGGCAATTCGGGCAGGTTTGCTGCACATGGAAAATGCCGTTTGACATGCGCACGGCACCGGCACCGCCGCAGGTCGGACAGGTCTTCTTAGAAGTACCCGGCTTGCATCCGGTGCCATGGCAGGTCTTGCATTCATCCCATGCAGGCACACGAATTTCCATTTTGCGGCCGCGCGCAGCGTCTTCGAGCGAAATTTCCAAAGAAAAGCTCACGTCATCGCCGCGAATGCCTTGCTCGCGGCGCTGGCTGCCGCGGGATCGCCCACCGCCGAAAAGATCGGAAAATATGTCGCCGAAAGCGCTCTGAAAATCGCCTGCGCCGCCCATGTTGCCGAAACCGCCGAAACCGTTTCCGAAGCCGCCAGCGCCACCGGCGGCCGACGGATCAACGCCCGCCTTGCCGAAACGGTCATAGGCAGCACGCTTCTGTTCGTCCGAAAGCACGGCATAGGCTTCGCCGACAGCCTTGAACTTTTCCTCCGCCGACTTGTCGCCAGGGTTTCGGTCCGGGTGATACTTCATCGCGAGACGGCGGTAGGCCTTCTTAATTTCGTCGGCACTTGCAGTGCGGCTAACGCCGAGCAGCTCGTAATAGTCTTGATCAGCCATTGCTTCTGACTCTGTTTCGATCGTTGCGAAGGCGCTCGAAAGCGCCTTCCGTCAAAATCCAAGAAAGGGCCGGCCGATTTCAATCGAGCCGACCCTTTGCAGCCATCGGTGCTGCGAGCTGCTCCGAAGAGCCTCTGCGCAGCCCTTGTTCCTGCGGCAGGATTACTTCTTCACTTCCGTGAAGTCGGCATCAACGACATCGTCGTCCTTGCCTTTCTGCTCTGCACCCTGCGCTTGCTGTTGCGCTTGCGCGGCCTTATTCATCTTTTCGCCGATTTTCTGCGCAGCGCTCATCAAACGTTCAACAGCAGCGTCAATGGCAGCCTTGTCCTCGCCTTTGATCTTTTCTTCGACATCCTTGATAGCGGATTCGCAAGCAGCGCGATCTTCGCTTTCAACCTTGTCTCCGAATTCCTTAAGGGTCTTCTGGACCTGGCTCACTGCAGCATCAGCCTGGTTGCGCGCCTGAGCAAGCTCGAAGCGGCGGTGATCCTCTTCCTTATTGGCTTCGGCATCGGACACCATGCGGTTGATTTCGTCTTCGGAGAGGCCCGAACTTGCCTTGATGGTGATGTTGTTTTCCTTGCCCGTTGCCTTGTCCTTGGCCGTCACATGCAAAATGCCGTTGGCGTCGATGTCGAACGTGACTTCAATCTGCGGCAGTCCGCGCGGAGACGGCGGAATGCCTTCGAGATTGAACTCGCCCAAGAGCTTGTTCGAAGCCGCCATCTGGTGCTCACCCTGATAGACCTTAATGGTCACGGCCGGCTGGTTGTCCTCAGCGGTAGAGAACACCTGGGCGTGCTTGGTCGGAATCGTCGTATTGCGCTTGATCATCGGCGTCATCACGCCGCCCAGCGTTTCAATGCCGAGCGTGAGAGGCGTCACGTCAAGCAACAGCACGTCGCGGCGTTCACCAGTGAGAACCGAGCCCTGAATTGCTGCGCCGATAGCGACAGCTTCGTCGGGGTTCACGTCCTTGCGGGGCTCCTTGCCGAAGAATTCACGAACGACCTGCTGAACGCGCGGCATGCGGGACTGACCGCCAACCAGAATCACGTCGGTGATGTCGGACTTGTCGGCCTTCGCGTCGCGCAGCGCCTTCACAACAGGTTCGATCGTGCGCTGAACGAGATCTTCGACAAGACTTTCGAATTTCGCGCGGGTGATGTTCAGATTGAGGTGCTTCGGACCGGTGGCATCCGCCGTGATGTACGGCAGATTGATTTCCGTCTCCTGGCGGCTTGAAAGTTCAATCTTGGCTTTTTCGGCTGCGTCCTTCAAGCGCTGCAGCGCCAGCACGTCCTTCGAGAGGTCCGCTCCCGTATCCTTGCGGAATTCGTTGATGATGTAGTCGACAAGACGCTGGTCGAAGTCTTCGCCGCCGAGGAACGTGTCGCCGTTGGTCGAAAGCACTTCAAACTGCTTGTCGCCATCAACATTGGCAATGTCGATGATCGAAATATCGAACGTGCCGCCGCCGAGGTCATACACGGCGATCTTGCGATCGGACGTTCCAGCCTTGTCAAGACCGAAAGCAAGCGCAGCCGCGGTCGGTTCATTGATGATGCGCTTCACCTCAAGACCGGCAATGCGGCCCGCATCCTTCGTTGCCTGGCGCTGGCTGTCGTTGAAGTAGGCCGGCACCGTAATGACGGCTTCCGTGACGGGCTCACCGAGATAATCCTCGGCAGTCTTCTTCATCTTGCGAAGCACTTCCGCCGAGATCTGCTGCGGCGCAAGCTTCTTGCCGCCCACTTCGACCCAAGCGTCGCCGTTGTCGGCGCGCACGATGCTGAAGGGCATCAGGCCAATATCCTTCTGGACTTCTGCATCATCAAAACGACGTCCGATCAGGCGCTTCACTGCATAGAGCGTGTTCTTCGGGTTCGTGACAGCCTGACGCTTGGCGGGGGCGCCAACAAGAATTTCACCGTTTTCAAGATAGGCAACGATAGACGGCGTGGTGCGTGCGCCTTCGCTGTTCTCGATCACCTTGACGTGGTCTCCTTCCATGACGGCGACCGCGGAATTCGTCGTGCCAAGGTCGATGCCAATGATCTTTGCCATGTTTGCTTTTCCTCGTAGCCTTGTCCGCCTTCGGCTGGATATCTGAATCCAAGGCCTCTCGAAAGCGCCGTCGGCGCCTGCGGGCGGAAAACATAAATCTTCGGTCGGCCCCGCAGAACACGTTTCGCTGCGTTTTGCATGCCGACCTGTTTCTCACTTAATCCCTATATGGGGACGGGCCTTTTTTTTTCAAGAGCGCAAGCCAAAAACTTTTCTTTGCCTTTCACTGTCAGCGCACGAAGAGCTGACTTCTATCCTTTGACAGAAAAGCCCGGATCATTCGATCCGGGCTTTCCTTTCAGAAGCCGTCTGCGCAACAGCGTCGATTAAAGCTTTTGCGCGACGCTAACCATCGCGGGGCGAAGCACGCGGTCAGCAATAAGCCAGCCGCGCTGGAAAACCTCCACGACCTTGCCCCCTTCAACGCCTTCGGGCGCTGGCACCATTGCAATGGCCTGATGCTGGTGCGGATTGAAGGTTTCGCCCTTGGGGTCGATCGGCTTCATGCCGGAAACGTCAAGTGCATGGAGCATCTGGCGATATGTTGCCAGCATCCCTTCTCGCATTGGATTATCGGCTTCGTCTTTGGTAACTTCGATAGCCTTTTCAAGGCTGTCGACAACAGGCAAAAGATTTTCGGCAAACTTTTCAATGCTGAACTTCCGAGCCTTCTGAACATCTTCAGCGCAGCGCCGACGCGTATTTTCCAGCTCCGCCATAGCGCGCACGTAAAGATCGTAGTGCTCGAGCACTTTCGCTTCAGCAAGCTTGAGCGCCGTCTGGAGATTCTCAATCGTGGGGGCTGCTTCTCCCTTTTCTGCATCCTGAGAGCAACCTTCCCCTTCGGACTTTTGTTCTCCGCACTGAGAGGCGCATGCCTTCGCAACTGCTTCCGCGCCTTCTTCGACGGACGGCTGTACCGACTCCTGATTGAGCGTTTCCTTTTCGTTCTGAGCTTGCGTCATTTCGCTGGATCCTTCCTTTGAAGTGTGCGGACACCGACCTGAACAACCGGCGTCTGCATCAAGGCGCCGTTCCGTCTGCGGAAGGCGTCTTGAAAACTAATTCTTCCTATTTATATGGGGTTCATTGGCTCGAATTCAAGAGCACAACAGCTAAATCCAGCCGGAAAGCTCACGTCGAAGAATCGCGGCATAAGCATCAATGGCGGATTCGCCAGCATTGAGCGCCGGAATGTAATGAAAAACGCCATTGGGATGCGCATTGCGATAAATGCCACCCAGTTCGTCTCCGATTTCTTCAATCGTTTCAAGACAATCGGCAGCAAACCCTGGACAGATCACATCAATGCGACTGACGCCTTCGGCCGCCCAGGCCTTCACAACATCGATTGAATACGGCTGCAGCCATTCATCCCGGCCGAAACGGCTCTGGAATGCCGTGCCCCACTCTTCGGAAGAAAGTCCGAGACGCTGGGCGAGCAGCGCCGCTGTTTCCTTGCAGTCCGCCTCATATGTGTCGCCGAGTTCAGAACTCTTCTTCGGAATACCGTGAAAGCTCATGAGAAGCTTGCCCCGCTGTCCGTCGGCGTTCAAACGGCCAGCACGCGCCCAATGTGCCAGCACCTGCTGCGCGAGCGCCTCGATGTATTCGGGCGCAGTGTGATATTCGCGCACGGTCCGAATTGCCGGCAGAGAACGAAGCCGGCTCAGGTGCGCAAAGGCCGCATCTATGCATGCTGCGCTCGTCTGGGCGGCATACTGCGCGAACATAGGGAATAAAAGCACGCGGCGCACGCCAAGCGCCAGTACGGCATCTATAGCTTCTGCAATCGACGGATTGCCATAGCGCATGGCGCTTTTGACAACAATGCGAGGTCCCAAAACGGCATTGAGCTTTTCGGCGGCATCTTCGCAGTTCACGATGAGCGGCGAACCGCGATCCGTCCAAACCCCCTGATAGCGTTTGGCTGACTTTGCTGGTCGAGTTCTGAGAATGATGCCGTGCAGAATGGGCATCCACTGCCAGCGGGGAAGCTCAACAATGCGCGGATCGGAAAGAAATTCCGCCAAGTACCGACGAACAGCACCCGTCGTAGGCGCATCGGGCGAACCCGTATTGATGAGGAGCACCGCTGCTTCAGGGGCGGTTTTCTCGGTAGAAATCGTCATTGATATGGCCGTCGAAAAAGGCGAATTCTTGTTCGCTGGAACGAAAAAGCGGTGCCGCTCAATGCAGGCACCGCGCGAATTTTCTCGAAATGAGCTTAAGACGAGCTTGTTCGAACCGAGCTTTAATCAAAGCGCTGCTGCGCCATCAAGATGGTGCGTGCAGGCGGCCCGCCGCCGCCAAACGTACAGAACGGCTCCGCCCAGAAGACTCATCCAGAATTTGCCCAGCACCTGCCCAGGCAGGAATTCGAGCGAACCGAATGCAAGCGTGAGAAAGATCATGCTGTCGACAACCGAACCGGCCAAACCCGAAAGAATCACTGCAGACGAAGGATACCGCCGGCGCATCGGCGTATAAACCGCAAAGTCGGCGAGCTCAGAAAAGAAGAACGCTGCCGTCGATCCAATCACAATCTGCGGCTCGGCAAGCCACGCGGATATCACAGCACCCGCTACGATCGCGACGATCGTCCATCGATTGCCAAGCAACGTTTGCACGGCATCCCGCAATACGAGGGCAAAACCGGCAAGCAGCACCGCCGAAGGCGACATGATGCCGGGCCAGACAGGAATCAGACAGGGGCCGTCTGGCTCACATACCAGACCCACATTCGTCACAAACCAATTGCCCGCGGGAATTGTGAGAATGAAAAGAATTAGGCACGCCAAACCGACGGCCGACAATCGCATGTTCTGCAGCATGAAGAATCTCCGGACACCGGCAGCGCAGTCAGCCGCCGCATCCAAGGGTTCAAGGGGCGACACCCAAAGCAGACGGTTCAGCTGCCGGCGTCGAAGAAATGCATGATACGACGAGGGAGATACTCAAGATCGCCTGGAAATTTCCGGCCCTCCGGGAAACCCACATGACCGCCTTCCTGCGGAAAATCGGCAGTCACAGCACGACTGATGCCAGCCTCATCGGGCAGCGTCCAGGCGGGCAGAAACGGATCGTTTCTCGCATTTAAAAGCAAAAGCGGCACGCGGACATCGCAGAGAACAGGCTTGGCCGAGCAGTCCTGCCAGTATTTCATGGCCGATGGATAGCCATGAACAGGCGCCGTGTACATGTCGTCGAAATCATACATGTTTTGAACCTGCTTCACCTTTGCCATATCGAAAAGATCAGGATATTGGCGCGCCTTTTCCTCCAATTTCGCCTTGAGCGTCGAAAGAAACATGTTTGCGTAGAGAATATTCACACCCTTTGTCAGCCGCTCGCTGCCGGCTACAAGATCGATCGGCGCACAAACCGCCACAGCCGCATCAACAAACTGCGAAGCGCTCTGGCCGAAATCTCCGAGGCACTTCGCTATCTGGTTGCCGCCGAGGCTGACGCCGACGGCATAAATCGGCGCTTTCGGAAAGCGCGACCGAACGGTCTTGAGCACCCAGCTGCAGTCCTCGCTGTCGCCCGCAAAATAGGCCCGCGGCTTAATGTTCATAAGGCCGCCGCAGGTTCGAAAGTGCGCAACAACGCCTCGCCATCCTCGCGCCTGACAGGTCTTCATGAGCGATAGTGCATAGTGGCTGTCACTGCCGCCTTCAAGACCATGAAAATGCACCAGAACCGGCGTTTCCGGGGCAGGATTTGCCGGATCGACCCAATCCCAGGCAACGATGTCGTCGTCGGGCGTCCGAACGATTTCCCTTCGGTACTTGACATCCGGCTTTGGGGTCAGCCGGGCGGGGATAACCGTTTGCAGATGGCCGCCTGGACACCAGCCCGGCGCCTGATAGTCTGAAGTAGTAATCGGCATATGGCGTTTTCGGATTTGGCCTTGAACAAAAGAACGCTCCATTTTAGAAACAGAATGCGTGCTTGCCCGTGCGCCTCAACACGCTCATGCCGACGCAAACAAAACAGCTACGACGTTTCTGCTCGCTGCGGGGCATCGGTGTCGAAAACCTCCCGCCACAGCTGCTCGACTGCAAGGCGCTCACCCTCAACAATCGAGGGAGGAACGCGGGCGGGCGCGCCCTCACCGGCATTGAGGCGAATTTCATGCTGAAGCGCACGATAGCGACGATACGCCTTGACTGCATTTTCAGCCGTCGCTTGACTGATGAAGCCTGAGCGAGCACTCATTTCGAGCAGCAGGATGTTGCCGAAATTATTGAGCAGCGCCGGCTCCTTGCTCGCATGCGCCAGAACGAGAAACTGAACGACGAACTCCACATCGACCATGCCGCCTCGGTCGTGCTTGATATCAAAGAACTTCGTTCTGTTCCTGTGGCCCTCCAGCATTTTTGCGCGCATTTTTATGATCTCTGAGCGCAGCGCAGCTTCATCGCGAGGCATCGACAGTATTTTTTCTCGCTCAGCCTCAAACCGTCGGCCTAGTTCGGCATCTCCGGCAACAAAGCGTGCGCGCGTAAGCGCCTGATGCTCCCAAACCCAGGCGCCGTTGCCGTCGGCATTTTCCTGATATCGGCAGAACATTTCGAAGGGACAAACCGCCAGTCCATTTTCGCCGTTGGGACGAAGGCGCAGATCAACATCAAACAGCTTTCCGGAAGACGTCTGCACGGTCAGCCAGCTCATCATGCGGCGCACGAGCCTGCTGTAATTCACCGAAGCTTCTGGCTTATCGTCGTCATAGAGAAACACCAAGTCCAGATCGCTGGCATAGGCAAGTTCTTTGCCGCCCAGCTTGCCGTAGCCGATGACGGCAAATTGCGGATGATTCTCCGGATCCTTCACAATGGTCTGCCAAGCGAGCTCGAGCACCTGCGCGATCGCCGCATCTGCCAACGCGGACAGCTGATCGGCCAGACGTTCGACGGTGAATCGTCCGTCAAGATCAGCCACCAGGAGCCGGAACACTGCGGCATGATGCATGTCGCGAAGAATGTTCATCTGCCGCTCCTGATCACCATCCGTCTGCTCGAGACTCATGCGCAGACGTTCCTGCCACCGGCTCCAGTCAACGGGCGTGAAATCGTCCATTTCAACGTTTCGTGCATCAACAAGCTCGTCGAGCACGATCGGGTGCCGCACAATATAGTCGGCACTCCATCGACTAGCGGCAAGCACGCGGCCGACGCGTTCGGCTGCACTCGGATATTGATAAAGAAGCGCCACATAGGTGGATCGGCCAGCAATGGCTTCCAAAAGCCGAAGATACCGAGAAAGCAGTTCGTCGGACGACACCATCCGCGTCTGTCCGCCGGTGCGCCAGTCAGGCACCTTCTCGCAGACGAACTGCACGAGCTTGCGCATGCGAGTGCGCGCTTCCTCGGAAACCATGCTCGCAAAGCGGCCTGACACAAGCGCACAGATCCGTGCAACGTATTCATCGAGATCTGCTGCGTCATAGCCCAGATCTCCCAGCTTCTTCGCGAGCAGCGCCTTCGCACTCGACGTCCCTGAAGCCCAGCCAACGGGCCATGCATGCTCGTCGGTTTCGGATTTGGCCTCATTCACCTTGAAGATGCTGTCGAAGGCTTTCGCCACATACTCTCGGACGCTTTCGACTTCGCTCCATAGCGCCTCTGGCGATTGCCCGAGAAGCGCTGCCGCTGATTCCAGAGCATCACCACTTCGCGGCAACCATTGCGTCTGCTGGTCGTCTACATACTGAAGCGCGTGTTCGACATTTCGCAGAAACACGTAATGCCGCTTGAGCGCCTGTGCAGTTTCTGAAGCAATGCCGCCGTTTGCGGCAAGCGCATCGAGCATCGGCAGCGTGCTTCTGCCGCGAAGCGCAGGATCTCGCCCGCCGCGAATCACCTGCAGTGTCTGCACGATGAATTCGATTTCGCGTATCCCTCCGCGCCCGAGCTTGACGTTGACGCCCTCTCTCGCTCGAATTTGCTCGCGGCGGTCCGTTTCCAAACGGATCATTTCGTGCAGTTTGGTCAGCGAGGAGATGGCTCCGAAATCCAAATATTTTCTGAAGACAAAGGGCCGGACCAGCGAACGGACCTCGCCCGACTGTGTGGCAAAGCACTCAGGATCGGTGAAAACCGGTTCATTCACGATGCGGCCCTTCAACCAGGCAAATCGCTCCCAGTCTCGACCCTGAGAATAAAGATATTCCTCAAGCATGTCGTTCGAGCAGACAATCGGCCCAGCATCGCCGTTCGGCCGCAGCCGCATATCAACCCGAAAAACGAAACCAGGCCCCTCTATTTCATTGAGAGCTGGAATGATGCGCTTGGCAAGCCGCGAGAAAAACTCTGCATTCGAAAGAAAACGTGAGGCCTGCGGATATTCCGCCGTTGCGCGGGTTTCTCCGTCTTCCCCGTAGAGAAACACAAGATCGATGTCAGACGATACGTTGAGCTCTGCTCCGCCAAGCTTGCCCATGCCGACCACCAGCAAATCCTGCGGCTTGCCAGATGATTCGCCGTAAGGCACGCCGTGACGTGCGGCAAGAAGCCGCGACTGCACGCTTGTCATCGTCGAAACGGCTGCCTCAGCAAAGCTCGTCATGACGGAAACCACTTCGTCATACCCGCAACGGCCGGATGCATTTCGGCCAACAAGTCCGACGACAATCTCCCGGCGCAGCTTTCGAAGCGCAAGTCCGAGCGCATCTGCATCAGAGATGCCCGTCAGCTTCGCCCGAATCGCCTCCGCCGTCCAGGGCCCAGCGCACAGCTTCTCGAAAAGGGCCTCGCGTTCCCCGTCTTCGCCCATAGGCAGCATCGCTTTGAGCGATCTGCGGACAAAAGGAGAATACCGGATCACTTCAGTCAACTCGGGCGTCGCCATCGACTCACTCCTCTGGAAGCGAAAATTGCAAAGCGTTTCAATTTTACGTGCCTCTTCTCTGCTCCTCAAAGTACTGATCCCATGGCAGGCATCAAAATAAAAGCGCCACGATCTCTAGAATAGAAGGTCTAAATGATTCGTTCTCTTTCCGTCGGGCCGGCATGAATTTCTACGTCAAGCGCTATGGTGAGTATTCGCGAAGGGCGCGGCGTCCCGGAGAGCCTGATGCGCGCTTTCACCTGATCTGGACGATCCTAATAACGCTCTACTTCGTTGCCGGCATCATTGTGCTTGCAACGCGCTGGTTCGTTACGACGCAGCTCAACGAGCATCGCGAAGCGCTCGAGCAGCTTTTTGCAGATGCGTTCGGCGTTGTTGTGGAAGCCGAAGAAATCGACGGCGGCTTTCATCTCATCCGCCCCACGATAGTCCTTAAGAACGCGACGCTCTCTCGTCCGAATGGCCCTGTTTCGCTGACGCTACCCAAAGTGGAGGCAGAGTTTTCCTGGTCCTCGCTCTGGCACCTCGAGCCGCGGTTTCATGCACTCGTCATCTCATCGCCGACGCTTACCGTACGGCGACTCAGCCAGTACAAATTTGACGTCGCCGGCTTCATCATCGACGCCACAGACGATAAAAGTGATGAGACCGACGATGCCCGAGCGCGGCAGCCTTTCACTTCCTGGCTGCTCGGCCAGGATCAGCTCATTCTTAAAAACGGCACCTTCACTTACATAGACGAAACGCTTTCGAATCCTCAGCCCATCATCATCAGGAATGCTGAAGCAGTTTTCGATCAGAGCCTTCTCGACTGGCGGGCAGGCGTTCGCGCTACGCTGCTTGAGGGAGACACGATCAAGCATTTCGAAGCCAAAGCCAGAATCGAAAAGAATCTGCTCTCCCGCAACGACAGTCCGCTCACCTGGAAGGGCGAAGGCTATTTTCATTCAGATCGCATCAACGGCGCCAACCTGATGCGCCGCATTGGCCTCTCACGCTTCGCACGTTCAGGCGAGGGTGCTTTGCGCGCATGGGTCTCGTTTGAGAACGGCCGGATTTCCTCGGCAACCGCAGACCTTGCGCTCGGACACGTGGCAGCGCGCTTTGACGAAGCGCTATCACCCATTCGGCTTTCCCAGCTGAGCGGCCGTTTTACCTATGAAAACAACGGCACCGGCACGCATGTCGTCAAAGCCCGTTCTCTCAGCTTCTCAGATTCGAAAAAACTGCGCTTCGGACCTGCCGAGTTGAGCGGCGCCTGCGATGCTGATGCCGCTGGCCGCCTTCTCGGCTGCCGCTTTTCCGCTTCTGAAATTTCGATCGACACGCTCTCTCAACTGTCGTCTTCGCTGCCGATTCCCGAGAACGCTCGTCGCTTTCTCAAAACGAAACCTGCCTCAGGCATGCTTCGAAATGTTGCGGCAAGCGTTCGCGGCGACTTTGCCAATCCAGCCAACTGGAGCTTCAACGGCGGCTTTACCGGCCTCACATTGCCCTCAGGCGAAGACGACATACCTGGCTTCCGCAATCTTTCGGGCGCCGTCGCTTCTTCGCGCCCTGGCGAATTCGACCTCACCCTAAACTCATACGTTACGCAACTTACTTTCCCTGGCGTGTTTCGCGAACCGAAGCTCAACTTCGACAGCATCACCGGCAACATTCATATTCGAACCGAACCAACGCTGAAGCTCTCCTTCAAGGACATTCGGGTTAAGAATGCCGATGCCACAGCAACTGGCTCAGGCACCTGGGAGGCTACCAGTGGAGCCGGCACTATTGACATTGGGGGGCAAATTCTGACCGCTCGAGGTGAATCCGTGCATAAGTATCTGCCCAATGCCATCGGAAGCGTTGCCCTTAACTATGTCGAAGCAGCCGTTCTTGCGGGCAAGGGTTCGAATGGCACTTGGGTTGTCCGCGGCGAACTGGACCAGTTTCCTTGGGATGGAGAACACAAGGGCGAAGGTCTTTTCAAAATAGAAGCCGATGTCACGGACGGTCAGCTTGACTTCATGCCGTCTCACCGGATGACTAAGCGTGGCAAATTTGTCGCGGCCGAGCATTGGCCTGTGCTTCGCAACATCAATGCTCACCTTCTATTTGAAGGCAACCGAATGCTCATTACGGGAAAGAGCGCCGAATCGCAGCATCTCACTGCCTCCAATGTGCGCGTCGAAATTCCTTCCTACGTTGGCAAAGATGCAAAGCTCACCGTCACAGGCCGCATCGACGGCGACTTAAACAACGCTATCGCCTACATCAACACCGCGCCATTCCTGCGCGAAGTTCTCGGCGACAGCTTTCTGCAGAGCAATGGCAAAGGCAAGCAAACCAGTCTCCTTTCTATTGAGCTTCCTTTTGATGACCCTGGCAAAACGCGTTTTTCCGTTGAAAGCACGCTTAAAAACGCCGAATTCCGCTATTTGCCAATGCTGCCTGCAGCAAAAAAACTTACGGGATCACTGCGCTTCGACAACGATGGCGTGCATGCGCGTTCTGCGGTTGCAGGAGAACTCGCCGGCAAACCGCTCTCTATCGGCGTCACCACGAATAACGACATTTTGAAGCTTTCGATAAAAGGCCGGCTTCTCCCCGAAGACGGCAACCGCATGCTTGACCTGCCATGGACCGAGCCTCTTTTTGCAAAAGCAAAAGGCTATGCTGACGCCGCTGTCGAACTGGAACTGCCCTTCCAAAATCCGTCGCGCTGGGTTTTGCGCGGATCCAGCAATCTTCAGGGTCTCGAACTTGGACTACCTGCTCCCTTCAGCAAAGAAGCTGATGCGCACTGGCCTGTTTCGTTTGAGTGGTCGCCCGAAGGCAGCGCCGATCGCCGTCTCCTTATTTCGCTCGAAAACAGAGGCAGCCTAAACATGCGCTTCAGCGAAAAAGAGCGCACGGAAAAGGGACGCAAATCTTCAGTTCTGCTGCCTGCATCCGGCAGCATCGGCATTGGCATGAATGCGGCCCCAAAGCCGACCGGATTCGACATAGCCATAGCTTCGCCGGACATGGACGTCGACGCCTGGATGAAAATTTTCTCTTCAGCCGATACAGGCGCGCGCTATGCCGCCAGCAAGGAAGAAGTGCTTGCGGCACTTAAAGGCGAGTTCGTTTCTCAACTTTCAAGCGTAACGCTTCAAACCAACACACTTCGATATGACGGAGAAGTCTTCTCGAACATCGACTCGACGCTGCGACACATCGGCCGGATTTGGCACGTGCGGCTGCAGTCGGATGCCGCCTCCGGGCAGATTGAATTCTCAGAACCAGCTCGAGAGAACGAACAGCCAAGTCTTTCAATGAAGCTTCTTCGGCTTCATCTGCCGCAAACATTCGAAAGTGCAGTCGGCGAAGACATTGCATCCGCGCCGCGCAATTGGCTGCCCAACCTCGACGTTGTAATTGATGATCTGAGAATCGGCAAACGAAACATCGGGAAAATCGAAGCCAAAGCCTATAACGGCAAGGAAAACGGCCGCAACACCTGGCGGATCGACCATTTTGCGATCCGCAATCCCGGCGGCACTCTCTCCGGCACCGGCCGCTGGCTGAGCGGCGGCGCAAAGAACCCTGCTGGCACCAGCGCTCTTGCGCTGGAAGCGGACATCCGAAGCATGGGCGTTGTGCTGCAGAACCTTGACGTCGTCGACGTTGTTCATGATGCGCCAGGGTCGCTCAGTCTCAAAGCAGAATGGCAAGGCATGCCGATCGACTTTAATTTCGAAACGCTCAACGGCGAAATCACCGGCAGAACTGGCGCTGGACAGCTCGTTCAAGTGGAGCCAGGTGCCGGGCGCATTCTGAGCCTTCTATCGATGCAGCATCTGCTTCGCCGACTGACGCTCGACTTCCGAGACGTTGCCGGCCGAGGCTTCGGCTTTGACTCGATCGCAACGACGGCATCGATTGCCAACGGCATGCTCCATACAGACAAAACCTCCTTAATCGGAAGTGCTGCCACGGTGCTGATCGGCGGAGACATCGATCTTGTCAACGAAGTTCTCGATCTTCGCGCGCTTGTGCTGCCGAGCATCAATGCCGAAGGCGCTTCCGTGGCGCTTGCAATTGCCAACCCAGCCGTCGGCATCGGCACGCTCGTTGCGCAACTCGTGCTTAAGAATCAGATATCGAAGTTTCTCAGCTCCGAGTACGTCATTCAGGGTACCTACGACGCTCCCGAAGTGAAGAAGCTCTCACGCGCCCAGTCACAAAAAGACGCGGCGAGTCAGAAAAACTAAAATTGCAAAACTTTGCCGCAGCGCGCATCTGAAGCACTCTGTTGCCGCCGGCGTTTTCCGATAAGACTAGAAGAACTCGAATGCGCATTTCCGCTTGTCAAATGGTTTCCGGCCTCGACCCGGAAGAAAATGTCCTCCACGCGCTGAAGCTGATCAGCGCCGCCGCTGATTCCGGCGCGCAGCTCATTGTTCTGCCGGAGCACTTTGCCCGCGTCGCAAGCGACGATCAGTCGCTTCTTTCGATCGCGGAACGCTTCAACGACGGTCCCATTCAGGATGCAATCCGCACGGCGGCAATGCGCTACAACGCATGGATCTGCGCTGGCTCGATCCCAATTCAAGGCGAAGACAACACGCATTTCTACAACGCCTGCATCGTCTACGATCCCAACGGTGAAACAGCGGCGCGATACGATCGAATTCACCGTTTCCGCTATCACCGCGGCAATGAAGAAGCCTATGACGAATCCCGCTACGTTCTCGCCGGCAAAAGCCCTGTCAGCTTCCGTCTTGCAACCTGGGACGGACTCGAGTTGCGCGTAGGCCTTTCTCTCGGTTTTGATCTGCGTTTCCCTGAGCTCTATCGCAGCCTTGGAGCCTGCGACCTATTGCTGCTGCCTGCAACCTTTACCGAAACAACAGGGCGTGCGCATTGGGCAACCCTGCTGGCTGCCCGCGCCATTGAAAATCAATGCTACGTCGCTGCCGCCGCACAAGGCGGTGAACATGAATGCGGCCGCAGAACCTGGGGACACAGTCGCCTCATCGACCCCTGGGGCAACATGGTTAGCGAACTGCCTACGGGCGAAGGCATTGTGATCGGCGACATTGATCCGAGACTTATTACCAACGTTCGCACCATGCTGCCGGCGCTTGACGGGCGAGAGCTCTACTGAATCTGCTGCAATGCATTTGGATGGAAATGATCCGCAGATCGCGGCAGAAAGCATTCTGCTTGCGCCTGCAGGCCTTGACAGTGCAGCGCTCGACCGCGTCATGTCTGTACTGGCGCGCGGCAACGTGAGCTGGGCAGACATCTATCTGCAGGAAACGATCTCTCGCGACTGGCTCCTGGAAGAAGGCGCCGTCAAGAGCGGCAGCTTCACAATAGACAGAGGCGCAGGCCTGCGCTCCGTTGTCGGCTCACGCGCATCCCTGGCTTATTCAAATTCTCTTGAGAAAACGGCGCTTCTGCGCGCTGCACGGACTGCAGGCACGATGACGGCAACCGGCGCCGCTGAAGTGAGCTGTCTGCCCCATTCAGCTCCCGCCGTGCGCCATTCACTTTATGAGTGCGCCTGCATGCGCAATGAATTCGATGAAGCGGCGTCGCAACGTCAGATAGCGCTGCTCGAATCCGTCGACCGGTACGCACGAGCGCTTGATCGCGCCGTAACGGACGTGCTGGTCTCATATCAAACCGAACGCGATGCAGTGCTTGTCCGAGGCCTGGACGGACGGCATTTGGGCGACATCCGCCCGATGAGCTACCTGTCCATAACTGTTACCGTGGAAAAGAATGGACGCCGTGAACGCGCCACAGCTGGCGGCGGCGGTCGCTCGGATCTGAGGCACTTCACGAAAGAACGCGTTGAACGCTGGGTTCATCAGGCCGTCGAAGAAGCCTTGCACAATCTTGAAGCCTCACCCGCGCCTGCCGGCATTTTCCCCGTTGTGCTCGGCTCCGGCTGGCCGGGCATTCTCTTGCACGAAGCGGTCGGCCACGGCCTGGAAGGCGACTTCATTCGCAAAGGCACTTCAGCATTCTCCAACCGCTTCGGCGAGCGTGTTGCTGCTGCGGGCGTCACTGTTGTCGACGACGGCACGCTGGTTGGCAGGCGTGGCTCACTCGCTTTTGACGATGAAGGCACGCCGACATCACGCAACGTTCTGATCGACAACGGCCGGCTCGTTGGCACCATGCTTGATCTCGCCAATGCGATGCTTTTGAAGCGGTCCTCCACAGGAAACGGACGAAGAGAAAGCTTCGCTTCACTCCCGATGCCGAGGATGACCAATACCTTTATGTTGCCAGGCCGCTACGAGCGCGAAGAGATCATAGCCTCCGTGCCATACGGGATTTATGCAGAAAATTTCAATGGCGGACAAGTTGACATCACGAACGGCCAGTTCGTCTTCAACATGTCAAAAGCCTGGCTGATTGAACAAGGCAGGCTCACCCGCCCCGTGAAAGGCGCCATGCTCTCCGGAGACGGTAAAACAGCGCTTCAGCAGATTAAATTAATCGGCAACGACCTCGCACTCGATGACGGTACTGGTCAATGTGGCAAGGACGGCCAGCAAATACCAGTGGGCGTCGGCATGCCAACCGTGCGCATTGATGCGCTTACGGTAGGCGGCACCGCTTTCGAGTGACCGCGCGAAGCTAACGTCATGACTCCTATAATGAGCGTCAATCATCTACTGAACCACGGGTAAAAGCGTGCTCAATTCCTTCAAGCTCATGACCCCCATCGTGTGGCTGACGCGCCTGCTTGTAGGCGCGTACCCGCATTGGCAGGGGTGTGCGCCTTCAGCCAGACAGCGCATCTACTTTGCCAATCACACGAGTCATCTCGACACGATCGTCATCTGGGCCTCGTTGCCCCCGGCGCTGCGGCCGCATGTGCGCCCTGTGGCGGCAAAAGACTATTGGGAAACCGGGATTCGGCGCCGCATTGCGGTCGACGAGCTTCACGCAGTCTTGGTTGACCGCCGCCGCACGGAGCACGCCAATCCGCTTGATCCGCTGCGCGAAGCGCTCGCTCAAGGCGATTCCCTCATTATTTTTCCTGAAGGCACTCGGCGTCCTCAACCGCTTCCCAGCCCGTTCAAATCGGGCATCTGGCGCTTGATGCGGGAGTTCCCTGATGTCGAACTGATACCCGTCTATATTGAAAATCTTCACCGCGCCATGCCCAAGGGCGTTCTTATTCCGGTTCCTACGGTTTGCTCCGTTCGCTTTGGCGCACCGCTGGAACACTCGCCGGAAGACCTCAAGGACGACTTTCTCAACCGCGCGCGTAACGCCGTCATTTCATTGGCCAACGCATGAGACTCGGATTCACTATTCAAGAGGCGTACGTCATTTTGCTCGTCGGCCTCTCGCTTATCGCCGCCGGCGGCACGTTTTACGGACAATGGGCCCGCAAGCGCGTCGCCAACCTTCAGCAACGCTTCCGCCTGCAAATCGTCAATTCGCGCGTGCGCATGGCGTGGTGGCTCATTGTCGTTTTCACGATTGCTTTTGCAGTCGGCATTCCGACGCTTCTTGTCTTCTTTGCGCTCATAAGCTTCTTTCTGCTGCGCGAGTTCATTGCCATTACGCCAACTAAATCGACCGATCACTATGCGCTTGTAATCGCGTTCTATCTCGCAATACCAGTGCAATACGTCGCAATTGGCTTTGATCTCCCTGAAATCTATACGCTTTTTATCCCTGTTTATCTCTTCCTGGCGTTGCCTGTCGTCACAGCGCTCTCCAAGGACACAGACCGCTACCTCGAACGCGTTGCTAAAGTTCAATGGGGCATCATGCTATGTGTTTATTGCGTCAGCCATGCACCTGCCATCGCCATGCTTGACCTCACCAGGTACAGTTCGTCAGGACCGCTTCTGATGCTCTTTTTCCTGCTCGTCATTTTCGTTTCGGACTTCTCCGCTGCGATCCTGAGCTCAATGATCGGCAAGAAATCGCTCGGCTTCAACGCAGGTCGTACAGTGGCAGGCACGGCCGCCGGGTGCTGCTGCGGCTTTCTCGCCGGCGCCGCCATGTACTGGATAACGCCCTTCCGTTTCTGGCAGGCGCTTTTGATGGCACTTGCCATCGTGATTTCTGGCGTGCTCGGCGATCTCGTGTTTAATTGCGTCCGACGCAGCATGGGAGCAGAACGCCTTGCCGGCGAAGGCGACATTTACATCACGCGCGGCCTGCTTGCCCGACTTGCACCGCTGACTTTCGCCGCGCCGGTGTTTTATCACCTCACGGTCATTTTCTTTATTACCTTTAAGGATGCGTTCTAACTTAGTCCGAGCATCTTGAACCAATGAAAAAAACCGCTTGCTCAAACAACAAGCGGTTTTTTTTATCAGACGCCTAGAAGCTGATCGCAGCTTTATCTGATTGCCGACTCACCGATTAGCGGCGGCGGTTCTGATTCGAAACGGGAGGACGCCCTTCGATGTGGCGGAAGGTGATGCGGCCCTTCGTCAGATCGTAAGGCGAAAGTTCGAGCGAAACGCGGTCGCCGGCAAGAATGCGAATATGGTGCTTGCGCATTTTGCCGTTGGTATACGCCACAAGTTCGTGCCCATTATCAAGCTTCACGCGATAACGAGCGTCCGGAAGGACTTCCAGAACCTGCCCCGTCATCTCGATGAGATCTTCCTTTGCCATAAATCTTTCGGTTGTATTGAATAAAAGAGTAATGCCGCGTCAATGGCGGCAATGCTTTCGGCGCGCCTGTTTGCTCTTCGGTCGACACGCCGCTCACAAAGCGAGCGGCTCACTCAGACGCTCGGGTGAGCTACCTAAAGACAAATTGCCCTTGCGATGAGCCGCCGGCTGGACGCAGACGTTTTCGTCGCCGCTGCACCCCAAAGCGGCATTGCGGCGATCTGCGGATTTTACACCGACATTTTTATCCGCCGCGTCGATGCAGCCTTTTTTTTCCATTACACGATCTCAGGATCGCCGCGGTTGCTTTATCTCTCTTAAGACAAAAAGAAGCGCAGCCCGTTAAGATAACCTGCGAAGTTGGCTGCGCCACCACTTTTGCAACGCCGGTCTGCGGCAAACTTTACAATTATTCCCGACGAATACTTTTGCGGCTTTTTTCGTACGAAACCGCAGAAAAAGACAACCTTCGGCCCGCATGAAGCCGCTGGGAGCGGTCATGCGCCACATGGAGAAAAATCGATGAAATCCGTTCTGGTTCTCTACTACAGTCACGGCGGCCATACTGCCCGAATCGCCCGTCGAATTTGGGAGACGGTCATCGCCGAAGGCAACCAGGCCGACCTTATGACCGTTCTTGAAGCAGACCGCGAAGGGCTCGACTGGAACAAGTATGACCTCGTCATTGCTGGCGCCCCCGTCATCTACGGCAAATTCCACAAGTCTTTCCGCGCTTTCGTGAATAAGTACAAGTCGGTGCTTGACGCCAAAGCCAACAGCTTTTTCTCGGTTTCCGTCGTTGCCCGCACCCCAGCCAAGTGCACGATCGAAGGCAACGTCTACACGCGCAAGTTCCTTGAAACCAATCCTTGGAAGCCGAAGGATGCGCACTGTTTTGCCGGCAAGGTCGACTATCCGAATTGGAATTGGTACGAAACCATGGCCATTCAGATGATCATGAAGATGACGAAGGGACCGACGGATCCGACAGCCATCGTCGACTACACGAATTGGGACGACGTCAAGGAATATGCACGTCACTGCCTAACGCTTAACGCCTAAATCCAATCGCAGCAAATTAAGTTTGCTTTGACGCCGTCAGGATTGCCGGCGTCTTTTTTTATATGAATTTTCTAGAAATCCCTTAGTTCAATACTCGGAAGCTGCGGCGGATTCGGCTAAACTGCGAGCCTTAACAAAAAACTGCGCCGCCGCAGCGCGTTGCGCCTGCACTTGCTTATGTCTGAATTTCCTTGGTTCTCCGCCTACCCTGAGGGCGTTCCGCATGAAATTGACCCGGATCTTTATCCGAGCATTCCCGCCATTCTGGACGAGGCGGCCCGCAAGTTTCCCGATCGCATCGGATACACGAACATGGGCGTCGGGCTCAGTTACCGTCGAACGGTTGAGCTCAGCAAGCAGTTTGCCGCCTATCTTCAATCAAGACCAGACCTGAAGCCTGGCGACCGCGTTGCTGTCATGATGCCGAATCTGCTGCAATATGTCGTCGCAGTTTTCGGCATTCTTCGTGCAGGTCTGATCGTTGTGAACGTCAATCCGCTTTACACGGCTCGGGAAGTCAACCATACGCTTCGCGATTCGGGCGCCAAAGCGATCGTAATCATCGAGAATTTTGCCAAAACACTGGAACAAGCCATCGGCGGAACGGCCTGCAAGGACGTCATCACAACGGCCGTGGGCGACCTGTTCCCCTTCCCGAAGCGGCAAATTGTGAATTTCGTTGTCCGTTCGGTGAAAAAAATGGTGCCGCCCTATTCGATTCCGCAGGCCGTGGGTTTCCGCGAAGCGCTCGAAATCGGCAGCTCAACCGCTTTCAAGCCCGTTCCCATCCAAAACACCGATATTGCCTTCCTGCAATATACAGGGGGCACAACGGGCATTGCCAAGGGTGCTGAGCTTACGCACAGAAACCTGGTCGCCAACATTACGCAAATCAGCGCCTGGATTTCCGCTGCATTTAAGGAAGGCGAAGAAGTCGTCATGACGGCGCTTCCCCTTTACCACATCTTTTCGCTCGCAGCGACGCTCGTCTTTACGCACTGGTGTTCGACGATGGTGCTCATCACGAACCCACGCGATATTGACGGTCTTGCGAAAGAATGCGTCAAATGGGATTTTTCAGTCATTATTGGTGTCAACACCCTTTTTGCCGCACTGCTTCGCAACGAGCGCTTCAAATCCCACCACTTCTCACGTCTCAAGATGACTGCTGGCGGCGGCACGCAAGTTCAGCGTGTTGTAGCCGAAACCTGGAAGGCACAAACCGGCTGCAACATTCTTGAAGCATATGGCCTCACTGAATGCAGTCCAGCCGTTTGCGGAAACATTCCTAATGCGCCTTGGGACGGTTCCGTCGGCGCTCCGTTGCCTTCGACCGAAGTTTCAATCCGCGGCGACGGCTTCCGCGATCTCGGCGTTGTGCCCGAAGGCGAAGATCCTACGCCCTATACAGGTGAAATATGCGTGCGCGGCCCGCAGGTAATGCTCGGTTACTGGAAAAAACCTGAGGAAACCGCCAACGTAATGCGGGATGGATGGCTTCGCACCGGCGACGTCGGCCACATGACCGCCAAGGGCATCATTTCCATCACAGACCGCAAGAAGGACATGATCTTGGTTTCGGGCTTCAATGTTTATCCGAATGAAGTTGAAAACGTTATCGCTTCAATGCCCGGTGTCCTAGAAGTCGGCGTCGTCGGCGTTCCTTCCGCCAAGTCAGGAGAAACTGTTAAGGCCGTCATTGTGAAAAAGGACCCCAACCTTACAGTTGACGACGTTAAGAAATACTGCCGCACGCAGCTGACCGGCTACAAGATGCCACACGTGATTGTTTTTGCTGACAGTCTGCCGAAAACCGCCGTCGGCAAAATTCTGCGCCGCGAACTGAAGGACATGGTCTAGCGGCTGCAAATTCTAGAGATTTACAAAGGAACGGAGCGATCAGCGCTTCCGTTCCTTTTGTTTTTCAATACCCTATCAGCTTCATGAGCGGAATCGCGACAAAGGGCGCCATGAAAGCGGAAATCACGCCGCAAATGCCCATGGCAAGGCCGGCAAAAGCGCCAGCCCGATTGCTGATCTGAAACGCTGCGCCCGTTCCCATGCCGTGCGCAGAAAGACCAAGCGCAATTCCGCAAATCGTATCGGAGCGGAAACGAATGAGCCGGAAAAAGGGTCTCGCAATGATCGAGCCCGAAATGCCTGTCATCACAACAAGTGCAGCAGTGAGATCAGGCATCCCGCCCAAGTGTTCGGATATTCCCATGGCAATCGGCGTCGTAACAGACTTCGGCACCATGGAGAGAAGCGTCTCGGCCGACAGCCCGCAGGCAGCGCCGATGAGAACAACCGAAACGATTGCGGCAGCACAACCTGCAATTAGTCCGCATGCCAGCGGCAGCCAAAGTCTGGCAAGTCTGCGGCGCTGTTCATAAAGCGGAACAGCAAGCGCCACCGTTGCGGGACCCAGCAAAAAATGAACAAAGCTTGCTCCCGAAAAATAAGTTTCATAGGGCACGCCCGTCAACAAAAGCACGGCAATGAGACAGACAACAGCCGTAATGATCGGACTGAGGAGCAAATTGAACTTTGCCGCCTTGAAGATCAATTGGCCGATCGCGTAAAAGCCCAGCGTGAGCGCCAGCCAAAAAGAACTGCTCGTCGATAGAGAAGCAAAAAGCGTCTGAAGGTCTGCCATGATTCACTCCTCTTCCTCATCCTGAATTTTGAGCGCCTTCTGCACGAGCAGGATCACATAGCCTGAAACAGCCATGGCTATCAACGTTGACGCCAGAATCGTAACAACAATCCCAATGCCTTCGTTCATAAATCGCTCTCCGTGACGCATGATGCCGACACCTGCAGGCACGAAGAGAAGCGACATGTTTGCCAACAGTACGCCGGCGGTTGGTCGAATGCTGTCGACGAGGTTGTCCTTCAGGAAAAAGGCAAAAAGCATCAGCACCATGCCAAGCACAGGCCCCGGAACAGGAAGAGAAAAAAAGCGGCTCAATGCTTCGCCGATGACTTGAAAGCCCAGAATAAGGGCGAATGAAGCAATCATTTTCTGGGAGATAAGAATCGAATAATTCTCGCTCTCTCGCGCGCGCTTCGAGTATGAACGCTAAAGCTGCTCTTGTTCGAAACCGCGGGAAAGCGATAATGACAGAATGTTGAATTCTGTCACTTCATCGGCTCTATCCGCCCCGCTTTTTCACGCCATAGATTTGATTCAACATAAGGAAAACGCTCGGGGAAGCCGTATCTTGGATACAAAAATGAGCACTCAGGAAACTTTTTGCATTCGCGGCGAGTTCATTACGCTTGACGCGCTCCTTAAAGCTGCCGGCATCGCCGAATCCGGCGGACAGGCAAAAGAAATGATTCAATCGGGCGGCGTCTTCGTTGACGGCGCCCAAGAAACACGACGCGGCCGAAAGCTGCGCGGCGGCGAAATCGTTGAAGCAGCAGATCGCGTTATCCGTCTTCTAGCGTCAAGCAAAGATTGATCAAGACAGTCCGCGCTAGCGCAAGAGCGAGGCCACGGCGTCGTATGCTTCGCTCACCCGCATCCAGGCGCTTCGACCGACGGCCTGTCCGAGCGGCAGTACGGCAAGTTCATCGCGGCCAAGCGCCTCGGCTTTTGACCATATTGGCTTAAACAGCGCCAGCGGCGCCGGCCAGGGCGGCACGCATGCTTCATAGGTTTCGAGCGCCTCCGTCATGGGAGATCGAAGCACACGCTCCAGCCGACCGCTGAAGACCCGGGTCATAACAAGATCAGCAGCGCCTGCCCAATGCCAGGCGCTGCGCGCTTGATCTTTCAACAGACTTTCGTTTGTGGTGAGCAGCGCCGTGCCGATCATCACGCCGCTCGCGCCTGCCAGAAACGCAGCAGCAGCGGAAGTTGCTCCAGCAATACCGCCTGAAGCGATAACAGGCAAACCAGTGGCGCGAACCGCTTCTTCAACAAGACCTGCAGTATCGTCGAGCACAGAATCAGCACTTTCAAACGATGCGCGAACGCCGCCAGCGGCAGCGCCCTGAATAATCAGAGCATCAACCTCGGCGCTGCGGAGAACTTTAGCTTCCTTAAGCGTCGTTGCCGTACCAAAGTTCAAAATGCCATTGGCCTTCAACGCATCCGCTTCTGGCTCCCGAAAGCCCCCAAAGGTCGCGATTGCAGCATGCGGCTTGACCGACAGCATGGCCTCAAATTGCTCATCAAAATCCGGCATGACTTTTGCGCCCGTTAGATCGTAGGCGTCGGCGCGAGTCGGAAGGCCAAGCTCTTCCAAAAGTGCAGAAAGGCCGTTCCACAGCGTTTGCGCCGCTTTCTCATTCGAATATCGGCGCGGCCGGATTGCCAGATTGATCGCAAAAGGCTTTGCTGTTCTCTTGCGAACTGCCGCAACCGCCCGCACTATTTCCTCACCCGACAGAAAAGCAGCAGGCAGAACGCCGAGCCCGCCCGCCTCGCTGACTGCAGCCACCATATCGATGCCAGCCGCCTGCGGCATCGGCGCATTTAGAAAAAGGGTTTCAATGCCGAACCGTTCGGCATCACGCCTCGCACGGACCAGGGATTTTTCCGCCATTTCCGTCAGTTTCATTTTTTTCTCCGATTTCGAACATTGCAGCGAATGCAGAAAACTATCCGCCACGCCGATTAAAATGCCGTCACAAATACGCTTGCCGGTTCGGCAAAAGCGTTCATTTTTCTATGGATTCCCTTCATGAGCAAGCAGAAAGTCGTCGTCGGGCTCTCCGGCGGCGTTGATTCATCCGTCAGTGCTTATCTTCTAAAGCAGCAGGGTTATGACGTCATCGGTCTTTTCATGAAAAACTGGGAGGATGACGATGACAGCGAATACTGCTCCTCGCGTCAGGATTTTATTGATGCGACCAGTGTTGCAGATGTCATAGGCATCGACATCGAGGCGGTCAATTTTGCGAAGGAATATAAGGAACGCGTCTTCTCAGACTTCCTGCGCGAATATTCTGCCGGACGCACACCCAACCCTGACGTGCTCTGCAATGCTGAAATTAAATTCCGCGCCTTCCTTGATCACGCCATGAACATGGGGGCCGACTGGATTGCAACGGGACACTATGCTCGTGTTCGACGTGACGCAGACGGCCGCACGGAGCTTCTGCGTGGCATTGACCCTAACAAAGACCAAAGCTACTTCCTGCACCGCCTCACACAGGAGCAGATCTCCCGCGTGATTTTCCCCGTAGGTGATCTTTGCAAAACCGAAGTACGGCGCATTGCCGAGGAAATAGGACTGCCGAACGCCCGCAAAAAGGACTCGACAGGCATCTGCTTCATCGGTGAACGGCCTTTCCGCGAGTTTCTGAATCGCTACCTGCCGACTCACCCTGGTCCGATCAAGACGCCCGATGGCAAAGTGATCGGCGAACATATTGGCCTTGCTTTTTACACGCTTGGGCAACGCAAAGGCATCGGCATCGGCGGCATGCACGATTCAACAGGAGAACCTTGGTTCGTTGCCCGCAAGGATCTTTCGACAAATACGCTTTGGGTCTGTCAGGGACACGATCACCCGATGCTGCTTTCGCACGAAATCGTGGCCGTCCACCCAAGCTGGATTGCCGGCACAGCGCCTGACCCGCAGTCACCGGTTACGGTCAAAACTCGTTATCGCCAGAAGGATGGCCCCTGCCGCATTGCCGCTTCCTCAGCCGATCAATTTCGACTTGCATTCGAAGAACCGCAGTGGGCGGCGACCCCTGGCCAAAGCGCCGTGCTTTATCAAGGCGACGTCTGCCTTGGCGGAGGCTTTATAGATGTTGTCCGTTCGTAATACATAACGAAAAGGGCGGCTTTAAAGCCGCCCTTTTCAATTGCATTGCGCCGGTTATTTGACTTCGTCCGTCTGCACATCCTGTTCAGCAGTCGTCACCTGGTGGAGCTTAAGTTGAGCCTCATGCTCCGCACGCTTCTTTTTCGCAAGAAAGTGTCCAACGACGATAACGATCAAAGCAAATCCTACGCAAGCAGGGTAGTGTGCAGTAAAGCTGAATTCCGGCCAATGTGTCGCCACGTAGCCGTCAGAAACAACCATGCCTCCGGCAATCCAGCCAAGCAAGCCACCGCCGAAGTAGATGATGATCGGGAATCGGTCGAGAAGACGCAGAACAACCTGGCTGCCGAACACAATGAAGGGAACGGAAACCAGCAGGCCGAAAATGATGAGCAACGTCTGATGCGCTTCATGAGCCTGCTGCGCAGCGCCTGCAATAGCAATGACATTGTCGAAAGACATCACGAAGTCGGCAACAATGATTGTCTTGACTGCCCCCAAAAGCTTCGAACTGCCTTCGATTTTTTCGTGCGAATCGTACTCTGGAATAAGCAGTTTGATGCCGATCCAAAGAAGCAAAAGACCGCCTGCCACCTTTAGGAACGGCAAATCGAGCAACATCACGGCGAAAGTAATCAGAATCACGCGCAGGGCAATCGCGCCTGCCGTACCCCAAAAGACGCCTTTATTGCGTTGCTCGTGCGGCAGATTTCGGCACGCCATAGCGATAACGACGGCATTGTCGCCGCCGAGCAGAATGTCGATCATGATGATCTGCCCGACAGCAGCCCAGTGCAAGTTGACCAACAGGTCCCAGATGTACTCCAACTTTCCCTCCGTCAATGTCTTCAGACGAGTGCGCTTAATTGTAAAAGATGCGGTATTCGAGCACATCCGAAACCGATCAAGGAATACCACTCATCAAGAAAAATAGAAAGTTTCTCCATCCTCTGGAAGCTCTACTTCGCCGCGCAGAACCTTCATGATCGAATACATGCTGAAACCACGGTAAGCAAGGTAGCGGATTTGCTTTTCCCGCTCCTTCCAAGTCTTGGGCAGCTCATCGTAGCGACGCCGCCAAATCTTATAAGCTCGAATTTCTTCGCTTTCCCGAATGCCCTCGACAGCATCTCGTGCAGTCTGCGCGTCAATGCCGCGCATCCTGAGCTCTCGTTGGATTTTTGCGTCGCCCATTCTCGATGCAACGCTGCGCGCCTTGATGCCTGCATAACGCTCGTCGGAGAGAAACCCCCGCTTCTCGAGCGTGTCAAGTACAGCTTCGATCGACTCTTTGGTTTCTCCCTCTGACAATGTTCTGGCAAGCTTGCGCTTAAGCTCAAGCCGCGAGTACTCCCGCCTGGAGAGCGACGCTATGGCGCGCTGCAAAAGCGTCTGTTGAGGTTTGCGAGACTTTGTGGAGCGTTTCGTCTTTGCTGAAAGCGTTTCTGGGGTTTGATCTTCGCTTGGCGCACTGTTCTTATTATTGTTTTCTAGCTTGCTGAATCCATCAGGCAATGCTGCTCGGAGACTCGTCTCAGTCGTTGCTCTCGCGTATGCACGCTCAGACGCATCTCCGCTGCCAAGCAAAGACAAAACGTCCGCCGCACTAGAAATAAAGCGCGGCGCTTCGCTCCCCGGCTTGGCGCAATCTTTTTTCCCGCAACGATGCCGCTTCTCACGCTCCGCATTTTCAAGCAATTCTGAAAACGGATCAGACTCTTCAGGCTGAGAAACCGGGTCTTTGCTTTGAGCCGAACAGCTGCTCGGCGCCTTCGATCGGCAACCGACGCTTTTGACAAAGGAACCCGCCTCAATTTCTGCATTTTGCCAATTGCTCGCAGATGTAGCTTCGACGGACGTCCCTGCCAAATCCGACGCCTCAAAAAGCGATGGCATTTCGGGCAAAGTATTTCCCATCTGCTCATCATCCTTTGGGCGCTTCGATTTTCTTGTTGTTTTCGCCTGCTCAATCGGCATGTCGCGAATCAACGGCTCAAGATCATCTTCGTCAAAAATTATTTCCATGAGGCCATCCCGTTGATGCTTAGCTCTTGCAGCAAGTGTGCACGATGGCCCGCTGCAGCTCTTTGCCGCAACGGGCCGCTTTGTGACAGACAAATGAATGTCGGATCAACAGATGGAAGCACAATCAGAGATCGAGATCTTCCTCGCCCAAATCCATTGGCGGCACATCATCGTGCGCAGCTTCGTCACCGCCCAAATCTTCTTCATCCACGCTTTTGATGCTCGAGACGTGAACGCCTTTCGCCTCGCGGATCTTCTTTTCAATTTCGGCGCAAACGTCCGGATGTTCCTGCAGAAAGTCACGAACCTTCTCTTTGCCCTGACCTAGACGCTGGCCTGCATATGAGTACCACGTGCCGGCCTTCTCCAGGATGTCAAGCTCACTGCCGATATCAATCACCTCACCGATGCGGGAGATGCCGCGGCCATAAAGAATGTCGAATTCAACCTGCTTAAAGGGGGGCGCCACCTTGTTCTTTACAACCTTGACGCGCGTGAGATTCCCAATCACTTCATCGCCGCGCTTGATCGGCGTTGACTTGCGGATATCCAGGCGAACTGAGGCGTAGAACTTGAGCGCATTGCCGCCAGCCGTCGTTTCCGGATTGCCGTAGCCGCCGATCTTCATGCGAATCTGGTTGATGAAGATCACCATCGACTTCGTGCGGTTAATGCTTGAGGTCAGCTTGCGAAGCGCCTGGGACATCAAGCGAGCCTGCAGACCAGGAAGCGCATCCCCCATTTCACCTTCAATTTCGCTCTTCGGCGTAAGCGCTGCGACCGAGTCGACAACGACAAGATCAACGGATCCTGTCCGCACGAGGGCATCCGTAATTTCCAAGGCTTGTTCGCCGGTGTCAGGCTGACTGAGCAGCAAATCCCGAACAACCACGCCGAGTCGCTCCGCATACGACAAGTCGAGCGCATGTTCTGCGTCAATGAAGGCGCAGGTGCCGCCAGCCTTTTGCATCTCCGCGATGCATGAAAGCGCAAGCGTCGTCTTGCCTGAGGACTCAGGGCCGAAAACTTCAATGATTCGACCGCGAGGCAAACCACCGACACCAAGAGCAAGATCAAGACCGAGCGACCCGGTCGACACAGTTTCAATGCTTTGATCAGCAGAACCCTCGGTCATGCGCATGATGGCGCCTTTGCCGAACTGCTTCTCAATGTTGGCAAGCGCCGTTTCCAGTGCCTTCTTGCGTTCGTCCCCTTCCTGGCGCTGTACAGGAACCTTCGTACGTGCGCTGTTCTTGGCGGCCATGTGATTCTCCTAAAAATCAATAGTCATGCAAAACGTCTACTTTATTAGCTAAAAACATAGACGCCATAAATTACTGGATCATTTTTAGATTTCAACAAGAGATAATGATCCTAATGATCCTTATAATTCAATCAGTTATCGAACTATAATTCAGCTATTGACGAAACAATAGCACGACGAGGAAGCGAAGGCAATAGTCTCTTTTGTTAGAGGTTACCCTAACAAAAGAGACTTGGACATCAAAGTCAATCCAAGTCCGCCGCCAGCGAAAGGAAATTCCCCTGAAAAATATTTTCAGCCAGCCCTTGACAGTTTTCTATTTTTTTGGCAGAATTCGTTCCCTCAGTTGGACACTCTCTGCTTCTGTGGCTTCGTCCCGGCGCAAAGGGTCGTTAGCTCAGGTGGTAGAGCAGCGGACTTTTAATCCGTTGGTCGTGGGTTCGAGTCCCGCACGACCCACCAAAACAGAGTGGTCAACTTTGGGAACGTAGCTCAGTTGGTAGAGCAGCGGACTCTTAATCCGTCGGTCCAGGGTTCGAATCCCTGCGTTCCCACCAATTCAAAAAGCCGTCGAGAAATCGACGGCTTTTTTATTGCCGTCAAGGTAATACCGCAAGCCATTTGCAGATTCGGGCCCCGGCTCTGCGGTCGTCGGGTTCCCTGCCGCTACACTTGCTCGATGCGCGCATCTTGGCCTGTCGATCTCGCTTTCGAGCGATAGGCTGTCAGGGCGATCACCATCTTCAGAATTAAAAAAGAATGATCAAACTCGAACACATTACGCAATCGTATGTTGACGCTTCAGGCAACGTCTTTAATGCGCTTAAAGACGTTTCGCTTGAGATCAACGACGGCGAGATCTTCGGCATCATCGGGCGGTCGGGTGCTGGCAAAAGCACGCTTGTGCGATGCATTAACCTGCTCAATCGACCGACCGAGGGCCGCGTCGTCGTCGACGGACGCGATCTCACTTCGCTTTCCGAATCGGCATTGCGCAGCGTTCGCCGCTCGATCGGAATGATCTTCCAACACTTCAATCTTCTTTCCTCACGCACTGTTTACGGAAACATCGCGTTGCCTCTGGAGCTTATTGGCACTGCGAAAGAAGAAATTGACAGGAAAATTCGTCCGCTCATCGAACTCGTCGGTTTGACCGAACATGTCGATAAATATCCATCGCAGCTTTCTGGCGGTCAAAAGCAGCGCGTCGGCATCGCCCGCGCATTAGCCAATGACCCCAAGGTGCTTCTTTCGGACGAAGCCACGTCGGCGCTTGACCCAGAAACAACCGTTGCCACGCTTGCGTTGTTGCAAAAAATCAACCGGGAACTCGGCGTCACCATTGTTCTCATTACGCACGAAATGAATGTGGTCAAACAGATCTGCAATCGCGTCGCTGTCATGAACAAGGGAGAAATTGTCGAGCGGGGCAGCGTCATAGACATCTTTGCCCGTCCGCAAACAGAAACAACTAAAGCGCTGATCGGCAACGTCATGGCAAGCGACCTTCCTGAATCGATCATTGCGCGCGTTCGCGCCGCCCGCGCAGCTCGAGGCTCAGACGAAGAAGTGCATCTTCTCCGTCTTTCCTTCATCGGCGACGAGGTAACGCAACCCGTTATTTCAGAGTGCTCGCGTCAATTTGACATCAATTTCAACATTCTGCGCGGCACTGTTGACGATATGCAGGGCCGCAGCCTCGGCACGCTAACCCTGCTTGTCGAAGCCCCGGCGGCTGTTTATGCCGAAGCCGTCAAATTCTTGCGCCAGCGAGGCGTTAACGTAGAGGAGCTCTCCGATGTCCAATAGTATCGTCAGCATGATTTTTGACTCGTTCCTCGAAACGCTCGTGATGGTGTTCATTTCGGGCGGCATCGGAACAGTCCTCGGCATTCCGCTTGGCATCGTGCTCTTCGTCACAGACAAGAAGTCCTTCCTGCCGATGCCGATTCTCAATGCTGTGCTTGGCGCGGTAGTCAACGCTCTGCGCTCGGTCCCCTTCATTATTCTGCTTGTTGCAATCATCCCCTTTACGCGCCTCATTGTCGGCTCGTCGATCGGCACAGCAGCGGCAATCGTCCCGCTGACGATCTCAGTAGCACCCTTCATCGCTAGAATCGTTGAAACCAGCCTGAGAGAAGTCGACAAAGGACTTGTAGAAGCCGCCCAAGCCATGGGGGCGACGAATCTGCAGATTGTCACGAAGGTGCTTCTCCCTGAAGCAATGCCTGGCATTCTTGCCGGACTCACGATCGCCGTTATTTCGCTTATCGGCTACTCAGCCATGGCTGGCGTAGTTGGCGGCGGCGGCCTCGGCGATCTTGGCATTCGTTACGGCTACCAGCGATTCATGCCGGAAGTGATGTGGCCTGTCGTTATCGTGCTCATCATCTTGGTGCAGGGACTGCAGTCCTTTGGCGACAGACTCGTTCGTAAAATTTCGCATCGCTGAATGCTTTTTTAATTCACTCAAGCCAGGCGCACCATTTGTTCGAAATGGCGCGCCTTGCGCATTTCTTGCAGCTGGCGTTTCACTTGTACGGTATTGCCGCTGTTAGAATCTCGCGCAATTGAGCCGGGCCGATTCGCCCTTTTGCACAAAAAATGGAAAAGAAAGTACTCACTCCCGAAGAACTCGAAGCGCTCAAAAGCCGCCATATTCGCAGCTTCGTTCTCCGTCGCGGCCATATTTCCAACGCCCAAAAACGAGCTCTGGACGAAACGCTCCCTCGATACGAAGTCGCATATTCGGCCGAATCGATCGACTACGCAGCTGTCTTCGGGCGCTCGGCACCTGTTGTCCTTGAAATCGGCTGCGGCATGGGGGAAACAACCGCGCGCATTGCACAGATGCGCCCTGACGTCAATTTTCTCGGCTGTGAAGTCTTCGCTGCCGGCGTCGGCGCTTTAGCGAAGCGCCTCGAAGAAAACGCCATTGAAAACGTCCGGATCATTCGGCACGACGCCGTCGAAGTCGTGCGCGACATGATCCCGGAAGATTCACTTGACGGCGTGCATATCTACTTCCCAGATCCCTGGCGAAAAGCCAGGCACCACAAACGCCGCCTTGTTGCGCAGCCCTTCATCGGACTGCTTGCCTCGCGCATTCGCGCCGGCGGGTACATCCATTGCGCAACCGACTGGGAAAACTACGCTGAACAAATGCTTGAGGTGCTCGAGGGCGAACCCAAGCTTGAAAATCGCTACGGATCTGGCTTCAGTCCCGTTATGGCCAACCCTCTGTGCGAACGCCCCACAACTAAGTTCCAGACGCGGGGCGAGAAGCTCGGTCATGGAATTTGGGACTTGGTATACATTCGCAAGGCAAGCTGAGCACTTCAGCAGGCTTATTCAAGGAAACGGCGCCATACCGTCTGGTAAGGCGCCGTTATTCTTCCTCCACAGCGATGAGCCGGGGCACTCGGCTCCCTCCTCCGTAATCACATATCACGCCATTCGACGGTACCCGTTGCTCCCAAGCCAAGAATCAAGAGACCGAAAACAATGCGGTACCAACCAAAGGCTTTGAAGTCATTTGTCGATACATAGCGAAGCAGCCAGCGCACGACGAAAAGCGCACTTAAGAATGAAACTACCGTTCCGACAAGCAGTCCATCGAGATTCGCTGCTGCTAGTGCATCGCGCGACTTATAGAGATCGTAAACGGTTGCCCCGAATATCGTCGGAATCGATAGAAAGAAAGAAAACTCTGTTGCAGCCTTTCTTGAGAGACCGAGCACCAAACCGCCAATGATGGTGGCGCCAGATCGACTTGTGCCGGGAATCATCGCAAGACATTGCATGAAGCCGACCATCAAGGCGTCCTTCCACGTCATGTCATCCATAGTGAGAACGCGAGGCTTGATCTGCTTTTTAACCTGATAATTCTCAATCCATAAAATCAGAACACCGCCGACAACCAGAGCTGCCGCCACCGTAATCGGATTGAAGAGATACGCCTTGATCGTCCCTGCCACCATCACGCCGATCACCGCAGCGGGCAGAAAGCCAACGATTGTATTGACAGCCAGACGCTGTTCGACAGGCTCGGAAAAGAGCCCGCGCAAAATGCGAAAAATGCGCTGACGGTAAAACCAGCACACCGCCAAAATAGCGCCTGCTTGAATAGCGATCACAAAGGTATCGGCTCCCGGCGATTGAGCGAAATCCACGAGATCCGAAGCAATGATGAGGTGACCGGTCGAACTGATGGGCAAAAACTCCGTCAGCCCTTCGACAATGCCGAGCACCACCGTCTGCATCAGGTAAATCCAATCCACGGAATAGTCCCCGTTTTTAAAAGAGCGTCATTATGCGCGAAGTTGCCTGCAGTTGCCCCTGCATGTTGCCCAAAGAAAAGCAACAGAGCGCAAACTTTTGCCCAAAGCGGCTGTGATTAAGTTATGATCGCGGCCGTTCTCATTTTCCATTTTTTCCAAGGATCCCCACGATATGAATCAGCAGGACGCCCGCCTGATCGACATCGAGCAGATCGAAGAACTCGAAACGCTTCTCGAACCCCTCGGCGACGACGTCATGGATGTCGGCGTACTTGACGGTTTTCTGACTGCCGCGGCACTCGCTCCTCAGATGCCGACCGATGAAGATCTTCTGCCCTTCATTTTCGATCCTGAAGGCGATCCAGAAAAAGTGCCGGAAAATGCTCGCATTCTCGAGCTCATCGACATGCGTCGGCGTGAAATTGCCGCAGCACTCAATGCTGACGGCGGCCTTGATCCAATCATTCTGCCCTTTGTCGACGATGAGGGGCATGAAATCACCGACGAAGAAGGAATCGGTGCAATTGAACCCTGGGCGAGCGGCTTCTTCATGGGCGCGCGCTACTGGCTAGACTTGATTCCTGAAGATGCAGAAGAAGAATCGTTCCGTCACTTCTCACGCATCGCTCGCTATGCATCCCTTGAGGCTGAAAACGAGGCAGAAGAAGCCAACCTGGCTGAAATCCTCGCGGCCGCAGGCGACAAGCCCAAGGATCTCGGCGACGCCCTCTATGCCGTTGTCGAAAGCGTGTTTGCCCTCAAGCAGATCCTCCGACCCAACAAGCCCGTGCGCCGGGAAGCGCCTCGCGTCGGACGCAACGACCCGTGCCCCTGCGGCAGCGGAAAAAAATATAAGCAGTGCTGCGGCAAGAAGAATTAATCGCTGACACTCGCATACCGCAACGAAAGGGCCGCCTCCAAAAAAGAGGCGGTCTTTTCTTTTGCTGCAGCCATTAAGCGCGCTCCTGCGCTTGCCGCTTTCTCTCGCGCAAAACCCGAAGGGCGTGTCCAGCAGGCGAAACTGCATCGAGCAACGAGCGCGTCAAAGGCGAGAATTCGCCCGCCATTTGAGCAGCAAGCGCCTCTGCCAATATGAGCCCCCAAGAAAGGCCGCGGGAGCCCAACGCAAAAATACCCCATGCTTTTTCGAGCAGAGGAACATCTTTGGCTTCAATGCGCATCGGATCGAGCCCCACGATCGCTCGAATATCCGCCATCGCCCCCATAATCGGCATCCGGTCTTTCGCGACGGCGCGAATGCCCTCGTAAAAGCCGCAGGGAAAAACTCTGCCGGCATCAAGAAGAAGACGCCTCAAAATTGCAGCATTCTCCGCATGCGCCTCCTGCGCCGACAGCACGGGTTCGTCCCCGCGCTCATAGGTTGCGCCGACACCGACATACCCGTCCTGCGTTCTTGCTGCATAGCCCCGCCCTGTCACCGGAACAGCGAGTCCCATACAATCCGTGTCCCGCAATAGTGATATGCGCCCGTAGAGCGACGAAACACCATATTCTTCAGGGCTGTCGCCGAAAAGCTGCGGCGACTGAAGGCCCGAGGCCGCAACAACGGCCGATGCTTTCGCCAAAACGACGCCGGCTGAATTCACAGCAAGCCATAAACCGTTTTCCTGCCGCAGTCGAATTTCGGCATTGGTGAGAACCGGCGCCTTCGTTGCATCGAACAAAGCCCGCACAAGCCCCCCAGCATTCACCAGCCGTCCCGACTCGTACCACAAGCCCCCGAATCGAACCGGCATGCCGCAACAGCTGCGCGCTGCTTCGGCACTCAGAAATCGAGCAACCGGAATCTTGCACTCTTGCTGAAGCGCTTGGCAAGTGCGTCGGAAGCGTTCTTCTTCCGCTGGATCTACCGCAAGATCAAGAACACCGCATTTGTGAACGCAATTTGGATAAGCTTCAAGGAGTTCTGCCAAACATTCTGTGCCGGCGCGTGTGAGTCGATACCCATAAGTTTCCTTGGCCTCCCAGTGCGGGTGCGCAAGACCAGCATAGAGCGCTGAGGCCCCGCTTGCTGGCACGCAGCCCGCATCCACGACGGAAAGCCGGAAGCCGCGTCGACAGAGCGCATGTGCGGCAAAAGCGCCAGCCATGCCCGCGCCCACGATTAGAACATCCCGAACTGTTCGCGCCAGAGTCGGTGCTGCTCGCGCATGCTTCGGCGAGAAGTCGCCGTTCGGCAAGCTATTGAGAAATGCCGGCGGACTCTTTCGGTTCGAATCGAGCAATCGAATCCGGGTGCCCGCATGCACAAAGCCGCGAAAACGGGCGAGCTCATCGAAATCATGCAGAAAAAGCACATCGGGTTCGCATGGCGCTTCCCGCCGCATTCGCTTGTCTTCCAGTCGAGAAAAACAAAGAAGAATGCTTCCGCAGACTTTCGCCGCCGCTTCCCCCTGCCGAGCGCCTGTGAAAGTCGACTGAACCAATTGCAAGTCATTGGCAGGAACACTGCCGCTCTGTACCCTGCAGGCAGCTCGAATAAGTGCATCGAAGTCCCTTGCTTTCGGACGTTCTTCATCTTCGGCCACAACGATCTGGACTCGTTTTCCTGTTCGCACCAAATCGCCAGCAGCACGAATGACGAGATGCAATTCACAATCTTCCGGTGCGCTCACCAGCAACGTGACGAGCGGCGTCCGACGGCCAAGTTGCATCTCGCTCGTTTCGGCCATGCTTACACCTGCATCAAAAAGCCGCGCCATGAAGACGCGGCAGCCTGTCCGTTGTTAAGTCCGGCAGAGCCGCCGGACTTTTTCCCTTTGACTGGTATCAATGCTTCAAAGGCTTGAAGCGCAAGCGTTTCGGTCGAGCGCCTTCTTCGCCGAGCCGGCGCCGCTTGTCGGCTTCGTATTCGTTGTAGTTGCCGTCGAAGAAAACTACCTTCGAATCCCCCTCAAAGGCAAGAATGTGCGTTGCAATTCGATCGAGGAACCAACGGTCGTGCGACGTCACAAGAGCGCAGCCGGCAAACTCAAGAAGCGCCTCTTCAAGAGCACGCAGCGTCTCAACGTCGAGATCGTTCGAGGGCTCGTCGAGAAGGAGAACATTCCCGCCGGCCAGCAGCGTCTTGGCAAGGTGGAGACGGCCGCGCTCGCCGCCAGAAAGCGAACCCACCAGTTTCTGCTGATCGCCGCCCTTGAAATTGAAACGGCCGAGATAGGCACGACTCTGCATTGAGAACTTGCCGACCTGGAGAACGTCAAGACCGTCCGATACGGCTTCAAAAACCGTCTTGTCGTTCGGCAATGCATCACGCATCTGGTCAACCGCAGCCAAGCGCACCGTAGGCCCAATCTTGATTTCACCGGCATCGGGCGCCTCTCGCCCTTCAATCATCTTGAACAGCGTCGATTTGCCGGCGCCGTTCGGACCGATAACCCCAACAATGGCGCCGGGCGGAATCGTAAAGGAAAGATCATCAATAAGCAGTCTGTCGCCGAAGCCCTTCGAAACGTGACTGAACTCAATCACGTTGTTGCCGAGGCGCTCTGCGACAGGAATGAAGATTTCGTTTGTTTCATTGCGTTGCTGATACTCGACGCTCGAAAGTTCCTCGAAGCGGGAAAGGCGCGCTTTCGACTTCGCCTGACGCCCCTTCGGGTTCTGGCGAACCCATTCGAGTTCGTGCTTGATTGCCTTCATGCGCGCATCCTGCTGACGCTTTTCGATCTCGAGACGCTTTTCCTTTTGATCGAGCCAGGAAGAATAATTCCCCTTCCAGGGAATGCCCTCGCCGCGATCGAGTTCGAGAATCCATTCCGCTGCATTGTCAAGGAAGTAGCGATCATGAGTGACCGCCACCACCGTGCCTGGGAAGCGGTGGAGAAACTGTTCAAGCCATTCGACAGACTCCGCGTCGAGGTGATTCGTCGGTTCGTCGAGCAGCAGCATGTCGGGGCGAGACAAAAGCAGGCGACAGAGCGCCACACGGCGCTTTTCGCCGCCGGAAAGCACGCCAACCTTAGCGTCCCACGGCGGAAGACGAAGCGCGTCGGCTGCCACTTCCATCTGCGTCTCGGCATTCGTACCTGCCGCAGCAATGATGGCTTCAAGACGCGCCTGTTCTGCAGCAAGCTGATCGAAGTCCGCATCGGGTTCTGCGTACGCGGCATAGACAGCATCAAGCTTCGCCTGCGCCTCCATCACTTCACCCATGCCTTCTTCCACTGTTTCACGAACAGTCTTCTCTGGATCGAGCTGCGGCTCTTGAGGCAAATACCCGATCTTGAGATTCGGCATCGGAATCGCCTCGCCTTCATGATCCTGGTCGACGCCGGCCATGATCTTCAGGAGCGTTGATTTGCCTGCGCCGTTAAGACCGAGCACGCCGATCTTGGCGCCCGGAAAAAACGAAAGCGAAATGTCCTTGAGAATTTGACGCTTGGGCGGGACGATTTTGCCCACGCGATTCATGGTGAAAACGTACTGAGCCATGTTCCTAATGCAAAGTTCGGAAGTCGGAGCGTGCCTGATGCAACAAACAAAAGCGCGCCCTTTAAGTTTGAGCGCGCATCTTAACCCACTTCCTGGGCGTTTGCCGAAACTTCTTTGTTTTTTAAAGAATTTTCATCTTTTCCGCAGCTACTTGCGGTGCTTATGCTTCCTGAGACCGAAGTAGCCTTTGAAAATCCAGAAGCGACGGATCTTATTGATGCGCTCGAGTTCAGCACGGCGTGCATCACCCATGCGCTCGGGCTGATACTTCGCCCATTTTTTAAGCACCCCGGAAACGTCGAAGTCTTCGAGTATTTTCCGAATCGAGCGAGGCAGATTGTCGGTAAAAAGCGAAGATTGAAAATCAATGATGCCCGGCTTGTTGTCCGGCCGAATCATGACGTTGCCTAGGCCGCGCAGGTCAAGATGAACGACGCCGCGTTCATGCATGGCATGCACGAGCGCTTCGAGCGCCTCAAGAAATTCGGGCGTTATGCGATCACGAACTTCTCTGCCGATCGACTCCCCCGGCATATAGCTCACGGCAATCGCATGACGATCAATGCGGAATGCGGCTTCGGCGATGCCGTCAATTCCTTCGAGCCGATTTAAAAAGGCAAGTTCCCGGGAAAGCAGAAACGGCGCGATAAACCATCGGACGTACCAAGGCCTTGCGGAGAAATCCTTGACGGTCCAAGCCCGGCCCTTAACGTCGACTTTGGTAACGACCGCATTGGCAATGCGGCCGTTTCTGAGAAGCTTCTGCGGCGCGCGGTTCATTTCTTCGCGCGTAAAGATTCTGACCGTCTCTCGATGCATGCTGGAAGAAAAAACTGAAAGAAAGGCCTCGCACGCGAACGGCAAGGCCTTTCGGATGAACGCGTTCGGTCGCGTCGCCTATTACGGCATCACAAGTCCGGAACCGGCAGGCGGCGGGGCCTGAAAGCCCGGCATATCCGGCGTAACAATTTGGCTGGCAGCCTCACGACGCATTTCCCGGATCTTGGCAAGCATATCCTTGATGCCCTGCTTGGCAGCGTCGGAAAACTTCTCAACAGCTTCCTGCGTATTCTTCGCAGGAATGTCAAATTGCACAGGCAAAGGCCCCATCTGCGTCATGATTTGGGTCTCGCCACGGTAAAGCACTGGACGCGCAACGTCCCGTTCCCCATCAACGCCAACCGGCGTAAGAATGCGGATCACGCCGGTACGACGATCCGTCAGCGTGGCTTCGGTATAGAGATTTGCGAGGTCCAGCGACGTATCGAGATCGTCGATGGGGCTCTTGGCTTCTTCTGCCATGTCGATAGCTCCTCGAAAGAATGCCTTGAATTCGAAGCGCAGATATTAGCAAAGGCCGCTCTCCTGCGGCTCAAGCAAGTCTTGTGCGCGTTCGATCCTTATAGGTGACAAGAAGATCCGTTCGGCTCAACGGAAAACCATGACGGGGATTTGCGAGTGCGTCAGCACTTTCTGCGTTTCCGATCCGAGAAGCACTGCCGCGATGCCCTTGCGGCCGTGACTCGCCATGAAGATGATGTCGCAGTCGTTCTTTTCGGCCTGCTCAATCACTGCTTCAGCGGGCGAGAAGCTTTTCGTCATCACGGTTTTGGCTTCGACGCCGAGCGATTCGCAGAGCTTCTTGGCCTCTTCCAGGCGCGCAAGCGCCTCTTCCGTCACGCGTTCATCGTACTGTTCAATCGATTCCGGCCGATACTCGGCAAGGTTCGTGTAGGAATACGGCTCGACGACGGTCATGACGATCAGTGCTGCGCCGAGAGGCTTTGCAAACTTTGCCGCCCCTTCCACAGCTTTGATCGAGCGTTCCGACCCATCCGTCGGCACGAGGATGCGCTTGTACATAAGTTGCCTGTCCTTTTATTGTGGTTGCATCGACGCATCGGGCACGCCCCTGAAGTGCGCCCAACTTGTTCGGTATGTTCATTGTAGGACGCACTCAAGGCCTTCGTCGCGGCGGATTGCATCAAGAAAAGCCGATCCGTGACGAGATGCTTCAGCTGGGCCGCGTACCCGATACGATGTCGTTGATTACGATCGATGCGAGAAGGAGCCCTGCTGAGCCTGTAACGACAATCCCAGAGCCGAACCCGATTCGTTCGCCCGAAGCCGCTCCCACGGCGAGCAAATTCTCAGCATCTGGCTGCCGAACGGCTTCAGCACTCGCCACAGCAGGAATGCCGAATTTTCTCGATTTGCCGTCGGCGCTGCCAGCAGGGAATCCATATTCGCGCCGCAGATTGGCACGAAGCTTAGCGGTGAGCGGATCACCTTTGACGCGCGCCAAATCTTCGATGTAAAGCGCTTCCGGGTTTCGCTTGCCGCCGGCGCCGCCCGACACCGCAACCTTAAAGCCAAGACGAACGGCCGTGCCAACCAATGCTGTTTTTCCTCGGAGATCGTCAATGCAGTCGAGCACCCAGTCAGCATCGCGGGGCAGTATCGAGCGGACATTGGCCTCAGTCACAAAAGATGTGACTGCAGCAATCTCAATCGCTGGATTAATCGCCTTAAAGCGCGCCTCAAGCAGCGCAGCTTTGTATTGCCCGTAAGCGCCTTCGAGAGCGTGAAGCTGCCGATTCGTATTGGATAGCGCACTCTTGTCGCCGTCAATAAGCGTCAATCGGCCGATGCCTGTTCTCGCTAGAGCTTCCGCCGCCCAGCTCCCGACGCCGCCCAGACCAACAACGACCACATGTGCGGCCGCCAGCCGTCTTGCGCCTTCTTCTCCATAGAGTCTCGCGACACCGCCCAAACGCCGCGGATCTGTTGTTCTGCTCATTTTTCAGTTTTCCTATTCTTCAGTTTTCAACCTGCCAAGGATTGTTTACAAAAATATCTCTTCATGTTTTTAACCTGGGAGCAACTGATTTTTTGAAAATTGATTTCAAGCTTTTGAATGCTTTGCCTTTCGACAATGAATTTTTTCTTTTTTTCTTTCTAGACCTTCAAAAGCTTAAATATCAAAAAATTCAGGTGTTAAAGTTAGCTTAACAGGACGTTTTCGACCAAGGCTGCGATCCTGGGCGTAGTTTTTCATGCCCGACTTTTATTCGACCTGACGTTCCTTTAAGAAAAAAAAAAGAAACGCATTTCGCAGCACCTAAGCGTTCCAAAACCAAGGAGGCTTTATGCGAATTCTCGTACCGATCGACGGCAGCACCAACTCTCTCAACGCCGTTTCCTTCATCGCAACGCGTCAAACGCTTCTCGGCAGCAACCCGAGCATTGAACTGCTCAATATCCAGCAGCCGCTTCCTGCGCGCGCCTGCCGTCTCGTTGGGCAGGATGCACTGACTCGATACTATGAAGACGAAGCAGCCAAAGTTTTTGAGCCTGCCCGCAAGATTCTCGAAAAAGCAGGCTTCCACCCCACCGAATCCTTCGTCGTAGGCGAAGCGGCAGAAAGCATCTCGAAAACAGCAGAGAAAGTCGGTGCTGACCTAATCATCATGGGCTCGCGCGGACAAAGCGCTCTCAAGGGCCTTTTCTTCGGTTCTGTATCGAACGGCGTTCTGGCGCAGTCGAAGTGCCCCGTGCTCGTCGTTCGCGGCAAGCTTCCGCCCGCATCGGATGCGCTTCGCGTCGGCGTCGCCGTCGACGGCTCGAAATACGGCCGCGCTGCCGTTCGCTACGCTCTGAAGCACATTTCCTTCTTCGGCACCGGCGCCTCTTTCTACCTCATCAACGTCGTCAGCGACTACGCCGGCGCTGTTATGCCTGACATGGCAGGCATGGCGCTGCCCGCTCTCTCTGAAGAGGAAGTGCTGGAGCTGCAGAAGGATGAGTTTAATGAAGCGGTTGAGCCGTTGCGCCCGTTCTTCTCCAAAGCGGCTGTCAAAACGAAAGAAGTCTGCCTCGTCGGCAACCCCGGCGATGAAATTGCCGCTTTCGCCAAGAAGAAGAAGCTCGACATTGTGGTGATGGGTTCGCACGGTTATGGCCGCTTCAAGGCAGCCATCATGGGATCTACCGCGACCCGCATTGCAGCTACGGGCGACGTCCCGCTGCTCATCATTCGTCAGGCCTAAGCATGCGCGGAAGCCGGCGCGTCTTCAGATGCGCCGGCACACGCAGACACCCGTCCGGTTGATGTAGCCGTGCGGGTATTTTTTATGCCCCTCTCTCAATGCCAGAGAACTGCTTGCCGAATGCTATCGCTGCCTGCAGCAGCCTCAAATGCCTTCGATGCCCGCAGCGACACGCTCAAATGCCGCTTCTATCGCGCAAATGCGCGATACAAAAAAATGGGACGTGGTAAGATCGACAAATCATCCGACGCTGCCGATCTGATTGGGCAGCCAAAAGAAGAATGCCAGCATAAGGAATGCACAAATGAGCACAATGAACAATGCCTTCGCCAACAATGCCCAACGACGCGAACCGCAGAATGTGTTCATTGCCGCAGAGACTAGAGCGGAAGCCGAGCGACTTGCCGAGCGCATCCGAACTGCTTCGGACTTCCGCGTAATTGGCTTGGCAACCGAAAAGGCCCGAATGGAAGAAGCGCTCTCGGGCTTTCTTCACGTTGATGCCCTCATTACAGACATCACGCTCAACGGCGAAGACGTTACCGGAATCTTTGCGAAAGCTCGTCAATACAACGACAAGCTCGACATCCTGGTCTACACGACGAACACGCAGGATAACGCCGTTATACGCGCCGTATTGGCGGGCGCCATGGGTTATCTGCTCAAGGGCGATCAGGAAGACATCCTGACAAGTCTGAGGCTCATGCGAGGAGGCGGCTCGCCTGTTTCGCCTACGGTAACCCGCAGCGTCCTGAAGGCGCTCCAGTCGCGCTCAAGCAGCCCAACGCTTCGAGCCAAAAAGAAAGACAGCACTGAAATTGCGCCTCTCTCTCAGCGCGAAGCAGAAATTCTCGCGCTCCTCGCCAAGGGCATTTCTTTCGCCGACATCGGCGACATCCTGTCCATTTCACCGCATACCGTTACCGCTCACATTAAAAAGATCTATCGCAAGCTTCAGGTTCATTCCCGAGGCGAAGCCGTGTACGAAGCCGCCTGCATGGGAATCCTCCCCGATCAGCACATGCTTTCGTAAACTCGCAGCTGAATCGCAATGAGGCTAGCCGTCCGGACGCTTCCAGACGGCTTTTTTTTGTTACATTCGGCAAACTCGGCTTAATTGCGAAGCCAGTGTCCGGATTTTCCGCCAGCCTTTTCAAGCAGGCAGATGCCCTCCATCACCATCCCGCGATCGACCGCCTTGCACATGTCGTAGATCGTAAGAAGCCCAACCTGAACGGCTGTAAGCGCCTCCATTTCAACACCCGTCTGACCGCAGCATTCGCACGCAGCGGTGCAGCGGATTTCGCTGCGCGCTTCATCAAGATCGAACGATACGTCCACGTGTGTAAGTGCAATCGGATGGCACAATGGCACCAGCTCCGACGTGCGCTTGCTTGCCATGATCGCGGCTATGCGCGCCACGCCGATCACATCGCCTTTTTTAGCCGTGCCGCTCTTGACAAGCGCAAAAGTGGCGGGAGCCATCCGGATGACGCCTGTCGCCCGTGCGATGCGATGCGTCTGCGCTTTCGCACCCACATCGACCATGTGCGCCTCCCCTTCCTGATTGAAATGCGTAAGCTCTCCCATTTTTCGTTACCTTAATGAGCGCCGCACCATGAATAGCGTGCGGAAAAACCGACATAATGTTCCGGGAAACACCTCTTGCTAAGAGGAGCCTCCCCAAGGATCGTTTCTATATTTTTTTGATCCGCCGAAGCGGTGCGTCGCGCAGCCGCGCATGTCGCTGCCCCAATCCGACGGCAAATTCGAACGATACAGCATTGCGTCGCCCGCGCATACTGCCCGTGCGACGCATGCCGCAATTCGCATGTCCAAATTCATCGCACGACTCTGTGCCATTGCAGCTGCCTTCGTGGCAATCACGCCCACCTCATCGCTGTATGCCGCCGCTGGTCCGACGGTGCTCGACCTTAATCTACCGAATCTCGGCTCGAGCGCTGACTCCGAACTGAGCCCGCTTGAAGAATACAGGCTTGGCGCGCAGCTCATGAATTCCGTCCGTTCCGATCCAACATTCATGACGGATCCGGAAATCACCGAATATCTCAATCATCTGGGCTACACGCTCGTCAGCAGAGCCAAAACGAGCACCTACAACTTCTTCTTTTTCCCGATCCGCGACAGCACCCTTAATGCTTTTGCGCTGCCGGGCGGCTTTATTGCCGTTCATACAGGCACAATCATTTCCGCCAAGAACGAAAGTGAGCTCGCCGGCGTCATGGGGCATGAAATCGGCCACGTCGCACAGCGCCATATCGCACGCATGATCGAAAGCCAGCGCGGCAACTTAGCGCTGACGCTCGGCTCCATCATCCTTGCTATTCTGGCTGCACGCGCCGGCGGTAACTCCGGCGGCCAAGCTGCGGCTGCCATTGCAATGGGCTCTCAAGCAGCCATGATTCAGTCGCAGCTCAACTATTCGCAGGATGCGGAACGCGAAGCCGACCGCGTCGGCCTGCAAACGCTGGCAGCCGCTGGTTTCGACCCCAAAGGAATGGAAGGCTTTTTCGAGCGGCTCCAGTCCAGCAACCGCTTTTACCAATCAGCCGCGCCAGCCTATTTATCAACGCACCCGCTCACCATCGAGCGAATTGCGGATATGGAAAACAGGACCCGGAACATGCCCACTCGCATGCATCGCGACAGCGACGACTTCCGACTTGTCCAGGTCCGCGCGCAAGTGCTTCAAGAGACCAAAATTGATGCATGGCGCCGAGTGCTTGGAGAATTCGAACGCCGCCTTAAAAGCGCCAAAGGCAAGGACGTCTGCATCTATCAGTACGGCATATCCGTTGCCAAAGGCGAACTGAACGATCATGCGGGCGCCTATGCCGCCGCAAAAGCCTCAAATGCATGCGGCATTCGCTCGGCCATTCTGGATCGCAACCTGATCCGCACTCGCTTTGACGCAGCCCGCACCAATGCAGAAAAGACGGCTGCGCTTGAAGAAGCCCAAAAAGCTGTTTCCACTTATCCGCTTTCATCAATGATGGCGGAAAACTATGTTGATCTTCTTTATGCGCTCGGCCGTCATCAAGCGCTCATCAATTTTCTTCGCAACGGCTCGGCACTTGCCGATACGGACCCTGACTATCACGCACTCCTAGCGCGCTCGTACGAAGCTCTCGGCAAAAAGAGCCTGCAATACATGCACACGGGCGAAATGTACGCCCTCATGGGCGGCACGGAAGCAGCGGTTTATCAATATTCTCTGGCTCAAAAAGCCAACGACGGAGACTTTTACGCCATGAGTCAAATTGACGCTCGGCTTCGGGAGTTGCGCGAACAGGCAGCCCAAGAAAAGAAAGACCGCTGAAATTGGAAAATTCCGCGTCGTTTTTTCATGAAAATCCGTGCGAAAATAACGCGCATCGCCGGACCGCAAAGGGCCGGCGCCCTTTTTTGCTCTCTATTGTTTGCGCTGCGTTCGAAATCCTCGCCGCAGCCGCTCTACTCAAATGGCTATTGAAGACTACATGACCGTTGCGGCGCCGACGGATCAAATTATTGAAACGGATGCCGTCATTGTCGGCGCCGGCCCTGTCGGCCTTTTCCAAGTGTTTGAACTCGGGCTGCTCGAAATCAAGTGCCACGTCGTCGACTCGCTTCGCAACGTCGGCGGCCAATGCATGGAGCTTTATCCTACCAAGCCCATTTACGACATTCCGGCAGTGCCCGTTTGCTCCTCCTACGAACTCACGGAAAATCTGCTCAAACAGAATCATCACTTCGGCCCCGTCTTCCATCTCGGCGAAGAAGTCACCATTGTCGAAAAGCAGGAAGACGGCACGTTCCGCGTCGAAACTGACAAGGGTTCGCGATTCAAGTGCAAAGTTGTCATCATCGCTGCCGGCGTCGGCTCCTTCCAGGCCCGCCCCCTGCGCGTCAAGGGCATCGAAAAGTTTGAAGGCACGCAGCTGCACTACAGCTGCAAGGATCCTTCCATTTTTGAAGGCAAGAACGTCGTCATCTGCGGCGGCGGCGACTCGGCGCTCGACTGGACGCTCAACCTTGTTGGCAAAGCCGAAAGCGTCGTGCTGGTGCACCGTCGCGACGGCTTCCGCGCCCAGGCCGCCTCAGTCGCCAAGATGAAGGATCTTTGCGAAAACTGGGAGATGCAGTTCGAAGTCGGTCAGGTCACTGGCTTTTCCGAAGAAAACGGACGTCTTACCGAAGTCAATGTGACAGGCGCCGACGGTGTCACGCGCCGCATCCCGCTTGATCACCTCCTTGTCTTCTTCGGACTGCAGCCCAAGCTCGGCCCGATCGAAAACTGGGGACTTGAACTCGACCGCAAACAAATCGTCGTAGATACGGCTCGTTTTGAAACCAACATTCCGGGCATTTTCGCCGTGGGCGACATTAACACTTACCCCGGCAAGAAAAAGTTGATTCTTTCCGGCTTCCACGAGTGCGCGCTGGCTGCATTTGCTGCCTGTGACTACGTTTTCCCGGAAAAGCGCATTTTCCTGCAGTACACAACCACCTCGCCCAAATTGCACAAGGTGCTCGGCGTTGAAACGCCGACCTTTGATGATTGATCGGGTTGCATCACCCATCAGAAAGAAACGCCTCAGGAAGTTGGTTTCCCGAGGCGTTTTTATTCTGGCTGAGAATCAAGATGATGACTTTCAGTCGTTCTTCACCTTGATGGTCGGCATCCGTGCGGAATAATCCTTGCCAAGCTTCGCGATGGCTCCCGCAACCTTCATCGCCATATCGCGGAAGAGCATGGCCTCCTTCGAGTCAGGATCTCGAGCAACCGTGGGCGAGCCGCTGTCGGCTTCTTCGCGGATCTGAGCCGAAAGCGGCAAATGCCCCAGAACGGGCACGCCATACTGTTCGCTCATGCGATCGGCGCCGCCTTCGCCGAAAATGTGCGTCACTTCGCCGCAATGCGGGCAAATGAAAACGCTCATGTTCTCAACAATGCCTAGGATGGGGACGTTCACCTTTTCGAACATGCGCAACCCCTTCTTCGCATCAATGAGCGCAATATCCTGCGGCGTCGTTACAACGACAGCCCCTGTAATGGGCACAGACTGAGAAAGCGTGAGCTGAATGTCGCCTGTCCCGGGCGGCATGTCGACAACCAAATAGTCGAGATCATGCCAGTTCGTCAGCTTGAGGAGCTGCTCGAGTGCGCCGGCAGCCATAGGACCACGCCAAATCATCGGTTCGTCTTCGCCGACCATGAAGCCCACCGAATTGATCTGAAGGCCGTGCGATTCAAGCGGCTCCATCGTGGTGCCGTCTGCCGTCATCGGAGCGCCGTGCGCTCCGAGCATCGTCGGCTGGCTCGGTCCATACACGTCGGCATCGAGCACGCCCACCCGAGCGCCTTCATGCGAAAGCGCAAGCGCAAGATTCGCCGCCACGGTCGATTTGCCGACGCCGCCCTTGCCGGAACTCACGGCAATAATGTTCTTCACTCCCGGCATAACGCGCAGCGTGCCCTGCACTTTGTGCGCAATGATGTCCTGCGTAACCTCCACTTTCACCGAGGAGGCGCCGAGTCCGTCGAGCGCTTCGCCAATGGCCTCGCCGACGGCCTGCGCGCGATATTTGGCAGGGTAGCCGAGCGTGACGCGGACAACGACGCCGCCCTGCTGATCGGTTTCGACGCCCTGAAGCATGCGGGAGGAAACATAGTCTGTTCCGGTCACGGGGTCGACTAGCTGCGCAAGTCGAGCCTTGACCTCTTCGGTAGAAATGGTCATCTGAATAGTCCTTTCCTTGCTGAATCGACTTCGTGGCGTCGATTCCGAATTTCGACGAAATATGCCTATTCTAGCGGCGGCCCCCGAATGCTTTCTGAAGCTGAGCCCCCGTTCTCCGGCCGACAAGATCACATGCGGCCGCGCGCTTTCATGCAATTAACAATTTGATGCCTTTTCGGGGGCAAATCACAAATGCTGCTGCACCAGCTTTGGGCAGAATATTTCTTTCAATTCGCTACTGCTCCAAAAAATCTATGCTGCTGCAACGTCGTCATCTTCTTCTTGCAGGGCTTGCTTCTGCCTCTCTGAGTGCAATTCCGCTTCAAGCTGCGGGCAATCGAACGCCCATACGCCTCATCGTTCCCTTTCCGCCGGGCGGCGGCGGAGATGTCCTCGCCCGAAGCGTCGGGGATGAATTCGGCAGACGATTGGGCGAAAAGCTTTGGATCGATAATCGTCCCGGCGCTGGCGGCACTATCGGCGCAAGGCTCGCCGCTAAACAACCCCAAGATGGCCGCACGCTTCTTTATGCAACCAACGGCATTCTTTGCGTCAATCCGCTTCTCTATAAAAACATTCCCTTTGATCCGTTAGCATCGCTCGAGCCTGTCGGCCAGATCTCAAGCATCGGCCTTATCGGCGTGCTCAATCCCAATGCTGTTCCCGGCGTGACGGATCTGCAGTCGCTGCTCTCTTTTGCGCAGAAACATCCCGGCAGCCTCGACTTCGCATCCTCCGGCAACGGAACAACGAGTCATCTCGCAGGATGCTTTCTCTCAGAACGCACAGGCCTCAGCTTCTCCCACGTGCCGTATAAAGGCGGAAGCGCTGCAATCCTTGACGTGCTTGCCGGCCGCATTCCATTCATGATCGACGTTGCGCCCAACGTACTGCCCCACATTCGTTCCGGGAAACTCAAGGCGCTTGGCGTCACTGCTCAACGACGCCTTCGGGTCGCGCCCGAAATTCCAACCTTTGCAGAAGCCGGCATTAGCGGCTTCGAGCTCGCCGCCTGGGACGGCATCATGGCGCCCAAAGGCACTTCCGAAGAAGTGCTTGAATCTCTGAGCTGCGCACTTGCGGAAACGCTTCAAGCTCCCGAGACCACCCGACGACTCGCGGTCAAAGGGGCAGAAGCGGCCAGCGGCCGCCGCGCGGATTTTTCCGCATTTATTGCCGAAGAGCGTCCTAAGTGGGCACGTCTCGTCGAACGCGTACGAGCAGAAGCCGATTAGCCGCTCCTAAGCACAGAAAACCGCAGGCTATCCTCTCTTTGCAGCTCGCGATTTTTTGCAAACCGCTAAAATCTGTAAATTCTTCACGCCAACGGTTCGCAGACCATTCCCGGCTCATTTGCCGCAGAAGGCTGCCCCGTCTCATTGAGAGGACTTTTTACTTCATGACTCAGCGCACTCTTTTCGTGACCACGGCACTTCCCTATGCCAACGGGGCCTTCCACATGGGTCACATCATGGAATACATCCAGGCCGACATTTGGGTCCGTCACGAACGAATGTCCGGAAACGTCGTGCACTTCATGGGCGCCGACGACGTTCATGGCGCGCCGATCATGATCGCGGCCCAAAAGCGCGGCATGACGCCGCAGGCCTTCGTCGCCGAGATCGCAGCAGGACGCAAGCAGTACCTCGACGGCTTTTACATCAGCCACGACTACTGGGGCTCGACCGACTGCAAGGAGAATCACCAGATCAGCCAGGAAATCTATCGCCGGCTCAAAGACGCTGGACTGATCTACACGAAGGAAATCGAGCAGTTTTACGACACGGTCAAAGGCATGTTCCTTGCCGATCGCTTCATCAAAGGCACGTGTCCGCGCTGCGGTGCCCCCGATCAGTACGGCGACAATTGCGAAAAATGTTCAGCCGTGTATTCGCCGATGGAAGTCGTCAATCCTTATTCGACGCTTTCCGGCTCAACGCCTGTGATCCGCAAGTCCACGCATTACTTCTTCAAGCTCTCTGATCCGCAGTGCGTTGAATTCCTTCGCAGCTGGTCAACCGGCAAGGGGAAGGACGGTGCGCCTCGCGTTCAGGACGAAGTGCTTGCAAAAGACAGCGAATGGCTCGGCACTGACGGTCATCTGAGCGACTGGGATATTTCACGTGATGCGCCTTATTTCGGCATTGAAATTCCAGATGCACCCGGCAAATACTTCTACGTCTGGCTGGATGCGCCAATCGGCTATCTGGCTGCGCTTTGCGCCTACTGCCGCGAGAAGGGGCTTGACTTTGAGAAGATTCTGACCGATCCGAACACCGAGCAGATTCACTTCATCGGCAAAGACATCATCTATTTCCATACGCTCTTCTGGCCTGCCATGCTGCATTTTGCAGGGAAGCCTTTCCGCGTGCCCGATCACGTCAACGCCCACGGCTTCATGACCGTCAACGGCGAAAAGATGTCGAAAAGCCGCGGCACCGGCATTTCGCCCCTCCAGTATCTCGATCTCGGCATGAATCCGGAATGGCTTCGCTATTACCTCGCCGCAAAGATGAACGCACGAGTGGAAGACGTCGACTTTACGAAGTCCGACTTTGCTCAGCGCGTTAATTCCGATTTAATCGGCAAATACATCAACATCGCCAGTCGTGCAGCGGGCTTCATCGTGAAGCGTTTCGATGGCCGCGTCTGCGACGATGCCATGCAAGATCCGGTGCTCCTTCGTCTGCGTGAGCGCGCCGAAGAAATCCGCAATTACTACGAAACCCGCGAATTTGCTCGTGCAACGCGCCTCGTGATGGAACTTGCAGACGTTATCAACGAATACGTCGACCAGAATAAGCCCTGGGAGCTTGCCAAGGATCCGGACAAAGCCGATGAACTGCACCGCGTCGCCTCTGTCGCGCTGGAAGGCTTCCGGCTCCTTACCCTTTACCTGAAGCCGGTGTTGCCGCATACGGCCGAAAACGTCGAATCGTTCCTATCGATTAAGCCGCTTGCGTGGAGCAGCGTGGATGACGTGCTTTCGAGCAGCTCGCCCATTAAGCCCTTCAAGCATCTGATGCAGCGCGTCGACATGGAGAAGCAGCTTGATGTGCTGCTGCCTGAAAAGGCGCCCGAACCGGAGGTCGCCCTGCCGGGCGGCGAAGCGATTGCGCCGGAATGCTCGATCGATGACTTTGCCAAGATCGACCTGCGCGTCGCCAAAATCGTCAAATGCGAAGCGGTTGAAGGATCAACGAAACTCCTGCGCCTAACGCTGGATTTGGGTGAAGGCAAAACCCGGAACGTTTTCTCCGGCATCAAGAGCGCATACAACCCCAGCGATCTCGAAGGACGCCTGACAATCATGATTGCCAATCTTGCTCCTCGCAAGATGCGCTTTGGCCTTTCCGAAGGGATGGTGCTCGCTGCGAGTGACGCGCAGGACAAGAACCTCGGCCTCTTCCTGCTTTCGCCCGATTCGGGTGCTGTTCCGGGGATGCGCGTTCGATAAAAAGCGAACTGCTTGATTTCCCTAAGCCTGTGAGCGCGCGATTGAGATAACGCAAGCTCGCACCGCTTCTCATCTAGGCGCCGTTCCGCTAGGACGGCGCCTTTTCTTAGAATAGAACGCTTTTATACGAAACCACCCTCAATCCGGTTTTCCCAAAATGCATCTCAAAGCGCAGGCAGGCGAATTGCTTCATCACCTGCCGTTGGCTCGTTTTTCGCCCGTATTTTTCCAAAGTCTCCGCACCTACGACAAGCGCCATCTGACGCGCGACATTTCGGCAGGCCTCACTGTCGGCATGGTCGCACTGCCGCTCGCCATGGCGTTCGGCATTGCATCGGGCGTGCCTCCTGAAGCCGGCCTCTATACGGCCATCATTGCAGGCTTTCTGATTTCTCTGCTCGGCGGCTGCCGAGTCCAGATCGGCGGCCCCGCCGGCGCTTTCGTTGTCATCATTTACGGCATCATCGCTCAGTACGGCTTCGCCAACTTGATGCTTGCGACAATCGGCTCCGGAATTATTCTTTTTTTGATGGGGCTCTTCAAGATCGGCGGCTTTATCAAGTTCATTCCGATTTCGATCGTGATCGGCTTTACCAACGGCATTGCCGTAATGATCGGCCTGCAGCAGGTGAAAGACTTCCTCGGCCTGACAATCGCCAAGATGCCTGCTGATTTTTTCGGCATGATCGGCGCGCTGGCTTCGCACATCAGCACCTTCAACCCCTGGGCCTTCTGCATTGCGCTTGCGAGCTTTCTGATCGTCTTTTTCTGGCCGAAGGGCTACTCGATGAACGGCCCGCAATGGAAGCGCTGGCTTGCACACCTTCCGGGCACCGTTGTTGTGCTGGTGCTATCAACGCTTGTAGTCAGCCTCTTTGATCTGCCCGTCGAGACTATCGGCTCAAAATTCGGGGGCATTCCGCAGTCGCTGCCTGCCTTCGCGCTGCCGGACTTCGACTGGTCGAGCGCCAAGCAGCTTCTTGGCTCCATGCTTACGCTCGCTGTGCTCGGCTCGATCGAAAGTCTGCTCTGCGCACGCGTGGCCGACACGATGACGGACGACCGTCATGATCCCAACCAGGAATTGATGGGACAGGGCATTGCAAACTTCATAGCCCCGTTTTTCGGCGGCATTCCTGCCACTGGCACAATTGCCCGAACGGTGACGAACATCAAGTCCGGCGCTGCTTCTCCGATTTCAGGCATGGTGCACGCGCTGACGCTCCTGATCGTGATCCTGGCTGCTGCGCCGCTTGCAAGCAACATTCCGCTATCTGCCCTTGCAGCGATTCTGGTTTTTGTTGCTTGGAATATGGGAAATTGGCGCGAGTTTTTGCGGCTGCGTCAGATGACGCTCTCCTACAAGGCAACGCTTATCGTCACATTCCTGCTCACGGTCATTTTTGACCTCACTGTTGCAGTAGAGGTTGGTCTGGTCGTCGCGTGCATTTTCTTCCTCTACCGCATGAACAACATCACGGTGGTCGAACCAGCCACGCTCCCCTTTGATATGCCCGATACCGTTGAGGCTTGGCACATCAAAGGCGCGCTCTTCTTCGGTTCAATTTCGAAGCTCGAACACGTAACGGATCCAGCCCGCCTGACGGCTCCCGGCGCCGCGCGCGTTGTTGTCCTCGACTTCACTGATCTGATCAATATTGATAATTCGGCAATGGATCAAATTGAATCTTTCGTCCGTGCGCTGCACCGCCGCACGCATGAGCTCATCATTGCCGGCGCAAGCGACCATCCGCTGCGTCAGCTCGAAAGAACGGGCATCACAAAGGAACTTGGCCCCAATCTCGTCCCTGACATGGAGTTCGCCATGGCGCGCGCCAAGCAAGTGCTTGCCGAACTTGATGAAAAGGAAGCACGCTGAGCGCAAACGTGATTACGCGCCGAGTCGGTTACGCACCGATTCGGCGTTTTATAAACCTGGCTCCCTAAAGAGCGAATCTTCTTCGATTTTCTCGACCTCGGCTGCCTCTGCTGACGGTTCATCTTTCGGCATGAGACCCGGCATATTCAGCACGTCAAAGCCTGCAGCAGCAGTCGGACCGTCTTCTTCCTGCATTGCTTCCCCGCTTAAGCTGAGGCCCGCTGCAGTGGCATAAATCGGCGCATATGGCGCGGCCTGCGTCAATCGCACAAGATTGATTTTTGCCAGCTCAAGAAGGGCGAGGCACCAAACCGTAATCGCTTCACGCTCATTTTCTGCCTCCGCGCCGTCGGTTTTGATCAGCATGTCAAGCGTGATCCAAGCGCGTTCGCTCAGCTGCTTGAGAACCGCGGTCATGTGCTCGCGCACTGATAGAGACTGCTTCGTCACCAAGTGACGAGCGGAAAGCTTCATCCTTGCAACCACATCAAGCCAGGCGCTGGCAAGCTCTTCGGGATCGGCAGGCGGGAGCGAAGCATTCGCCGCAGGCCCGCTCACGCCTTCGAGCAAACAGAAATCGCGTCCGAGTCTTGGAAGCGCATTGAGGCGCCTGGCAGCCGCTTTGATTTTTTCGTACTCAAGAAGCCGGCGCATAAGTTCGGCTCTGGGGTCCTCAGGTTCCGCCTCGCCGTCCTCGGCTGGCGCAGCTGGCAGCAGAAGGCGGCTCTTAATTGACATGAGCGTTGCCGCCATCACCAAATAAGCAGCGGCTAGTCCAAGGTTCGAGCGCCGGATAAGTTCAACGTAGGCCATGTACTGATCGGTAACGATCGCCATAGGGATGTCCATCACGTCAAACTTTTGACTTCGAATGAGGTAAAGAAGCAAATCAAGCGGGCCTTCAAAACGCTCGAGAAATACCCGTAGCGCATCAGGTGGAATATAGAGTCCCTGCGGCCAGCTTTCGAGGGGCTCTCCATACAAAAGCGCAAGCGGCGCCTTCGTCTGGGGCACCGCCATTTGGGCAGCACCCGCAGCCTCAGTCGCCGCTTTAGTGTGTTCGCGAACGTTGCTTTCTGCCGGTGATTCAGTTTTTAGAACCGCCATCAGCTGTCGTGCCGTCCGTCAAACGTTGCCTGAAATGCTGCCGCGCGATGACCTTGCATCGTGCGGCTTATTCCATTAAGGCTGGTACATGAAATCCGCTACGGCCTTTTCGAGATCAGCCGGACGTTCCGTGCGGGCAATCCCATGACGATAGGCATAATCGGCCACAGCCGCACCGATCTTCACGGAAACCGCACGAACCTCGGAAAGCGCAGGATAGAGCGACCCCTGCGCCAGATCTTCCTCGCTCACAAGCTCAGCAAGCTTGCGGGCAGCCGTGAGGAACATGCCGTCGGGCATCCATTCGGCGCGCGAAAAGACCGCGCCGAGGCCAAGTCCTGGGAAGACATAGCTGTTGTTGCCCTGACGAGGCACAAAGTGCTTGCCGCAGACGTCAACAGGCGGGAAAGGCGAGCCAGACGCAAAGATTGCACGGCCGTCTGTTTCGCGATAAGCCGTTTCCGCATCGCATTCGGCGCGCGAAGTTGGATTCGAGAGCGCGAAAATCATCGGACGCTCGTTGATGGCTGCCATTTCCTTCAGAACAGCGCTGTCAAAGGCGCCGGGCTGCGCAGCAACGCCGACAATGCAAGTCGGCCGAACGATCCGCACAGCATCGATAAACTTATCCGCTGCAGGCAGCGCATGCGCAAAGGGCTGCTTGTTAGCGGCCAGCCCCGTGCGCTCAGCCGTCACAAGTCCTTTCGAATCAAAGAGACAGCAGTGCTTGAGCGCCTCTTTACGTTCCATGCCCTCATCAACAAGTGCATCCACGATAAGCGTTGCAATGCCGGTAGCCGCCTCGCCGGCGCCGAGGAAGAGGAAGCGCTGATCGGCAAGCTTTTCCTTCTTGATGCGCAACGCCGAATAAACGCCAGTAAGCGTCACAGAAGCCGTTCCCTGAATATCGTCGTTGAAGCAGAGAATCTTTTCCTGATAACGGTGCAGCAACTCAAAGGCATTGTGATTGCCGAAATCCTCAAACTGAATCAATACGTTCGGCCAGCGACGGCGAACCTCCTGAACGAACTCTTCAATCAACGCGGCATAACGCTCGCCCGTAACGCGTTCGTGACGAAGCCCTAAATAGAGCGGGTCTTTCAAATAATCCTGATTATTCGTTCCAACGTCAATTACGACGGGAAGCGTCTTCGAGGGATCGATACCTGCGCAGGCCGTATAAAGAGAGAGCTTGCCGACCGGAATGCCCATGCCGTTAAGCCCTTGGTCGCCGAGACCAAGGATGCGCTGTCCGTCTGTGACCACGATCACGTCGACTTCTTCGTTGGGCACGTTGTCGACAAGCTCGCCGACCTGGCCGGCATCGTTGATGGAAATATAGAGGCCGCGCGGATAGCGGAAGATATGGCTGAAGCGCTGGCAATATTCGCCGACCGTCGGGGTATAGACAATCGGCATGTATTCATCGGTGTGCTCAATGAGCAGACGGAAATAAAGGTCTTCGTCGTGCGCATGGAGACTATCGAGGAAAAGCGCCTTGTCGATCGGACGTTCAAGACGGGAAAGCATTTCGTGCATGCGTTCGACCTGCTGTTCAGGCGAAGACGGCACGGGCGGCAGAAGGCCGCGAAGGCCGAGTTCAGCGCGCTCCTTTTGCGAAAAGGCTACGCCGTGATTTCGATGCGGATCCATCAGAATATCTGCGCCGCTGTGTTTGCTGCAGTCTGTCATATCGAATCTTTTCCTAGTGAGCCGCTCAGGAGCACGTCCCGGCGGCTTTGTTGACCGTCTTCGCACCTCCGAGGGCAGGCGATGCTTGGCCGGTTTTGCTGTCGATTGAACGCATGAATGCTTTCGACGCAACGTCGACCACCGCTGCGTCGAAACAAACGGTACCTTTCCTTGAAGAAAGATATCCGTTTGTCCGTATTCTATATAGATCGCGCAAACTTACGAGCAGGTTGCGCAATTGAAGCCAAAGTGTTTCGAACCCAAGAAATCCGTTTATTTCTTGAGTGCGGCCAATCTGCTCTTGGCGGTTGCTGCGGCCTCCGTATCAGGATAAGTCTTCTGCACCTTCTGAAAGGTTGCTCGCGCGGCCTTCAGATTGCCGGACGCTGCTTGAGAGGAACCGACAAGCAGCATCGCATCCGCAGCGCGGGCGTGTTTCGGATATTCGCGAATCAACTGATTTTGCGAGGATATGGCTGTCTTGTACTGCTCGAGCGCAAAAGCAGCCGTGCCCCACCAGAAGAGGGCATCCGGCCGATAGGGCGACTCTTTCCATTCGTTGGCAAAGCGTTTGAAGTTGGCGGCAGCTTCCTTGTACTTGCCGTCCTGCAGCTGCAGCACAGCTTCGTCATAAGCCTGCTTTTCCTTGGGGTCAACCGAGTAGCTCTGGCCGTTGATTACGACCATCTGCGGCTCAAAAGCTTCAAGGCGAGAGTCAAGCGCGCCGTAAAGATCTCGCGTCGAACGCCTTTCGACTTCGATTGCATTGATGAGCTCCTCAACCCGTCCCGTCAGCTGACGATTGCGCTCCTTGAGCTGGTTGATTTCCGTCATCAGCTGCATCTGCGCATTCTTCGACACGCTGAGATCGGCCTGCATCGTCTTGATTGTTTCGCGCAACTCAAGAATCGCGCGCCGTGCATCGTCGTCGGCAAACGCAAAAGCGGAGCCGGCCATTGAGAGCGCCGCGAGCGCAGCAACCGTGCGACGCAGGGAAACGGAGGATCCTATAAGCATGAAACTCCCCAAAAGACAGAGGCCGCCCGCCGTGAGCTCGGCAACAAGCGGCCCTGGTAACTAACGATTGAAGCTCCGCGGCGGATTACTGCGCTGCGGCAGGCGCCGTTTCAGCAGAATACTGCTGCGGATAAACAATATCGGCACGACGGTTTTGCGCCCAGGCTTCTTCCGTAGAACCGGTCGCTACAGGCTTTTCCTTGCCGAACGAAATCGCTTCAATGCGTGCAGCAGGCACCCCGAGAAGCTGCATGCGCTGCTTAACTGCTTCGGAACGCTTCTGTCCGAGCGCCAGATTGTATTCACGGCCGCCGCGTTCATCGGTGTTGCCCTGAATAACGATGGAGACTTCCGGATGCGCAATCAGCCATTTGGCATGCGCCTCCACAACGGGCGCGTACTCAGGCGCAACATCGTAGGAGTCGAACGCAAAATAGATTGAACGACGAGAAAGCGGATTGGACGGATCGGTGAACGGATCCTTCTGCGCCTCTGTCACCTGCCCGGCAAGCGTGCCTTCCTTGGCCGACTCATCGAGCGACACGGACGAGCAGCCGCTCAAAACGGCCGCAGCAAGAGCAGCAGCGAGGGCTGCCTTAATCGGGAAAACCATGTCGAATGCTCCTTATTGTTAATTCATGCCGCCGTCCTGAAGGATGGGACCCCAGGCCGGTTCGCGAATATTGCCTTCACCCGTAAGGCGTGTGCTGAGACGGGCATCAGCCGAGCAGGTGCCTAGCACGCCGCGGCCATTTTCTTCCGTTGCATAGACAAGAAAGCGGCCGTTCGGTGCAAACGAAGGCGACTCGTCGCGTTCAGTATTCGTAACGAGCAGATCCTGCCCTGTCGCCAGATCCATGACGGCGACTCGGAATTTGTTTTCAATGCGGGAGATATAAGCGAGCCGGCTGCCGTCATTGTTGACTGCAGGGCTGATGGCATAGTTCGAGCCGAAGGTAACGCGCTCAGCGGCGCCGCCCGCTACTCGCTGCCGATAAATCTGGGGCGTGCCGCCCCGATCGCTCGTAAAGTAGATCCATTCGCCGTCCTTCGTGAAGGTTGGCTCCGTATCGATGCCATAGCTGCGCGTAAACCGCCGCAAACCAGAACCGTCCGCATTGATGAGGTAGATCTGCGTGAGACCGTCGCGCGACAGCGCCACCGCAAGCTTGGAGCCGTCCGGGCTGAATGCGGGCGCTGAATTGTTGCCTTTGAATGCAGCCACCGGCGTTCGGATGCCACGGGCAAGATCGTGCAGGTATACGATCGGCTTTTTGTTTTCAAAACTCACGTAGGCAAGCTTGCGGCCGTCAGGCGACCAAACGGGCGAGATAATGGGTTCGTTCGAAACGAGAGCCTTCTGCGGCGTTTCGCCGTCAGAATCAGAAACAATGAGTTCGTAGCTGTGAGGACCGAGTTGCGCGACGTAGGCAAGCTGCGAAGCAAACATCGGGCCTTCGCCCGTGAGCCGCGTATAGACGCGGTCCGCACAACGATGAGCAGCCATGCGGATGTGATCCTGACTCGGCGTGTATCCGACGGAGTCAACCGCCTGTCCGGTGACAGTATCGTAGATGATGCAACGTACGTCCCAGCGCTTTGCGGAAAGCTGCGTCACGGAGCCGACGATGTATATCGAGGCGCCCTTTTGCGCCGCATCGGCAAGCCCTTCGGGTGCCGTAAGATTTTCCTGAGTATTTTCCCCGCCCACGTCAATCAGGCGAAACGCGCCGGAGCGCGTCAGGTCGTCGCCGATGATCCTTGCGAGATCAACCGGCGCCTGACTCGTGCCCTGGAATGGACGAATGGCGATCGGCAGCTGATTGGCGCCGACGCCAGTAATTTCGATGCGCAACTCGGCAAGCGCCGGGCATGCGGCAAGGGCGCCGAGCGAAAGCCCTGCGCCCAGAAGCGTGCGTCGAGAAAGTGCAGGCGCTTCAAGAACTTGCTTCACGATGCTTCTCCAGCTTTTTCTTGAGAGTCAAAAAAGAGCGCCCGGGAAAGCTGTGGATTTCCGGACGCTCCGCCTCTCCATCGCATCACTATAAGCGATGCGCCTTCTCCCGTGTCCAGAAGGACATCAGGAGAAGCATTTAGCAACGATTCCCGCTATCAGTGACGGAAATGGCGCTCGCCCGTGAGGACCATGGCAACGTTGCGCTCATTGGCTGCGTCGATGACTTCCTGATCGCGGATCGAGCCGCCCGGCTGAATCACTGCAACGGCGCCCGCATCAACAATAACATCAAGCCCGTCGCGGAACGGGAAGAACGCATCCGATGCGGCAACAGAGCCTTCGAGCGAAAGACCGGCCTCTTCCGCCTTCATGGCAGCAATGCGAGCCGAATCGACGCGGCTCATCTGACCCGCGCCAACGCCGAGCGTCATGCCGTCGCGCACATAAACAATCGTGTTCGACTTCACAAAGCGCGCGACGTTCCACGCGAACATCAGATCCTTCAGCTGCGCATCCGTCGGAACGCGTTCCGTAACGCACTTGAGAGATTCTTCCGTGCAGAGCTGCGTATCCGGCGTCTGAACGAGAAGGCCGCCGCCCACGCGCTTGAAGTCGAAATCGTTGGCTGCGGAACCCGCCGCCATTTTGAGAAGGCGCAGATTTTTCTTCTGGCTGAAGATTTCCATGGCGCCTTCGGCAAATTCCGGCGCAATGATCACTTCAGCGAACTGGTGCGAAACCATTTCAGCGCATTCCCGCGTCACGATGCGGTTGAAGGCGATGATGCCGCCGAAAGCGGATTTGCTGTCGGTTTTGAAGGCTTTCCCGTAAGCTTCCGCTGCATCGACGCCGATCGCAACGCCGCAGGGATTGGCATGCTTGATGATGACGCAGCACGGCTCCTTGAAGGAGCGAGCGCATTCCCATGCCGCATCACTGTCAGCAATATTGTTGTAGGAAAGTTCTTTGCCTTGGAGCTGCTCGTAGCCGGCAAGCAGGCCAGGCGCGACATTGACTTCGCGATAGAACGCAGCGGCCTGATGCGGATTCTCGCCGTAGCGAAGATCCTGAACTTTTTCCCACTGCCGAGTAAAAACGGCCGGGAAGCGCTGCGGCTTGCGCTCAGCATCAAGACTCGTCAGGTAGTTCGTGATCATTGCATCGTAGCGGGCCGTGTGCGCAAACACCTTCTTCGCAAGCGCAAAGCGCGTTTCTGCGGAAACAGCGCCCGTCGAGCGCAGTTCTTCTGCAACGCGGCCGTAATCGGCCGGATCCACGACAACGGCGACGGATTCGTGATTTTTTGCTGCTGCTCGAATCATCGTCGGACCGCCAATATCGATATTTTCGATGGCGTCCTCAAACGTGCAGTCAGGCTTGGCGATCGTCTGTTCAAACGGATACAGGTTCACGACGACGATGTCGATCGGATCGATGTCGTGTTCTGCGAGTGCGGCCATGTGTGCAGGATCCGGACGCCGCGCCAGGATCCCAGCATGGATCTTCGGGTTCAGCGTCTTCACGCGGCCGTCGAGCATTTCAGGAAAGCCCGTATAGTCGGCGACTTCCTGAACTTCAATGCCTTCCTTGGCAAGAAGCTTGGCAGTGCCGCCCGTCGAAAGGATGTGATAGCCGGCCGCTACGAGTTCGCGTGCGAAATCAACGATGCCGGTCTTGTCGGAGACGCTCAAGAGTGCTTGCTTGCGCATGTCGATGGTCCTTATTTATTCGCTCTCGATTGAAGCAAGCCGTGTTCGGCAAGCTTCTTTCGAAGCGTGTTTCGGTTAATGCCTAATAGGTCTGCGGCCGCACACTGGTTGTGGCGGCATCTCTTCATGGCGTAGAGAATCAAAGGGCGCTCTACTGCATGGAGGACAAGCTCGTAGAGCGGATGCGGCTCACGCCCTTCAAGCTGTGCAAAATACTGGTCGAGCTGGCGCACGAGCACCTCCTCGAGATCGTTTCGTCCGGTCTGAAATCCGGGCGCAGCACGGCGCTCTTCATTCAACGACGTCTCCGGCAGGTAGCTTTGCGGTTTGTACATGCGCTTCAGATTGTCAGCTCTTTGGAAGAGGGAAGAGGTTCGTCAGGATCGGTTGGCAACGCGTCGAAGAAGGCTTCGACGAGCGCCGTCTGCCGCATCGGATCGCTTTCGCGCAACAGCTCTGGCAGCCGTCGGGCAGGGTCAGGCAAGTGCCGAAGATAGTAGGCCAGATGCTTGCGGATGGATGCCGCTCCGCGACGGCCCCCATAGTAGTCGAAATGAAGCCCCATGTGCCGAAGAACCGTACTGCGAATATGCGAGGGCGTTACTGCTGGCGGTGCAGACTCCCCTCGCAGCGCGGACGCAGCTTCTGCAAACACCCAGGGACGCCCGAGCGCACCGCGGCCGATCATGACCCCGTCGGCACCTGTGTATCGCATGACGTCAAGCGCTTTTGAGCCGCTCGAAATGTCGCCGTTGGCGACAATGGGAATTGTTGCGTTCGCTTTGACAGCTCGAATGGTGTCGTATTCCGCTTCGCCTCGAAAACCGTCAGCACGAGTCCGTCCATGCACGACAAGCATCGCTATGCCTGCGTCCTGAGCAATTTCGGCAATGCGCGCTGCATTGCGCTTTTCAGGCGACCAGCCCGTCCGAATCTTAAGCGTCACTGGAATGCTGACAGCGCCGACAACAGCTTCCAGAATTCGGGCCACAAGCGCTTCGTCGCGCAGCAGCGCGCTGCCGCATTCACTCGAAAGAACTTTTTTGGCGGGACAGCCCATATTGATGTCGACGACATCTGCCCCAGCATCTTCGGCTGCTCGAGCGGCATCGGCCATCACAGCCGGATCAGCACCAAGCAGCTGCACGACGCGAAAGCCATTTTCCCGCTCTTCAACCCATCGCGTAAGACTCTTCGCCTTTTCACGAAGATCCGAGCGTGAAGCGGTCATCTCCGCAACAGCATACGCAGCGCCGAACGATCTGCAAATGGTTCTAAACGGCAGATCGGTAATGCCCGCCATCGGCGCAAGCATGAGCGGCGGATTGACTTCATAGGGGCCAAGCTTCATGAAGCCTCCCCGGCAAAGAGGGCTTCCGCGCGCGCAAGTTCCTCAACCGATCCAACGTTTGCCCACCGTCCCTTGTATAGCTCCCCCGTCAAGCGGCCCGCTCGAACGAAGTCAAAAAGCCAAGGAAAAAGCGGAGCCCGCTCTACCGGAACATTCTCAAAGAGCGCTTTGTGATAGACGCCAAAGGAAGCAAAAGTGAACTTTTCACCCGCCATCGAGAGCTTGCCTTCATCTGTGAGCGCCAGGTCGCCATTCGGGTGAAAATCGGGGTTCGGCACAAGCACAAGATGCGCAAGCACGCCTTCGGCGCTCAGACAGGCGCCGGCAGCCACAAGACGCGAATAATCAAAGTCCGTGACAATGTCGCCCGCTGCGACAATGAATGCGTCATCCTTCTCCGTCAAATAGTCCAGCGCCTTTGCGATGCCGCCTTTCGTCTCAAGCGCATCATCCGCCTCACATCCTTCGACTGAAAAGCGACAAGACATCCCCCAGCGCTCGGCATCGCCAAGCACGCCCAGCAGCCGATCGGCCCCCGAAGCCGCATTGATGACAAAACCCTCAATGCCAGCGCGAGCCAGCGCGCGCATCTGCCGCACGGCCATCGGAATGCCTGCCACCTCGACAAGAGGCTTCGGCATGATCTGCGTGAGGGGGCGAAGCCGCGTGCCCGCCCCGGCGCAAAGAATCAGCGCTCTCATCTCGACGGCATCTCAAAAGGTATAGCCGGCCTTTTCCTGAACGCCAGCGAGCTCATCGATCAAATGACGCAGCGGCGAGAGCTCTGCATAACGTCCGGCCGTTTGCCGAATGTAGCCGATGAAGCGCGGCGCATCTTCAAGATATTTGGGTTTGCCGTCTCGATATCGAATTCGTGCAAATATTCCAAGCACCTTAAGGTGCCGCTGCAGCCCCATGTATTCGATGTCGCGATAGAAAACCCCGAAGTCTTCCGGCACAGGAACACCGGCGCGCCGCGCCTTCTCCCAATAGCGGATCGACACGTCAAGCACAAAGGATTCGTTCCAGCTGATAAAAGCGTCGCGCATGAGCGAAGCAATGTCGTAGCTCACCGGCCCGTACAAAGCATCTTGAAAATCGATAACGCCGGGCATCGGCTCGCTCACCATAAGATTGCGCGGCATGAAATCGCGGTGGACGAAGACTCTGGATTCACGCAGATTGTTTTTGAGTATCGCCTCAACGCTCATCTGCCACCACTTTCGATGCTTTTCGTCCCACTCAACATTGCAATGCCTGCCGACATACCATTCGGGGAATAGTTCAATTTCGCGCCGCAGCACCGCTTCATCATAGGGCGGGAGAATGCCTGGCGCAGAAGCAGCCTGCCACTTCACGAGCGCAGACGTCGCTGCATCCATCAGGCGAAAAGCGTTTTCTTCGTTGAGCACATCGAGATAAGTCTGACGTCCGAGATCGGAAATCAGCAGGAACCCCTGCGCAAGATCTGCTTCGTAGATCTCCGGCACATTGAGCCCTGCATCACGCATCAGTCGATCAATGCGAACGTATGCTTCGTTGTGCTCTTGCGCTGGCGGCGCATCCATCACGATGAAGCTTCGCTCGGAGGAAGCTACGCGGGAATATTGCCGAAATCCAGCATCCGCACTTGCTGCTTCAAAAGTAGCGAGATCAAAACCGTATTTCGGGGCTAGTTTTTCCAGCCATGCCCGCAGGGCGGCTTCTCTGGTGGTCATGCTCAAAGGTTCTCCGCGGAATCACGCTGGGAGCGGACAAACCTCACAGGCAGGCCGCTCGGGAAAACTTCCGAAAGGTCCGATGGCCGCCGCCCGCGGCTTTCACTCCCAGCTGATAGAATCGTGACGCTGTCGTGCAACCCTACGCTCGCCTGCAGCGGTTTGCTACTGCATCGAAGCGGATTGCCGTCAACGAAAAATAGAGCTCATCATTCTAAAGTCCGCTCGCACGGGCTGTCAGTCCTTTTACCGCCTTCATATGTCTCAGCCTGCCGTTCGAGCCATCGTGCTCTGCGTAGCCTGCGCAGCCGCTTCGATGTCCGCATCCACTCCCTGCGCAGCCGCCTCTGACGCAGTCAAGGTTCAGCTTGATTCCGTCATGAAGCTCGAGCCTCAGCGAGCTACGGGAAGCAACGATGCAGCCAGCTTCGTTTCTGCAGACCGCATCGAGGGCAGTCCCGAGGATCAGCTGCATCTCTACGGCAATGCGGAAATCCGACGCGGCGGCTCCGTGCTTCGCGCCGACAAGATCACTTACGTTCAAGCGACCGATGAAGTCACTGCAACGGGCAATGCGCGCATTTCCCGCGAAGGCGCAAGCTTCTCCGGCCCCTCCATGAGCTTTCGCATCACGTCGCGCTCAGGGCAAATGCAGGACGCCGAGTACGAATATGCACCTCGCAATATCCGAGGCTGCGCCAAGAACGTCAAGTTTCTTTCTGGCGATCACACGTCCTTTGAAGATGTAACGATTACGACGTGCAAACGCGATGATGAAGCCTGGTACATCAAGCTCAATGAACTTGAGATCGATGAATATGATCAATCCGCTTCTGGCACTGGCGCGAGCCTGCACTTCATGGGCGTGCCGATCTTCGGCTCGCCATGGTTCGCGTTTCCGATCAGCAACGAACGCCGTTCGGGCTTTCTGACGCCGACTTACGGCATGAGCTCGACGCGCGGCGTGGATTTGTCGATTCCCTACTACTTCAATCTCGCGCCCAACTACGACTACACGTTCACACCGCGCTATATGACAAAGCGCGGGATCATGCTCGGCAACGAGGCACGACTCAAGTATTACGACTTTGAGGGGCAGATCAACCTCGACTACATGCCTGACGACCGTGAAACAGGCGACAGCCGCTACGGCATGCGCGTTGAAACGCATTATCAGCACGAAAAGCTTGCTTTTGATGTGGATTACAACCGCGTGTCGGACGACGATTACATTTCGGATTTTTCGGGCAACATCCGAGAGTCGTCCGAAGCTGTGCTTCCGCAGGATTACAACCTTACCTGGACCGATACCTATTGGAACGGCGGCATTCGAGTCACTAAAAATCAAACGCTCAAGATTGACGATGACGACGTCGTCGAACCTTATGAGCGCGTTCCGCAGGTAACGCTCAATGGCTACGCAGCTGACTTTCACGGCTTTGAACTCGCCACGACGCTCGAAGCGACGAAATTCCAGCACCGCAACCGTATCGGCGGCACCCGCTTTGTTGTCGACCAAGCGGTCTCTTATCCAATGCGCGGCGCCGGCTGGTTCGTCGTGCCCAAGGGACAGCTGATCGGCGCCTGGTATGAACTCGAAGACCTGGAGCGAAGCGATGGCGATTTCACTAACAAGAATCCGAGCCGTTTGTCGCCGATCTTCAGCCTTGATGCCGGACTCGTCTTCGAGCGCGACTCAAGCTGGTTCGGCCGCGATGCCTATCAAACGCTCGAGCCCCGCATCTACTATGCCTATTCGCCTTATCGAAACCAGGAAGACATTCCGATTTTCGACACGACGATCGCAGACCTCAATTTCGCGACGCTCTTCACGGAAAACCAATTTGCAGGCTATGACCGCGTCTCGCAGGCCAATCAGCTCACAACTGTGCTTTCGACCCGCTACATCGACAAGTCAAGCGGCCTCGAGCTTTTCCGTGCAAGCGTCGGGCAGCGGCAGTATTTCTCCGATCAAAATGTTGAATTCCTCTACACAGACAGCGATCGGAAATATTATGCCGACAACAATAGTTCAGGGCGGCGCACCGATGTGCGCAGCGACCTTCTCGCGAGCGTCGGCGCCCGGCTAGCCCGTCGGGTCACCTCCGACATTACGATGCAGTATTCGTCTTCGCAGAGCCGGCTAGTGAAAATGAACGCCGGCATCGCTTGGCAGCCGCGTCCAATGTCTTTTGTCGGCCTTTATTACCGCTACAACTATTCGGACACAATTCTCGACGACAACATCAAGCAGGTGGACCTCGCCGTACAGTGGCCGATTACGGAGCGTCTCTACGGCGTTTTCCGCTACAACTATTCTCTCTATACGCACAAGCCGATCGAACTTATCGGCGGCTTTGAGTACCTGCACGACTGCTGGACGCTTCGCTTTGCCGCCCAGCGCTACGTGACCGCATCCAACGAAGAAGAATCGAACTTCTTCTTACAACTCGAGCTCAACGGCTTGGGTAGCATAGGCACGAGTCCGCTCTCCGAGCTTCGCCGCAACATTCGCGGCTACCAGACGCGTGAAAACATGCCGCTCTCCTCGAGCCCGTACGATTACTATGAATAAGTCCTTTCTCACGTCGATTCGCACCGCTGCCGCTGCGGCTGCCGCTCTAACCGCCATCGCCGCACATGGCGCTTCGGTCATGGACGGCGCTCAACCCGCACAACCGGCTTACACGCTTCCTGCTGACGCTTCTTCGGCACCTGCAGCTGACGCGCAGCCAGCGCCCAATAACGAAATCGACCTTGACCGCATCATTGCCGTCGTCAACAACGACATCATCACCGAGCACGAACTCGAACAGCGCGTGCATACAGTAGCGATTAATTTGCGGCGCCAGAACATCCAACTCCCGCCGATGGAGCAGCTGCGCGCGCAGGTGCTCGAGCGCCTCATCACTGAACGCGCAATTCTTCAGCGCGCACGTCAGACCGGCATCCGCATTGACGACCAAATGGTCAATGCTTCGATTGAGCAGATCGCCCGTCAGAACAATCTCACGATCGACGAGCTCCGCCAGCGTCTGCTTGCCGACGGGGTTACCTTTGCCGCCTTCCGCAACGAGATTCGCGACGAAATCACCACCCAGCGCCTGCGCGAACGCGAAGTCGATCAGAAGATCGATATTCCTGAAAGTGAAGTCGACGCCTATCTGGCTGAACAGGCCGGCTTTACCGGCAGCGATGTCACCGAATACCGCATCTCGCATATTCTCCTGCCGATCGATCCGGGTGCTGACGATGACCAGATCCGCGAAGAAGCAGAGCGCGTCGCAGAGAGAGCCCGCGCCGGCGAGGACTTCCAGACGCTCGTAGCGAGCTATTCTCGAGCTGATGACGCGCTCTCCGGCGGCGATCTTGGCTGGCTCAAGCAACCTGACATTCCGGCACCATTCTGGGAAGCCATGCAAGGCAATCTCGCCTCTGGGAGCGTCTACGTTGCAAAATCTCAGCACGCCTATCACGTCGTCAAGCTCACTGAAAAGCGCAACGGCGTGGAAGCCAAGCTTGCAGGCGGCCCTGTTGTGCAAACGCATGCTCGCCATATCCTCATGTTCGTGAGCGACATTACGCCCGAAGCGGACGTACTTCGCCGACTGAACGACATCAAGAGCCGAGTGGAATCGGGGAAGGCAGATTTTGCTGCCATGGCTCGACTTAACTCTGTCGACGCCACCGCAACTCGAGGTGGTGACCTCGGCTGGCTGCAGGCAGGCGACACCGTGCCGGAATTTGAAGCCGCGATGAACAGCCTTCAGCCCGGTCAGATTTCCGAGCCGATCAAGACGAACTACGGCTATCACATCATTCAGGTGCTTGAACGCCGAACGGAAAAGGAAGGCAATCCGCAGCGCATGCGCATTGCCGCGCGACAAGCGCTTCGCCAGAAGAAGCTCGCCGAAGCAACTTACAACTGGCAGCGCGAGCTTCGTGATGAGGCTTTTGTCGATATTCGAGAGCCGGCCCTGCGTCAGCCGTAAGATCGACAGAACCTGCTTTTCGGCAGGACTTCCTCAAAAGCTGCCGGCTTCTATGCCGGCAGTTTCTTTTTCCGCATTGCACCTTCAGGCGCTTCAAAAGTTTTTCCCCCATCCGACTGCCAAAACTCGTGGCGCCATGTAGCATGTGTGCAATCCTGCAACCTACTCACTGCGTCGCACATTTCGACGACTGCGCTGCATTGAAGCGCAACGAATAAATATCGTGAAACAAGAATGGCTTGAAGGGCATCACGCCCGCAAACGTTTTGGACAAAATTTCCTGCACGACCATCACTGGATTGAGCGCATCGCACGCGCCATCGATCCTAAGCCGGGCGACGCGCTTGTTGAAATCGGCCCAGGTCAAGCTGCGCTCACACGCGAGGTCATCGCCATGGCCGGACACGAAACTGCCGTCGAAATCGACCGTGATCTTGCAGCATTCCTACGCACGCAGTTCAGCGAAAACGAACTTACGCTCATTGAGGCAGATGCACTCAAGCTGGATTGGGGGTCAGTGCTGCCCGGCAAACGCCTTCGCATTCTCGGCAACCTACCTTACAACATCTCTTCGCCGCTTCTCTTTGCGCTTCTTTCCGTCGCCGATCGCGTCATCGATCAACACTTCATGCTTCAGCGGGAAGTTGTCGACCGCATGACAGCCGAGCCGGGCTCGAAGACTTATGGACGTCTGTCCGTCATGCTGCAGTACCGCTACGTAATGCATAAGCTCTTTGACGTCCCCCCTGGCGCGTTCGTTCCGGCACCCAAAGTAACTTCGTCTATCGTGCGAATGATTCCTCGGCCCATCGAATCCCTCGAATCCGTCAATCCGGACTTTTTCAGTGTTGTTGTCGCTGCTGCATTCCAACAGCGCCGCAAAACGCTCCGGAACGCTGTATCGAAATTCCTTAATGAAGCGGATATTGAGGCCGTCGGCATCAATCCCGGCGCAAGAGCAGAAACGCTCGACGTCTCTGCATTCGTTCGCCTCGCCAATGCCGCCGAAGCCAAAGCCCAAGCAACAGGCGAAAACGGCATCGAATAAGCAGACAATCTTTCCGCCTAGCGCGGCAATATCAGACCAATCTTTCGACAGGCTGCCCGGCGCGCCTGGCAGTCAGGTAGCATGCGTTCAACCTCCGCCCAAAAACGGGCGGAGTGATTGAATTCCACCAGGTGCGCCAGTTCATGCGCAACGACATAATCGATGAGCGCATCAGGCAAGCAAACCAGCCGCCAGGCCAATCGTATCTGACCGCGACTCGAGCAGTTGCCCCACTGACGCCAGGCATTACTGAGGCACCACGCAACAGGCGGCTGCCGTTTTGCCAGAACCGACATCCGGCTAAAGCTAGCAGCAATGACCGGTTGTGCTTCTCGCTTCAGCAGCCTGCAAAGCGCTTCGCGGGCAATTTGCTCATTTGCATCAAAGGGTATCGGCAGCTGAATTTCCCAGGCAAAGTCACTCTCTGACGACAATCTCACAACCGCCTCTCGGCTTCCACTGAAGAGGAGGCGAGCACGCTCGCCTCGAAACAGCACGCACCCGCCGTTTTTTATCACGAAGTTCTGCGTTTCGGATGCTGCCTTCTGCTTCTCGAGCATGCGAAAAATCCACGCTTCATTGCGAAGCAGAAACTGCTGCTCATCGGTTCGGCTCGACTTATTGACAGGATGCCTCATCACGAGTCTGCCGCGAATAACAAAAAGCGCAGAACGCCGGCGCCTGACCTGATATTCGATCTCATAATCGACAGCTCGGCCGCTCGGAAATACAAACCGATCATGCGATTTTTCAAGGCGTTTTGAAGAATCCTTTTTTAATTGCCTTGCAAAGCCCGGCATTTTGCGTCCAGCAGCGCTATCTAGCGCGGATTCTGCCGACAGAGAAAGCTTGGCAAGGCAATTCAGGAAAGTTCCTTCATTGAAGAGCTTTTCGCCGTATTCGCTCGGCAAACATCCGCCGAGCGGCAAAGCAAGGGCCTTTTTAACAGCATCAGGCGCTTCTTTGAGCGCATCACTAATGTCACACCCGACAAAAGGACTAAGCGGCTTTTGGCCTTCAGGGCTCTCTAGTTCGATCAATCCGCTTTGCGGCTCAAGGCGCACGATGCGCTTGTCAAGCTGAGCTGCGACAACGCGAACCGGATATACGGCATCGCACGCTTGATCAACATAAGCGTAGTCGCCGGGCGTGATTCGCGTTGAAAGCGCGTCAATCCAGATCGGCAAATAGCTGCTGCGCGGCGGCCGGCTCATCTCAGCAGCCGACTGAAACAAGTTGCTGCCGCCCCTCGCCAAACCTTTGAGAAAATGGCCGTCGAGCGGTTTGCGTCGATTTGTCGTGCTGTTGATCTTTAGCATTATTCGGCGTTAATTCTGGTGGCAACAGGATGCCTCTTCAACAAGACGAGCAGTTGCCGACTCAATCCAAGCTTCAACTTCAAGCGTCACTTCGTGCGGATCGCGTCCGGCAGTTCCTATGATGGGGCCAACCTCTACAGTAATCACGCCAGGGCGTTTGGCAATGCTGTTCTTCGGCCAAAAAAGGCCTGCATTGTGTGCAATCGGCAGGATCGGCGTTCCCGTTGCACAAGCAAATCGGGCGCCGCCTGTTTTATACCGAACATGTTCGCCTGGCGGCACGCGTGTTCCTTCTGGAAATAGCGTGATCCACCAGCCACGCTTGAGAAATTCAGGGCCTCGGTGCATGAAGTTCTCAAAAGCGGACCGGCCTTGAGATCGATCGATGGCAAGCATCTCCATCGACCAAAGCGCCCAGCCGAAAACGGGAATCTTGTTGAGAGAACGCTTGTACAAAAAACAAGGCGGATTGATCAGATGGACGCCGAGCCAGAAAGGGTCCCACGCCGACTGATGCTTGGCAAGCACAACCAGCGGCCTGCCGTCGGCGGGCATATTCTCCATGCCGACATTTCTGACCCGGATGCCGCAAATCCATTGGAGCAGCAACATCGCTAGCTTGGCCCAGGGCCGGCAAACAGCTTCATAACGCGAACGCAATGGCATGAAGGGCTTCGTAACAAGAAGCGCTATCGCAAGAAAAATAATCGTAACGGCAAGTGCAAAGTAAAAAAGCCAGCCTCTCAGCGTGTTCATGAATAAGAACCTCAGATCAGCAAACGCCCGCCGCGAGGTTTCCTCGAAGCGGGCGTCAGATGCAGTCGATCCTGATTGGAATCGACGTGCAAATTTGCGAACAAACTTGAAAGTCTTCGGGCCAAGCCCGAAGACATCAGTGCGCTGCTTTATTTGGCAAGACGCGCAATTTCCGCAATGCGGTTCATCACGCTGTACAGACGCCCGAGCAATGCCTGACGGTTGGCGCGCAAGCACGGATCTTCCGCATTTACCATGACGCTTTCAAAGAATGCGTCAACAGGCGTACGAAGCTTTGCCGTTGCTGCCAGCATCTTTTCATATTCGCCTGCAGCGAAATGCGCATCGACTTCCGGCTCGATGGCAACGAGCGCAGCGTAGAGCGCCTTTTCGGCATCCTCCGTAAAGAGCGCTTCGTTGATATCGGTTGGAATTTCACCTTCAATCTTCTTGAGAATGTTGCCGATTCGCTTATTGGCAGCCGTAAGCGCTTCGGATTCAGGCAGAGCCATGAAGGCACGCACAGCCGCCAAACGCAGCGGCAATTCGAGAAGCTTGCCCGGACGCAATGCGAGAACGGCATCCACTTCTTGTGCCGAATAACCTTGATCGCGCAACATCACACGCAGACGATCAGCAAAGAAGCCGATCAAAGCTTCGCGGTTGTCGACGACGCCTGGAACGTCCTTTTCAACAGCCCAGGCGGCATCTACAAGCGCATTGAGCGTCACATCAAGCTTCTTCTCGATCAACATGCGAAGCACGCCAAGCGCATGGCGACGAAGCGCAAAAGGATCCTTTTCGCCGGTCGGCATCTGATTGATGCCGAAGAGACCGATCAGCGTTTCAAGCTTGTCGGCAAGCGCCGCAGCGAGGCTAACAGGTGTCGATGGCAACGCATCGCCCGCATAGCGCGGCTGATAGTGTTCGCGAATCGCGAGCGCAACCTCATCGGCCTCGCCGTCGTGCCGCGCATAGTACTCACCCATAATGCCCTGAAGCTCAGGGAACTCACCCACCATCAACGTGCGAAGGTCTGCCTTGGCCAGATGCGATGCACGCTCGGCAAGCTGGCGGTCGGCGCCTATCAAATCGGCAATGCGGCCTGAAAGCGCTTCAACGCGGTGCATGCGCTCGAGCTGACTGCCGAGCTTGTTGTGATAAACAACATGCTTGAGGCCTTCTACGCGGGACTCAAGCGTTTCCTTCTGATCCTGCTCATAGAAGAATTTCGCATCTGCAAGACGTGCACGCACGACGCGGGCGTTGCCTTCGGAAATGGCTTTGCCGTCGTCCTTGGCTACAAGCTGCGAAACAAGCAAGAAGCGATTCATGAGCTTGCCCGCTCGATCGCGAAGCGCGAAATACTTCTGATTGAGCTGCATCGTCAGAATGAGACATTCCTGCGGCACGGACAGAAAGGCTTCGTCAAACTGACTTTCATAAACAACAGGCCACTCCGTAAGCGCAGTCACTTCATCAAGAAGGTCTTCGGGCACGATAGGCACCGCATCAAGCTTTTCCGCATGCTCGAAAAGCGCGCTGCGGATGCGTTCGCGGCGATCGTCAAAAGACGGGTCCACGAAGGCCTTCTGCATTGTTTCTTCGTAAACGTCAGCCGAAGCAATTTCAACGGGCTCCGTCGTATGGAACCGATGCCCCGACGTCGTGCGGCCGGCATCAAGCCCGAAGAGCTTGACAGGCACAACTTCCGTTCCGTAAAGCGCGGTCAGATGACGTACTGGGCGCACGAAGGAAACCGTCGTTTCGCCGTCAGCGAGCTGGTAAGTCATGACCTTCGGAATCGGTAGATGCTTCACAGCGTAGTCGAGCGCCGTCTGCAGCCCAGCCTTCAGCTCTACGCCCGGTCTCACACCTTCGTACACAAGCTGTTCATTTTTGCCGTCCTGCACACGCTTGAGAGCGGCAACGTCGCAGGCAATGCCGAGCGCGGCCATTTTTTTCGTGAGCGCTGCTGTGGGCTTTCCTTCGGCATCAAGACCGACGCGGACAGGCACGAGCTTCTGCGAATACGCTTCTTCGGGGCTTTTGTCCAGCACGTTCGTTATGTGAACAGCCAGGCGACGGGGCGATCCGTAGGCAGCAACTTCGGCGCCTTCGGCCAAGAAATGCTGATCCGCGAGGCTCTTGCGCACGCCTTCGGCAAACGCGTTCGACAGGCTCTTAAGCGCCTTGGGCGGCAGCTCTTCAGTTTGCAGTTCAACGAGCAGATTCGTCATTTTGTTCTTTCCTCCTCGCTTTACTGAGCGGCTTTCTTGAGCATCGGGAAGCCCAGTCGTTCGCGGGAGTCGTAGTAGCTTTGAGCGACCGAACGGGAGATGTTGCGAATGCGGGCGATATAGGCGGCACGCTCCGTCACAGAAATCGCGCCGTGCGCATCGAGCAGGTTGAAAGTGTGACCGGCCTTGAGAACCATTTCATAAGCAGGCAATGCCAGATTGAGATCCATGAGCCGCTTGGCTTCACCTTCGAAATAGTCAAATTGACGAAGAAGCTTGTCGCAGTCGCTCGCTTCAAAGTTGTAGATCGACTGCTCGACTTCGTTCTGATGGAACACATCGCCGTAGGTAAGAATGCGCTCGCTGCCGTCCGGATTCGTCCATTTTGTGAAGACAAGATCGAAGACGTTATCGCAATTCTGCAGATACATCGTGAGGCGTTCCAGACCGTAGGTGATTTCGCCTGTGATCGGCTTGCACTCCAGACCGCCAACCTGCTGGAAATATGTGAACTGCGTCACTTCCATGCCGTTCATCCAGACTTCCCAGCCAAGCCCCCAGGCGCCAAGTGTCGGATTCTCCCAGTTGTCTTCGACAAAGCGAATATCGTTCACGGACATGTCGACGCCGAGCGCCTTGAGCGACCCCAGATAGAGGTCAACAATGTTCGTGGGCGCAGGCTTCAGCACAACCTGGAACTGATGATGCTGGTGCAGACGATTCGGATTTTCGCCGTAGCGGCCGTCCTTTGGGCGGCGCGACGGCTGAACGTACGCGGCTCGCCAGGGTTCCGGACCAAGCGCCCGCAGGAACGTCGCGGTGTGAGACGTACCCGCCCCGACTTCCATGTCGATCGGCTGCATCAGAGCGCAGCCTTGGCGGTTCCAGTATTCCTGCAGGCGCAGGATGACTTCCTGAAAGGTAATCATGTCGACTTGCTGCGCCGGCTAAACGCACGGCGCGGAAAATTGAAGGGAAAATCGGCACGCACAATGCCGAAGACAAAGTAAGAAAACGATTATATCGCCCGAGGGGCTGCGCGATTTTTTTGAGCACTCAAACGGCTCGACGAGTCCGTTGTGCTCTTGCTGCGCAAAACACTGCAGCTGTCGCAAGAATTGCAAAAAAAACAGCGGGCAAATCACCAAAACGCATGTAGGGCGTAGCCGATCCCGTCTGGGTCCGTACGCGCCAGTCGCAGACAGCCGAGCCGCTTGAGGGCGCTTCGTTGAGCACCCGGCCTTTTTCGTCCACATAAGCCGAAAGGCCGTTCATGCTGACGCTCACTGCCGGACGACTTGATTCAAGCGCTCGAAGCCGGGTCATATTGAGATGCTGCCACCGAACCGCCTCGCCGAACCATCCTAGATTCGAGGTCACGACCAGCAAGCCGGGACTGTTTTCAGGCCTCGACCGCCAAAGCCCGCGCAGCACCTCGCCGTCAAGATTTTCATAGCAGATGAGAATGCCGAGCGGCACGCCATGCACGGAAGGATTAGCTTGATCAATTGCGCCCGGCGTTAAATCGCTCAGCGGAATTCTGAGCAAATCGACAAACCAGCGGAAGCCTGCCGGCACGTATTCCCCGAAGGGAACAAGCTTGCGCTTGTCGACGAATGCCAGCTGATCAGAATGCGACGGATCAAAGAGGAACGAAGTATTTCGCCACGATCCGGGCGCATCTTGACGAAATCCGTTGAAAAGAACGGGCCCAGGCGTTGCCTGCAGCAAACTGCCGAGCGCACGCTGCGAAGCTGCATCCAAATGCCCAAGATCCGTAAGCAACATGCCTTCGGGCGTCAGAAGCAACGGCCGCTCGACGCCATTAGTCCACGCCCTTTCGCTAAGCGATGCCACTGTTGCGATTCTTTGAGCTGGATCAGCTCTGACAAAGCCATTGACTACGGGTAAGTCTGCCTGAACAACACGCACTGCAAGCGTGTCGCCGGGCATGGACCAATTTTGAGAGAGACCGTAACCACCAATCAGCAGGCCTAAAGTGGGCAACATGGCATGGCAGGCTGCCCGCGCGAATCGGCCTTTGCGCACAGCTGATGCTGCAGCGCAAAGTGCTGCGATTGAAAAGAAAACGACCGCATTGATGCCGACGGCACCTGTCAATGGCGCCCAGCCGGCCAACGGCAAGCCAGCGACCATATCTGCAGGCGTTAGCCAGCCGAAATCGGCGAGGCCGTTGCCGCGCAGATACTCGCCAATGGTAAGAAAGCCGGCAAAGCCATAGCAGCAAAGACTCGAATCGCCGGGAAAGAATCGCTTGGCGAGCGTTGCAGCGACGGCGGCGAACAGAGAGCAAAGCGCAGCAAGTGCAATCAGTCCGCCGAGAGCGAGCGCAGCAGGAACCCGACCGTGCACGATCATGGCATCAAGCGTCCAAGCGAGTCCTGGAGCAAACCAGCCTATGCCGAAGAAGAAGGCCGTCGCAAAAACGCTGCGGGACGTTTCAGAACGAGCAACGCCCGCAAACAGCGCAAGCAGCGCTATGAGACTCAGAATCGGGCAACCGCGCGGCGAAAAGCCTGAGGAGAAGACAATCCCGGCGGCAAATGCTCCTCCAATGAGGATGAGCGGCTTGGCGACCGTTCGATTATGGCCGAATTGTCTCATGCCGACACTCCTCTGAATGCGCAGCAGAAAGCGGCGTCAGTCAAGCCGCTCGACAAGGATCAGCTGCACCTGACGTTCGTCTGCACGGGCGATCTTGAAGCGGAATCCTTTTTCTTCGAGCACTTCACCTGCATGCGGAACGTGTTCGAAGCGATCCGTCACCAAACCGCCAATAGTCTCGCAGTAATCATCCTCGAGATCGGAACCGAAATATTCGTTGAACTGCTCGATTGTCGTCAGCGCTTTTACACGCCAGTGCGTGCCTTCCTGAACAATGTTCTGACTCTTGTCTTCACGATCGAACTCATCCGAGATGTCGCCGACAATCAGCTCAAGCACATCTTCGATAGTTATTAGACCGGAGACGCTGCCGAATTCGTCAATCACGAGCGCCATATGGCTTCGCGTCGATTTGAAATCACGAAGCAATACATTGACCGGCTGACTTTCAGGGATAAAGCGGGCAGGGCGAACAAAACGCTTGACATCGGCTTCAGGATGTAGCACCAGCCGCAACAGATCCTTTGCATGAACCATGCCAATCACGTTGTCGAGGTCGCCCTCAACGGCCGGGAAGCGAGAGTGACCGCATTCGATGATGGTTCGGACCCATGCGCTGCTGTCTTCAAGCAAGTCAAGCGCTTGAACTTGAGAACGCGGCACCATGATGTCGGAGGCGCGAAGATCGGAAACTGAAAGTGCGCCCTCGATCATGGAGAACGTATCTGCCGCAATCAGATTGTGAGCCCGTGCTTCTTTGAGTACCTCGACCAGATCTTCGCGGTCGGAAAGCTCTTCATCGTGAAACGCGGATGCGATGCGGTTAAAAAAACTTTTGGTTTTCGGACTCGGGGGTTCGCTTGACATACCGTCTAAAAGTTGAAAGGGAAACTTTTCGAAGAATACACGCCTTAAAAAAGACGTGCATTCCGTCGTTCGATCAATCGTGAACCATACCGTTGCGATCACTGTAGGGATTGGCAAAGCCGAGCTGCATCATGATCTCGGTTTCTCTCGCCTCCATCGCTTCGGCTTGCGCTTCTTCGAGATGATCATAACCGTGCGCATGCAGAATGCCGTGAATGAGAAGATGCGCAAGATGCTCTTCAAACGTCTTGTTCTGCTCGGCGGCCTCTCGGACTAGAACAGGCACGCAGATGACGAGATCGGCCGTCACCACGGGCGCACGTGCGTAGTCGAAGGTAAGAACGTTTGTTGCGTAATCCTTGTTGCGATAGGTACTGTTGAGAAGCTTCCCCTCCTCAGCATCGACAAATCGCACGACGACAGCCGTCTTTCTTTCGCAAGCGGCCAGCATCCACTTGTGCATGCTTGCGTTTGGCGGAAGTTCGCCTGGGAACGCTTCCTCGTTCTGAAATTCGACATCAAGTTCAGGCTTTGGCCGCAGCATGCTTGTCAAAACCTTTCTTCTGCGCAAGCCTGCTCTCATGACGCTTTCTCCTTCTGATCCATTGTCGAGGCCGTTGCAGACCTCTGAAGCTTGTCTGCCTGGCCGAACCGCTCGATGAGCCGTTCCCGGCGCAATGCATCTTCGCGCTTCTGCGCAGCATCGTAAGCTTCCACGATGCGCGCTACGAGCGGATGACGGACAACGTCACCCGAGTTAAATTTCGTAAACGAAATGCCGCGCACGCCCTCAAGAATCCGGGATGCATGCTTGAGTCCGGAAAGCACGCCTCGCGGCAAGTCGATCTGCGTAATGTCGCCAGTAATCACTGCCTTCGAGCCGAAGCCTATGCGCGTCAGGAACATCTTCATCTGCTCAGCAGTCGTGTTCTGCGCTTCGTCAAGAATGACAAAAGCGTTGTTGAGCGTTCGGCCGCGCATATAAGCGAGCGGCGCGACTTCTATCGACTGGCGCTCCATCAGACGCTGCGCCTTATCGAAACCCATCAAATCAAAAAGCGCATCGTAGAGCGGCCGCAGATACGGATCCACTTTCTGCGCAAGATCGCCTGGCAGAAATCCTAAGCGTTCTCCCGCTTCCACTGCCGGTCGTGTGAGCACGATGCGCTCGACCATGCCTCGCTCGAACGCATCCACAGCTGTCGCCACAGCCAGAAAGGTCTTGCCCGTCCCTGCAGGTCCAATGCCGAAACTGATGTCGTGAGTAAGGATGGCCTGCAGATACGCTCGCTGATTGGGCGTTCTCCCCTGAAGATCGCGGCGGCGCGTTTTTAACTGAATATCGCTCGCAACAGCCTCCGTGCCAACAGCGTTCTTCGCACGATATTCATCATCGTTGCCGACAAAATGCCACTGAATATCGTCCACTGAGAGGGCCTTGCCTTCGCGCTTGACCCGATCGAGCAACACCTCCAGCGCGCGCACGGCGCGCTGCGCAGCTCGGCGCTCGCCCGAGACGTGAAACAAGTTCCCCCGCCGAGCAATCCGCGCACCGACAATCGTTTCCATTTGCCGCAGATTTTCATCAAGCGGTCCACAAAGATGCGCAAGTACGGTATTGCTCGCATCGGCGCTGAAGCTCAAGTGCTCTGTATCGCGTCCTGCCTGTGCGGATTGCTGCTTATCTGTCATCGCTTTCAACCTCGGCCTTTTCAGGCTTCAACCAACTCTCCGCCAAGTGTATGCGGATAGACGTCGGTTATCTTTACCCGAACCATTTTGTCGATAAGCTCGGCGCCGCCACGAAAGTTTACGATTCGGTTGTTGTCGGTTCGTGCGCTCAGCATGCCTTCGCCGCGCTTGGCTGGTCCGACAACAAGAACGCGCTCAATCGAGCCGAGCATGCTTTGACTGATTTCCGACGCTTTTGCATCAATTTCAGCCTGCAGCCGCTGCAGCCGCTCGAGCTTGACAGCATAAGGGGTGTCATCAGGCATCCGAGCGGCCGGTGTGCCTGGCCGCGGGCTGAAGATGAAACTGAAGCTCGCATCAAATCCAACCCACCTCACGAGATCCATGGTCGCCTCGAAATCGGCTTCCGTTTCGCCAGGGAAGCCCACGATGATGTCGGTTGCAATAGAAAGCCCCGGACGCGCAGCCCGCAGTCTGCGGATGATCGACTTGTATTCAAGCGCTGTGTAGCCGCGCTTCATCGCGGCCAGCACGCGGTCCGAGCCAGACTGAACCGGCAGGTGCACGTGGTTGACAAGCTTAGGCAATCGCGCATAGCAGTCAATCAAACGGGCCGTAAATTCTCTAGGATGGCTTGTCGTATAGCGGATGCGCTCGATGCCGTCAATGTCGTGGACGTACTCAAGAAGCGTTGCAAAATCCACGACTTCGCCCTGCGGCGAAAGGCCTCTGTATGCATTAACGTTCTGGCCGAGCAGTGTTACTTCCTTCACGCCTTGGTCGGCGAGCTGTGCGACCTCCACAAGCACGTCGACCAGCGGACGAGAAATTTCCTCTCCGCGCGTATAGGGCACGATGCAATAGGAGCAATACTTTGAGCAGCCCTCCATGATCGAGACAAATGCCGTAGCGCCATGCGCCTGCGGCTGCGGAAGATGGTCGAACTTTTCGATTTCGGGAAAGCTCACATCGACCTGCGGCTTGCCAGTCTGCAATCTCGCCTCAATGAGCGCAGGCAAACGATGAAGCGTCTGGGGACCGAACACAACGTCGACCCACGGAGCACGCTTGACAACATCCTTCCCTTCTTGCGATGCCACGCAACCGCCCACAGCGATGAGCATCCACGGGCGTAGTTTCTTGACTTCGCGTATGCGTCCGAGATCGGAGAAAACTTTCTCTTGGGCCTTTTCTCGAATCGAACAAGTATTGATGACGACTAAATCTGCTTCTTCCAGATTTTCAGTTCGTTCAGCACCAAGCGTCTCGCGCAGCAGGTCAGCAATGCGCGAGGAATCGTAGTCATTCATTTGGCAGCCGAAGCTGCGCATGTACAGCTTTTTCGCGGGCACGGGTTACATCCGGTGGCGAAGTTTCGGGATCAATGGCGGACCGATATCTCGAAACCGTTGTTAACAAAAAACCCGATCTGCGTAACTGCAGACCGGGTTGGAATCTGGTGGCGCATCACGGACTCGAACCGCGGACACAAGGATTATGATTCCTCTGCTCTAACCGACTGAGCTAATGCGCCGAGGAGTTGAATTATGCTGATTGCAGGCTAATTCGTCAAGAGATAATCTTTGATTTTTTACATTTAATTACATCTGGCGATGCCAAACCTGCCAAAAATGATGCGTCGGGCCATGTCCGCTGCCGACGACAAGCCGATCGGCATTTGCAATAGCCCCTGTTATAAAAGTTTTGGCGCGCTGAACAGCATCCGGCACGGAACATGTCTGCGGCAGCAAAGCTGCCAATGCGGAAGAAAGCGAGCAGCCTGTTCCGTGCGTATTCTTTGTTTCAATCCTGGGAGCTTCGAAACGCAGGGAGATTCCCGCCCCCAGCAAAAGATCACTTGCGATATTGCCTTTGAGGTGGCCGCCTTTGAGCAGCACCCAACCCGACGGTCCTACCCGTTTGGCAAGCCGTTCTGCAACAGCATCCATCGCATCCGCGCTTTCGACTTCTTCTTCACCAAGAATCTCGGCCGCTTCGGGCAGATTTGGGGTAATGACAGTAGCAAGCGGCAGCAAGCGCTCAGCCAGCGCCTGAACGGCATCCTTCGCAAGAAGCCGATCTTTGCTTTTGGCAACCATGACTGGGTCGACTACGATGAAGCGCGGCCGTCTAGCCTGAAGCACGTCGGCCACAACATCAATGACGGCTGCATCGCTCAGCATGCCGATTTTCACGGCATCGATCGCCACATCATCAAAGAGCACATCGAGCTGTCGCCGCACGAACTCGGGCGAGACAGTTTCAACTCCGAAAACGCCCTTCGTATTCTGCGCAGTAAGTGCTGTTACGACACCGCAGCCATAGGCGCCGCATGCCGACATGGCCTTAATATCGGCAAGAAGTCCTGCACCCCCGGAAGGATCAACGCCGGCAATGCTTAAGACATTCGGGATTCGAGCTTGCGTGCGTTCTGCCATAGTTTGTCCAAAATGCTCATCATGCGGTTGGTCGCGCCCGCATATTCATCAGCGAAGCGCTTGGCCGCCTCACCCGCAGCAGCTGCTTCGTCAGAATGGTCAAGCCAATACTCAAAAAGCTCGAGCGCTCCTGCCGGATCGCTCACCTGACGCATAGCGCCATGAGCGATTCCGTCGCGAATGATTTTTTCGAAATTATAGGTAGAGGGCCCGACAATCACCGGGGAGCCGGCCATGGCCGGCTCAATAACGTTCTGCGAGCCGCAGTTCTCAAACGAGCCACCCATCGCCGTCGCTGCGGCGAGCGCACAGTAAAAGCTCATCTCGCCCATGCTGTCGCCGAGCACGATATCGGCCGTTTCAGGAATGGAGCCTGCATCTCGAAGCTTTGACCGAAGCACTACTTTGAAGCCCTCGGCCTCGAACGCGACCCTCGCTTCGTCAAAGCGCTGAGGGTGCCGCGGCACCACAAAGACATGTGCGCGACGGCAAAGCGCGCGATGCTCAAGAAGCGCCTTTGCAAACCGCAACTCCTCGCCCTCGCGAGTAGAAGCTATAAGAATGACCGGCCTGCCGAGTTTCGAGCGCCATTCACGCGCTGCCGCTGTCTGCGAGGCATCGGGTTTGAGATCAAACTTAAGGCTTCCCGTCACCGTCACATGCTGCGCACCGAGGCTGCGCAACCGCTCCTCATCCTCCGCGCTTTGCGCCAGTACTGCAGCGAAGGAAGCAAAAGCGGGCCGAAGCACATCAATGGCTCGTTCGGCCTGGGAGCGAGATTTTTCGCTTTCTCTCGCATTGGCAAGAACCATGGGAATGTGCCGCCGCTCCGCCTCGCGCATAACATTGGGCCAAACCTCGGTTTCCATAATGACGCCCATTGTCGGACGCGTTTGCCGAAAAAATTTTTCGACTGCGTAAGGGGCATCGTAGGGGAGATAACACTGATGAATTCGCCCAGGCGAAAGTTGCACGAGTTTTTCGCCTGCTTCTCGTCCTGTCGGCGTCATATGCGTCAGAAGAACATCGCAGTCAGGCCAATCCTCAAGCATCGCAGCCAGAAGCGGCCGCGCGGCATTGGTTTCGCCCACCGACACGGCATGAATCCATATGCGTGGTCGATCCGTGCGTCGAAGCGGATAGGTGCCCCAGGCGAAGCGCTCATCCCAAAACTCTCGATAGGCAGGCTGCTTGCGTGATCGCCACATGAGATAAAGGCTCGCGAGCGGCAGCGCCACCATTGTGACGGCGCGGTAGATAGCTGGTGTTATTTTCATTTTTCTAAGGAAATAGGTTGCCCCGCCTCGTCGGTTACGCGCACGAGCGCATCAGCCACTTCGTCAACGCCCGGCAGCTTGTCGACGCCGCCGAGCGAAGCAACAGGTCCATCGCCCACAAGATGAAGCGTCTGCGTTGGCGTCGAAACGAAAATCCCGACGCTTGGACGACCCAGTGCCGCAGCCAGGTGAGAGAGGCCCGTATCAACACCGACCACAGCCTGCGCGCGAGAGAGCGATGCCGCTACACGCGCCAGACCGGCCCGCGGCAACACGACGGCGCCGGGGATGGCTTCGGCCAAACGCTTGACGCGAAGCTCCTCGGCAGGACTGCCCCAATAAAGCTCAATCGGATGACCCGCGCCCGCGAGCATTTTGCCGAGCGCTATCCAGTTTGCCTCAGGCCACAGCTTTTCATCGCGGCTCGTATTCACAGCAAAGGCCACCGTCCCAGGGGCAACCGGCTGCACAGGCTCGTCGACAGCTTGCAAACCAAAACAAACTCGACTTTCGTCAATTCGATAGCCTAGAGCCTCTGCGGCAGCCAATCGGTAGCGGCGCACCGCACCCAGCGATTCCGGCAGGTCAAGCTTTCTGGCATAAAAGAAACTTGCAAGCGGCTCGCGGACAGTCTGTCTCGAATACCCAGTCACCGGCACGGCGGTCCACTTTGCGGTCAGCGCCGAGCGCATCAAACCCTGGATATCCAGCACGAGGTCATACTTTTCAGCCTGCAACGCAGTCTTGAGCGCCTTCACCTCATTACGCGTGCGCTCGGCAAACGGTGCCTTTCGCCAGCGGCGAAAGGCTGTCACGTGCACCGCTCGAACAGCGGGCGCGAGCATCGGAATATCCTTGAAGCTTTCTTCGGCCACCCAATCGATCACCGCATCGGGCAAAGCCGTCCTAATATCATGAGCCACGGGGAGCGCATGAATAATGTCACCCATTGAGGACGTTTTTACGATCAGTATCTTCACGCTTGATCCGCCTCTTCTTCAAGAATTCTTGCCGGATCGCCGCCTGCTTCGGCTCGCTTGGAAAGACGCTTACCGAGTTCGACGCCCGGCTGATCAAAAGGATTGAGGCCGAAAAGCGTTCCGAGCATGGTGGTCTTGTGCTCGTACATCGCCATAAAAGCACCAAGTCGGCGCGGCGTTACTGCATCAATGATGATGGCCGAAACTGCATTAAAGAATGGGCTCTGAGGGTCGCGTGTCACAAGCGCTTCCGCTTGCGCGCGGGCATTGGCAAGCAGTACTCGGTAGTGTTCGGCGTAGCGGTGCCCAGGCATTTCGCTCCATACGATGTCAATGCTCGTGCGGCCCGTTCCTTCGCGAAGCCACTGATAGAAGCTGTGCTGCGCCTCGTTGCCGTTGGCGCCCCATACGCCGAGCCCCGTGTGTCCGGGAATCCGAAGGCCTTCGGGCGTGTGATTCTTTCCAAGCGACTCCATTTCAAGCTGCTGCAGCCACGGCACTGTCACACGAAGCCGTTCATCGTACGGCAGCAGACAGTGTGAAGTAATTTCAAGCCGCGTTGCGTTCCAGTAGGCGGCAAGCGCCAGCAGCGCAGGCAAATTCGCCTCGACAGGCGCATCGAGCGCATGCCGGTCCATTTCATTGGCGCCCTGCAGAAATTCGCGGAAAGCATCGGCGCCAAGTCCGATAGCCAGCGGCAGACCGATTGCGCTCCAGACGGAAAAGCGTCCGCCGACCCAGTCCCAAAGATGGAAGAAATTCTGCGGCGGCAGACACATGATGTCAGGTGCCTGCGGATTAGCCGAAACGACAACCATATGCTTGGCACGATCGGCACCTACAATGCCGCTGTCAAGCAGCCACTGATCAACCGCCGCGGCATTGACCTGCGTTTCGCGAGTCGTGAAGCTTTTGGAAGATACGATGACGAGTGTTGAACGCGGGTTGCACTCAGCGAGCGTGCGCTCTAGGAGCACGCCGTCCACGCTCGAAAGAAAGTGCAGATGAATGTCGGGGCGGGCCGGACGGAGCGCATGCCAGACGGCACGAGGCCCCATTTCTGAGCCGCCGATTCCAACGTTGATGACGTCGGTGATTTTGTCGCCGCGGCAGCCGCGCCAGCGGCCCTCCCTCACCCATGTTGCAAAAGAAAAGATTCGCTCGCGTTCGCGGGACACCTCTTCAAAATGCGGCGCTTTCGAATCCCAAGACCGAAGCGAAGTATGCAATGCTGCCCTGCCTTCGGAAAGATTCACGATGTCGCCTTGAACCATGCGGGCAAAGGCTGCCTTGAGCCCTTTTTTTTCAGCAACTTCGAGTAGCCGATCAAAATCCGACGCAGAAAGCCTCTGCCTGGAAATATCGAGGCGAATCCCGCAAGCCGTCGCAAAGGCGCGCTCTTCAGCGCTGTCACGCAGAAAAGGCAGCAAGACTGCCTTGGCATGATTCATCACGATGACTCACTCCGGAATCTGAATATTCGGATCAATGCGGCGCATCTCAGCGGTAAACCGCTCCGCAATGCGTTTGAGCGCGCTCGGCGTATCTCCCTCGAAGCGGACAACGATGACCGGAGTCGTATTCGACGCACGCGCAAGCGCAAATCCATCGGCCCACTCGACGCGAACGCCGTCGACCTTGATGACGTTCTGCGCATCTTCGAATCGGCATGCTTCGCGGAATCGCTCGATAAAAGCCTTGTTCTCTCCCTCCTGCGTTGGAATCTGCAGTTCAGGCGTATTAACGGCATTGGGCAGCGCAGCAAGCGTCCCAGAGGGGTCAGCCTCGCGAGACAGGATCTCAAGCAGACGCAGCGCAGCGTAAAGTCCGTCGTCAAAACCGAGCCAGCGTTCGTCGTTGAAGAAGAGATGCCCGGACATCTCTCCTGCAAACGGCGCATTCGTTTCGCGAAGCTTGCCTTTTACAAGCGAATGCCCTGTCGGACTGATTGTCGGAATGCCGCCGTGACTGACGACCCAATCAACCAGCTTTCTTGAGCATTTCACGTCGTAGACAATTCGTGCGCCCGGATGCCGCGACAGAATATCCGCGGAAAAAAGCATCATGAGCCGATCCGGGTAAATCACCTCGCCGCAGTTGGTGACAACGCCAAGCCGGTCACCGTCGCCGTCGAGCGCAAAGCCGTAGTCAGCGCCCGTACGCTTCACTGTTTCAATTAGCGCCTCAAGATTTTTAGGCTTGGAAGGATCAGGGTGATGATTCGGGAATCGTCCATCTGGTTCGCAAAAGAGGCCGATCGCCTCCACGTTGAGCATCTCAAGAAGCCGCATCATCACAGGCCCGGCAATTCCGTTGCCCGCATCGGCCACAACTTTAAGGCGACGATCAAGACGAATGCCGTCAAGCGCTTTCTTCATGTATTCGCCCACAATGTCGACCTGCTCGACTTCACCAGGCTTTTCGGACACGCGCCAGCGCTCTTCCTGCACGCGTCGACGAACATCCTGAATATCTTCAGCAGCAAGCGTAATGCCCGCCACCATCATTTTGAGCCCGTTGTATTCGGGCGGATTGTGCGAGCCGGTCACAGCAACCCCCGTACCGCAACCGAAATGCTTGGTTGCAAAGTAAAGCACTGGGGTCGGCACTGCTCCGATATCGATAACGCGAATGCCTGTAGAGGCAACGCCCTCGATCAGTGCCGCAGCGAGGCGCGGTCCTGTCAATCGACCGTCTCGTCCAATGCAGAAGCGCTCGACGCCGCGCTCGAGCGCCATTGTGCCGAGTACGCGGCCGACGGCCTTAACAACGGATTCCGTCAGCGTGTCGTCCACAATGCCGCGAATGTCATAGGCCTTGAAAATTGACGCATCTGCCTGCATCGTTGATCCTTATTTTCAATAATCGGGAGGGGGCAAGAACACCCAAATTGTTTATTTTAACGGTGTACCGTCATGACCGAAAACAATTCGGTTTCCGCTACGCACATGGCCAAATTAAAGCTTCGGTGCAGCAGGGCAAGGCGTGCATTCTCTGCCGCAAAAACTCAGCCACAGGTAAAATCGCCGCTAGTCAACAGTTAAGAAGGCAGGACCGAAGTTCGCTGCCGCCCGATTGTTTCGAGCGTGCCTCAACCGGTCACGTTACTCATGAACAAATCCATTCTCAGCAAAGCTCGCGTGCTCGTCACTGGCGACGCCATGCTCGACCGTTATTGGTTCGGAGACGCCGAGCGCATTTCGCCGGAGGCCCCCGTACCAGTCGTTCGCATCACGCGCACGGAAGAGCGCCTCGGCGGTGCGGCCAATGTTGCGCGCAACATTGCCAGCATCGGCGCCCGTTCCACACTGCTTTCCGTCGTGGGCGACGACGAGCCCGGCCACCGTATTGAAGCGCTGCTCAAGAGCGCCAGCATCGAACCCAAGCTCGAATTCGACGCCTCTCTCGCCACCACGGTGAAGCTGCGCGTAGTTGCGCGCCAGCAGCAAATGGTGCGCTGCGACTTTGAAGCTATTCCGGCCGAAGAGTCGCTCTTGCGACATTTAGACAGCTTCCGTTCGCTTCTTGAAGAAACCAATGCGCTCGTTCTGTCCGACTATGGCAAAGGCGGGCTGTCGCACATTGCACAAATGATTGAAGCAGCGCGAACCAAAGGCATTCCGATCCTTATCGACCCGAAGGGCGACGACTACAGTCGTTACGAGGGGGCCACAGTGATCACGCCCAACCGCGCCGAACTCCGTCAAGTTGTCGGCCCTTGGAAAAACGAAACCGAACTGACGATGAAGGCGCAGGCCCTTCGCGCAAAACTGAGTCTCGATTATCTGTTGCTCACGCGAAGCGAAGAAGGAATGACGCTCTACAAGCGTGACGGCCAGATTAACGTGCCAGCCCAAGCGCGAGAAGTCTTCGACGTTTCCGGCGCTGGCGATACCGTTATCGCCATTCTTTCAGCCATGCTTGCTACAGGCATGCCAATCGAGGACGCCGTCCGAATCGCCAACCAAGCCGGCGGCATCGTCGTTGGGAAGCTCGGAACGGCTGCGGTATCCTACGAAGAGCTATTTGATTGACGCAAAGCAGAGCGTTTTTGCGTCGCCTCCGCGCTTCCATTTCATGCTTAGGAACGAAAAACCATGAGCATTCTCGTTACCGGCGCAGCCGGATTCATCGGCTGCAACAATGTCCTTGCGCTCAATGCCCGCGGCGTCACAGACATAATCGCCGTCGACAACCTTGAAAAGAGCGAAAAGTTCGTCAATCTTTCCAAGTGCCGCATCGTTGACTATTTTGACAAACGCGATTTCATCGCACGAGTGCGTGCCGGTACAGCACCGCGCCCGAGCGCAATTTTCCATCAGGGCGCATGCTCCGACACAATGGAGCAAGACGGCCGTTACATGATGGAAAACAACTATCGCTACACGCTCGACCTCTACCGATGGGCGCAGGAACTGCGCATTCCCTTCATTTATGCTTCATCTGCTGCCACTTATGGCGCACATACGGAATTTGTTGAAGACATCCGTTATGAAGGCCCGCTCAATGTTTACGGTTATTCGAAGTATCTCTTCGATCAAGTTGTCCGTCACGACATTAACTATCTGCGCGCTCCTGTGATTGGCCTGCGGTACTTTAATGTTTACGGCCCTCATGAACAGCACAAGGGGCGTATGGCATCCGTAGCATTCCACCAGTACTTCCAGTACAGGAAAACCGGGAAAGTAAAACTCTTTGAAGGCTGCCTCGGCTATGAAAACGGCGCACAGATGCGTGACTTTGTCTACGTTGAGGATGTCTGCAAGGTTCTTATGCACTTCCTTGATCATCCAGTAAGCGGCATCTACAACTGCGGCACAGGCCGTGCGCAGCCCTTCAATGACGTTGCGCTCTCCGTCGTCAATGCGATCCGAAACGCAGAAGGCCGTGCAGAGCTGAGCCTTAACGAAGCCGTCGAGTCTGGAGAAATCGAATATATCGACTTCCCTGATGCGCTCAAAGGCAAATACCAAGCCTATACGCAAGCCAACCTCGACAAGCTCCGCGCAGCCGGCTGCGATGTTGCTTTCCGTTCCGTTCAGGAGGGCACGCGCGACTACATCAGCAAACTGCTCGTCGAATACCCGACCGTCGACTGATGTACCGAGCCGCTTTTCTCGACAGAGACGGCGTGATCAACGTCGATCACGGCTATGTTCACGCCGTTGATGAATTCGAATGGGTGCCTGGCGTGCTCGAAGCCGCCAGAATCCTTGCAGATGCTGGCTTTCTCCTCGTCGTCGTCACGAATCAATCGGGCATCGGAAGGGGCTATTACACCGAAAGAGACTTCGCAAAGCTGACAAGCTGGATGAAAGCGGCATTCAAATCAGCAGGCGCCCCGCTCGCTGGTGTTTATTTCTGTCCGCATCACCCTGAAAAGGCGCTGCCTGAATACCGCATCGACTGCAACTGCCGCAAGCCTCGACCCGGCATGCTCCTGCTTGCTGCCAAGGAACTCAATATTGACCTTTCTCAAAGCATCATGTTCGGCGACAAGCCCGGCGACTGTACCGCAGGCAAAGCAGCAGGCTGTCCGGAGCGCGTTCTTCTCGGCACGAATGGCACAGTAATGCCGGTCATCAGCGAAGCACCGGATGCCACTCGCACAGCCAAGTCGCTTGCCGAAGCTGTCGCTGCCCCTTGGTTCAAGGATTTTGTGAAATGAGCAAACACTTCCCTGCTCCCGCCTTCGAACAGAAGATCGTCTCTCAGGACGATTTGGCTCTTCGAGCCGCGGCATTGCCGAAGCCTGTTGTTTTCACAAACGGCGTTTTCGATATCTTGCACCGCGGCCATGTCACTTATTTGGCTCAAGCCCGTGCGCTTGGTGCAAGTCTTGTTGTCGCGATCAACAGTGATGCCTCCGTCAAAATGCTCGGCAAAGGAGATGATCGCCCCATAAATGTGCAGGATGACCGCGCTGCTGTGCTTGCAGCGCTTGAATCCGTTGATCTTGTTGTGATCTTTGAAGAAAAGGTGCCGCTCAAGCCCTTGGAAGCCGTACGCCCTGAAATTTACGTCAAAGGCGGCGACTACGACATCGATGCGCTGCCTGAAACAAAGCTCGCAGCTACCTGGGGCGGACGAGCCGAAGCCATTGCATTTGAGCATGAACGCTCTACAACGCGGCTTCTTGCAAAAATCCGCGCCGCTTGAGTTTTTCGATCTCGGAAATTTGAACGGCCGCCCGAATCTATCGGTCGGCCGTTTGTTTATTGCTGCTGCGAATCAGTTGATCGTAAAGCCGCGCTTCCTGGCAAAGTGCACAGTCGCATCCAAGAAGCCCTGCTTGCTTCCACAGTCAAAACGAGTTCCGTCAAAACGGTGTGCGTAACATGGCGACTCAGTCAAAAGACGAGCAATGCCATCAGTGAGCTGAATTTCGCCGCCTACGCCCGGCTGCTGACCTTCAAGACAATCAAAGATCTCCGGCTCGAAAACGTAGCGCCCGATCACGGCAAGGCGAGAGGGCGCCACAGCCGGCTCCGGCTTCTCGACAATGCCACGCAGGCGGGACGTTGTCTGAGAAGCGTCATCCACGCTCACTATGCCGTACTTCTTTGTTTCTTCAGGAGCTACGTCCTGAACAGCAACCACGGAACCTCCGCCCATGGCAGTTCGGGCCTCAACGAGCTGCCCAATACAGGAGTGCTTCGCATCGATCAAATCATCAGCAAGCATGACGGCAAACGGCGCATCCCCGACAGCGGGTCTCGCACAAAGAACGGCATGCCCGAGTCCGAGCGGTTCTGGCTGGCGGATATAAATGCACTTGACGCCCGAGGGAACAATGCCGCGGACGATTTCGAGAAGTTCCGTTTTTCCTTTTGAAAGCAGATCGCGCTCGAGCTCTGGATGCGTATCAAAATGATCTTCAATCGCTCGCTTATTGCGCCCCGTCACGAAAATCATTTCGGTAATGCCGGCCGCTGCGGCTTCTTCGACTGCATATTGAATCAAAGGCTTGTCGACAACCGGCAGCATTTCCTTGGGCATAGCCTTCGTAGCCGGCAGAAAACGGGTGCCGAGACCGTTGACTGGAAAAACGACTTTGCGGACAGGCTTCATCAAACATTCCTTAGAAAGTGGCGACGCCTCTACAATGAAGCGCCTTATTGAGCCGTTTTTTGAAGTTCAGGCGCATCACGCGCAGATGCCTCAAAAGGCTCATCACAAATGGAAATTCTGCCATGCTTCAGCCGACCACTGCGAACGCCAATGATGTATACGCCATCGGCGATATTCAGGGATGCTTGAAAAGCCTTGAAGGACTTCTCGAGCAAATACCTGATGATGCAAGAATTGTTTTCGTAGGCGACCTCGTCAATCGCGGTCCCGATTCGCTTGAGACGCTGCGTTTCGTCAAATCGCTTGGCGATCGTGCCCGTACAACGCTCGGCAATCATGATCTGCATCTGCTTGCCGTAGCGGCCGGCGCTGGGAAAGCACACAAAAAAGACACCATACAGCCTATTTTGACAGCACCAGACTGCTGCGAGCTGATCGACTGGTTGCGCGCTCAACCGCTGCTCATAGAAGATGCAGGCACTGTGTTTGTTCATGCTGGCATCCATCCTGCTTGGACACTCGAGCAAGCCCGGACGCTTGCTCAGGAAGCGCATGAAGCATTGGCAGGACCGAACTGGAGATTGTGGCTTGCCGGCATGTACGGAAACACACAGTGGTCCGACGAGCTCACTGGCGCCCCGCGCATGCGCGCCATTCTTAACAGCTTCACCCGGATGCGTTTTGTCAATGCGACTACTGGCAATCTCGATTTCGACCTTAAGGAAGGCGCACAGAGCGCACCGCCAGACTTCATACCGTGGTTTGACTATCCGGAGCGCAAGGCGGCAGATGCCGTCATTTGCTTCGGACATTGGTCGATGCTGGGGCTCGTCAACCGCCCCAACATCATCGCCATTGACACAGGCTGCCTCTGGGGCGGGCGTCTCACTGCGGTTCGATTTCCGAACCGCCGCTTCTATGAGGAACCTTGTCCCTGCTGGGCTGATCCTCTTGCTTTTTCCGATAAGAAGAAAAAAAACCGCTGATTAAGCTTCTTTATTTTTTCTGCGCAGCTTTGCGCCGGCTGTCGATCTCAGCCTGCAAGGCTGCCGTCGCATCCGGGAAGCCAAGCGCATTAGCCATGCGTTCAGAGGCCATTGCATTTACAGTGCGCCGATCATGCGCCGCCGCATCAATGGGCTCAAGAATCGTTGCTTCCGCAACGATTCCTGGCGTAAAAACAATACGCTTCATGACATCGAAAAGCGGCACTTCCGCATAAGAGGGAATGGTCGTGGTTTCGCCATTGAGCGTGTAGCGCAGCGCAACTGGCAGCACCTCGGCACCTGCAGCGCAGGCGGCCGAGAATAAATTTGCATGAAAAGGAAGCAGCGCATCCCCCGGTCCTGTCGTGCCCTCGGGGAAAAAGAGCACGTTTTCCCCGCTCTCGAGCGTGGCACGCATTGCTTCAGCAACTTCTAGAACTGCTCTGCGGCGCTCTCGGTCGATATAGATCGTCCCAACGCCCGTAGTAATAGCACCGAAGAGAGGCCAGGAAGCTATCTCTTTTTTCGCCACAAAGTGAACAGGCAGTATGGCGTCCAGAACAAAAATGTCGACGAACGAAATGTGATTGCAGCAGACCATATAGCCGCAGCCCGCATCCCGATAACCGCGAGAAGCCGCACCTGCGTCCGGCACGCGCCCCCTTACAGCGACGCGGATCCCCAGAACCGCTGGAATCCATGGTGCAAGCCGCTTGATGATGCGCGCGCGGGCACGCCATTTCATCCAAGGGAAAATGCAGTAAATAATGAACAGAATTAGAAGAATGAGAACGCCGACAAAGAAAAGGCGTCCGCAACCAATCACATAACGCATGGCCTCAGTCCCGGAGATGAGGAAATTCCGCCAGTAAGACGATCAATGCTCAAGGAAAAACTGCTGAAGAATGACAGCAGCAGCTGCATCGTCAATTTTTTCACGCCCGCTCTCTACCTCTACAGAAGAAAAACGCTCGTCAACGGTATACGCAGGCAGCTTGTACCGTTCCGCAAGCTGCCTTGCAAACCGCTCACAACGCGCTGTCAGTTCGTTCGGCGAGCCATCGCCATGCCGCGGCACGCCGACGACGAAGCAGACAGGCGCCCATTCCTTCAGAAGCCGCTCCACCATCGCCCAGCGGGCGTCGTTTGTCGGCGTTCGCGCGATTTCGAGCGCCCGCGCACTGCGCGTAAGCGTATTGCCGAGCGCGACGCCTGTTCTGGCAAGCCCGAAATCGAAGCAGAGGATCGTTCCCTCCGGCAAAGCATTTTTCAACATTGCTTCTGTCTTTGATTTAAGTAAATAGTCTTCGCTTTGACGATGCCGCAGCCACAAGCCGGCATGCGGTCGGCGTATTCTACGGCGCTTCGGCAGCGCACCCGAACGCCCTCTGCGCGCATCCACCTTCTTTTTTCGCTTGATTTGGAGTGATCCCCGATGGTCGAAAATGTCTTTGAAAAACTCTGTGAACTTTTCGAGCATGGCGGCGCGCGCTTTCGAGTGATGCATCACGTTGCCAGCGGCAAATCCAGCCAGTCTGTTGCCGACATCCGCGGCACCGAACTCGGCCAAGGAGCCAAAGCGCTTTGCTGCACAGTGAAAGGCAACGGCGTCAAGCTGCATGTCCTAGGCGTGCTTCCCGCAGATAAGCAAGCCGATTTGCAGAAGCTTGCCGCTGCGGTCGGTGGCCGGCGAGCCTCTCTCGCCAGTCCTGAAGAGGTCATGGCGCTCACAGGGAGCGTTTTTGGCGCCGTTCCACCCGTTAGCTTTACCGACGATCTTGTGCTTATCGCGGATCCATCGCTTTTTGAAAGATACGAGGAAATCGCCTTCAATGCAGGACGTCTTGACGCATCGATCATCATTCGCACGGAAGATTATCGCCGCATCGTACATCCCAGGGAATTTGAATTTCTGCGCGAGGCCGCTGAACCGGCTAAGCCCCAGCAAACGAAGACGCCGCTCAAGTGAGCGCCGGCTACGATGCCTATTGAATCAAAGCTTGTTGTTTCCCTTTTCGCAACCCTCTAACTACGACGACTGCCGTTTTCTCAAATGGAAATCTTTCAAGACATGCTCGTCAATGCGCTCACGCCGATTACGCTCATTTCGGGCGTCGGCTTACTGATGCTTTGCATGACGACCCGCTACAACCATGCGACGGATCGCATCCGCCAGCTCATAAAAAAACGTGAGGACGGCGGCTGGCGCAACGAGCCGGACCTTGACCGTGAAATTCGTCTGATTTATCGCCGCGCGCGTTATCTGCGAATCGCAATGCTCGCTCTGACGCTCTCAGCTGTCTGTTCGGGCCTCCTTGTCGCCACAAACGTTTTTTCTCACTTCACGAATACAAACCTTGTGACGATTTCTGCCGTGTGGCTCGTCCTTGCTCTCGGACTGATCGTCGTCTCCACCGCCTCCTTCTGCGTTGAGGTAACCATCTCGCTTCACGCACTTGGAATGGCTGTTAAACATTTGCCAAAACGCAATCACGCTGCCTGAGGCTGTCATGCTTAGCATTGTCGAATTCAACCATGCGCTCGCTGGGGCGCTAACGCCGATTACGCTTATTTCCGGCGTCGGCCTCTTGATGATTTGCATGACGAACCGCTACAACCATGCAACAAACCGCATTCGTCAGCTGATGGCGAAGCGCGATTCTGCGGAAGCCAGTCTGGAGCCCGATATTGACGCAGAAATTGAAATCATTTACCTGCGTGCTTCTCTGCTGAGAAAAGGGGTTCTTTCCGTCGCTGTTTCGGCTGTTTTCTCTGCGCTTCTAGTCACTATCAGCGTTTCTTCCCGCTTTCTCAACGTTGATATGTCGACGCTCGAAGGTATCACGCTCGTGGCTGCCATTACGCTTATCGTGATTTCTTCCCTTCTTTTTTCTGCAGAAATCAGTCTTTCGCTCAAGGCGCTCGGCCTCGCCATCGAGCATCTGCCTAAAGTTGAGGGTCAGAATCAGGAATAAAGCTCGCGGCGCGCTTCTATGGAGCGCGCCGTTTCAATCCCGCCTCCCCCAGAGGAAGAAAAACGCAGATTCGTCTCCAAATGTGCGCCCGTAGCTCAAAAAGAGCGGGCCAATGAGACTGTCGATACCCACATAAAGCGAGCCAGCATAGTGCCACTTCGCTTCGGCACTTTCGTCTGCGGGCCCCGCTTCCGGATTCCAAGCGCGTCCCGCTTCGGCGGCAACACCAAGCCAAATGGGCTGCTTGAGCGCATCGAATGCTCCGGAAATATCGCGCGCAAGCGACAGCCGTCCATATTGCATGCGAGACCCCGTCCAGCGCCCATACGGCGATCCTGCAAGCCTGCGGGCACCGCCAAGCGAAAAAGCGCTTGACATGGTTGAGCGCCCCATCGACGCACTGAGCGCAAGCGTCCAACGGTCGATGGAATAAGGAACCAGTGCATCAAGCGTGTAATAGTATTCACCGCCCGTATTCCCGGCCTTATCGTCCGACATGCGGCCGGTTGCAGCAAATCGAGCGCCGCGCGTTGGAAAATTGATGTTGTCGAGCGTATCGAAAAGAATTTCACCGCCAACATACCAAGCAGCATAGGCATCTCCCGTTTCCGCTGGACCGATTTCCTGCGTCGACTTCGAGCGCGTCCAGCCTGCCGACACGCCAGCATAACCTACGCGATCGAGTTCACGTCCAAACATCAGATCAAGTTGCAGCGTTTCGTTTCGGCGTCTAGCCACAGGTCTGTCATCAGCATAAACATCAAATGGAACACGAGAATAATCCACGCTCGGCTGAATAAACCATGGCGATCCGGCGCCGAGCGGCAGGAAGAATTCACTGGAAAACTTCCTATCCTGTCCAATCTGAATCTCGTTGCGCCACTCGCCGCCCCATTCGTTGAGAAGATGCCAGGTATGCGCAAAAAGGAGATTAAAGGAGCTGTCGGAATCAAAGTTCGTTTGCACCGAACCGCCTAACCGGACGCTGGAATAGCCCGCACGTTTTTCTCGCGGCTCGAAAACAAGCACTTCTGTGCCGTTCGGCCCCGGATCAAAGCGATAGGTAACTGTCTCAAAGTTGCCTTCTGCCCAAACGCGTCTAGCGGCATCATCAAGTTCCTTGTTAGTGACGGCCTTGTCAACAGGAACGTCTGCAACACTTAGCACGCGCTCTGGCGCAACGGCAGTCCGCCGCCTTGCCGCAACGCGCACATCGGAGAGTTGGTGAACTTTGCGTTGCGCCTCTTCGCGGAAGGGCGCCATCCGAGCCATATTCCAGCTGTTGAACTCTTCGATCGGCCTTGCAAAAGCAAGCAGCCGCGATTGCGCTCGACGCGCAGCCGCTTCTCCGCGTTCGATGATCTCCGCGCTGCGCTTGAGATCAGCACTCGTAAAGCCTTCCAAATCGGGCGTAATGAGAACATCTGAAGGGCCGAGACTTTCAAGCGACTTGCGCACATTCTGCTCTGTCAGCAAATTAACCATCTGCGCCATGACGCCGACCACGGATGTGAGCTCGCTTCGCTTGGAGAGCGGCGTGCCGACATTGACGACAATGAGCACATCCGCCCCCATGCTTCGTGCAAGCTCAACGGGTAGATTGTCGATAAGCCCTCCGTCAACCAACAAGTGCTTGTGAAAAGGCACCGGAGCAAAAACCCCAGGCAACGACATCGACGCCCGCATGGCTTCGCCGAGATTGCAGCCTTTCTGCATAACCACGCGCTCGCCAGTCACCAAATCGGTAGCGGTCGATGCGAATGGAATCGAAAGCCGCGAAAGGTCTTCAATCATGGCGACGCTGCCAGTCTTGTCGTTGAGAAAAAGCTGCAATTCTTCGGATGGTACGAAAGATTCAGGCAGTTGCGGCATACCGTCAGACCCAATTTCGATGCCGCTCACAGGAAGACTTTTGTAGTCGTCAAGCTTGCGCCTAAAAGGCAAAATTGATCGATCTGCCCGCGGGGCAATCATTTGATCCCAATCTACGCCGAGCACTGTCGAGAGAAGCTGCTCATAGGAGAATCCCGCTGCATAGGCACCACCCACCATGGCGCCCATGGAGGTTCCGGCAATAACGTCAATGCGGATGCCGAGCTCCTCAAGCACCTTGATGACACCGACATGCGCAAATCCTCGAGCGCCGCCCCCGGAAAGCACAAGGCCGACGCATGGCCGATTCTCCATTCGGCATCGGGCCCGGACCTCATCGGGCGTCTGGGCCTGAAGCAGAGCAGATCCCAAGCAAAGTGCGAGCGTAAAGCTCGACCGAAGACATTTTGCGAAAGTCATGCTTTTCCACCCGCTCCACAATGCTCAGTCAATTCGATCAGACTGCGGAAACGGTAGACTTGGTCAGCGAAAGATGCATCCGCAAAGAACGCGGAACAGAAATATCTACACAGTGTACGAGGTTTTTGCATGCGAATTTTCCTCACGGGCGGCATGGGATTCATCGGTTCTCACACAGCCGTCGTCCTGCTCGAATCCGGTCACGACGTTACGCTTTACGACAATCTCAGCAACGCAGATCCCGATGTGGTCGACCGCATTGAGGAAATAACCGGAAAGAAACCTACTTTTATTGAAGGCGACATCCGCGACGGAGAGCGTCTTGAAGCGGCGCTTCGCAACAGCGGCGCACAAGCAGTCATCCATTTCGCAGGTCTTAAAGCCGTCGGCGAATCTGTCTCCAAGCCCTTGGCGTATTACGACAACAACATCGTTGGAACAATTCGCCTTCTCCAGGCAATGAAGAAAACTGGTGTATCACGGCTGATTTTCTCTTCGTCCTCAACTGTCTACGGAACGCCGAAGAAGCTTCCTCTTTCTGAAGACTGTCCAACCGGCAAAGCCACAAACCCTTACGGCCGCACGAAGCTGCAAATTGAAGAAATTCTTGCCGACTGTGCCAAGGCAGATCCCGAGCTGTCGGTTGTTTGTCTGCGCTACTTCAACCCTATCGGCGCACATCCTTCAGGGCTGATCGGGGAAGATCCCAACGGCATTCCCAACAATCTTTTGCCTTATATCGCCCGCGTTGCCAATGGCCGTCTTCCCGAGCTGAATGTCTTCGGAAGCGACTACGAAACACCCGACGGCACAGGGGTTCGCGACTACATCCATGTCATGGATCTCGCTGAAGGCCACGCAAAAGCGATCCCCTACGCAATGTCGCACACCGGCTGGATTGCAGTCAATCTCGGCTGCGGACGCGGCTACAGCGTGCTTGAAATCGTCCGCGCCTTCGAGAAGGCCAGCGGCAAACGAGTGCCTTATCGACTCGCGCCGCGCCGCCCTGGCGACATTGCCGCCAATTGGTGTGATCCAACGCTGGCCGAAAAATTGTTCGGCTGGCGAGCCAAATACGATATCGACGACATGTGCCGCGACAGCTGGCGCTTCGAATCAATGCACTCGTCTCGTCAGGCGAAATAGTTTCTGCTGAACTCCTGCTGTGTTGAAAGCGGCAAATCGATTAATCGATTTGCCGCTTTTCAGCCTTAACGCGTCAGAGCTCGTTCAGGAGTATCCCATCAAAACGCGATTGCAAAAAGTTTTCCACGGACTTATCAACATAATAATCCCAGGAAAAACAACTAATTAGACCTGTCGAAGCAAGTTTTCCACAATTCAGCCTGCAGTTGCTCGGCCTGGCTCTATCCGTTACGCAAATGCCCTTAAGCATCCTCCCCGCAGAAAGAAGCCTTTCTACCGCATCAGCTGTCTCAGGCGCCTGCGCTTGACTGAGTTGCTCAGCAGCCTTGTGCAGAATCAGAACGGCAAGACGAAATCGGCTAATCACCGGTCCAGATTCAGCATAGTGATACACGCCATTTGCAAGCTGAGGCTGCCCACACCCCAACAGACCGAGAGCAGAATAAACCGCCAGTTCCGCCGTGCTTTCATAAGAAGTCGGCCGCCCCCATTGATTGCTTCTCATGCAGCGAAGTCGGCCAGCCAATGCCGCATCTAGCACCTTAGAAACGAAGTCGCCAGGGGCGCCGTGCAGCCAGCCGACGCGAAAGATCAAATGCCGAAAAGCTGGCATGCTGCGGCTGACGCGTAGGACAGCAAGCTCGCCAATGCGTTTGCTTCGGCCGTAGACGCCGTGCGGCTTAGCTTTATCAGACTCACTGCGATGCCCTAAACCGCCGCCAGAGAAAACATAATCCGTTGAAAAATGGATAAGTGAAGCATCGACTGCTGCTGCCGCTTTCGCCAAAACTCCCGGCACCACTGCATTGGCTGCCATTACCTCGTGAAGCCCCTTGGGGCTACGGCGCAAGGCTTCTGCTTTCGCCACGTCCGTGTATGCGGCCGCATTGATGACGATTTTCGGATGCAGCTGCTTGCAAAGCGCCTCAACTGCTGCTGAATCCGAAGCATCAAGCGCCTCGTGTTTGGAAGCCGCCAATGTGAAGTCCGGGGCCATGCGCTCGAATGCCTGCGTCACTGCCCGTCCGAGGCGCCCGGCTGCGCCAATGACAAGTATGTCGACGCCCACGTTCTAGTCCCCCTTCTTCCGTTCATTCGTTGTGGACAAGCTCGTCGGTCCGGCGATTTTGCGTTTCTTTTGTTTGGATGCTGAGCATTCGCAGCTCACCATTGCGTGCTTCAAATAAGGTCCTGTCACGCTGTCAGGATTATTCGCAACCTCTGCCGGCGTACCTTGCGCCAATATGCGTCCGCCTTCATCGCCGCCTTCAGGCCCCATATCGATTACCCAGTCGGATGCACGAATGACATCCAGGTTGTGTTCGATCACCAGCACCGTATTGCCAAGAGCCGTGAGCTTACGAAGCACCTTCAGCAATTGGGACACATCTGCAAAATGCAACCCTGTCGTTGGTTCATCAAGGATGTACAGCGTGCGTCCTGTATCAGTTCTCGCTAGTTCAGTCGCCAGCTTCAAACGCTGCGCTTCGCCTCCTGAGAGCGTCGTGGCGCTTTGACCAAGCCGTATGTAGCCGAGTCCCACTTCACAAATCGTCTGAAGCTTACGTTTGATGGCCGGATACGCATCAAAGAACTGAAGCGCTTCCTCTGCCGTCAATTCAAGAACATCGGCAATGTCAAGCCCCTTGTAGCGCACCTCAAGCGTTTCACGGTTGTAGCGCTTGCCACCACAGACTTCGCAAGTAACGTATATGGCCGGCAGAAACTGCATTTCGACCTTGACGACGCCGTCGCCCTGGCACGCCTCGCAACGACCGCCCTTAGTATTGAAGCTGAAGCGCCGAGCGTCATAGCCGCGTTCGCGTGCCGTCTGCGTCTGTGCAAAAACGTCACGAATAAGTGCGAAAAGACCCGTATACGTTGCCGCATTCGACCGCGGCGTTCGACCGATCGGCGTTTGGTCCACGCAGATTACTTTGTCGAAGAGTTCAAGGCCCTCTACGCGCTCAAAGGGCAACGGCCTTGCTTCTGCGCGATGGTAGTTCGCAGCTAGAAGCGGGTAAAGCGTGTCATTGACCAGCGTTGATTTCCCCGAGCCGGATATGCCAGCTACGGTTGTCATCCCGCCAGCGGGGAAGCGTAAGTCGACATGCTTGAGATTGTGACCGCTCGCACCGAAAAGCTGAAACCACTCGGCGCACTTAAGATCTATTGCTTCCCGCGGCAATTCAATGCGTCGCCGGCCTGAAAGGTAGCTTCCTGTCAAGGAGCGTTCATTCGACATGATTTCTTCAGGCGTGCCTGCAGCCAGCAGTTGACCTCCGTTTTCTCCGGCTCCCGGCCCGATATCCACGATGAAATTCGCTGAACGAATGACATCTTCGTCGTGCTCCACAACGATAACCGTATTGCCGAGGTCTCTGAGATGCTTCATTGTGCCGATCAGCTGATCGTTGTCCCGTTGATGCAGACCGATGCTCGGCTCATCGAGCACGTACATGACGCCCGTCAAACCCGAACCGATTTGACCGGCCAGCCGAATGCGCTGACTCTCGCCGCCAGAAAGCGTACTTGCGCGGCGATCGAGCGAAAGGTAGCCGAGGCCAAGGTCGTTGAGAAACTTCAGCCGCGTTTGAATGCCTTCGAGCAGCTTTTGCGCAATGGCGGCTTTGGCACCCTCGAGGCACAGATGATCGAAATACGATTTCAATGCGCTCAGCGAAAGCGCAGCAAGTTCGGCAATAGAGCGTCGATTTTCCCCCTCTCCGATATAAACGTGCCGAGCAGCCTTGCAAAGCCCGGAACCACCGCATTCGGGGCAAACGCACTTGGATCGATAACGATCAAGCACGCGTTTGAGAGCATCGCTCGAAGTCGCCCAGAAATGGTGCATCTCCGTGATGACCCCCTCGAACGGCGGATTCAAAGCGCGTGTTGCCTCATTCCCGTAAAGCAGCGCTGTCTGCACCGCGACTGGGTAGCTTGACCAAGGCGCAAGCGGATCGACGCCAAGCCGCTGAGCCGCCTCCACAAGCTTTTCATACTTTTTCGGATTGCGGGCATCCCAGCCTTCAATAGCACCACGCTCTAGCGAGAGTTGCGGCAATCGGACAACTTTAGCGGCATCGAAATCGTCACTGATGCCTGTGCCTCGACATCGCGGGCAGCAGCCTTGAGGGTTATTGGGGGAAAACAGTCGAGGCTCAAGCGTTCCAATCGCATAGTCGCAAACAGAACAAGCGAATTTCGATGAAAAATGAAGCTCGATCGACGGATCATCCATCCCGACAACCAGTACGCGACCATTCGCAAGATCGGCTGCCGTTTCAAAACTGCTAGCAAGCCGCTCCCGGATATCCGCACGGATGCGCACGCGATCGACGACAACCTCAACGTCGTGCGGCTCTCCAGCCAGAATTGCCGTGTCATCAACCTCATCGAGCGAAAGAACGCGTCCGTCAACTCGAAAGCGGCTGAAGCCTTTGGCGGACATGGCTGAAAAAAACGCGCCGAAATCCCGCTTCTGTGCCCGATAAACTGGCGCAATCACCATCAGTTTCGAACCCTCTGGCAGACAGAGCGTTCGATCGACCATGGATGCAATGGATTCAGCCTTGAGCGGCAGATCATGTTCAGGACAATAGGGAGTGCCCGCCCGCGCAAAAAGAACGCGCAGATGATCGGCAATCTCCGTCACCGTTCCCACTGTCGACCGAGGATTGGACGAAGCGCTACGCTGATCAATAGAAATAGCGGGTGAGAGGCCTTCGATACGATCGACGTCAGGGCGCGGCATTAATTCGAGAAACTGTCTCGCATAGACAGACAGACTTTCGACGTATCGGCGCTGACCTTCAGCGTAGAGCGTATCGAAAGCCAGCGAACTCTTCCCTGACCCAGAAAGGCCAGTAAAGACGATCAGTCGGCCGCGAGGCAAATCGACGGATATATTTTTCAAATTGTGCGTTCTCGCGCCGCGAATTGAAATGGCATCCATCTGCAAGCCCATCTCAAAGCTTAAGGAAAACAGAAACTCTTAAGCATATAACCTTTCGGTCGCTCTTTCGCATCCAATCTCCTAAGCCGTCAACAAACCGTTCCGGCTTCGTGCTTCCGTCCGATTGCTATGACAAGACTCCAACCGTCTGACACCCCTCAATCCGCCTTTTGCATGACGCCCCGCGAAAAGCGATCTAGTCTTGCACTTGCCGGCATTTTTGCGCTTCGAATGCTCGGCCTCTTTGTGATCTTGCCCGTTTTTGCCGTTTACGCACACCAACTGCCTGGCGGAGAAAACGAATTTCTCGTTGGCGTCACTCTCGGCATCTACGGCCTGACGCAAGGCGTCCTGCAAATTCCCTTCGGTTCGGCCTCCGACAAATACGGCAGGAAGCCCGTCATCATCGCTGGACTTTTGATATTCGCAGCAGGCAGCTTTCTTGCTGCCTTCGCTGACGACATCTGGTTAACGCTGATCGGACGCGCCATACAAGGCGCCGGCGCTATTTCAGCTGCCGTTACGGCTTTTATTTCCGATGCCGTTCGCGAGACCGTGCTCACGAAAGCCATGGCGATGGTGGGCGCCTCCATTGGGCTTACTTTCGCGCTCTCTCTCGTTATTTCACCGCCCTTGGCACGCTTTTTCGGCGTCGACGGCCTTTTCTTCATAACGGGAATCCTCGCAATCATCGCAATTCTTGTCGTGAAGTTCGTCGTGCCCGACTGTGCGCCAACTGTTGAAGCAGAAGAACCACAGCAGCGCAGCGGCTGGCGTCGCGTGCTTTGCGACGGTCAGCTCCTTCGCCTCAATACGTCGATCTTCGCGCTTCACGCCGTTCTTACCGCGATCTTCGTCGTTGTACCGACTCGCCTCGTCGCAATGGATTTGCCTTCAATTCATCACTGGTACGTGTATTTGCCCGCTGTTCTTGTCGGCTTTCTTTTCATGGCGCCACCCATTGTCATCGGTGAAAAAAAAGCCAAAACGGTCGCAGTTTTACGCATCATGACGCTTCTGCTGGGCGTAGTTCTTGTCCTGTTTTCTTTTCTTATGCACTCGATTTGGGAGATTGCTTTTCTTCTTGCGCTTTTCTTTATGTGCTTCAATGTGCTCGAAGCATCTCTTCCTGGCCTGATTTCGCGCGCCGCCCCTAAAAGAGAAAAAGGTTTGGCGCTCGGCGTCTACAACACAACTCAGAATCTCGGCCTCTTCATCGGCGGGGCCGCTGGCGGCTGGATCTCCCAGCACTACAATGCAGAAACCGTGTTCCTTGCAGCAGCTTTTGTTATGCTCTGCTCGTTTGCTTCCTCGACCGGCTTGAAGGAGCCCAAGCGCACCATACGCCGTCCGGGCGATGCTCTTGAAGTCTGAGTTTTCGTACGTTTTACTGATTATTTTGTGAGTTTTTAGAACATGGCTTCCATCAATAAGGTCTTCCTTCTCGGCAACCTCGGCCAGGACCCTGACGTTCGCTACACAGAGAGCGGCACTGCGGTCGCAACACTCAACCTGGCAACAAACCGTAGCTATAAGAATCGCGACGGGCAGCCGGTCACCGAAACAGAATGGCACCGTGTTGTGCTTTTCGGACGCACTGCAGAACTTGCTAAAGATTACCTGCGCAAGGGTCGCTCCGTCTTTATCGAAGGTCGCCTGCGCACCCGCAAGTGGACCGATCAGAATGGCATCGACCGGTACACAACGGAAATTGTCTGCGACAACATGCAGTTCGTCGGCTCGCGAAACGATGCCCAGAGCTCCGGCGGATACAGCGACGGCTTCGAATCCGCACCGCGTCCCGCTCCGCGTCCTGCGCCTCAACCCGCACCTCACCCTGCGCCTCAGGCGCCACAGCCTTCGCCAGCAGCAACGACCGCTTCTATCGATCAGCTTGAAGAAGACGTTCCGTTCTGATTGCTTGCCTCATCCTGCATAAAAAAAGTCCTCCTATCGATCAGGAGGACTTTTTTTTGACTGGACCTATTCGTGGCGTACCGCCTCAATCGGATCCAAGCGCGCTGCTCGTCGTGCAGGGAAGAACCCAAAAACCACACCGGTGACAGCCGAAACACTGAAGGCAAGAATATTGATCGCCGGATTAAAGATGAACGGTACATCCATCATGACGCAGAGCACTTTGGAAGCACCGAGCGCTATTACGACGCCGAGCACTCCGCCTAAACAGCCGAGCATCAGCGCTTCAATCAAAAACTGCATCAGCACTTCACGACCGAGTGCGCCGATGGCTAGGCGAATACCGATCTCGCGCGTACGCTCCGTTACGGAAACAAGCATGATGTTCATAATGCCGATGCCTCCCACGAGAAGACTCACACCGGCGACCGCCCCGAGAAGGGTAGTCATAATGCGCGTGGTTGATGCAACCTTTTCCGCTATTTCAGCCGTATCCATCACAGTGAAATTGTCGTCTTCACCAGCAGAAAGCGACCTTCTTTCTCGCATCAAATCCGTAATTGCCGATTTCAAGCGTTCACGATCTGAGTTCGGATTCATGCTGACTAGAAGTGCCGCAACTCGGCTTTCACCGAGGATACGCCGCTGCACGGTTTTGAGGGGCATCACGACAAGGTCGTCCTGATCGCCACCCATGGCAGCAGACCCCTTTGTTTTCAGCAACCCGATGATCCGACAAGAAAATCCACCGGTTCGTATCTGCTGACCGACAATGTTTTTCGTCGTGCCGAAGAGCTCGTTGGCAATCGTGCCGCCGATAACGCAAACAGCTGCACCAGACTGTTCTTCACCTTCTTCAAAAAAACGGCCGTCTTCGAGCTCTCGATTGTCAATCGTGAAATAGTCGTTGCTCGTGCCAATTACGGATGTCTGCCAATTTTTCCCGTTGGCAACAATCGTGAGCGACTTCGATGTTTGCGGCGCCACTGCGTCAACACCCGCAATCTGCGTGCGAATCGCCTCCCCATCTTCAACCTTGAAGTCAGGGGCGCCGACACGCTGCCCAGGCCCAAGACGCATGCCTGGCCGCAGCATGATCTGATTCATGCCAAAGGACTCGATTTCGGAACGAATTGCGCTTGTCGCGCCGTTACCGAGCGTCACCATGGTAATGACGGCAGCAACACCGATCACGACGCCGAGCACCGTAAGGAGGCTGCGCATAGGATTGCGCCAAATCTGCCTGATCGCTAGGAGAAATGCATTCCAGATCATTCTTTCCCTCCTGACGCCGCTGGCTTAGATTTACCAGGCAGGCCTCGGTCATCACGAATGAGCCGCCCATCCTTGAATACGATGTGGCGTCGTGCATAGGCAGCCATGTCGGGCTCATGCGTGACGAGCGCCACTGTGATGCCGTCTGAACGATTGAGATCGGTGAGCAGCTCCATGATTTCAACGCTTCGCGCACTGTCTAGGCTGCCTGTCGGCTCGTCGGCCAAAAGCAATTTCGGCTTAATAACAATGGCTCGAGCAATAGCAACTCGCTGCTGCTGTCCTCCCGAGAGCTCCGCAGGCGTATGCGACTCCCACTCCAGAAGACCCACGCGATCGAGAGCTTCACGAGCAAGCGCATGACGCTCTTTGGTCGACAGGCCGCGATAGACAAGCGGGAGTTCAACGTTTTCAAGGGCTGTCGTTCTCGGCAACAAATTGAACCCTTGAAATACAAAGCCGAGATATTTGCGCCGAAGGATTGCGCGCTGATCGTTCGTGAGGTTCTCAACATGAACACCGCTGAAAAGATATTCCCCCCAAGAAGGTCGATCGAGCGCGCCGATGATGTTCATCGCCGTCGACTTGCCGGACCCCGACGGCCCCATAATCGCAACGAATTCACCCGTTTCGATCGTGAGATCGATATTGTGAAGCGCCACGAATTGTGCTTCGCCCGTTCCATATCGTTTACCGATGCCGCGGAATTCGATAAGCGGCGTGCTCTCATTCATAAGAGTCTCCTTCAGGAATGGCTTAGCCAGTTGCAAATCAATTGGCTCATACTCTCGGCTTGCTCTGCTGATCTACCACCACAGCTTCGCCTTCAGCGATTTGTCCGGAAACGATTTCGGTGCGCGACCCATCCGTCAAGCCAGTTGTCACGGAAACGGGCTCGGGCTTGCCGTTTCTAAGCACATAAATCGTGCGTTGACGCTGAACATGGCCGCCCTCATCCTTAGCAACCTTCTGCGCGTTTGAGCGCGGCGGACCCATGCGGAACGAACTCTCGGCCTCCGGCTGAACGCGCGGCTTAAAGCGCAGCGCTGAATTGGGGACAAGCAGTACATCGTCCTTTCGAGCAGTAGATATGGTGGCCGACGCCGTCATGCCTGGACGAAGCAAAAGTTTTGTATTGGCAACATCGAGATATGCCGTATATGTAACAACGTTCTCCGTTTCGGTCGATCCATAGGCAACCTTCTTGAGTGTTGCAGGAAAGCGCCGATCCGGATAAGCGCTAACAGTGAAATAAGCCGGCTGACCAGGCTGAACGACGCCGATATCGGCCTCGTCGACATCAACCCGAAGCTCGAGCTCTCGCAAATCGGTTGCCAGCGACAGAAGCTCCACGGCCTGCAGGCTCGCAGCCACGGCATAACCAGGCTCGACAGAGCGCGCCAACACAACCCCGTCAATCGGCGACTTGATGTCAGCCTTGCTTAGATCGGTCTCAGCAGTCTTGAGAGAAGCCTGCGCATCGTCAATTGCTGCCTTAGCAGAAGCAACTGTCGCTTCTGCGGTCTTCACAGTCGCTTCCTGTTCGTCGAGTTCCGCTCGCGAGGGCATTTTGCCGCCCGAAAGCTTGTTGAGCTCCGTAAGACGCTTGAAGCGGATCCTGGCTTCATTAAGCGTGGCTTCGCTTTCAGCGAGCTTCGCCTCGGCACTAGCCACAGAAGCTCTCGCGGAAAGCACCTGTGCCTCAAGATTACGGGTATCGAGTTCAATCAACACCTGACCGGTTTTGATCTCATCATTGACGTCAACGTTCACCTGCCGCACGATTCCCGAAAGTTCGGAACCAAGCGAGACCGTTCGCATCGGATTAAGCGTTCCATCGGCCGTCACCGACACATTTAGATCGCCACGCACAACGTTCTCTGTAACATAAGCAACCTTCTCGCTGGAATCGCGCCCGTACACCCAGTAGCCAGCACCTGCGCCGGCAGCGGCGAGCACGAGAAGCCAAAGGCCTGCTCGTACGTACCAAGGGCGTTTGGGTTCATCCAAAAGCGCCGCCTGCAAGTTTTTCTCGCTCCCGCGGGCTTTTTTTTCTGTGTCGGCTTTTTTTTGCGTCGTCATCTTCTTATTCCTTCAAATTGCCGTTGGGATTATCAATGTCGGCTTTCGCCGAATCGCCGGCAGTTGCATGCTCAACAGCCCAACCGCCGCCAAGCGCGCGATATAGCATGATGTAGTTGTTCGCAAGATCTGCTCGATTGGCTAGTTCCGTTTCCTGCATGGAAATCAGCGATCGCTGCGTAGAAAGAAGCATCGCGTAGTCCCCGATCCCCGATTCGTACTCTTTACGAGAGAGTTCTTCAGCCAATCGCGCGTGTTCGACGGCAAGCTTCAAGTCTGCATCACGTCTTTCTGCACTCGAAATGCCTGTAATGGCGTTATCGGTCTCCTCCAGCGCCTTCAGAAGCACCGAAACGAAATTTGCTCGGTTCCTATCGAGTTCAGCTGCGGCCGTCTCCTCTTGCGCGATGAGGTTCCCCCAATTAAGAACCGGTACGGAGAGCGCACCGATAAGGCCGATGATGCCGGATCCAGATGCGCCAAGCGCGCCGATGGTGGCGGCTGTCGTGCCGATGTTGCCCGTAATCGAGAGGCTCGGCCAGAAATCAGACTTCGCACTGCGCAGCCGTTCAACAGATGCTTCGAGCGTATGCTGAGCGCTTCTGACGTCCGGGCGGCGTTCAAGAAGCGAAGCAGGGACAGAAACAGCGCATCCGGATGGCGGCACGGGCACACGGCCAGACGCCTCTATCGGCAACTTATCCGCAGGCAACGATGTAAGACGCGCTAGCGCATTTCGATACTGCGTGATGCTTTGTTCGATCTGCGGAATGCGCGCCCTGGCTGAAGCCAACTGAACAAGCGCATCTTCAGCCTCGGATGCAGCGCCCGTACCCGCCTCGAACTGCCATTTCGCTGTATCAGCCGTTTCTCGATAGTTTTCCAGTGTTTCCTTAACCAGAAGAAGCTGGATCTGCGCAGCGCGCAAATTCACATAAGCTTGTGCAGCTTCCGCTGCGACAGCCTCCTTGGCATCCTCCAGCGTCAGCTGTGCTGCCGCAAGTTCAAGCGAAGCAGCATTCGCATACCAGTATTCAGAGCCCGCAAGATTCAGCGTCCATGCGCCCGACAGCTCGGCGCTGTAGTCAGTCACGGTTTGATGCCCTGATCGATTTCGGCTTGCATTACCCCCCAAGCTTGCCGTCGGCCAAAGTGATGCATTGGCCGAAAGCAGGCTCGCGCGAGCCGCTCGGAGATTTGCCGCCGCCGTCAGCACATCAGGATTGGCGGCTATGGCGCGCTCCACTACAGCAACAAGCCCCGGATCATTCCAGCGTTGCCAGAAATCCTTGAAAACGACGGGGGCGCCGAACGGCAACGGTGCATTGGACCAGCCTTCAGGCGTCACCGAGGCAGCCATGCCGGCTACGTTCGGCTGATTGACGGCGCATCCGGCCGCCAGAACGGTCGCGGCAGCCATTGCGCAGAGCCTGGTTATCCGCTGTGTACTGATGTAGCGCATCGCTTCCCTCTTGAAAATCTTTCCTTCCGAGACAGAGCCGCGTATTAGCGCAACCCATAGCCTCATTTCAATTCTGCGTTGACAGAACGTGAAGTTGCTTATAGACGCGTTAAGTTATCGCCGAAGCTCGTAAAAAAATTTTGCAGAGCCGAGTTTTGTTAAGATGACCTGAGCATTTGTTCTGCATCAGCCCGTCCAACCCGAAAAATGGTTAAGCCGCCTCGCCGCATTCTGATCATTGATGATGACGTCGAACTCGTCACGCTCCTTGTCGACTATTTCACGCTTGAAGGCCTTCAGACTACGCCGGCCTACAACGGCCCCGATGGCCTAGCAGCACTTAAGCACGGCTCGTTTGACCTCGTGGTACTCGATGTCATGATGCCTGGCATGAGCGGTGTTGACGTGCTTCGCGAAATCCGTTCTTCAAGCCAGATTCCCGTCTTGATGCTGACCGCCCGCGGCGATCCTGTCGATCGGATTCTCGGTCTGGAACTTGGTGCCGATGATTACGTGCCCAAGCCTTGCCCGCCGCGCGAACTCGTCGCTCGCATCACTGCAATCCTTCGTCGTTCCGCTCATGCCGAATCGATGATTGCACCTATCCATGTCGGACCGGTAACGATAAATCCAAGCAAGCGACGCGTTACCTGCGGCGATCAGCCCATTGAATTAACGAGCACGGAGTTTTCTCTTTTCGAGATGCTCGCCAGAAACATCGGATCGCCCGTACCCAAGGAAGACATTTACCCGAAAGTTCTCGGGCGACCGATGGGTCCCTTCGACCGAGCTATCGATGTTCACGTTTCGTCCATTCGCCACAAGCTTGCACGCGCGGTCGGCAAAGCGCTGGCTATCGACAGCATTCGCGGCGTCGGGTACCAGCTTGTTGTGCTTTCCGATACGCCGCTGCACCCAGAACAAAATTAAACCGACACCCCGATAGCGCGCCGGAGAATGAATTCTTTCGGAGTCTCGGGCGTGTCTACCGCCCGGAGATTTCCTGTGCCGTCACTGCCCGGATCATTCAACAGTCTTTTCTGGCGTCTTTTCAGCGGCCTCATAGCCGTCATTCTCATCACAGCCGCCGCCACATGGGGCGCTGCTTATGTAGTGCAGTCGCAAATCGTCGCACGGCTTGAAAACACGCTTTCGCTCCATTACGGCGGCCAAAGGGTCGTTGAAACAGCTTTCATCATGCATCGCTACGCAGGCGAAGCCGGATTGGTTGAATGGCTTCGAAGCGACGCGAACACACGACCGACTGTCTTCGTCATGACCAAGGACGGCGTTGAATTGAGCGGCCGAACTGTCCCCGAGCGCGCACGGCAGCTACTCGATGCCATGCAGCAAGGCAAGCCTCACCGAGATCTTGAAAAAGACATCCCCGCTGGCGCCGTGAAAACCGTCGAAATCGACGGCAAACCATATTTCATTTTTGCAGTCCACACGAAGCCGCCTGTCCCGAGGCTCAACATATTCCCCTTTAACAGCCTGATGCCTGCTGCGACGGCCATTGTTTCCATTTTGCTGCTGACGCTCTGCGTCGCGTGGACACTTGCGCTTTATTACTCAAGACCGTTGCGCAGACTCGATGCTGCTATGCGAAAAGTTGCTGAAGGCGACCTCAGTACGCGAATTGAAAAGGACATTGGTCCGGCAGACGGCGAAGTCGCTGCGCTTGCCAAAGTCTTCGACCGCATGGCTGATCAAATCGAAAAGCTCATCAAGCGTCAGCGCAAGCTCTTTCACAACGTAAGTCATGAAATTCGCAGTCCGCTTGCACGCATAGAAGTCGCCGTCGAATTAGCCAAAATGGATCCGAACCGCGTAGCGAGCTCGCTCGAAAGAATTGAAAAAGAAGTTCGAGCAATCGATGAGCTGATCGGCAGTCTGCTCACTTATGCGAGGCTTGAGGGCGGAATCAAACTGGAAACTGCTCCCGTTTCTATGCGAACGTTTCTGAGCGCCATTCGCGACACCCTTGCCTTTGAAGCACAGGGGCGCGCTATCAAAGTCAATTTCATCGATCGACTCGACCAGGACGTCACGCTCAATATTAATGAAGCCGCACTCTCGAGCGCGTTAATCAACATCGGCCGCAACGCACTGAGGTACACGCCTCAGGCAGGCACGATAACGCTTATTGCTGAGCGCCGCGCCCGCGGCCTGCTTCTGCGCTGCATTGATGAAGGCCCCGGCATGCCGTCCGAAGAACTTGCTCGCATGTTCGATCCTTTTGTGCGCGGCAACCGCGAGCAGACAGGCACCGGCTTTGGGCTTGGACTTGCCATTGCCAAGAGTGCAATTGAAAGCCAACAAGGCGAAATTTCGGCCAAGAACATTCTGCCCCACGGCCTTGAATTCGACATTCTGCTGCCAGCTGAAAGATCTTCGCCACGTTGAAAAAGTTGCTGGGCGGGCTTGAGCTGAAAAAAGGCGCCTTTATCTTCCAAGGCGCCTGCACAAAAAGGAAATTATCCGCCAAACACAGCATTAAGGAAAGGTTTCTCTATCGCTTTCTCGATCCGCATCAAAGAGACGTAGCGAGAATTCTGCGCCGCGGCGGCGACGGCGCAGAATAGTTAAACCTGCAACCAATGTCAACCTTTTCTTAGGGGCGGTTTATGAGCAACTATTCCACTGAAAACCTTCGTACCTTGGCGCTGGTAGGGCACGGCTCCTGCGGCAAGACTTCTCTTATCGAAGCCATGCTCTACCGCTCCGGCATGATTCCTGAACTCGGCAGCGTCGAACGTGGCAACACCATGTGCGACAACGATCCGCTTGAAAAGCAGGTCCAGCATTCGATCCGTCTTGCCGTCGCACATATCGATACGGCCATGCCCGATCTGACGCCGGTTCGCATTCACGTGCTCGACACCCCGGGATATGCCGACTACCTTGGACAGGATCTCTCGGCACTTGACGCGGTTAAGTCTGTCGCGGCAGTCATTGACGCGACAAAGGGTCCCGAGCTCCTCACCATTCGCATGATGCAGGCCGCCAAAGAGCGCAATCTTTGCCGCATGATTGTCGTGAACAAATGCGACGCGCCTGATGCTGATCTTGAAAAGTTGCTTGAAGAGCTTCGTGAAACCTGGGGTCCTGGTGTTCTGCCCATCAACCTGCCCACGAAGAACCGCACTCGCGTGATCGACTGCTTCGACCGCGACACCGGCGAATCGGACATCATGAGTGTGGAAGAAGTTCACCGCGCCTTCATCGAACGCATTATCGAAGAAGACGATGAAATGCTCGAAAAGTATCTCGAGGAAGGCAACGTCGATCCTCGTCTGCTGCATCCGCTCGTCACAAAAGCGTTGCGCGAAGGGCATGTCATCCCTGTTTGCTTCACTTCCGCCAAGAATCTAATCGGCATCCGCGACTTCATGAAGGTGATCATTCGCCATTTGCCAAGCCCGGCAGAAGCCAATGAAGCACTCTTCCTCAATGCAGACGGAACGCCCTACAAGACCGTGCCCGACAAGAACCTGCCGCTTATTGCTCAGGTCTTCAAAATCGTCAATGACCCCTACATCGGCAAGATCGGTGTCTTCCGCGTTCATCAGGGCATGATGACAAAGGATTCCGTGGTTTATGTCGACGACAGCAAGAAAGGCGTCAAAACCGCTCATCCGCTCATCCTGCAGGGCAAGAACACTGCAGAAACCGATTCGCTCTGCCCGGGCGACATCGGCGCCATCGCCAAGATTGACGAACTTCGCTATGGTTCCGTTATTCACGGCGATCCCGAGCTGACGGGTGTTCATATGCGCCCGATCAACTTCCCAAAGCCCATGTACGGGCTCGCCATCAAGCCTGCTCGGAGAGGCGACGAAAGCCGCATGAGCGAAGTACTTCAGAAGATGCAGTCTGAAGATCCTACGATGGCAGTGGAACACGACACGGTCCTCAATGAAACCGTTATTCGCGGCCTTACCGATATGCACGTCCGTTCGATTCTCGAGCGCATGCAAGTGAACTTCAAGCTTGAAGTTGAAACTTCCACGCCTTCGATCCCGTACCGCGAAACGATTTCCGCACCAGCGGAAGGCCATGCGCGCCACAAGAAACAAACTGGCGGTGCTGGACAGTTCGGTGAAGTTTATCTGCGCGTCGAACCGTTGCCGCGCGGTGCCGGCTTTGAATTCGTCGATCAAGTGAAGGGCGGTGCGATCCCGTTCAATCTGATTCCCGCTGTCGAAAAGGGCGTGCGCGAAGTTCTCGACTCGGGTTATGCCGCTGGTTATCCGCTGCAAGATCTTCGCGTAACGGTTTACGACGGCAAGAGTCACCCCGTTGACTCTAAGGAAGTCGCTTTCGTTGCTGCCGGCAGAAAAGCTTTCCTCGATGCGCTTTCGAAAGCCAAGGCGCAGGTGCTCGAACCGATCGTGAAGGTTGAAATTTCGGCACCTGAAAGCTACATGGGCGACATTGCCGGAGACCTTGCTAGCCGTCGCGGTCAAGTGTCCAACACCGAATCTCTGCCTGGTGGAATTATGGAAATTACGGGCATCGTTCCGCTGGCCGAGCTCGACGATTATGCAACGCGTCTGCACGCCATCACCCAGGGTACGGGCACTTGGAGCATGACGCTCGACAGCTATCAACCGTTGCCCGCGCAAAAGCAGGCTGAACTTGCCGCCAAATACCAGCGCAAGGAAGAGGATTAAGGCTCTATTTTCGGCGTCTTGTCAATAACCTTGTTCCGACGGACGCCGTTCCTTCGAAACTTCCTCTGATTTGAGGCCCGGATGACTGCATCCGGGCCTTTTTCTTTTGAACCTGGTCATTCTTGGTCCAACAGACTCATTGCGCACAAACGCACGCGTCTATAATCATTCCCTCTAAGAATACCTTTTGATGCCTCACAAAAATGCCAATTTACGCCTACAAATGCTCTTCCTGTGGCTTTGAAAAGGACTACCTCCAGAAAATGAGCGACAAGCCGCTCACCAAATGTCCTAAGTGCGGCAAAGAAACCTTCCGAAAGGAACTTTCCGCACCCGGCTTTGAGCTCAAGGGTACAGGCTGGGCAGCAACCGATTTTGGCGGCGGCCCTAAGGCCGTGCCCGCTGCGCACGCCCATCCCAATAAAAACTGACGCCGCAGATAACCTCAAAAAGCCGCGACCTGCATTCCAGGCAGGGAATCGCGGCTTTTTTTCCCTTTGTTTCCCGACATGATCAAAAAGTATTTCTCCGCCGGTCTTCTGCTCTGGATTCCTCTTGCCGTCACGGTTTGGGTAATTGAGTCAATTATTCGCTGGAGCGATTCCCTTCTCTCGCTTCTGCCCCCAAAGATGCATCCCGATGCATTTCTCGGTTTTCACATCCCCGGCATAGGACTCGTCATCGCTGGCATCGTCATCCTTGTCACGGGTGTTCTCGTCGCCAACATGATCGGCCAATGGGTGCTCAGAGCTTGGGAGTCATTACTGGAAAAAATTCCCTTCGTCCGACCTATATACTCAGGCGTCAAGCAGATTCTGCAAACAGTTCTTTCCGATCAAACGCAAAGCTTTAAGGAAGTTGCACTTATCGAATTCCCGCGGCCAGGGGTCTGGACGTATGGATTCATCGTTGCTGAACCGACGGCGCAAACAGAAAAGGAGCTTGCAGGGGAAAATCTCGTCACTGTTTTTGTCCCGACCGCGCCGAACCCGACATCAGGCTACGTTCTTATAGTTGAGCGAAGCGCACTTCGGCCTACAACAGCAACAGTCGACGAAGCCTTCAAATTCCATATTTCGCTCGGCGTTATGAGTCCATCCGGCGCCAAAACAGCAGCAAAAAACAATGATCCCTCAGTCTGACCTGTTCGCTTAAAGGCAAAAACGAACGTCAAAAGCGTTGCGACACTGCTCGCGCTCGTCGGTTGGCGCTAAAATTTTTTTATGCGCGCATAGAAAATGCGCACACGCTATTGCCCGCCAGCTCCATCCCTGCAACTTGAGGATGGCGCTGGTCCGAGACAAAATATTGCAAAACTCAGCCAGGCGCGTACGCAGTTGCGCGCCGCTTAAATCAACCGGCCTTTCCGAACGGATTCGGCCATTCTGGGAGCTTCTATGCGAACCGTGTACTCTGGCTTGGTCGATGAGTCGTTTATCGGCCAGACTGTGACCCTCTACGGTTGGGCCCATCGTCGTCGCGACCACGGCGGCGTTATCTTCATTGACCTGCGCGACCGTGAAGGTCTCGTTCAGGTTGTCTGCGATCCGGATCGTCCCGATGTTTTCGCGACGGCCGACAAGTGCCGCAATGAGTACTGCCTTAAGGTGGTTGGCCTTGTCCGCGCGCGTCCCGAAGGCACAAAGAACGAAAATCTGATTTCGGGCGGCGTTGAAGTTCTCTGCCACGAACTTGAAATCCTCTCGGCCTCCGCAACGCCTCCGTTCAACCTTGACGATCAGAATCTGTCGGAAACGACCCGTCTCACGTATCGCATTCTCGACCTGCGCCGTCCGCAGATGCAGAAGAACCTTCGCACGCGCTATCGCGCTGCAATGGCTTTCCGCAAGTTCCTTGATGCTCACGGCTTCATCGACATTGAAACGCCGATGCTGACGCGCTCCACGCCGGAAGGTGCCCGCGACTATCTCGTGCCGAGCCGCGTCCAGGAAGGCTGCTTCTACGCACTGCCGCAGTCGCCCCAGCTCTTCAAGCAAATGCTGATGTGCGCAGGCTTTGATCGCTACTATCAGATCGTGAAGTGCTTCCGCGACGAAGACCTTCGCGCTGACCGGCAGCCCGAATTCACGCAGGTCGATATTGAAACCTCCTTCCTGACAATGGATGAAATCCGTGCGTTGATGGAAGAGCTTGTTCGCACGGTCTTCAAGGAAGTGCTCGATGTTGACTTCGTCAATCCTTTCCCGGTCATGCTCTGGGACGATGCCATGGCTCGGTACGGCTCTGACAAGCCTGACCTGCGCGTTCACCTCGAACTGAAAGAAGTCACCGATATCGTTTCCAATTCTCAGTTCAAAGTCTTCTCGGGCGTCAAGAATCTGCACAACGGCAAAGTTGTCGCTCTCTGCGTGCCGGGCGCCGCTTCAATGCCGCGCTCGGAAATCGACAGCTACACCGAATTCGTCAAGATTTACGGTGCTAAGGGGCTTGCCTACATCAAGGTGAACGAGCTCGCCCGCGGTCGCGAAGGCTTGCAGTCGCCGATCGTGAAGAACCTTTCCGACGATGAGCTGAAAGGCATTCTTGAGCGCACCAACGCCAAGGATGGCGACGTCATTTTCTTCGGCGCCGACAAGGCAAAAATCGTCTGGGATAGTCTCGGCGCTCTCCGTCTGAAGATTGGCCACTCCGAATTTGGCAAATCTCACGGTCTCTTTACGGAAGGCTGGAAGCCCTTGTGGGTTATCAACTTCCCGATGTTTGAATACTCGGAAGAAGAAGACCGTTGGGTCGCCTGCCACCATCCTTTCACCTGCCCTATCGACGGCGACGAAGACAAGCTCATCTCCGATCCGGAGCATTGCTACGCTAAAGCGTACGACTGCGTTCTTAACGGCTGGGAAATCGGCGGCGGCTCAATCCGTATTCACCGTGAAGAAGTACAGGAAAAAGTCTTTGAGGCCCTCAAGATCGGCCCGGAAGAGGCGCGCCAGAAATTCGGCTTCCTGCTCGACGCTCTTCAGTTCGGCGCTCCGCCCCATGGCGGCATTGCCTTCGGCCTGGATCGCATCGTCACAATGATGTGCGGTGCAGATTCGATCCGCGACGTGATTGCGTTCCCGAAGACCCAGCGTGCACAGTGTCTGCTCACGCACGCACCGGCGCCTGTCGATGAAAAGCAGCTTCGCGAGCTGCACATCAAGCTGCGCCGCGAACCGAAGCCCGAATAAGGCCTCGTTTCATTCGGATGGACTCTGTTTGTGAGTCCATCCTTTTCCGATGCCCCGCTGTCAGGCTTGTCTGCGGCGGGGCTTTATTTGTCGTTTTCGTAACCCGTATTTTTTTATGCAGAGTCTCTGGATGCTCGCAGCCGCCCTGTGCTTTGCGCTCATGGCCGCTTTCACCAAGCTTGGTGCCGCGGATTTCGACACGTTTGAGCTCGTTTTCTATCGATCGCTTTTTGGGGTCGTTTTGATCGGCATTTGGGCTGTCATCAAAGGGTTCAGCATCCGGACAGTGCTTTTTTTCTCTCATATGAAGCGGAGCTTCCTCGGCACGTTGGCGCTTTCGATTTGGTTCTTCGCGATTGCAAACCTGCCGCTTGGTACTGCCATGACGCTCAATTACACAAACCCGCTTTATATGGCGCTCTTACTGACTGTCATCGCTATCAAAAAAAACGAAACCATAGAATTCGGTCTCATAGGCACAATCATCGCCGGCTTCGCTGGCATTACTCTTGTTCTAAGGCCAGAGCTGCGATCTGGTGACGAATTACCCGCCCTTATCGGCTTGAGCGCCGGCTTTTTTACAGCACTGGCATATTTTCAAGTCAAGCAGCTCTGCGCCATGAAAGAGCCTGAATGGCGCATCGTTTTCTACTTCACACTTTTCGGAGCGGTGTGGGGCCTTGGCGGTCAAATCTTGACAACGGGCCTCCACCCGCTAACAGCAGAAAATGTTCCGGCACTTCTAGGCATGGGCATCAGCGCGACTGTCGCGCAACTTTGTATGACGCGCGCATGGGGCGCAGGAAACATGTTCCTCACGAGTGTTCTACAGTTCTCAGCGATTGTTTTTGCCGTTTTGCTTGGACGCTTGTTTTTTGATGAACCTATCTCTCTGCAGAGCTCGTTCGGTATCGTCATCATTATTGGCGCCGGGGTTGCTGCAACACTTCTCACGAAACGGAAACGATCCGTGAAAAGCGCTTAATCTCAAATTCAGCCGTTACGCATCTTTCGCAAAACATCGTTCCAGTCCTCACCAGCAACATCCGGAATGCGAACTTCGACAGCAAGCTCGGAATAGTCGCGCCGTAAGCGAGCTGCTAGCTCAAATGCTCCTGCGGCACCCGTAAACGAAGCATCATTGTCTCCATAGATAAAAACCTTTTCGACACCCTTGGGAACAGCATTAAATCGCTTGAATCCTGTAATTGAAATCAACGACCAAGCCGGCAGTCCCGTCAAAGCATGAACTGAAAGCGCTGTTTCAATGCCTTCAGCCAAACAGAGGAAGTTTGTCGCAGGGAAAAGTCGAATTGCCGCCTCTCCTGTTCTCCCGGCAGTCAGTTTCTTCACGCAGGGGACAGGTGCCTTACGCCCGTCAGCCGTCAGGTATGTTCGGTGAAGCGCAACAATTCGCCCATCCATAGATGTTGCTCGAGCGAGCATTACGGGATAATGGCCGAGAAGACGCGGACGCTCACCTTCTGCGCCTGCTTCCCAATAGGGCTCATTGGGCAGCCAGCGAATCTCCCTACTCAGATCACAGCTTGAGAGCCCTCGTTCGGCCAAATAGCGCAGAACCGGATTTTCTTTGTAATTTCGATCCCTCCTGTCAATAAGCAGCTGAGCTTCAGCCCATTTCGTCTCTAAAGCCGACTGGCGAGCATGCGCTTGATCTTCTGTAGGGATCGTTCGTTTCTGTTTTTGCTTTGCGCCTTGCAGGCTCGGCAACCCAAGAAGCGCCTCAAGCCGTTCAAGTGTATGGGGGAAATCTGTGCCTAGCGCTCGCTGTACAAGCGCAATACCGTCGCCGTGTCCGCATCTGCGGCAGAACCAGCCGCCATCAGCTTCTCGTGCAAAAAAAGTGAACCTATCCCGTCCACCGCAAAGCGGACAGGGACGATTGGGCTTTTCAAAATGCGCCTCGGCCAAGCCGAATCGCACAAAGATTTCGCGCCAGCGGCCAGAAGCGCTGGCTTTGATGCGCGCCACACGATCGATGCTGCGCTGTGCGGGCATAGCTGTATGCATATCAAAGCATCCAATCAGGAAAAACGTTGATATTTTGAAGCATTTTGAGCCTTAAGACATCACATCTTTATGCCCGATCGTGCGCACATTCTCTTCAGAACCAGTCACCGTCGCGATCATGCCAGGGATCGGTCGTGTAGCCAACCTCCGTCACGATGCCTTCCGTATTGAACTGGACCCAACAAGCCATATGAAACATCCCTTCGTCAAGAAAGCGATACATCCAGGCATGCTCGTTCTTGAGCGCAAATGTATACGTTTGCGCGCAACGTCCAAAGAGATTCCAAACATCCTGCTCCGTCGACACGCCCGGCTGTATCAGCGCAAAATGCTCTCGATTGAGTACATTTTCCTTGGCTGTCACGCGCCCTGTTCGATCAAGCGTGATCCACCAGACCTCCTGAGCCATCGGCTGAAGAGAATAAACGAGCCGAGAACCGCCCTCGGGAAGAGCGATTTTGGCATCGGGCTCGCCGAGCGAAGCCGTCACCGCCGTCTCTGGCGTGGATATGTCAATCAAGTCCGGATGCGCGCACCCAGCCAATACCGCCGCTGCGAGTAAGGCGCAGGCGGCACCCGCCATCCTTCGGATCCCCATTTTCGAATTTCCTCACTCAGTTTTCGTACGATCGCCGTCAGCGGTCCGCTTTTCCGCATAGGCACAATCTAATCCGTCCACGAGCTGATGCATTGCCAATTTGAATGCCGATTTACCAACGCCTAGAAGCACGGCATCTTCATACATAGCTTCAAGCATCTCTGCCGCCTCACGCCAATTTTCTTCAAGCACTTTGATTGACTCGGTACAAGCGACAGTACTGCCGTCAGCACGCAGCCAACGGGCAGGCGGCTGCGGCACATGCGCACTCATGCTTTTCCCTCCCCTGCATCAAGACGCTTCTGAGGCTGACCATAGGTACGGAATTTGTCGATAACACGCATCATTTCAGCATCCTCAATCAGCTTTGGTTCGCCAAGGGAACGCACGATGACGTATTGATGCGCAAGATTCTCTACCTCTGCAGCCAACGAAAGCGCACGCTCTAGACTTTTGCCTGCCGCAAGAACGCCGTGATGCGAAAGAAGGCAAGCGTTCCTGCTGCGCAACCCTGCCGCTGCGGCAACAGCTAACTCACTCGTGCCGAACGTTCTGTATGGCACCACATCGATAGACGCACCGCCAGCGCTCGCTACCATGTAGTGAAACGCTGGAATCGGCAAATCTTGACAGGCCAGCGCCGTGGCATATGCGGAATGCGTGTGCACCACGGCGCAGAGGTCCGGACGTTCCAAATAAACTCGCGCATGCATCTCCCATTCGCTCGACGGCGACAAACGCCCGATGGCACAGTCGAGGGAAAGCGGTTCCTCCAGCGCCATGAAGACCAGATCCTCTGGCGCCAACGCTTCGTAAGGCACGCCTGTCGGCGTAATCAAGAAACCAGTAACAGCGCCGCGCATGGCGCGGCAGGAAACGTTGCCCGATTTATTGACATTGATGCCGCGTGCATTCATCGCACGAGCCGTCTCAATAAGTTTGGCGCGCAGCCGCGCCGTATCCATATCTATCATTGCAGAGAGTCAATCACGTCTTTATAGGCAGCGCAGAGCGCTGTTGGCGCAAATACGCCGCGTTCGGTGATGATGCCGGTAACAAAACGGTTGTGCGTCACGTCGAAGGCTGGATTGGCCGCCGCTTCGTCGGAACTTGCCAACTGCACCGTAATGTCGTTGCCGCTTCTATCCACGCCGCGGACGGTCAACACCTCCGCGCTCGAACGGTTTTCAATCGGAATTTCACGCTTTCCGTCATTGAGGTTCCAGTCGATCGTAGAAGAGGGAGCCGCCACGTAGAAAGGAACGTCGTTGTCGGCTGCAGCCAGCGCTTTTAAATAGGTGCCGATTTTGTTGGCAACATCGCCGCGCCGCGTGATGCGGTCTGCGCCGACGATAACGAGATCGACATCACCGTGCTGCATAAGCTGACCACCGGCGTTGTCCGCAATAATCGTATGCGGAACGCCTTGCTGAGCAAGCTCCCACGCCGTCAGCAGCCCCTGATTTCTGGGACGCGTCTCGTCCACCCAAACATGCAGCGGCGTTCCTCGCTCAAAAGCCGCATAGATCGGCGCAAGTGCCGTGCCGTAGTCGACCGTGGCAAGCCACCCTGCGTTGCAGTGCGTCAGAATGTTGACGGGTCTTCGCAGCTTGGCATAAAGCCCGCTGATGAGTCCTGCGCCAGCATCGCCGATTGCACGACACGTTTCAACGTCCGCCTGCGTCATTTCGGCAGCGCATCGCAACGCCGCCTCAAGCCGCAAAGACGGCTCGCGCGGCAAGAGCGTCGCTAGCATTTTTTGCACGGCCCATTGCAAATTGACAGCTGTTGGCCGAGCATTCTGAATAGTTTCAGCCGCCTTGAGAAGCGCTTCATTTTCCGGATTCTCTCGCACGGCCAACGCTACAGCCCAGGCCCCTGTGATGCCGATGAGCGGAGCGCCGCGCACCCGCATTACTGAAATGGCTTCAACGCAATCGCGCCAATCGCTCAAAACGCGCGTCTCATAGCGGTAGGGCAAAAGCGTCTGGTCAATGATTTCGACAGCCGCGCCGTTGTTGATCGGATGAATTGTTCGAGTCGGAATGCCGTTGATCTTCATAAAGTTCTGTCCAAAAGACACCTCGGGACAAGCGTCTCATTTCGAGTCTAGCAATCCCTAGCACACCTATGGGCGCTTCTGCGGTTCGCCTTCAGCGCAGATATCCCGCGTAAAGGAACACCGCAGACATATGAGGTCAATGCCGAACGGTCCCGCATCAATAGCTTCACGTCTTGTTTCGGTAAACTCTTTTTGTCCTGTGCGTTTCCTCCGTCCGTCCAGATGCTTCCTTTTGCTTCAGTTGCCGACATGCTTACGCCGACTTCGGTTGCCGTCATCGGCGCGAGCGAGCGCTACGGTAGCCGAGGCTTTCATATCTGGCGAGCCGTCAGCGCATCAACTGGCATTCCCAACATTTGGCCAGTCAACCCGAAATACAAGTACGTCGGCGAAACCCGCTGCTATGCATCCGCTGACGATATTCCCGCATCGATTGACTTGGCGATCGTCGCTGTTGAACGACGTCGCTTTCCTGAAATCATCCGCTCGCTGGAAAGCAAGCGTCCTACCGCTATTCTCTTTGCCCCGCAAGAAGAAGGGCTTCTCAATGACAAAGGCGAAATTGCTGCTCTGCTGGAAGCCGCTCACCGAATCGGCATGCGAGTGTTCGGACCGAATTCGATCGGCTTCATGGTTCCGCCCCGCGGCATCAACGCGAGCTATTGGCCGACGCTGCCGCGCGCAGGAAACATTGCAGTAGCTGCGCATTCGGGCATGGTAGCGACAAGTCTCGTCGACCAGATGCAGTCCGTCGGACTTGGATTTTCTGCCGTGGTTGATGTCGGACTCGAGATCGATCTGCTTTTCGCCGACTTAATCGACTGCTTTGCCGCAGATCGTTCCGTGCGCGTCATTGCGCTTCATGTAGAAGCATTGCGTGAACCGCGACGATTTTTCAGTGCGCTGCGGGCAGCCGCAGAAGAAAAGCCGGTCGTCATTCTTCACGCGGGTGATGAGGCTGGCTTTGCCGCAGACCGAATCGCCGCATCGAGATTTGATTGCGATGCCGGCGAAGATGCAGCTTTCGACGCGCTCTGCAGGCAGGCGGGCGCTCTTCGCGTTAAGCGCTTTGAGGACTTCTGTGCCGGGGTCGCCGCCTTTGCGAGCGGTCGACGTGCGTATGGCCGCAGAACGGCCGTTATAGCCAACAACGCCGGCTTTGCCGGCATGGCTGCCAATGCTGTCTCCAACAATAAACTCCTTGTCGAGGGCTTTTCGGCAGATACTACGGCGCAGCTTCATGCGCTGCGCCCTCTTTCTCGAATTCCAACAAACCCGCTTCTTCTCGGGCCCAGTGCAACGCCTGAATTAATCAGGGACTCTCTAGAAGTCGTGCTGAAGGATCCAGCGGTGGACAATGTTCTCGTCGCGCTGGCTCCCAGCCCTATGACAGCATACGATCCGACTTTTGCTCTTCTCGCTGAAACATCTGCTCAGCACATGAAACCCATTGCCGCAGCATGGATGAGCGAAAGCCTCTCAAATACCGTGCGGCAGCAAATTACGAGCGTACCCAATTCCCGGCTCATAGCCATGCGTTCGCTCGAGGATGCCGCAAGCGGACTCGGGATGCTCGCTGCACGCTACGAAGCCGCCAAGAGTCGCAGAATGCGGCCTGAAGTAGCTCGTTGGCACCTTGAGGCCAACGCATTTGAGAACATTCGCGCCGTTTTTGCCGAAGCTCTCGAGGAAGGGCGGCACACGCTCTCTACTCTCGAAACGGCTTCTGTTCTCTCTGCTGCAGGGTTCTCAACTGTCCCGTTCAATCTTGTTCATACGCACGAGGAAGCCCAAACAGCTGCGGCCCTACTAGGCTATCCGGTAGTCCTTAAGGCCGCTGCACGCGGCATGTCCCGCAGAACAGCTGCCGGTCTCGTCTTCCTAAACATTTCGAATGAGGCTGAGCTGGAGGCTGCCTGGAGAAAGCTTGCGCAAAACCTTGCTGAAAGCGCGCCGTTTGCCCAACCCGAAGGACTTCTTATTGAAAAAATGCTTGAGCATAGAAATGAGCGGGAACTTCGCATGCGAATTCGCTACGACGCTGTGCTTGGTCCTGTCATTGAATATGCTTCGGCCGGCATTATCGGCACATTCCGTGGGAATTCTGTTTCTGCGCTTCCTCCAATTTCTCTTTCCACTGCCCTGTCGATCGTTTCCAATCTTGAAGCGGACAAGGCTCTCGACGCATTCCGCGGCGTACCTCCTGCAAACAGGCTTCTGATTGCACTAACGCTCTGCCGGCTTTCGGATATTGCACAAGCAGTCCCAGCAATCCGTGAATTCAGAATTGAGCCCCTTGTTCCCTTCGAAAACCGCATCGTGGTTCTTGGTGCAGCCATTTCGCTTTACGATGCGCCTCTCACGCCTTCCAGAGGCTTTCCGCACCTTACAATCGCCGCCGCCCCCGTTGAGGATGTCGAAGCTATCCAATGCCGCTCCGGAGGCCGCTATGTCATGCGCACCGTAACGGAGGAAGACTTCGAGCGGATGCGGCGTTTTGTTGACGCCTTGAGCGACAAGAGCTTTTATATGCGCTTTCATACCTCGTCACGGCTTTCTGATGAGCGCATCGCGGCTTTCTGCAGGCTCGACTACGATCGCGAGGGTGCCTGGGCCGTCGTCGAAACCGATGAGCGTGGCACAGAGCAGTTTTGCGCCGTTGCCCGCTGGCACATTACAAGCCGTTCTCGAGAAAGTGAATTCGGCATCGTCGTGCGGGACGACCGACAGCGCTTGGGGCTTGCCCGTGTTCTTATGAATAAAATCGAGCGCGAAGCATTGCTTGCCGGTCAGGAAGTCCTTGTGGGTTATGTGCTCAACGGCAACACAGCCATGGAAGGCCTGATGAGTTCTCTCGGCTACGCCATCGACCGATTGCCTGCACATTTAGGTTCCGAAGTAAGCCGATGGGTGAAGCCGCTCAGCACACAATGAAGCGCCTCACGACGACTTCTATAATGAGCGACCTATTTTCAGCCCCGGCCGATACGCCGCTAGTGCGGCACCTGCAAGGGCTTCTCTCACAAATGCTGGTTTATCCCTTATGAGCATTCTTTCGTCCGCCGAATACGGCATTCTTCGTCTCACGATCAATCGACCTGCACGGCGCAATACGATTTCGAGCGACATGTTTCGCTCGCTCGCTGCATCCTTGGAAGCGGCTGCTGTCGACCCCAAAATTCGCGTAGTGCTTCTCAGAGGCAGCGCTGACATCTTCTCGGCCGGCGCCGATTTTGAAGAAAGTCTTAAAGCTCCGGAAAACCTCGATGCAGCCATGGCGGAATGCTTTTGCGCCCTCAGGAAATTCCCAAAGCCCGTTATCGCTCAAGTTACGGGTCCCTGCGTCGGCGAAGCATTTGCACTGCTGCTTTGGTGCGACCTCGTCTATGCGGGCAGCCATGCACTATTCAGCCTGCCTGCCGTCGCACTTGCACGCTCACCACGTTTTGGTTCGGGCTTTATTATGACGCTCGCGGCCGGCTACCATCGCGCAGCTGAAAAATTGCTCCTCTCTGAACCGATCAGCGCCGATGAAGCCCGTGACATGCGTCTCATCACCGCTGTCGTCGAGGACGAACATATTGACAGTGTCGTAGCAGCAAAAACAGCGCGGCTTGCTGTGTTGCCTCCGCAAGCAGTCGCCGCCACAAAATCAGTGATGCGTGCAGCTCGCGATCAGTGGCTTGAAACAGGCGCCACATTTGAACAAGAAGTGTATTCGCGTCAGGCGAAAACGCCAGAAGCAGAAGAGGCTCTTCGTGCTTTTGTTGAAGGCAGGAAACCAGTCTTCCGATCCAACGAGTAATCCCTGATTTGGTGCGCATGCACCATACTGAAGCACACCAAGACGCATCACGGTGCGTCCTGTCACCGCATCGGCAGAGCCGATGCGGTTCTTTTTTGTCTAAGGTGTTCAGGAATTCTCTTGAATGCATCCAGTTTCGAGTGATCTTGATGCAATTGGCATGGTTTTTGCTCTGAATGACAGACAAAGGCCGCTGATTTGTCATGGCGGCCGTTCAAAAACAAACTTCGCACGCCCCAAAAGGAGCCGCCATGATCAATTTCAATCGTCTGTCCACCGCAATTGTCGTCTGCACACTTGCTGCAGCCGCTTCTGTAAGTGCCGCCGAACTTAACGGCACGCTCAAAAAAATTCAGGAAACAGGCTCAATCACTCTCGGCTATCGAGAAAGCTCCGTACCTTTCTCCTATCTTGATGCCGATGGTAAGCCTACGGGCTACGCATTCCTCGTTTGCAAGGCTGTTGCCGACGCCGCGCAGAAAGAGCTCGGCCTCGACAAACTGGACATAAAGTATCAGGCTGTCACGTCCGCTAATCGCATTCCGCTTATTCAGAATGGCACTGTCGACATCGAATGCGGCTCCACGACAAACTCTCTCGTTCGTCAACGCGAAGCTGCCTTCAGTGTGAGCTACTTCGGCATACAGGTCTCCGCCGCGGTTTGGAAATCGAGCGGCATCAACGCCATCAAGGACCTGAACGGCAAGAACGTTGCTGTCACTTCAGGCACGACATCGGTAGCACTTATGAAAAAGTTTGAGAAAGAAAACGGCATCAAGGTTCGCTTTCTCATGACGAAAGACTTTGCGGAGGCCATGCAGCTCGTTGCACAGAAGCGTGCAGACGCATTTGTGCTGGACGATGTTCTGCTTGCCGGTCAGATCGCGAATCTCCCCAATCCAAACGACTTCAAGATTCTTGATGCTGCGCTGTCCGTTGAACCCTACGGCGCCATGTTCCGTAAAGATGATCCGCAGTTCAAGGCGCTCGTCGACAAAACCGTGACCGGCATGATCAAGTCGGGAGAGCTTGCAAAGCTTTACCACACCTGGTTTGAAGAACCTATTCCGCCGAAAAACGTCAATCTCAACTTCAAGATGAACCAGTACACGAAGGAACTCTTCGCCAACCCTTCGGATAAAGGCATCTGACCCAAATTCGGCCGCAGCGACTCCCTTAAAACGCGGCCTTCGCTTTTTTCCCTGCACGGCGAGCTAGCTTTTAATGCCGTGCAGGGCGCTTCTTGCTTACCCCGCCGGAGGCTGATCGGCAGACGAGACATTTCTTTTTGAAAATACCCTCGCCAGCTGATTAAAAAAACAGGAGACACACTCCATGGCGCTCAACTTCAACCTGAGCTCTCTTACCGAAACATCGTTGCTGAGCGATGATCCTTGGTGGCTATACATTTTGGGCGGCGCCGGCTGGACCATCGGCCTGATGTTGTCGGCATTTGCACTCGCGCTTGTACTCGGCATCATTGTGGGCACGCTTCGAACGCTCAACAACAAGCCTTTGCGCATTCTGAGCGAAGGCTGGATCGAACTCTTCCGCAATATCCCGCTCATCGTTCAGATCTTTATTTGGTTCTTCGTCGTGCCTGAATTCATCCCCTGGTACAAAGCATGGATGATTCAGAACGACCCTATTTGGTCGCAGTTTTTCACAGCCTTCATCTGCATGGGCTTATTTACCTCTTCGCGTGTTGCGGAGCAGGTTCGTTCCGGCATTGCATCGATTCCCAAAGGCCTCCCCAATGCAGCCAAGGCATTGGGTCTCACACGCATGCAGTGCTACCTGTACGTCGTCATTCCTATGGCAATGCGTCTGATTGTGCCGCCGCTCACGAGTGAAGCGATGAATCTCGTCAAAAATACGGCCGTCGCGCTCACAATCGGCCTACCTGAACTGACAATGCGCGCCAATGAAATGGGCGAAAACACCTTCCAGTTCTTCGCTGCCTACTTATGGGCGACGGTGATTTACATCTTCATTGCACTCGCCGTCAATACGTTCATGGGTTTCGTTGAAAAGCGCTGCGTCATCCCAGGCTTCATCGCCTCAAAGTAAGGAGTGCCGTCATGTCGATCGATTTTTCTTCCATTACTGGTTCGGCCGGCTACATCCTTTCAGGGATTCGCTACACGCTCGAACTCACTGCCATTACAGCGGTCGGCGGTCTGTCTCTCGGCACCGTGCTCGCACTCTGCAGACTCTCGCGCAACAAAGTGCTCTCGCAGTTTTCGAAGCTTTACACGAATCTTATGCGTGCAGTGCCGCTTGTCCTGATACTCTTCTGGTTCTTTTTGCTCATGCCCGAAGTACTCAAGGTACTTCTCGGACTCGATCATCCCGTCATGATCGGTGCAGACCTCACTGCCATCATTACGTTCGTGCTTTTTGAAGCTGCATACTTCTCCGAAATCATGCGGGCAGGAATCCAGTCCGTCAGCAAGGGGCAGCTTTCCGCCGCTAAAGCTCTCGGCCTGCGCTACGCTCAGACCATGCGCTACATTGTGCTTCCCCAGGCCGTTCGCAACATGCTGCCCGTACTGCTTACACAACTCATCATTCTCTTTCAGGATACGAGTTTGGTGTATGTTATTAGCGGCAATGACTTTATGGGCGCCGTCACTAAAATCGCTCAGCGCGACGGACAGCTCGTTTTGATGTACTCTTTCGCCGCTTTGTGCTATCTGGCCGTGTCGTTCTCGCTTTCCATGCTTGTCCGCCGCGTGCAGTCGAAAATGGCCGCCGCGCGCTAATCGCTCGGACGGCCTCATCAGGAAACAATTCCCATGGCAATGATTGAAATTAAGAACATCAGCAAGTGGTACGGCAACTTCCAGGTGCTGAAGAATTGCTCGGTTAACGTCGAAAAAGGCGAAGTGGTCGTTGTCTGCGGCCCGTCGGGTTCTGGCAAATCGACACTCATCAAGACCGTAAATGCGCTCGAACCGTTTCAGCAGGGTGAGATCATCGTTGACGGTATTTCCGTCGGCGATCCGAAGACGGATCTGCCGAAGCTGCGCAGCCGCGTCGGCATGGTGTTCCAGCACTTCGAACTCTTCCCGCACTTGTCGATCCGAGAAAATCTCGTGCTCGCGCAGATGAAGGTGCTCGGCCGCGGTCGTGAAGAGGCCGAGGAACGCGGCTTAAAGCTCCTCGATCGCGTCGGCCTGCTTAAGCATGCAGATAAATTCCCCGGACAGCTGTCGGGGGGACAGCAACAGCGTGTCGCGATTGCACGCGCGTTGGCAATGGATCCGATCTGCATGCTCTTTGACGAACCCACTTCAGCGCTTGACCCCGAAATGATCAACGAAGTGCTTGACGTCATGGTGACGCTCGCCAAGGAAGGCATGACCATGATGGTCGTTACGCACGAAATGGGCTTCGCACGCAAGGTCGCTGACCGCGTGATTTTTATGGATGCCGGTGAAATTATCGAGAATCTGCCTGGTCAGGAATTCTTTAATGCCCCGCACACAGATCGTGCACAGAAGTTCCTCTCTAAGATTCTGAATCATTGATTCGGCTGAAGTCTTTCAAGACGGAGCCATCTCGCCCGCAGATGTCAAAAATCTGCGGGCGTTTCATTCTGTTGCCTGTGCAGGCAGACATGCAACGCTTCGTCCGCCCGTTCAAAAGGTATCATTATCAAGTTGACATCCTATTTTGCAGGGATTCCGAATGCCCATTCATTTTGATGCCGAAGCGGCCTTGACGCTCGGCCGTGATGTGCTTTTACATGAGGCCGATGCTGTTCGCAGCGCTGCCGATAGACTTGCGGCAACACCCGATTTTGCCCAAGCCGTTCGACTGATCCTGAATTGCAAGGGCCGACTTGTTGTAAGCGGCGTCGGCAAGTCCGGCCATATCGGACGAAAGCTTGCCGCAACCTTTGCCTCAACGGGCACGCCCGCTTTTTTTGTACACGCAGCTGAAGCCGCGCATGGCGATCTTGGCATGATCACCAAAGACGACATCGTCCTAGGCATCTCTTATTCGGGCGAAACGAATGAGCTGCTCATGATTGTGCCGATCCTGAAGCGAGAAGGCGCAACACTGATTGCGATGACGGGCAATCCCGAATCAAGCTTAGCCCGCCACGCGGATTGCCACATCAACTGCCACGTAGAACGCGAAGCCTGCCCGCTCAATCTGGCGCCGACAAGTTCTACAACCTGCACGCTCGCGCTCGGAGATGCTCTCGCTGTCGCCTGCCTCTCGGCCAAGGGTTTCCGCAAGGAGGATTTTGCGCGCAGCCATCCAGGCGGCGCACTCGGCCGTCGGCTACTTATTCATGTTGAAGACGTGATGCGCAAAGGGGATGCAGTGCCCAGCGTTTTGCCTGAAACAACCATGCTAGATGCTGTTCGAGAAATCACTCGCAAGCACATCGGCATGACGGCTGTGGTCGACAGCGAAGGCAAGGTCGTCGGCATCTTCACGGAAGGCGACCTTCGCCGCCTGATTGAACGCGTCGGCGACATCCGTTCGATTCGAATCGCCGACGTCATGACGAAATCGCCTCACACGATTGACGCCCATGACTTGGCCGCAGCCGCAGCAAAGAAGCTCGAGGAATATCAGTGCAACCAGCTTCTAGTCACCGATGCTGACGGCCGACTCATCGGAGCGCTCCACATGCACGACTTAATGGAAGCCAAGGTAATCTAAGTTATGGCATTCGATCCACGCGCATCCAAAGTCCGTCTCGTTGTGCTTGACGTCGACGGCGTGCTCTCTGACGGCAGCATCGTTTTTTCGAACGAAGGTGAATTGTTTAAAGCCTTCAATGTTCGCGACGGCCTTGGCATCAAATTGCTCCAGAGAGCTGGCATTGAGGTCGCCATCTTGACGGGCCGGACTTCCGGCATCGTTGCCCGACGTGCCGAAGAACTCGGCATGAAGCGCATTGAGCAAGGAAAGCTAAGAAAGTTGCCGACGCTTTTAAAAATGCTTGATGAGCTCAACATAAGCGCTGAAGAGCTCGCCTACATGGGAGACGACTTGCCGGACCTGCCCTGCCTGCGAATCGCTGGCTTTGCCGCGACGCCCAAGAACGGCAACCCGGACCTTTTCCCCTATGTGCATTGGCGTTCATCATTTGACGGCGGGCACGGCGCTGTGCGTGAAATGGCAGAGCACATCCTGAAATCCCAAGGCAAGTGGGATGCGTTGATGGTTGAGCTTTACCTCTCCGAAGGACGCTGAGAATGGCGCACCGCAGACTTGTCCTTCGCGAACGTATTACCGCCATTGTCGGTTCGAGCATTTTGCTCGTTCTGATTGGAATGAGCTACTACTACTCGATTCAGTCGGGATTGAGCGGTCTGCGCTACATTCCCAGCGAATCGAGTCCCGACTTCACCGCACAAAACGTCACGCTCACCGATTTCAATGAAAAGGGCGTCGCTACGGAACGACTTGTCGCTTCGAGCATGGAGCATTTTTCCGATGAGCGCATGCGAGCGCTGGACGCAAGATTCATGACGCTTAATCCAGATCGAGCTCAGATGACGGCACGCGCAGACGAAGCGTGGAGCGACGACGGTCTTGAAACAATTGAGCTTTCAGGAAATGTCTTCCTGCGGCAGCTCCCCTTTGCCGAAGACCCCGAAGTCACCTTCACGACTGAATACCTGCGCGGTTGGCTCGATACGCACCGCTTCGAAACAGATCGGCCTGTCTTTATGACGCGGGGCAACGACTCAAGCGAAGCTCGGCGCGGCATGGTGTACGATAACGTCGCCCGAACCGTTGAACTGCGCGAACGCGTGCACACGGTGCTCCATCCGCAGAACTTTCAACAATCCACAGCCAATTCAGGCCAATGATCATGCAGAAAATTCTTCTTGCCGCCATTGCAGTCGCGCTAGCTTCTCCTGTCTTTGCGCTCAGCACAGACCGCGATCAACCCATTGAAGTCCATGCCGATCAATTCAATGGCGACGAAGTTAAGCAAACTGCCGTTTATTCGGGAAATGTCAGCGTTGATCAAGGCAGCATGAATCTGCTTGGCGCTCGGCTTGAGTTGCGCATAACACCCAAAGGCTATCGTCAGGCAACCGTTACGGGTTCACCCGCTCGATTCAAGCAACAGCGCGATCCGAATCCGAAGACGCCGAATATTGATGAGTGGATTCATGCGCAGGCGAGTCGCATTGTCTACGACGAAGAGACTGACACTATTACGCTTACGGGCGGCGCCAAGCTTTCACGCACTGAAAACGGCCAGCAGAAGGATATGACGCAGGGGCAGAAAATCGTCTACGACATGCGTTACGCAAGATCCGTCGTTGACGGTGGCGTTGTTGATGGCAAGCGGCAGCGTGTTACTACGATTATTGCGCCTCGCACCAACAAGAATCCTGCTCCCCGCGACGGTGCTGCTCTGTCGAGCGCTGAGTCGCTGTCCGCCCCAGCCAACAAATAACTGAGTAATGTCCGTGAACGAACAGAACCGTGAACAGCCTTTGCACCGCCGCGTCCATACGCTTGAGGCCAAAGGCCTCAAGAAGCATTATGGTTCGCGCCGTGTCGTCAATGGCGTCGACCTTTCGGTCAAATCCGGAGAAGTTGTCGGACTGCTCGGCCCTAACGGCGCTGGCAAAACCACGACTTTCTACATGGTTGTAGGTCTTGTCGTTGCCGATGACGGCAGCATTGAGCTTGACGGACAATCCATCCTACATATGCCGATCTTTAAGCGCGCTAGGTTGGGGCTTTCCTATTTGCCGCAGGAAGCCAGTGTTTTTCGCAAGCTGACCGTTGAGGAAAACATCAAGGCCATTCTTGAGCTTCAGCAGGATGAAAACGGGCGTCCGCTCTCGAAAGACACCATCAACGCGCGTCTTGAAACGCTACTTGACGAGCTTCAGATTCAACACATCCGGACCAACACAGCATTGTCGCTTTCGGGCGGTGAACGTCGCCGCACTGAAATTGCGCGTGCATTGGCAGCTAATCCCCGCTTTATTCTTCTCGACGAACCTTTTGCCGGCGTCGATCCGATTGCAGTCATCGAAATTCAGCGTATCGTTCGCTTCCTAAAAGAGCGCAACATCGGCATTCTGATCACGGACCACAATGTGCGTGAAACACTGGCTATTTGCGACCACGCCTACATTATCAATGAAGGCCGTGTTCTTGCCTCTGGCCTGCCTGACGACATCATCAACAACCCGGATGTTCGTGCTTTCTATCTAGGCGACAATTTCAGCATGTAATTCCCTGACTATTCATCGCAGAGTGTGCTGAACGAGCATCACCATGCTGAACAACAGCCTCGCCATCCTTCAAACGCAACAGCAGACGTTGGCACCGCAGCAGCAGTTCGCACTGAAGTTGCTCCAGATGTCTGCTGCCGAGTTGCTGGCGGAAACAGCGCTTGCCGCCGAAGATAATCCTTTCATTGAACGCGAAGATTCTCACCTCGAATCCGAAAACGAAATCACAGAAACGAAACTATTTGAAGAACAGGCAGATAGCATCGATTTCCCAGAACGTTTCGGCGAAAGTGCGGCGGCGCCTGCGGAAGCACGGCCGCTCGAACGCATATACAGCCTTTGGCCGGGTTCAGGCAACGGCGCCTTTGACGACGCTTCCCCTGCTGAAAAAGTTGCAGAGAAGGAATCTCTTCGAGAATACCTGCTCGCCGAACTTGGCGGACTAAAGCTCAATGAAAAAAAACGTCGGCTTGTTGCCTGTCTCATTGAAGAACTTGATGACCGTGGCTTTCTCGTTACGCCGCTCGAGGAAGTCGCAGCAAGCTACCGCGTCATTGAAGATGCACCCGTCGAAGCTTGGGCTGACGCATTGCGGTGCCTGCAGTCTTTCGATCCGCCCGGCATCGGCGCCTCTTCTGCAGTTGAAGCTCTTACGATTGAAACAATCCGAGCAAGCAATGAAGCTCTTGTTTCCAAGGCTGCCGCTGACTTGCTTTGCGATCTGCTGAACAACGACCTTGCTGCAATTGCCAAGCACGACCTCAAAAGAATGCGCGCTGCTTTCAAGCGCACAGGAATCCCTGAAGACAGCAGCATTCTCGAAGAAGCACTGACACTTCTGCGAAGGCTCGATCCGCACCCCGCAGCGAACTTCTCCAACGATACGCCTCAATACATCGTCGCAGATCTCATTGTCACTCGTTGCAACTCTATCGAAACTCACGGTCACGTTTGGCGCGTTTACCTCAACCCGGACGCCATGCCTAGCGTAAAGCTCGCGCCTTCGGCATCGCTTGCAACGCTCCCAGACAACTCGCCGCTTGCCCGGTATCTGAGTGAAGCGAAAAATCTTGTCGCTGCGCTCGAAGCTCGCCGAGCTACGCTCATCGCCTCCGCACGCTTTGCCGTAGAACACCAACAGCGCTTCTTTGACGATGGCCCAGGAGCGCTCGCGCCGCTTACGATTCAAGAAACTGCCGCCGCGCTCGGGCTCGCGGAGTCCACCGTCTCACGCGCAGTTTCCGGCAAATTTCTGCAGACGCCTTACGGAACAATTGAGTTGCGATCACTGTTTACGAGAGCTGTACTCAAAAGCGGAGAAGCTTCCGGCGAAAGTGTCTCGCAGCACAACATTCGGACTCGGATCGTCGAAATCATTCGAAATGAATCGCCTGAAAAACCGTTGTCCGACCAGGCAATTACCAACCGGTTACAGAGCGAAGGTTGCGACATCACAAGAAGAACAGTGGCAAAATACCGCGACCTGGAAGGCATCCCGCCGGCGCGACTGAGAGCGCACGGCAATCAGGCGCTATGAATTTACTTTCTCAATATCTCACTCTCGATGCGGTTCGGCTTGATGTAGACGTTGCCAGCCGCAAACGACTTTTTGAAGAAGCCGCCTTTGCCGTTGAAGCAGCCTACGGCGAAAATCATGATGCGGTTTTTGACGCCCTGATAGCGCGCGAGCGTCTGGGCTCTACTGCGCTCGGGAACGGTTGCGCCATTCCTCATGGCAGACTTGTCTCGCTTGCAGCACCGGCCGTAGTACTTTTGCGGACAAAAAGTCCCATTAATTACGATGCGCCAGACGGTAAGCCAGTACGACTTTTCATGACCATCCTGGTGCCAACGGAAAATCCGCAGGCTCATCTTGTGCTCCTGCGAGAAACTGCTGCACTTTTTTCGGATAAAGCTCTCCTTCAGAAACTGCTTGATTTGCCAGCGCCCATTGACGTCTGCGAGCTGATTGCCGCCTGGAATTCGCCTTTCGCTACAGAAGACGCCGAAGAGAATGTTCAGGGCCCCGCCGATAGCGCAGACGCTAATCTGCAGCCTTCTGCTCAATAATTCCGTATCAAAAGGCTGTTTCTCAGAAAGCTTTTCGCAAAGACTGTTTAGTCTGCTTTCAGCTCCACTCGTCGTAAGCAACCTGTTAAAACTGACGCTGAGCACAAACGTTTCCTTGTGCAAAACCGTTAAAACGCTTTTTTATAGCGTCTTTCCCCATGCAGCTCATCCTTGTTACGGGCTTGTCCGGCAGCGGCAAGTCCATTGCCATTCGTCAGCTTGAAGACAGCGGTTGCTACTGCATCGACAATTTGCCCGCTGAATTTCTTCAGCCCGTTGCAGAAAGTCTTGCCGCTTCCGGTACGCGAGCCGCAGCCGTTGCTATTGATGCACGCTCGCATGCCACATTCGATAGAACTCTCGAAGCTCTTGATTCGCTTAAGGCCGAAGGCTTTGACATCCGCGTGCTTTATCTCACTGCCTCAAGCGAAGAGCTCGTGCGACGCTTTTCAGAAACACGCCGTCGGCATCCGCTATCTACGCACGCACAGCATCTTTCACAGGAAGTTACGCTCCAGGAAGCCATCCGAAAGGAACGTGAGCTGCTTGATCCGGTCGCAAGCATCGCTCACGTCATGGATACGACTGGACTGCTGCCTTCTCAGCTGCGCCGCTGGGTTCAGCAGTTCATTGGTGAGCCGGAAGCAAAGCTTACGCTGACCTTCGAGTCCTTTGCCTACAAGCATGGCATCCCTGTCGTAGCAGACCTCGTTTTTGACGTGCGCTGTCTGCCGAACCCGTATTACATCCCCGAGCTCCGACCGTTGACCGGACGCGACAAACCCATTTCCGATTATCTGGAAGCTCAACCGCTTGTAAGCGAAATGATCGATGACATTGCTGGCTTTGTGGAAAAGTGGCTCCCGCACTTCAAGGCACAGAACCGACACTACTTAACGATCTGCATAGGATGTACGGGAGGGCAGCACCGCTCCGTCTATGTAGCAGAGGCGCTCGGACGGCGCTTTTCTGCGGGTACAGCTGCCATCGTTCGCCATCGAATGCTCGATCAGCCTCAACTTGCTGGCGAACGGAAAACGCAGACCATCTGATTACTCAAGCCCGAATTCAGAAAGAACCTGCACAACAGGCTTAGGCATGCCGGGCAATGCATTGAGCGGAAAGCGTTCACAGTCCTCAAGCGCAACTCCTTTTGCGACTAAAAATTCATGCGGCTCGATCAAAAGACGCCGATGCGTCAGATCGTGACATATTGCCGGCAAGCGTCGTTCTCGCTGAAGCACGTCTCCCGCAAGCCTTTCGCGAATGCCAGAGAGAAAAATCTGCGTTTTTTCCTCGTCTTCGTCCGATCGCTTCATAGATGCCGGCCATGCCTCCCACAAAGGCGTCCACAGACCTCTCCAGATGGAGCGGTCGACTTTGCGAAGCCAGACACCGCCGGCATCATCAATGACGAAAGCCATCGCCATGCGCAAAGTCGTCCGTTTGGGCGCAAGTCGTCTACCTGGATATTTTTTTTCAACGCCAAGACGATGCGCTTCACAACGCGCGGCCATAGGACAACCTTGGCAATCAGGCGTCAAACGCTTGCAAATTCCCGCACCCAAATCCATCAAGCCTTGCGTATACGCACCAATCAAATCCGGACCGGGTAGCTCTTGACGAGCCCTCGCCTCAAGCATCTTTTCAAAAGAAGGCTCTCCGATGCGGCCTTCAATCAGAAAAACCCGCGAAAGTACGCGCTTGACGTTTCCGTCGATCATCGGATGTGTTGCCTGCGCGCTAGTAAATGCAGCCACAGCCGCAGCAGTGCTAGGCCCTACGCCCGGCAGACGCAGCAACCCGTCAAAATCAGTTGGAAAAACACCGTCAAGGTCATGGACGACGTATTGCGCAGCCTTCCTTAAATTGGAAGCTCGCGTGTAGTATCCGAGCCCTGCCCACAGAGCAAACACGTCGTCCTCAACGGATTGCGCCAGTGATTCAACGTTTGGAAACCGTTGAAGAAATCTTTCATAGTATGGAATAACCGTCTCGACCTGCGTCTGCTGCAGCATGACTTCGCTCACCAGCCGCTCGTAAGGTGTTGAATATTTCTGCCAAGGCAACGTCTGCCGCCCTTCGGTCTGCTGCCACCTGGCTAGCACATCAGCAAATCGATCCATGCGCATTCCCCAAAGAAAAACTCGGATAAGTCAGCGGCGCATTCTCGCACGGTTGTCCGCCCTGCGCTTTGGCTGAAGCGATTGTGAACATTTGCCCACCGTTGCGGCAGCGCTTTAAGAGTGCGCCAAAAGATAGAATGAGTCCTTCTTGCTGGGCGAAAGCCCGGACACAGATTTTTTCTTTCGCCGCTATGTCTGGTCGTACTCTCAAAATCTTTCTTCTTTCGCTTGTCGCACTCGGTTCCGGGTCCGCTTGGACCATGCCGGGCATGGACACAGAAGGCGCTTCGAAGCTGCCGGCTGGACATCCCGTCCTGCCGCAGGGACACCCTCGGATGACTCATCCGAACATGACGCTCTTTGAACTTATTTCGAGTGGCATAGCCGTGCATCGCGGCGAATTCGATTACGCCTACGCCGCGCTTTCGGATGCCGCCAGAAAAGAAAAAAACGCGCAAATTGCTGCCTATGCATGGGAAGCGGCCGTTGCTTCGCGGGATTCGGCAAAACTTCTTGAAGCTGCGAATCTTTGGCTGCAATACGACCCGCATGCGGAAATGGCGCTTCAAACACGTCTGGCAGATGCTGTCGACCGCAACGATCGAGCTGCAATTGCCAAAGCACTGGCTGACATGGACGCAGCGCTCGCTGCTTCAGAAGAAGCATCGATCAAAAAGGATGGCTCATCCGCTGCGGACAACACGAAGGATTTGCCTGGCGCTTGGGTTGCACGCGTTCTTCGTGTTTTTGCACGAACGCAGAAGAACGGGCTGGAGATTTTCAGCGAACTGGTTTCACCTTATGTCGAAAAGTACGGCAATCGTGCGGATGTACTGATGGCGCTGGCACAGTTCGAGCAAGCCGCCGGCAATGGACGCAAGGCTTGCGAAACGGCACGCGCTGCGCTCGGGAAAGCTCCGAATGATTCGAAAACAGCAGGAGAAGCCGCTGATGTTTGCTGGAGTACCGATACAAGAGCGACACGCAAACTTCTTACAGACTTTTTGAAGCGAAACCCTGATGATCCGTATGTTCGGCTTATCTTTGGCCGTGTTGAACAACGATTGGGGCGTAAGGACGCGGCTCTTGCCGCACTCGAACGTGCCATGAAGCATCCGGAAAACGATCCTCGTCTTTATTTCAATGCAGGGCAACTGGCTGCAGACTGTGCAAGTCCCGCACTTGCAGAAAAGTACTTCAAAACCTACGTTGAAAAACTTCGCGAAGAAAGTCCAGAAATCGATCTATCGCGCTTGGAAGTCTGGCTTCAACTTGGCAACGCCGCATTGATGCAGAAAGCGCCGCTTCGCGCCGCAGACTACTATTCCGAACTTACCGCTGGTCCTTTCGCTTCGCAGGCTCGTCTGCGCCAAGCGCTCTGCCTTTCTGATGCAGGCAAAATTGACGAAGCCCGCAAAACGCTTCAGGCAGCTCGCACCGAACTGCCGCTGGACGCTCCTCTATTTTGGGGCGCAGAGGCAAAACTGCTTCTGGAACAGCATCGCGCGCAAGATGCGCATGCCGTCATGTCAGAAGCGGTGAAGGCCATGCCGAATGAACCCGAGATTCTTTACGACGCAGCGATGATCGCGCAGGAAGCCGGTCATCCGGATGCAGCAACAAAGCATCTTGAACACCTGCTCGAAATCAACCCCAATCACGTTCAAGCCAACAATGCCCTCGGATATCTCTACACAGAAGAAAATATTCGACTTAAGGAGGCTCGTCGATTGCTCGAGCGAGCGTATAGCGCTGCGCCGCTTGACCCCTTCATCTTGGACTCTATGGGCTGGCTCTGCTATCGAGAAGGAAAATTCAAAGCTGCTTATGAATTTACGCAGGCCTCTTTGAAGCGGCTCTATGATCCTGAAGTCGCTCTTCACCTCATTGAGATCCTAGCGGCAGCAGACCGTAAGAAGGAAGCAGAGAGCGCGCTCAGAGACTTCGTAAAGCGTAACGGCGTTACGCCCAGCCTTGTCCGTGTCGCACAACGGCTCAAGCTTGATCTGAAGGATTTTCAGGAAGGAAAGGACGCCCCAGCGAGCAAATACCCTGCCTTCATGCGCAGTCCTGAAGAGGCATTTAAATGATCGCTCGTCGAACGCTGATTGCCGGCGCGCTTGGCGTACCGTTGCTTCTGAGCGGCTGCCAGACAATCCCGGAAAATGCCATTCGCTGGCAAGGACGGTTTGCCGTTACGATCAGCGCCTCGTCCAAAACAGTCAGTGAAACAGGGCGTTTTGAGCTCATCGAATCAAACGGCCGCCGCAGACTTGATTTGCTCACGCCGCTCTCTGGCGTCATCGCCCGAATAGAGACGGATGACAAAGGCGCAACCCTTTGGTACGGCAGCCGCAGCGACCCATTTGAAGCCCCGAATCTTGATGCATTGTTGCTGCAGCATCTCGGCTTCACCGTGCCGATAGCGCTTCTTCTTGAGGTTCTTTCCGACAAAAGCGGCCGCCTCTCTACAGGTGTAGCAGGCGGCTGGCGGTACGACGTCACTTCAAGGCAACCATCCGGCGAAGCGCAACGGCTTGTTCTCGAGCATGCCCTCACCGCTGCCATGCCTAAAATCAAGCTTGTTTTGGTAGTGAACCCATGAATCCGATGCCGCGAAAAAGCGCATTGCTTCTGCCTGCGCCCGCCAAACTCAATTTGTTTCTGCACGTCGTCGGGCGCAGGACAGACGGCAAACATCTCCTCCAGTCCATTTTTACGCTTGTTGATCTCACCGACGAAATTGATCTTGTCGTGCGAGAGGACAATCAAATCGTACGTATGGGCGATCTTCTTTCTTCGCCCGAAGACGATCTCTGCGTTCGAGCAGCAAAGAAACTGCGCGAGGCAGCGAATCGTCCCGACCTTGGCGTTGAAATAAATGTCCGAAAACGCATTCCTGCCGGCGCCGGCATGGGCGGCGGCAGCTCCGACGCTGCCACCACCTTGATTGGTCTCAATCATCTCTGGGGACTTCACTTCGATCGAAAATCGCTAATGACCATAGGCGAAACACTCGGCGCTGACATCCCGTTTTTCGTCTGGGGTAGAAGCGGTTTTGTGGAAGGCATCGGCGAGCGAATTTCCCCTTTTGAAGTCCCGCAAGCCAAGTACGAAATCATTTGGCCGGGAAAAGGTGTTTCAACCGAACAAATATTCAAGGCTCCAAACTTGACAAGAAATACCGAATCCCTCAAAATGGCCGTCTTTTCAGACCTCATCCAAAATCATTGGCCGGCATTGCCCGGACGCAATGATTTGCAGCCTGTCGCTGAAGCGGTCGAGCCTTTTGTTGCCCAAGCCGGACAACTGCTCGAAAGCATCGGTCTCCGCCCCCGAATGACGGGGTCAGGCAGCGCGGTTTTTGCGGTCGCTGACGCTTCTCATGCCATTCCGGCTATTGAGCGTCTTCCCGTTGGTTGGCGTCACTTTAGTGTGCGTGGCCTTCAGGAACATCCGCTGATTGCGTGGGTGAATTGAAAGACAAATCCAGGGGCATAGCCAAGTGGTAAGGCAACGGATTTTGATTCCGTGTACCGAAGGTTCGAATCCTTCTGCCCCTGCCAAACGCTCGGATTTTTCGGGTTCGCCCGTAATTTGCCGCTCGAACGCTAATAGACGTTGAGCGGTTTCCCCAGCCTTGACGGGGCCCGCCCGTCAGACTCAGTTAACCCTCGAGAGCAACGGCTCCCGACTGAGAGAAGAGAGAAATCATGGCCTCGATCGTGCCGGAAACAATGATGGTTTTTTCGGGCAATGCGAATCCCAAGCTTGCCCAGGCCGTTACGCAGTACCTCAACATTCCGCTCGGCAAAGCGACCGTCACCCGTTTCAGCGACGGCGAAGTCAACGTTCAGCTTCTTGACAACGTCCGCGGCAAGGACGTCTTCGTCCTGCAGAGCACTTGCGCACCGACGAACGACAATCTGATGGAGCTGATGATCATGATCGACGCACTCAAGCGTGCGTCTGCTCGTCGCATCACGGCTGCGATCCCGTATTTCGGTTACGCTCGTCAGGACCGCCGTCCGCGTTCCGCGCGCGTTGCTATCTCTGCCAAGGTTGTTGCAAATATGCTGCAGTCCGTCGGTGCGGATCACGTTCTTACGATGGATCTGCACGCCGATCAGATTCAAGGCTTTTTTGATATTCCCGTCGACAACATTTACGCAACGCCCGTTCTGCTTCAGGATCTGAAAAACAGAAAGCTTGAAAATCCGATCGTGGTTTCTCCTGACATCGGCGGCGTTGTGCGAGCTCGCGCTATGGCCAAAGCCATTGAAACCGACCTCGCCATTATCGATAAGCGTCGTCCGCGCGCCAATGTGGCTGAAATCATGAACATCATTGGCGATGTCTCCGGGCGTACCTGCATCATCACCGACGACATTGTTGATACGGCCGGCACGCTCTGCAATGCCGCCGGCGCCTTAAAGGAACGCGGCGCTATCGGTGTTGTTGCCTACATTACGCATCCGGTGCTTTCGGGTGCTGCAATCGAACGAATCACTAATTCCGCTCTCGACGAGCTTGTCGTTACGGATACCATTCCGCTTTCGACAGCTGCCGAAGCCTGCCCGAAGATCCGCCAGGTCAGTTGCTCGGCGATCATCGGCGAAACGCTTCTGCGCATTGCGCGTGAAGACTCCGTGAGCAGCCTCTTCACGGAATAAGTTTCACTAGAGGTTCGCCGCCCGCAGTTGGTCGCGATTGCGGGCGTGCGTTTTTTCAACTGCGAATCCTAATTTTTGGAGTTAACAATGAAAGTCATCGCCACCACGCGCAAAGCGCAAGGTACGGGTGCGAGCCGCCGTCTGCGCCGTGCGGATAAGCTGCCGGGCATTCTCTACGGCGGCAAGGAACCCGCTGCGCCGATCGAGCTCGAACACAACCCGATTTTCTATGCACTGCGCAAGGAAAAGTTCCATGCTTCGATCCTGACGATGGAACTTGACGGTACCGAACAGCTGGTTGTTCTTCGCGACTTCCAGATGCACCCGTACAAGCCGCAGGTCATGCACATCGACTTCCAGCGCATCGACCCGAATGAAAACGTCACGATGCGCGTGCCGCTGCACTTCCATGGTGAAGAAGAAAGCCCGGCCGTCAAGCTTGACAAGGCCATCATCAGCCACGCTGTCGCTTTCGTTGAAGTCACCTGCCTGCCGCGCAACCTGCCTGAATTCATCAGCGTTGACCTCTCGAAGATGGAATCCGGCATGACGTTCTTCTCGCAGGACCTCGTTGTTCCTGAAGGCGTCTCCGTTGAACCCGAAATCGTCATTGCCTCGGTCATCAAGCCCGTTGAAGAAGAAGTTACGGTTGCTGCCGATGCCGATGCCGCTGCCGCCGCTCCGGCTGCGCCCGCTGCCTAATTCGGCATTGAATCAAGCGTTTTCCGTTTGATAGGAGCAAGGCCCGCAGGAAGGAATACTGCGGGCCTTGTCCTGTTTTCGGGATAAGCATCGATGCTTGTACAGAACGCGCATGGCGCCATCCATACTGACCAGTCTTCATCTCGTTCGGTTCGACCCGTGTCTTCCGTTCGACGAACCATTGCCTCACGCGTTCTACGCGCTGGTTAAATAAACTCCCCCCTCTTCAGCCTCTGCCCTTTTTTATTGAAGAATTAGCAGTTGTGCGGGCATGCGGCTGAACTGACTCTGAGACCATTCCCATGACTAGTTTTTCCGATCTCGGACTCTCTTCCGTCGTAGTTGAATCGCTCGCCAAACTGGGCTTTGAAGAACCTACCCCTATTCAGCAGGAAGCCATTCCCGCGCTTTTGACGGGCCGAGACGTTTTGGGGCAAGCAGCTACTGGCACCGGCAAAACTGCAGCCTTCTCGCTGCCGCTTATAGAACGCTGGCTGCTCGATACACCTCCGAGCGCCCCGATCGTATTGATCATTACGCCTACGCGGGAGCTATGCCTGCAAGTGAGCGAGGCCTTCCACGGATTCGGACGCGACGCCGGTATTGTGGTAACGCCGATTTACGGCGGACAGGATTATGGCAGGCAAATTCGCGCGCTCAAACGCGGCACGCATGTTGTTGTCGCCACGCCGGGGCGAGCACTTGATCACATTTCGCGCGGCACGCTCAATCTCTCAAGCGTGAAGGCCGTTGTGCTCGATGAAGCAGATGAAATGCTCGATCTTGGATTCGCCGACGAGCTCGATTCAATTTTCGATGCTTTGCCTGAAAAGGTGCAGAAGGCGCTTTTTTCCGCCACGCTGCCGCCCCGTATTGCGCGCATTGCAGAAGATCGACTCGATTCGCCTATCCGAATTGCTATTGCCAAGGAAGCAACGCCTGAAGGTGAAGCACCCCTTGTCCCTCAGATCGCCTATGTAGTAGGGAAAAGCTATCGAATCGCAGCGCTTGGCCGCATTCTGGACCTGGAAGCACCCGAGCTTGCAATCATCTTTGCACGCACGCGCAACGAAGTCGACGATCTCACCGCAGCGCTCAGGGCGCG